>JBCCLK010000044.1:0-21534 GCA_039026935.1 Pseudomonadota bacterium
CTGGTTTTCACGAAGGTGGATTACTAGGGTCAGGACCCATTAATTTTGCGGATAATGGTCGGCGTTCATTGGTTTTTCTGGAAGGCGCAAAGGCGCAGGAAACCATGAGGTTTTCAAACCTTTGCAACGCGCCAGAAGGGCCAATAAGGCCTATCGCTTCAGCGACGCGCGTTTGGCTTTGCTCTGCGGTGTCAAAGCTTTTGACCGGGGAGGAACCCCGCTCTTCAAGCTTTTCCTTGCATCTCTGTGCCAAACAGCGCGCCATGACCGCAAAATTAATGGGTCCTGACCCTAGAGTCTAAGGCGCGAATATCTTGGGAGAAAAACTTCTCCAGCAAACGCCGGTAAATTGCTGTCAGGGCCTCAAGGTGAGCGATCTCCACATGCTCATCCACCTGATGCATCGTCTCGCCAACGAGGCCGAACTCCACCACTGGGCAGTAGTTCTTGATAAAGCGCGCATCTGATGTGCCGCCTGAGGTCGAGAGGTCTGGCTTAAGCCCAGTTGCTTCCTCTACCGCGTTGGAAAGCGCCTCAACGAAGGCTCCAGGCGGTGTGTAGAAGGCATCGCTCGCATCGCCTTTGACGGTGAGCGTGTATCTGCAATCGCCCCAGGTCACGGCATCAAGACGGTGACGCAGTTCGGCTTCCAGCGTTTCTTTTGTCCAGTTTGTGTTGAAGCGAACATTGAACGTGGCAGAGACGCGCTGCGGGATTACATTGGTCGCTGGATTGCCCGTATCCACGGTGACGGGCTCAAGGTTGGAGGGTTGGAAAAGGTCCGTTCCTTCATCGAGAGACGCTTTGAGCACCATGAAGGCCTCTGCCAGAGGCGTCAATGGATTTGCCGCCAAATGCGGGTACGCGACATGGCCCTGCCTGCCCTCGACGGTCAGGACCCCATTGAGTGATCCCCGCCGCCCCACTTTGATCATCTCACCCATGCGCGAGGGGTTGGTCGGCTCTCCCAGAAGGCAGGCGTCGATTCGTTCGCCCTTGGCGTGGATGTGCTCCATCAAGGGCTGCGTGCCATTGATGGCAGGCCCTTCTTCATCGCCTGTCAGGATGAACGAAAGCCGCCCGCCAAAGCCGTCCTTATGGGCGTCTAAGAACTGTGCACCCGCGGCAATCATGGCGGCGATGCCACCCTTCATATCAACGGCACCGCGTCCGTAGAGTTTGCTGTTTTTTATCGCACCATCAAATGGCCCTTGCTGCCAGTCCTTCTCCTGACCAACGGGCACCACATCGACATGACCAGCAAAAGCGAAGTGTTTTTCGCCGGTGCCGAAGCTGGCGAAAAGATTGGAGATGTCAGGCGTTTCCTCAGCTGAAAAGACAAGCTGCTCGGTCTCAAACCCGAGCGCGTTGAGCATATCTGCAGCGCCTTGGATGGCATTTGCGCTATCTGGTGTCACGCTTGGCATGCGAATGAGCGTCTGGAGCACGGCGATCGGGTCGCGTAGGTGAACACCATGATCCATCGCAGCGATGATCTTTAAGCGTCGTTGCTAGCGGTTGGCGGCTGTGTCGGCGGGCGCTTTGACCCTGGACGCACGTCCGTCACATCACCATAGCTGTTAGGGCCCTCATCCCCCTTGCGCACACCAAGCCAAATCGTGGCGATGACGGCGACCGCAGGGATGAGCAAGGCAACCGCGAAGAACCCTGTCAGTCCAAGATCATGCAACCGCTTGATCGACACCATCATCATACAGATCGTTGCCATCGTGTAGACGAACGATTGGAACGGCCCAAAGTTCATCACGATGGCGTCGGTTTCCGGATCGATGATGAAGGGCTGGCTGAGCCCAGTAACGGCGGTTAGGAACAGGATCGCCAACCAGTAGACCTGCCGACCGATCCGCCCATCAAAACGGAAAAAAAGCCATACGAAGGTCTGCACATCTGTCGCTGGCGGAACTGGTGTTCCAGAAGCCGGTGAAGGAACGGGTGGCGGGTTGGCCAAGGGTCAGGATCCTGGGTTTCGGAGGCCGCTGCAGAGAACAGACGTCACTCGCTCCTACATGCTTTCCCGCATCGCTGCTTTCAAGGTCACGGCCGCGTTGTAGCGCCCTCGATGCCTTGGTCAGTCGCGCAACAGCTCGTTGATGGATGTTTTCGAGCGCGTCTGCGCATCGACACGCTTCACGATGACCGCGCAGGCAAGTCCTGGACCTGGGGTGCCATCTGGAAACGGTTTACCCGGCAGAGTTCCCGGCACCACCACCGAATAGGCCGGCACTTCGCCGCGAAAGATGTCGCCCGTCTCGCGGTCAACGATCTTGGTGGACGCCCCAATGAAGACGCCCATGGAAAGCACCGCGCCTTCGCGGACAATCACACCTTCGGCCACTTCAGATCGCGCACCGATGAAGCAATCGTCCTCAATGATGACGGGTCCCGCCTGCAGCGGCTCCAGTACGCCACCGATTCCAGCACCACCGGAGATGTGCACGTTCTTGCCGATTTGCGCGCACGAGCCGACCGTGGCCCATGTATCCACCATCGTACCTTCATCCACATAACCGCCGAGATTGACAAAGGAAGGCATGAGGACGGCACCTGGCGCGATGTAGGCTGACCGCCGCACGATGGCGTTCGGCACGGCCCGGAAGCCTGCATTTTCAAAATCGATTGCGCGCCAGCCGTCAAACTTGGATGGAACTTTGTCCCACCAGACCGCATCGCCCGGCCCGCCCTTGATAATGTCCATCGCGTTGAGCCTGAAGGACAGGAGCACTGCCTTCTTCAGCCATTGATGTACAGTCCATGTGCCATCCTCACCACGCGATGCCACGCGAACGTGGCCTTTGTCGAGCAGATCTAGCGCTGCCTCCACCGCATCGCGCACCTCACCAGTGGTGCGCACGTTCACCTCGTCGCGCGTCTCAAAAGCTTGAGTCACAGTGGCCTCAATAGCGGCGTGGTCAGTCATGGCGTGATGCATGGATAGTCTCGCTTGGAAAATGGTACGTGATCTTACGGTCGCTCTACCGCGTTTGTCCGATCATCGACAAGACATCTTCCAGAAACACGCACAAATGGTCGGTGACGTAGCCGACATGATTGTTCTCCTCTTCCAATTCCCATTCTTCATGGAAGAGATCGCGCGTGCCACGCGGCACGATAAGTGTCGTCAGCATGCCCTGCTTGTGGGGCACGCGGAGGTTCTTTGACATATCCTCAAACATGGCAGCTTTGATGGGATCTATGCCGGTCTCGCTCAGGAACTTCTCGTAGGGCTCGTCATTGGGTTTGGGGATGAGGTCGGCGGACACGATATCAAAAATGTGTTGGAACTCCACCGAGACGCCCAGGCGTTCGAGCACGGCTTCGGCGTGTTTCTTCGTGCCATTGGTGAACACGTATTTGTGCCCGGGAAGCGCCTCCAGAACTGCATCAAGCTTTGGATCGGGCTCCAGAACCGAGTGATCGATATCGTGGACATACTCGAGGAAATCGTCCGGCGTGATACCGTTCTCCACCATCAGCCCGCGCAAGGTTGTGCCATAGGTGTTGTAGTAGCTCTTCTGCACCTTCTGCGCCTCATCATGCTCCAGCCCGAGAAGTTTGGCGAGATAGGCGGTCATCTTCTTGTCCATCTGTGCGAACAGGTTGGAATGGTGCGGGTAGAGCGTGTTGTCGAGGTCGAACACCCAGTGTTCAACGCGCGAGAACGCTTCCAGTCCCGTATGTCGCTCATGCTCCGTTTGGAGCGCTAATGAGAGGTCAGTACTGCTAATGGCAGTTGTCATGCGCGTTTCGCTTTTCATCGGGAGGTTTGGCGTGGGTGGAGCTTCGAGGGACCGTTAGCGCGCGATCAGCGTGCCAGCGCCGTGGGAGGTGAAGAGTTCGAGAAGCACGCAGTGGGGCACTTTCCCGTTGAGGATGACCACCCCTTCTACGCCCGCTTCCACTGCCTGGATGCAGGTTTCCACTTTGGGGATCATGCCGCCTGCGATTGTGCCGTCCGCGATCAGAGCTTTTGCCTGGTCGACACTAAGCTCCGGCATCAGCTTTTTATCGCTGTCCAAAACGCCGTCGACATCGGTGAGGAACAACAGTCGCGTGGCCCCAAGCGCCCCCGCGACGGCGCCCGCAAACGTATCGGCGTTTATGTTGTACGTCTTGCCATCATGACCGGCAGCGACGGGTGCCACGACGGGGATCAGTGCCTCTCGGGTGACCATATCAAGGACGGGCGCACGTACTTCATCGGGCTCGCCAACATACCCTAGATCCACCACGCGCTCGATATTGGAGTCAGGATCAACGGTCGTGCGGCTCACCTTCTTCGCAGTGACCATCTGGCCATCCTTGCCGCATATGCCGATGGCCTTGCCACCCGCTGCGGTGATCTCCTGCACGATCTGTTTGTTGATCGAACCTGCAAGAACCATCTCCACCACTTCGATCGTCTTCTCATCGGTGACGCGAAGCCCATCTTCAAACGCGCTTTCGATGCCAAGCTTCTCCAGCATGGCGGCGATCTGTGGTCCGCCCCCATGCACCACAATGGGTTTGATACCGGATTGTTTTAAGAGAACAATATCGCGCGCAAAGGCTTGGCTGAGGGCCTCATCCCCCATTGCATGCCCCCCATACTTCACCACAATCGTCTGGTCTGTGTAGCGCTGCATGTACGGCAGCACCTGGCTTATCAGCCGGGCCTGGCGTACCGGCTTAGGTTCTAGTGGAACGTTGGGATCATCATCGAAGGGCATGGGGATCATTGAGTATGCGGTCGCGATGCGCTGATGGACACCGGCTTGGTCCAAAGGTCAAGTGGCGGAGGCTCTGCGACACCGCGCCAGATCGACATTTGGTCGCTGCGCGACTAGTCGTCATGCAAAAGGTAAAGCTTTCCATGTCTAGGCTTGCGGCCTTTGAAACCTACTCGTATCGCGCGGACAGCTTGGTTCCCGACTTCGATGACAGCGGCGCCATCACGTTTATGGATGGCGAATGCGTTCTGTGCACGTTCGGTGCGCGGCTCATCGCCCGCTTCGATCGACAAGACCGTTTCAAGATTTGCCGGGTTCAGACGCTGCTAGGTCGATCCATGTTGGCGCACTACGGACTCGCGCCGGATGACCCGGAAAGTTGGCTGCTGCTGCACGAAGGCAAGGCCTACACCTCGCTCGACGCTATGATCCGTGCCGGCCGTTTGGTCGGCGGCATCGGCTGGCTCTTGCAACCGCTTCGCCTCCTGCCGCGCACCCTTCAAGACTGGCTCTACGGCCACATCGCGCGCAATCGCTATCGCATATTCGGAAGAACCGACATGTGTGCGATGCCCGACCCGCGCTTGCGCGCGAAGCTGATGAACTAACCAGATGCGCGTTGTTGTTGTTGGCGGCTACGGTGTGTTCGGCGGCAACCTTGTTGAGATGTTAGCTCGCGATGGTCACGATGTGTGGGTCGCCGGCCGCGAAAGTGCGAAGGTGGCCCTTGCAGCTGTGATGTTTGCGTCACAGACGGGTAAAAACATCGAGAGCCTCCAGGTTGATCTCAGCGCTGACCTGACACCGATTTTTGCCGTTCAGCCCGATGCGGTGGTCGACGCTGCGGGGCCTTACCACGCCTATGGTGGCGACACCTACCGGCTGCCAAAGGCCTGCATCGCACGTGCGGTACACTATCTAGATCTGTCCGATAGCGGACCGTTCACCGAAGGCATTTCAGCGTTCGACGATGCAGCGAAAGCTGCGCAGGTTACCGTGCTTTCGGGTGCATCAAGCGTCCCCGGCTTGTCATCAAGCGTCGTGGCCGCGCTTGGCAGTGACCTTGATGCGATCAACGTCATCGAAAGCGCGATTCTGCCCGGCAACGACGCTCCGCGTGGTGTTTCGGTGATCTCCAGCATCGTGAGCCAGGTCGGCAAACCGCTTGCCGTCATGCGCGGAGGTCGGTGGATCAAAGTGCACGGCTGGGAAGAGCGCGAACTGTTCGTCCTCAAAACGCCATGGGGTAAGGACTTGCGGCGTGCAGGCTACGCCATCGGCGCTCCAGACCATATATTGTTTCCTACGTTCTTCGGCGCGCGTTCGGTTCGGTTCCATGCTGGCCTCGAACTGCCGATCATGAACGGATCGCTCTTCGCATTGAGCTGGCTTCGCCGCGTGATCCCGCTGCCCTCTCCAAGCTGGGCGCTTAGGGCTTTGAAAATGCTGGCCGACGCGATGCGACCGCTTGGATCAGATATCGGCGGAATGCTCGTTCGGGTGCGAGGAACCCGCGCAGGCAAGGCCGTCACCAAGGAATGGCACCTGATCGCTTAGGCGGGGCATGGCCCTCATGTCCCCGCGCTGGTCGCCCGGGCACTCTTAAGGCGAATTGGCAAGGTTCCGGCAGGTGCCCGGCCCTGCCTCGTGGAACTGCCGCTTGCTTATATCTTGGATGCAACGAAGGACCCACAGCGCTCGCTCGCCATTACTGCGTACCAGGCAGAGACGCCAACCCGCTATCTGTTTGAAAGCGCTCTTGGGGAACGGTGGGACGCGTTAGAGCCTGCGGCCAAAGCGTTGCACCAGACCGACGATGTGACACACTTCACGGGCCAAGCCAGCGTCGAGCGCGGAAAAGGTTGGATGGCGCGGCTTATCGCTCGTGTGATCGGTTTTCCCAAGGCGGGCGACACGGTCTCTTTGATGGTGACCAAGGCCCGCAAGGGTGCTGCCGAGCGATGGGTGCGCCGCTTCGGGCACGACGCCTTCTCTTCGGATCTGATGCCCGCGCCGAAGCCTTTTCATGTGCGCGAGCGCTTTGGTGCCTTTACCTTCGAGCAAAGCTTGCCCGTTGAGGACGGGATGATGGAGTTAAAAGTTGAGCGCGGCTGGTTCCTCGGTGTTCCGATGCCCAGATGGATGTTGCCGACAAGTCGCGCGCGCGAATTTGTTCGCGATGGCAGGTTCCATTTTGATGTCGCGTTGGAAACGCCACTGCGCTGGCTGCCTGGCAGCGGACTGATCGTGCGCTATCGCGGATCGCTTGCGCCAGCGCAGCCCGATCAGGCCTCAAAGGCAAGGGCACCTTGATCGTCTAACAACCGGGCGATGAATCCGCGGACGACGTCGATACCAGTGCGCGTATTGGATGATGTTGTCGCCACAAACGGATAAGCAGCCGGACGACGGCTGATCGCTTCTACCGTGGCCTTTTCCACTCGCGTGAGCTGCCCTGGCTTAAGCTTGTCGGTCTTTGTTAAAATGATCTGGTAGCTCACCGCCGTCTCGTCGAGCAAGTCGAGGATCGCAAGATCGTTCTTCTTCAGCCCGTGCCGGCTGTCGATCAGGATATAGACCCGTGCCAGCTCCGCCCGCCCGCGCAGATACTGCCGGATCAGCTTATTCCAGGCATCCACATTGTATTTTGGCGCTTTGGCGAAGCCGTAGCCCGGCATATCGACGATCCGAAAGGGCATCCCGTCAGCGGTGAAGAGGTTCAGCTCTTGCGTGCGACCAGGCGTGTTCGAAGTACGTGCAAGACCTTTCTGGTTCACCAGTGCGTTGAGGAGCGAGGACTTGCCGACATTCGAGCGACCCGCAAACGCGATCTCGATCCGTCCGTCCGTAGGCAGCCCATTGGCCGCCACAACGCCTTTTTCGAAGGTCCAATCGCGCGCAAACAGCTGATCTCCAGCGTCCACAAGGGTCGCCGACAGGCCAATAGCATCAAGATCTATAGTTTCAGCCGCCATGCGGACCAATCACCCGCAATAGGGGGTTCTACTCTGCTGGTTGCTTGTCGGCCTGCTTGTCTGATTTCTTGCCGACCATGGCGCGTAGATTGTCCATCAGCTCGATCTTGACCCCGTGCCGTTTCATGATTGCCGCCTGCTGGATGATCGAGAGGAAGTTGTTCCACGTCCAGTAGATCACCAAGCCTGCTGGGAAGGTCGCCAGCATGAACGTGAAAACCACCGGCATCCAGGTGAAGATCATCGCTTGGGTTGGGTCGGTCGGCTGCGGGTTTAGCTTCATCTGGACGAACATCGTGATGCCCATCAAGAGCGGCCAGATGCCGAGGCCAAGAAGCGGACCAATCAACGGGACAAGTGTTGGATCGTAGGGAAGAATCCCGAACAGGTTAAAGATTGAGGTTGGGTCAGGCGCGGAAAGATCCTGTATCCAGCCGAAAAACGGCGCGTGGCGCATTTCGATGGTGACAAAGAGAACCTTATAAAGCGCGAAGAACACCGGAATCTGGATCAAGACGGGCCAACAGCCGGCCACAGGGTTGATCTTTTCCTTCTGGTATAGGGCCATCATCTGCTTTTGTAGTTCAGGCTTATCCTCTTTGTAGCGCTCTTGGATCTCTTTGAGCTGCGGCTGCACCTTCTTCATCTTCGACATCGAGGCGTACGACTTGTTGGCAAGCGGCAGAAAGACGAGCTTGATGCCCACGGTGATCAGAAGGATCGCAACCCCGAAGTTGCCGAAAATGCCAAACAGCCATTTGATCGCGAAGAAGACCGGCTTGGTGAGGAAGTAGAACCAGCCCCAATCAATCATCAGCTCAAAGCGGTCGATGCCGAGCGCCGCTTCATATCCGTCAACAATCGCGACTTCCTTGGCGCCTGCGAATAGACGGTTTTCAACCGAGATGCTCCCACCAGGGGCGATTTCGAACCCGCCGCCGAGATAGGCGGAGATGAAGCTCTCGCCGGTCGGGATCTGATCGATGCGGAACTCGCCGCGATAGGCTTCTAGTCCACTCGGCACGAGCGCTGCGGCCCAATATTTGTCGGTGATACCAAGCCAGCCGCTTTGTACATCGCGATACTGGACGGTCCCATCGTCGCGCAGATCATCGTAGTCAATCTCCGCCAGGCCCTCATCTTCACCAAAATAGCCGATAAGACCCTCGTGCAGGATGAACAAACGGCTTGTCTGCGGCTCGTTGTGTCTGGCTATGAGGCCGTAGGGAAAGAGAAGCACGCCGCCATTGGAGGTGTTCTCAACCTCTTGGCGAACTGTGAACATGTAGTCTTCGTCCACCGAGATGAAGCGGCGGAACACAAGCCCTTCGCCATTATCATAGACGAGTGTGACAGGCGTGTTAGCCGTCAGCGTCGCGTTGCCTTCCACTTGCCAGTCCGTTGAGGCGCTTGGCAAAGTTGCGGCACCGCCAGCACCCTGTGCCCAACCAAACTCGGCATAGAACGGATCGGAGGAACCAGACGGCGAGAAGAGAATCACCGTGTCGGAATCCTCATCCAGCGTTTCACGATACTCAGACAGGTGGATGTCGTCGATCCGCGCGCCGCGCAGGGCGATAGAACCTGTGATGTGCGATGTCTCGATCGCCACCCGATCTGAGCCTGCGATCAGTGCTTCACGGTCGACGGGAGCAATCGCGATTGAGCCGCCAGGTGTTATGACGGTGCCGTCCGGCGAGATAGATGCTGCGCCGTCATCAACGACGGGGGCGCCGCCAGCGGCTTGGCTGGCCTCCTGCTCTGCCTCCAGCGCGAGCCGTTCGGCTTCTATTTGAGGTCCAACGTAGAGATACTGCCAGGCAACCAGAATGCCGAGCGAGAGAACAATGGCAAGGATATAGTTCTTGTTGTCCATGGTCGGTCGCTATCGTCCCTAAACCGGTTTGGCTCGTTTCTGACGTTTGTCAGAGTGAAGTTTTCTGAGGCCTGCTTTGAGCGCTTCCGTCAATGCCTCGAAAGGCAAGATGGCTGCCTCAGCTCTTGCAATGAGCACATAATCATTTCCTGCGAGAAAGCCTAGGCCCTCGCTGGATGCAATTGCACTTCGCAGGCGTCTTTTGATGTGATTGCGAGTCACGGCACCGCCCACCTTACGCGTGACGGTCAGGCCGATGCGTGCCGGATTTTCGTCGCCACGCTGGCGGCATTGCAGCACAAAGGGGGCAGTATGCGCACGTTTCCCGCCGCGGGCCGCCACATAGTCAGCGCGTTGTGTGAGTTTCGTTAGTGGTGTGATTGCGCCAAAGCGTGCAGTGCCGGGGAAATACTTTTGCGACATATCGCCAAAGCTAAAACCTGGCGCCAAGGTCTAACGAGACGCCTTCAAGCGCTCAGACGCTTGCGACCGCGGGCGCGCCGTGCCGCCAAAACCTTGCGGCCACCTTTTGTGGCCAGGCGTGCACGGAACCCGTGACGGCGTTTGCGCACGAGCCTTGAGGGTTGATAGGTGCGTTTCATCGCTCAACTCATCCTAACCGGAAAGCGCGTTCTATAACGGCGGTCGCCGCCTCGCAAACCCGGATTATCATCAACAGTGTCTTAAAATCGGTGCGCGCCTGTTCAATTCTCATGTTTGACCAGCTGCGCTTTGAGGCGCGCTTATAGATATGGCCGACCGCAAAAGTCAAACCAAAGTCCAGCTTTTGGACGTGCGGTTGGTCTCTTCACCGCCGATGTGACCTGTTCTGTTACTTAGCTGACAAAACAACTCGCGCACCTGACACCCAGTCGTAACACCCGCTCACACCCCGGCACTGCAGGCATAACGGGCCATCACAAGGGCGTGTGATAGTGCGCGAGGCCAGTGAAATGGTAAGATTTGCCTGCTAAACATCAAGGCAACGCGATAACCGCACAACCGATCTGCCGAGCTGCAAGCGTCGGCTAACCAAAGGAACAGAACCGTGAACCCGCCTAGCCCCCAAGAAGCAACACTATCGTCCGGAGCCGATCTTGATGTAACCCAGAACACATCAGTCCAAAGCTCCTCCAACGCTAAGCCAAAGTCGTCCATGCTGAAACGTTTCCTTCCCTTGATTGTCATCGTTGGCGCCATGGGTGCTGCGTTTGCCTTTGGTTTGAATGACTATCTCAGCCTTTCCGCGCTCATCCGTCAGCGAGAAGTTCTCGCGGGTTTCATCACCGAGAACTATTTAGTCTCCGTCCTTGGCTTCGGCGTTCTTTATGCCATGGCGGTGGCGCTGAGCTTCCCCGCTGCGAGCCTGCTCACCATCGCTGCTGGCTTCTTGTTTGGCTGGATGGTCGGCGGCGCAGCGGTCCTCTTTGCGGCCTCGATCGGCGCAACAGCACTCTTCCTTGCGGCCCGCACAGCTTTCGGCCAGGCCATTGCTGAGAAAGCTGGACCAACGCTGAAAAAACTGCTGGACGGCTTTAAAGATGATGCGTTCAACTACCTCCTCTTCTTGCGCCTGACGCCGGTGTTCCCCTTTACGCTGGTGAACATTGCGCCAGCGCTTGTGAACATGCCGCTGCGTGGCTACTTCATCGCCACTTTCATGGGCATCGCACCAGGCACGTTTGCCTACGCCTTCGTTGGTTCCGGCCTCGACAGCGTGATCGCAGCGCAGGAACTTGCCAATCCAGGCTGTTCAGCTGCTGGCACTTGCTCCATCGACCTTGCATCGCTGGTCACGAAAGAGATCATCTTTGCCTTCGCAGCTCTTGGTTCGGTAGCTTTGATCCCACCGGTCATGAAGAAGCTGCGGGCACGCAAAAAGGCCCAGGCTGAAACAGCCGCTGCTGAGTAAGGCCAGACTACGAAGCTGAGCCGGGAGACAAGCTCTCCCGGCCGCAAGACCCCGACAAATCCATTCCATCGCAAGCTTTAACGCCGCCGGTTCGAAACAACGCATGACTGGCGCTCAGGCAAAGTATGTCTGAACTTGCCGTTGGCACAGAGGCCCAGAGCAAACCGACACGCCCTCCTCGCCTCGCGAGACTTAGAAAAAAAGCACGCTGAAAAAGCATGCACACTAGACACAAAAGACCTTTGCAATTTTGAATTCAACTCCATCTTCACGATCAAGCCGTACAAACACATGGCTCTAAATCGACAACCTTGAAGACTGGCGATATCGCGTCAGCCACATCGCAAAACGAGGCAACCATGACCACTGACGCACTGACGGCGGAGAAAGACGCTACAGCGCCTTCCCTCATCCCAGAACAGCCAAGCGGTGAAGCCCGCACGCTGACACCAGATGTCCTCGTGATCGGCGGCGGTTCCGGCGGCCTGACCACAGCATCGGTCATGGCCAGCTTCGGCGTGCCAGTGGTTCTCATTGAGAAGCACAAAATGGGCGGCGACTGCTTGAACGTTGGCTGTGTTCCCTCCAAGGCTATTCTCGCTGCCGCGAAACATGCCCACGCGATTGTGGAAGGGCCGAAGTTTGGCATCCATGCCAAGGGCACAGGCGACAAGCCGTTCGATGTGGACTTTCAAACCGTCCACAACCACATCAAAGACGTGATCGGCACCATTGCACCGGTCGACTCAGTTGAGCGCTATGAAGGCCTTGGGGTCACCGTCCTAGGTGGCGAAGCGCGCTTTGTGGATGCCAACACCGTTCTGGTCGGCAACACAACCATTAAAGCCCGCCGCGTTGTTATCGCAACCGGCTCACGGCCTGCTGTGCCACCGATCCCTGGCCTCGACACGGTTCCTTACATCACCAACGAAGTGATCTTCGACCGCACGGAACTGCCCGAGCACCTCATCATTGTAGGCGCTGGCCCCATCGGTCTAGAGCTTGCCCAGGCACACCGCCGTCTAGGCGCAGCGGTGACAGTGCTTGAGGGTTCCAAGGTTTTGGGCCGCGAAGATCGCGAGGCCGCTGAGCTCGTGAAGCATCATTTGGAAAACGAAGGCGTGTCGATCCACGAAGACGCCAAAGTTGTACAGGTCGCCAAAGATGGCAGCGGCGTCAAAGTGACCGTGGAGACGACCGTTGATGGCCAGGCCTCGACGTCAGAAATCTCCGGTTCGCACATCATGGTGGCCGCTGGCCGCGCGGTGAACGTGGAAGGCCTCGACCTTGAAAAGGGCGGCATTGAATATGACCGTCGCGGTATCAAGGTCACCGAAGGCATGCGCACGACCAACAAGAAGGTCTATGCCATTGGCGATGTCGCTGGCGGTCTGCAATTCACCCACGTTGCTGGCTACCATGGCGCGCTGATCGCGCGGAACCTTCTGTTCCGTATACCGATCAAGCAGAACGCAACGATCTTGCCGAAGACAACCTACACCGATCCGGAAGTTGCATCTGTTGGTGCAACCGAAGAAGAGGTGAAGAACATCGAAGGCGTGCGTATCCTTCGCTGGGCGTTCCATGAGAATGATCGGGCCATCGCCGAGCGGACGACCGAAGGCTTTATCAAGGTCTTCACCACCAAACGCGGGAAAATCCTTGGTGCAGTTGTCGTTGGTCCAAAAGCTGGTGAGATCATCTCCCTTTGGGGCCTTGCCGTTGCCAAAGGCATGAAAGTCTCCGACATTACCAGTTGGGTGGCTGCTTACCCAACGCTGGCTGAGGTTGGTCGCCGCGCAGCTGTTGAGTACTACAAAGGCGCGACGGAAAGCCCATTTCTTCGCAGTGTCATCCGCTTCTTGCAGCGGTTTGGCTGATCGACGGGACGAACTATATAGGGTGCAACCATGCGCGACCCTGTCTCACCATTACCGTCTGAAACAGAAGCGCCCGCCCCTCAAGGAGCGGGGCTTTCTGCCAAACTATTGGTGCTCACGATTGTCTTCGTGATGATCGCCGAAGTGATGATCTTCGTGCCGTCCATCGCGAACTTCCGCAACAATTGGATTAGCGACCGGCTTGCCGATGCCGAGCTGGCTGTTGCTGCGCTCGATCCCGCGACCTACGGACCGCGCGAGCGTGGCGACACGATGATGCAGCAGGTCGTTCTCGAAACGCTTGATGCTCAAGAACTTGTTCTGTCGCAATATGGCGACCGGCGCATCCTTGCGCAGCGCACCGGCATTGAGGGCACGCTTGTGGCCGACCTTGCCGTCGATGTGGAGGTCACAACCAGCAGTCCTCTCACCGCGATTTGGGAAGCTTTCAGCACACTTCTGGGCGGCGACCGGGTTTTGCGCATTCATGGACCGCCTGAACCGCCAACCTTCCGTTTCGTCGAAGTCGTTGTGGAAGAACGGGATCTGCGTGATGCGATGCTCGGCTTCTCGCGCAACATCCTCATCCTCTCCATCTTCATCTCTGTCGTGACCGCCGTTCTGGTTTACCTGGCGCTCAACGCCCTGTTTGTGAAACCGCTGCAGCGACTCGATGCAGCGATGGCAAACTTCGCCGACAATCCAGAAGATCCAGCTTCTGTGATTGTGCCTTCCGGTCGTGGCGATGAACTGGGCCGCGCCGAGGCGCGTCTCGCCTCGATGCAAACTGACTTGCGAACCATGCTCACCGAGCGCCGCCGATTGGCCGACGTAGGTCTCGCCGTCTCGAAGATCAATCATGATCTACGCAATCTGCTCTCAAGTGCGCACTTGCTATCTGAGCGCCTTGAGATGATCGCCGATCCGCATGTCCAACGCATTGCGCCCAAGATCGTGCGCGCGATCGACAGGGCTGTCTCGTTTTGCGAGGCAACGCTCGCCTACGGCCAAGTGCGCGAAGAAGCGCCAGTGCGGTCCACCTTCACGCTGGGTCCGCTGGTCGATGAAGTTGCCGAATTTGCTGGGCTTTCAAACCATCGAACCGTTCGGTTTGAGAACAGCATTGATCCAACCCTCGCAATCCGGGTCGACCGCGAAAATCTGTTCCGTGTGCTTCTTAACTTGATACGCAACGGACGCCATGCGCTTGAAGCCCTTGGAGAGAATGCCGAAGGGCTTTCCCTATCCGTGACGGCTAGCTTCAACGGTGATGAAGCTCACATCACAGTAAGTGATACCGGGCCGGGCATTCCTGAAAAGGTGCGCAAGCAGCTGTTCCAACCCTTTGGCGCAGATGCCTCGCGCAGAGGCAGTACGGGCCTTGGGCTTGCCATCGCTAAAGAGCTGACAGAATCCGACGGCGGGACCATCCGCCTGTTGGATAATCAAACGCCAACAGCGCCGGACCATGACGGCGAAACGCAGCCTCAAACCGGCGCTCGCTTCGCAATTTGCTTGCCTGACGCACGCGTGAAAGATGGCGTCGTGTAACGAATCAGAACGTTTCCCGACCGTCTTGCAATTGGCAAAGGGCTGAGCTAGGTGTCGCGCCTCGGATGGCGGTGGTGCCTAACTGCTGCGATCCTGCGCACCGGTAGCTCAGCTGGATAGAGTACTTGACTACGAATCAAGGGGTCGGGAGTTCGAATCTTCCCCGGTGCGCCATCTTGTTTTTCAGACCACAATCCACACCTAACTGCCTGAACGGCAACGATAAATCAGGGGTTCGAAACCCTTCATTTCGGCTGTAGCTGAGACGGTCTGCAAAGGTCAGTTTGAGCACTGTTCGGCGATCTTCCAAACGCTCAGAAGCCCAAAGAATACAAGGGTTTGCGAGGAACGCGAAGGCGAGTTCGAACACTTCCTTGAAGGGGCGTACTGGTTTGGCACCAGAGTTAAGCTTTTCGAGCGCGAGATGCTTCTTGCGCTCCAGCTTCTCGATCTTGCGCTCGTAGGCAATGGCAGCCGTGGCATTCTGCGTATCGACGATACGATCCACAAGCTGCTCGATCTGCTTATCGATGGTTTTGACGTCGGACTTGAGCGTTGCCTGCATGGCTTTGAGTTGGCCTGCACGCTGATCCCAAATGTCCTTGAACATCGCCCTAGCAACGTCGAACAGGCCGCGCGTTGGCTTCAAAGACTTCAGGAGAGCCGCAAACTCACCTTCGAGCTTGTCGCGCGGGATGGACTTGCGGTGGCTCTCGCAGGCGCGATTGAAGCACAGATAGTATGGGTGCCTCTTGCCCGTCTTGCTTTTGGACCAGCAGGCGGTCAGAGGCTTGCCGCAATCCCCGCACGAGACGAAGCCGCGCAGCACAAAGTCAGCGCTCATATCCTTCCGGGCCGCAACGCCTCTCTTGCCATCTAGACGGTCAAGAATGCGCTGATGGTCTTCGAGCGAGATCAATGGCTCATGCTGCGCCTTGACCATCGAGATGCCGTAGTACGGCGCGGTGATGTAGCCCGCGTAGATCACACGGCGCAGAATGTCGGTGATGCGCTGATTGCGAATCTCGCCATTGGGAAGGTCTTTCGGGAAAGCGGGCTGGCTTTCAAAAAAGCGCTTCACCTCGACCTGGCTTGCAAAGCGCCCGGAGGCAAAGCCTTCCAGCCCCTCTTGGATGATGGACGCCAGCGGTTCATCGCGTACCAGAAGCTTGCCGCTATACCCTTTGACCTTCTCATGTTTGTATCCAATCGGATTGGCAAACGGCCAAAACCCGTTGAGGCAACGCGCTTGACGTCGGTTGGCCGTTTGCTCCGCGTTCTTGCGTGATTGGTGCTGGGCGACGGATGCCAGGATGTATTCCTGGAACTCCCCATCGGCATCATCACGGAACACCATAGCAGGCGATTCCAGAACACCGCCTGCTTCCGCAATGGCATCGCGCAAACTGAAGTGAACAGGGACCCGCCTCGCAAAGCGGGAGATGTCATCAATGAGAACAACGAAGCGCCGGGTGCGATTGGAGCGCAGGAATGAGATGAGTTGATCAACGCCGGGTCTATCGCTTCGCTTCCCGGTCAGGTCATCGCTGAAGACGTGAACGACATTGTAGCGCTTGAACTTGGCATAGGCCTCACAACGGGTTTGTTGAGATTGAAGGCCGTCACCCCGAGGCACCTGCGACTTCGAGCTGACCCGCGCATAGATCAGGGCGTCGGTGATGCCGTGGGACTTTTCAAACTCGAAGCTCATTAAGCGCTCTCTTTCTCGATCCTGATGTCGTCGTTATCGGCGGTTCCTTCTTCAAACGCGGACGTAAGGCGCGATTGATGGGATTGAGCTGCGGTGCCTGGCGGGGAAGCAATGTCTGTATCGGCGACCGCAGCCAAAGCCAGTTGGATGTTTTCCATCCCGAAGCCCTTATCCACAAAGTGGACCATGATCGACCAAATCGTTTCAAGGAATTCCCGTTTTTGGTCGTCGTTAAGTTCGGGATAATCCGCCTGAGCGAGGTAGCGTTCGCTGTCGAATGTGAGCGGTTCTAGGGCTATCCCTTGCGTTTCGTGTGGTGTGTCCTTGTTCTGTGTTTGCACAGTGTGCGTTTCCTTTGTGTCTTACAGTGTCTCCATTCTCTGCTCCTTCCCCTTGATAAGAACATAAAGTGAACAGCATACTTCAGATGCTCTGTTCCATCAAGGATTTTGGTGGGCCGTAAAGGCCCATTGGTTAGCGTTCTCGACCGTAATCTTGACTGTTGTTGCGGCTCACAGCGGCATTCTGCCCACCGCGGTTTGCAGCCTGCCGCTCCTGCTTCTGCACACGATCGTATTCACGTGCCATCTGGATGGAGGTGTAAGCCTGTTCCTGAAGGCGCGCGGCCTTGAGTAAGTCCCGCTCAGGAATGGCGTGGGTGCTTTGCCATTCGCCCTGATCGTCTTTGTAGGACCGTTTCATCTCGGTGTTGTACGCTACGCCTTTATCGGTCACCGCACGCCATATGGCGATTTCGAGTGCCCCATCGCGATGACGGTCATAGGGCCTGTTGGCGTCTCGGGAGGCGGTATCGGTTTGATCATAGCTTTGGTCGTTCATAGGAACTCCTTTTCGGTTAGGGCGGTGATAAAGTGGGTTACCGGTCGTTGAGATCGCGACGCACGCTATGGGCGCGATTGAGCAGGCGTTTTGAGCTGTCGCCCATCTGTCGCTTTGCGCGGAACAGTTCCTTCTCGCTTGCTGTGCGTCCTTCACGGGTTGATGGCGCCGGCATGCGGGCGACCTGTTCCGCTTTGCGGTCGAGCCATAGCGCGTGCTGATTGAGTTCGCGGCGCATCGCTTCACCGCGCGCAATTTTGGAGTTGCGCTGCGCTTCGCGATGATCACGCGCCATCTGGTCGTTGTAAGCGTTGCGATCCGGCCCACGGGCGAGTTGCGGCGATGGTTTGTGCGTTGGCGCAGGACGTTGGCGTTTGACCATTCTGGAGCCGGAAGGGTCGCGCCGCTTGACTTTGAACGCCGCGCGGCGCTCAGCTTCCGTCGTTCCTTGGTCCCGCAATTGCTTGGCATGGAAGGGATCGCGCTCGCGCTCGAAGTTGGGCGTCAAGCGCTGTGCGTCTATCCCACCACGCGAACGTGGCATGGTGGACCAGCCAGAGTGCTTGCTACTCTTGTCGTCCTTATCCAATGGATTTGATCCTAGTCTTCGATTCGGGACCAAAATCCATCCTGGTACTGAGGGTAGTCGGCGTAGGCGGTTGGTACAGGCTCCCGGATCACGCGTTTTGAATTGTATCCAAAGAGTGTTTTAACACGCACGACATCTGCTGGCGGGTGATACGGGTTGGGATGATAGCGGCCCGCCATGAAGCGCTGTTCGTAGTAGGCGCGGCGATCCACCAATCCCGGACCGGGCAAGCCGTCGGCAAAGATGATGGCTTTGCCTTCGAGGGTCATCACTTCATCGGCGGTGATGAGGTTACGTTGCTGCGCACGCGGCTGTTCTGCCTCGCGCATCTGTTGCCGCGCTTGCATCGCCGCCGCAATCGGATCGCTTCCCGACAGCATGGCATGGGCTGTTTGTCGCCTTGCATGTTCAGCGCGCATCAATTGTGCCGGATCGACGTAGTCGAACGTCTGCGAACCACTCATCCGCGAGATGGTTGTGGCCGTCTCGATATCGCGCACACCGAAGAAACAACGCAGGGCCGCCGATGCCATAATGATGTTATCGGCATCGGGGCCGAGCGTTTTCATCTGGTGGGTGCTCTGAAAGACGCAGAGCGGACGGATACCGAGACCCGCGCCGAGCGAATAGAGCGATACCAGAAGGGGGAACTTCTTCAGCTGCGCCGCTTCGTCGATCACCCACGTCTGTCGCGGTGCAGACGGAGCGCGGGACTTCAGTGCCATCGCACCTACAAAGATAGCTTTTACAACCGGACCCCAAGCTTCGAGAGTCTCAGCAGGCGGCATGAGGTAAAGATTGGTGCGCTGATCGCTGCGGCAAAAATCAGCAAGGTCGAAATTGAAGGGTGGCGATACACTTGCCATCAGTTCCGGGTCAGACAGTGCCGAGACCGACTTGAAAAGTTCGCCAAGGATGCCGCGAAAGCCGCCGCCAGAGTCGTTGCGACCCTCAGCAATCTCTTGCTCGACGCGCACTGCAAGCGGAATGCCCGACACATGCATCTCATAGGCAAAGTCAATCCACTCATCGGAATTGCCCGGAATGAGATTGATGATGTGGTAGAGGTCGGGAAAGGTCAGAACGCCCTTGAGCTTCACCAGTGTCAGGCAAATGCCTTCGAGAAATTCACGGGCGCGTAATTCGAAGAACTCACCCTGCGCCGATCCCGACAACGGGATGAGATTTTCGACAAACTGTTTGATGTCCGCGTACAGCGTTGGGCTGCCCATAATCAGGTGACCGACAGGGTTCAGCCTATGCCGAGGCAAGCCATGAAGCCCTCGCGGGTTCCAATAGATGCAGTGTTTGCGGTCAGGCGTTTGGTCCTGCGAAATCGCGGCCTCTTCGCCCTTCAAATCCAGGATCAGCATCGTGCCTGGATGAATGGTATTGCAGACGGAGAAAGCCAGGATATCGCGCAGCTTGCCCGCCCTGGCTCCGGCAACAATAACGGCGCCGCCGGGACCTGAATAAGTCACCATGCGTTTGCCCAGGAAGCCGAACATCAGGGACGTTTCGTCTAGGGCAAACATACCCGCGCGGTCGAAGTCACGCGCATTGGCGTAGCGGGCGCTACCAAAGCGGAAGCGGGCTCGGTTTCGAGGATCGGCCCCATCATAATTGAACTGCGCCATTTGCCTTTTGCTCCGTCATTTGAAACAAAACGGGCGCGGGTGTTGCAGCACCCGCGCCCGGCAATTGTTGTTGGGAATGAAGGATCGTCAGATCATCAGGGTGGCGTTCCCCGCATCACGCTGGGGAACGCCGTCTGGTTCTGGGATCAACCGAACCAGGCAAAGAGCCCGATCAGGATCAGGATGGCCAGAACCACCCCAATCCAGTCATTGTCCTTCTTCTTGTAAAGCTTGTCGGCTTCTTCGTAGTCGTCGAACAGTCCCATAGGTTTTCCTTTCGTTGGGATTAAATTGGCAGGAGCCCAAAGCGGAACACCGCCCACGAGCTGAGCATAGTCAGCGCGATAGCGAGGCCCGCGCGCGCCGCGAAGAACACGACGGCGCCCACCACAAAAAACCAGGCCATGCGAAAGAGCCCGGCAAAGTCTGGTCCATAAACTCCGATGAACAGACGAGTTGCCCAATCGGCGGAGTAACCATCCGCCAACGGCGTCACCATCACTGCGCACAACAGCGCGAGCATGTTGGTGAGGCCATCCATGGAGCTTTGGAACATGCTGTTTGAGGAATCCTGCGTTTCACACCTGCCTTCCTCCGCCAGTCGAATTGGACTGGGCGGCGCTTGGATAAGGGTTTCGGGGAATCGCTGATCTCGAGTGATCAACGATGGCAGCGTTATACGCCTCTCAAAACGAACCCCCGGGTGATTGGCCAAAAAAAGCCCGCCGAGAGCGGCGGGCTTTGGTTTTCGTTGGTGTGAGATGGAGCTCAGCCACGATGGCGAAGCCAGTCGCGCACATTGTCGTTCGCGGCTTCCGGGGGCTTGTTCCCCTTGAGGGGATGCCGGGGCCAATACGCACTGATCTCCGGATGGGAGGCCGCCACAATCGTGGCGATATCGATGAACTTGTGACGGTTCACTTGATGAACAACCGCCGTTCCGTCTGCATCAAAAACCTTGCGACAGGTGTCGTTCAGATAGGATCGCAGGTTCTCTTCGAACGTTGACACCCTGCTTTCTACCGCTTGGATCTCTGCGCCTTCGGGCGGTAGATTTTCATTGCTGGCTCTCTCTTCCACGCTGTCCAACCAGCTCAGAGACATCCGCGCTCTGGTGCCATCTCGGTTCAAGATGGGTACTTTCAAATTCTGATAGCACCACAAAAGGAACTCCCGCCAATCGAGCCCCCTAAGGTTGTAGACACGGGACAGAAAAACCAACTCCATCCGAATGATCACGACCAAGTTTGTGTCTTGGGTCTCGGCTTGGCTCAATACATACACGCGGTCGATACGACGGCCTAAAGTGCCATCTGGATTGATAACTGGCATAAGAGTCCTCCGTTCACCGACACGGTGTCGCGCGGTGCTTGATCTCGACTAGTAGGTTTTCTCAAACGGAAATTAGGTTTGCGGCGACGTCGTCACAGAGCTCTGAAATCGCTACAAACAGCAGGTACTAAATATGGTACCTTGCTGTCAATACCATTTATGGTACTTATTCATTGCTCGGTTCTTTGAAGACAATGTATGCCTCCAAACCGAGCGCCTCTGCATACTTCTGAACAGTTTGGAGTGTGGGACTCTGCTCGTTCTCTTCAATTCGCTTGGCTGTAGATCGGCTTGATTTCATCGCTAAAGACACATCTGTCCGGGTCTTACCCTTACTTTTGCGTGCGGCACTGAACTTTTCTCCAAGTAATCCGTCGCCAACAGCACTCGAAAAAACTATCGTATATTCTACCGGGTCATCGCTTTCCACAGCGTGTAGCCTTTCTCCGACCACACCTTCATTGGCAATTCTGGCGAGGATTGAAGTAAGAAACTCGCTATCGA
>JBCCLK010000045.1:0-20811 GCA_039026935.1 Pseudomonadota bacterium
GCTTGAGATGTTCCTGGCCGATGAGGAAACAACGTCAATCATCTTGATCGGTGAGATCGGCGGATCGGCAGAAGAAGATGCAGCGCAGTTCCTCGCCGACGAAAAGAAAAAAGGCCGCTGGAAACCAACGGCCGGGTTCATCGCTGGGCGAACAGCGCCTCCAGGGCGCACCATGGGTCACGCTGGCGCTGTCATTTCAGGCGGCAAGGGCGGCGCGGAAGACAAGATCGCCGCTATGGAGGCAGCCGGCATCGCTGTCTCTCCCTCGCCAGCGCAACTTGGAAAAACCTTGGTAAAGGTCTTGAACGGATAATGAATTTCGCTTGTGGGAACACCATCACGCAGATTTGCGTGAGGTGACGCTAAAATTCGGGTGGACGTCCGCCCGCGAATACAGCACCCATGATGTATCAGGCTTGACTGATGGGCGGTCGGGCCAAAAGGGAGCACGGGGCCAACACCTCGCGACAGAAGCCGATGGCACGGCAGGAGACGAACGCAGCCTTCGCTGCAACCTCGTTCCTTTACGGCGGCAACGCCGCTTATCTTGATCAGCTTTACGCTGACTATCAGGAAGACCCGTCAAAATTTGGCGCCGAATGGGCCGCCTTCTTCGCCGAACTTGGCGATGAAGCAGGCGATGTGACCGACAATGCACGCGGCGCGTCGTGGAGGCGGCCAGATTGGCCAATCGCCGGTAATGGCGAGTTGGTCTCAGCGCTTGACGCCAACTGGGGTGTTGACGAAAAGGCCGCCGCAAAAGCCGTCGAAGCCAAGCTGAAGCAAAACGCGCACCTTGCCGGTGTTGAGGTTTCCGCCGAACAGGTTCAGCAGGCGACGCGCGATTCGGTGCGCGCCATCATGATGATCCGCGCCTACCGCATGCGTGGTCACCTGGCTGCCGATCTCGATCCGCTTCAGTTGAAAGCCCCGGAGGACCATCCCGAGCTTGATCCGAAAAGCTATGGCTGGGCCGAGGCTGACTACAGCCGCAAGATTTTCCTCGACAAGGTTCTGGGCCTCGACTTCGCGACGATCCCAGAGATGATGGAAATCCTGAAACGGACGTACTGCTCAACGCTCGGCGTTGAATTCATGCACATCTCAGACGGTGAAGAGAAAAGCTGGATCCAGCAACGCATCGAGGGCCCGGACAAGGGCATCGCCTTCACCGAGAACGGCAAGAAGGCAATCCTTAACAAGCTCATTGAGGCGGAAGGCTTCGAGAAGTTTCTTGACGTCAAAAACACCGGCACGAAGCGTTTTGGTCTGGACGGCGGCGAGGCGCTTGTGCCCGCGCTGGAACAGATCATCAAACGCGGCGGCCAGCTTGGCGTGCGTGACATCGTGCTCGGCATGGCCCACCGCGGCCGCCTCAATGTGCTCAGCCAAGTGATGGAGAAACCTCACCGCGCGATCTTCCACGAGTTCAAGGGCGGCTCTTACGCACCGGACGATGTGGAAGGCTCCGGCGATGTGAAGTATCACCTCGGCGCGTCGTCCGACCGTGAGTTTGACGGTAACAATGTTCACCTGTCGCTAACCGCGAACCCATCGCACCTTGAGATCGTGAACCCGGTGGTACTCGGCAAAGTACGCGCCAAGCAGGATCAGGTCGGCACGTTCGACAAGACCACCGACGTGGTGCCCTTGAGCGAGCGTGCCCAGGTTCTGCCGCTTCTCCTACATGGTGATGCAGCTTTTGCTGGCCAGGGCGTCGTGGCGGAGTGCTTCGGCCTGTCGGGCTTGCGCGGTCATAGGACCAGCGGCTCGATCCACTTCATCATCAACAACCAGATCGGCTTTACGACCAATCCGCGGTTCTCACGCTCGTCGCCCTACCCGTCAGATGTCGCGAAGATGGTGGAAGCACCGGTGTTCCATTGCAATGGCGATGACCCCGAGTCGGTTGTTTATGCTGCCAAGGTCGCGATCGAATTCCGGCAGAAATTCCATAAGCCGGTGGTGATCGACATGATTTGCTACCGCCGCTTCGGCCACAATGAGGGCGACGAGCCAGCGTTCACCCAGCCAATCATGTACAAAAAGATCCGCTCGCACCCAACGACGCTGACAATCTATTCAGAGAAGCTCGTTAAGGAGGGCGTCCTAACGGAAGCCGACATCGAAGCCCGCAAGGCTGAGTACCGCGCTGATCTTGATAAAGAGTTTGAGATAGGCCAGGCCTACAAGCCGAACAAGGCCGACTGGCTTGACGGCAAATGGTCCGGTCTAAAGCAGGCTAAGATCGACGATGATGCCCGCAAGGGAGCGACCGGCGTTGATATGGACGTCCTGAAGGACGTTGGCGGCAAGCTGACAACGACGCCCGAAGACTTCGAGGCGCACCGCACCATCAAACGCTTCCTGAACAACCGGAAGACGATGATCGATTCTGGCGAAGGTCTGGATTGGGCGACTGCGGAGGCACTTGCCTTTGGGACAATCTGTCTTGACGGTCACCCCGTGCGTCTGTCCGGCCAGGACTGCGAGCGCGGCACCTTCTCTCAGCGACACACGGTTCTCTACGATCAACGCGATGAAAAACGCTTTATCCCGCTCAACAATCTGAGCGAGACACAATCGCGCTACGAGGTCATCAACTCGATGCTGTCAGAGGAAGCTGTGCTTGGGTTCGAGTATGGCTACTCCATGGCTGAACCAAACGCTCTCACCTTGTGGGAGGCGCAGTTTGGTGACTTTGCCAACGGCGCACAGGTGTTGTTCGACCAGTTCATCTCGTCCGGTGAACGCAAATGGCTCCGCATGTCGGGCCTCGTATGTCTTCTGCCGCACGGTTATGAGGGTCAAGGGCCAGAACACTCCTCGGCTCGTCTTGAACGCTTCTTGCAGATGTGCGCAGAAGACAACATGCAGGTCGCGAACTGCACGACGCCGGCCAACTACTTCCACATTTTGCGCCGCCAGTTGAATCGCGACTTCCGCAAGCCACTCATCCTGATGACGCCCAAGAGCTTGCTACGCAACAAACGCGCCACGTCGCGACTTGAGGAGATGGGTCCAGGGACGACGTTTCACCGCGTCCTTTGGGACGACGCGCAGGCCTTGAAGGACCAGCCCATTCAGCTGGCTGAAGACGAGAAAATTCGCCGCGTCGTGCTGTGCTCGGGCAAGGTCTATTACGATCTTTATGAGGAGCGTGAAAAACGCGGCGTCAATGATGTCCAGCTTCTTCGCGTGGAACAACTCTATCCGTTCCCGGCCAAGGCGCTGACGCAAGAGTTGTCCCGCTTCAAGCAGGCCGAAATCGTCTGGTGTCAGGAAGAGCCGAAGAACATGGGCTCCTGGTTCTTTGTCGAACCCTACCTGGAATGGGTGCTGGATCGCATCGGCGCTACGCACAAACGCGCGCGTTATGCTGGCCGGGCGGCTGCGGCCGCCACGGCTACGGGCCTTATGTCCAAACACCTCGCCCAGCTTCACGCCTTCCTCGACGAAGCGCTTGGTGAGTAAACAAGCAACGGTGACCGCCATCGGGGGCGGTCACACATCTGACGTGCCAACAAAGATCGGCCCCTGGAGATAGCAATGCCCAGTGAAATCCGTGTTCCAACCCTCGGCGAGTCCGTCACCGAAGCGACCGTCGCGAGCTGGTACAAGCAACCCGGCGAAGCGGTGAACGCCGATGAACCTCTTGTGGAACTTGAAACCGACAAAGTGACAGTCGAAGTGCCCTCACCAGAGGCAGGTACGCTCGGCGAGATCCTGGTCAAAGAAGGCGAGACGGTCGAAGTTGGCACGCTTCTCGGCATGCTTGGCGAAAGCAATGGTGCAGCTCCCGCAGAACCTAAGGCACTGGCCGCGCCACCAGCAGCAGCTCCGGCGCCCGATGCGAAACCTGCAGAGCTGGTCGATGTCATCACGCCGAGCGCTGGTGAGTCCGTGACCGAGGCTGAGGTCGGCGAGATTTCCGTCAAGGTTGGCGACGCTGTAAAAGCAGACGATGTGCTGCTTGAATTGGAAACTGACAAAGCGGCGCAGGAAATTCCATCGCCAGTCGCAGGCACTATTGCAGAGCTGGTTGTGAAATCCGGCGATGTGGTCGAACCCGGCCATCTCTTACTGCGCATCGCACCAGGCGAAGGTGCGTCAGCGGTGTCCGCTGCGGGTGAACCAGCTCCAGCCGCACCAGCCTCAGCCCCAGCCGCACCAACCCCAGCCTCGTCAACCAGCATGCCGCCAGCTCCATCGGCCAGCCGCATGATGGCTGAAACGGGCGTGTCAGTGGACGCAGGCACAGGCAAACGCGGCCAAGTCCTCAAAGGTGATGTGATCAACGCCATCGCGAGCGGGGCAACAGCTGCCCCAGCCGCCGCTCCGGCCTCTGTCCGCGCACCATCAGCGCCCGATGATGAAACGCGCGAGGATCGCGTGCGCATGACGCGCCTGCGCCAGACCATCGCGCGCCGTCTCAAGGACGCGCAGAACACAGCCGCCATGCTGACCACCTATAATGAGGTGGACATGGGTCCGGTGATGGATCTGCGCAAAGAGTACAAAGAGCTTTTTGAGAAGAAGCACGGGGTGAAGCTGGGCTTCATGGGCTTCTTCACCAAGGCCGTGACGCACGCGCTCAAAGAGATCCCAGCCGTTAACGCTGAGATCGACGGCACGGACATCATCTACAAGAACTTCGCCCATATTGGTGTCGCTGTTGGCACGGATAAAGGTCTCGTTGTGCCTGTAGTTCGCGATGCCGATCAAATGTCGATTGCAGAGATTGAGAAAGAAATCGCACGCCTAGGCAAGGCGGCCCGCGACGGCAAGCTTGGTATGGATTCGATGCAGGGCGGCACCTTCACCATCTCCAATGGCGGGGTGTATGGCTCGTTAATGTCATCACCCATCCTCAATGCACCGCAGTCTGGCATTTTGGGTATGCACAAAATCCAAGAGCGCCCGATGGCAGTCAATGGCCAGGTCGTCATCCGTCCGATGATGTATCTCGCGCTTTCCTATGATCATCGGATCGTCGACGGCAAAGAAGCTGTGACCTTCCTCGTTCGGGTGAAAGAGAGCTTGGAAGATGTGAAGCGTTTGGTTCTCGATCTGTAGGGGACGACCCATGCGCAACGTGTTGTTAGCAGCCATCGCCGCCCTTGGCCTTCTCATGAGCGTCCTATCTCCAGCCGGAGAGGGTTGGGCGCAAACGTCAGACCGGGCGAGCATCAACGACGAGGAGTATGCAACGCTCGTCTTCGACTTGATTTCGGTCTTACCGAACACCTTCGCGGTCCAAGGCACAAACCCAAGTGGCTCGACCTATCGCGGTTCTGCCTATCTCAACTTCGATGCGCAAAGCGGTGACCTGTTGATCGACTGGCAGGTCGGCAATGACAGCTATTCAGGACGTGGCCCGTTGATCGGTGGCGAGTTCATCGTCGATTGGGGGGACTCTAGTCCGGTGATCTATACGGTGCAGCGCGATGGAAGCCTGTTCGGCACCTGGGGCAATGGGCGAGGCACCGAAGTCCTCACCTTCGCGCCTTAAGGAACCCGCACATGCAATCTCCCTCACGTGGGATCGCTCTCATAACAGGCGGCAGCCGCGGTATCGGCGCGGCAACAGCAGTTACTCTGGCAAGCCAAGGCTACGCCACTGTCCTCACGTTCCTCTCCAACCAGTCCGCCGCTGATGAAACAGTCGCCGAAATTAAAAGCGCAGGCGGCAGGGCAACTAAGATCAAAGCAGATGTGTCGTGCGAAGACGATATGCTGCGCGTATTTGCTGAGATCGACGGTATGGATGCGCCTCTCACCGCCCTCATCAACAATGCCGGCATCGTCGAGAAGTCTGCCAGCGTGGCCGACATGAGCTACGAGCGGATCGAACGCATGATGCGCATCAACGTGTTGGGCAGCTTTGTTTGCGCCAGAGAGGCGGTGAACCGCATGCAGCTGAGTAAAGGCGGTGACGGCGGAGTGATTGTGAACCTGTCTTCTGCTGCGGCGCGACTTGGGTCGCCAAACCAATATGTAGACTACGCCGCCAGCAAGGCCGCCATCGACATCTTCACGAAAGGACTGGCGCTTGAAGTCGCGAACGACGGCATCCGCGTCAATGCGGTGCGGCCTGGTATCATAGACACAGAGATTCACGCGTCCGGCGGCATACCTGATCGGGTTGAACAACTCAAAGAGACAATACCAATGCGGCGCGGTGGAACAGCACAAGAAGTCGCCGACGCCATCGCTTATCTCGTTTCTGACGCTTCCTCCTACATCACCGGAACGACCCTTGACGTGAGTGGTGGACGGTAAGACCTATGATCATAATGACGAGTATCAGAACCGGACCTTACGCATGACACCCGAACTTCTGGTGCTCCTCCTTGCCGTCATTTTGGCCTTCATTCAGCTTGTTCTCTATGCCGTTCCGGCAAACATAGAGCTTGAACGCGGCTACACGGCAGGTCCACGCGATGAGCCGCCCAAGAACACCATGTCCGTGCACACCCGCAGGCTTCAGCGCGCCTACAACAATCACATCGAAACGCTCCCCTGGTTCGCGATTGTTGTGATTGTGGCGCACCTAACCAATCAAACCGATGGCGTAAGCGCTATCGCGGCGTGGACCTATCTGGCTGCGCGTGTGATCTATGTCCCACTCTATGTTGCTGGAACATTTGGACTGCGGTCGCTCGCATGGGCCATCGCGCTTGGAGCGATCCTAACAATTCTCGTGAGAACACTTCTCTAGCGACAGACCGTTTCTGTCACGACCGACGATAAGAAAGACCTATTATGCCCGACGCTTATGACCTTGTTGTTATCGGAACCGGCCCAGGCGGCTATGTCTGCGCGATCCGCGCGGCACAGCTCGGCATGAAGGTCGCTGTCGTCGAAAAGCGCGCCACCCATGGCGGCACCTGCCTCAACATTGGCTGTATCCCGTCAAAAGCTCTCCTTCACGCCTCTGACGTGTTCGAGGAAGCAGGTCACACGCTGGAAAAGCTCGGCATCAAGGTGGGCAAGCCCAAGCTCGATCTTGAAACAATGATGAAACACAAAGACGATGTCGTCGCCGACAATGTGAACGGCATTTCGTACCTCTTTAAGAAAAATAAAATCACCGATTACATCGGCACCGGTGCGATAACCGCGTCCGGCAAAGTCACGGTCACGGCTGACGATGGCGCAGTAACAGAGCTCGACACGAAGCATATCGTGATCGCCACTGGATCAGATTCAGCCAGCATTCCTGGCGTTGCGATTGAGATTGACGAGAAGACCGTTGTCAGCAGCACCGGCGCCCTCGAACTCGATAAAGTTCCAGGCCACATGGTTGTTGTTGGTGGCGGCGTGATCGGCCTAGAGCTGGGCTCAGTCTGGCGACGACTTGGCGCCAAGGTTACGGTCGTGGAATTCCAGGATCATATCTTAGGTGCCATGGACCTCGACACCTCCAAGCAGTTCCTGCGCATGCTCAAGAAGCAGGGCATCGATTTCATGCTCTCTTCCAAGGTCACAGCTGTCGAGGCCACGGGCAAAAAACACCAGGTGACCGTCGAACATGCCAGCGGTGAAGCCGAGACGCAGACGCTCGAAGCCGATGTCGTGCTCGTTTCCACCGGCCGTGTCCCCTACACCAACGGCTTGGGACTTGAAGCCGTCGGCGTTGATATGGATGAACGTGGCCGGGTGAAGACCGATGCTCACTTCAAGACCAATGTGAACGGGATTTACGCCATAGGCGACGTCATCGATGGCCCCATGCTCGCCCACAAGGCTGAAGATGAGGGCGTCGCGCTCGCCGAGATCATCGCTGGCAAAGCAGGCCATGTGAACTACGCCGTCATCCCAAGCGTTGTGTATACGGAACCGGAAGTGGCATCCGTTGGAATGACAGAGGAAGAGCTGAAAGCCGCCGGCATCGACTACAAGGCTGGCAAGTTCCCATTCTCTGCCAACGGTCGTGCCCGCGCCATGAACGCAACGGACGGATTCGCCAAAGTTCTCGCCGATGCGACGACCGACCGCGTGTTAGGCGTGCATATCGTTGGTAAAGGCGCTGGCGATCTTATCCACGAGGCTGCCGTCCTCATGGAGTTTGGTGGTTCCTCAGAAGACATGGCCCGTACCTGCCACGCGCACCCCACCATGTCAGAGGCTGTCAAGGAGGCCGCGCTGGCAGTGGAGAAACGACAGATCCACATGTGACGGTCGCACTTGACCGATGCCGGTCAGGCGTCAAGTACCATCTCAAAGCCACCAAAGATCATCCGCTGTCCGTCAAACGGCATCGGATTAACATCGGGCTGCATACGCGGATCTGTCATCACTTTCGCCATACCGGCGTCGCGCGTCGCTTTGTCGGGCCACGTAATCCAAGAAAACACCACCGTTTCATCTGGCTGGCATTTAACGGCCATAGGAAGACTGGTTACCTCACCCTCCGGCACATCATCGCCCCAACATTCAACGACCGAGAGCGCGCCATGGTCTTTAAAAACCGACACGGCGCTCTCAGCATGTTTGATGTAACCGTCCTTGTTGGCCGTCTCCACTGCAGCCACGAAACCATCGACATAGGTCATGGCTCGATCTCCCGTTCACTGTGTGATCGACACCATCATACATTATGGGGACAATGATAAGAACCTCGGACCAATCCCGATTGGACAACGGTCTAAACAGGGTCGCGGCGGCCAGATCGGAAGCCCTATCGTTTGCGCAGCTGAGCGATCTCGTCGACCGGATCAAACATGACTTTAACCCGTTCGGCCAAGGCTTCTAGCGATTGGGTATGTCGATCAAGCTCTGACATACGGCGACGAGCGTAAAGCGCGTCATTCTCGACCTTGCTCAAGGCCTCCTCAGCAGCTTCGCCTCGCTCACCTTCATAGCCGGTATCCATAATGTGGGCTGCGTCATAGACAACTTCTGAATAACGCCGCTCAAGTCCGCGACGCTCCCGACGAATACCAGCGCGCACATCATCAATCTGCTTGATGAGGCTGGCGATACGTGCAGTGTCACTGCTCTTATCGCGCTCAGAACTGCGTCCTTTGAAAAGCACCATGCTATGATCCCTGCCATACTGTCGTCGATTCGGGCAATCGCCATAATTCAGTCGGCTTGTTGATGGTAGTCTGACCGGATTGACGTGCAGCAACAAACACATAAGCACATCCAGATATATCGTTAATGCTTAGATAACATTACCTCTTTACGTTCATTAAGATCGCACGTTAGACCATTGGTTATGGCTCCAGTCAGGCGCACACTCAGACGCATCAAAGTAGGTAACGATCCAGCGCTCCGCTCTGATGGCGCGCGTGCGTCTGGTGTTGAGCACCGCGGGGTCAGTGTCAAATGGCTGGCTGGAACAGTCGTCATCGCCCTTGTTTCGACTGGCTTGATGATTGGGGCGCTCTATGCAGCAGTCGATGGACGTCAGCAGGCGGCGGTCCCCCCGGAGGTGGCTGCGACAGAGCTTCTTGCAAGCTTCGTGGATGAAGACGGGCGTATCGTCAAAGGCGATCGCCTGACACGTGAAGTCGAACCTATTGCCAACCGCAGAGAGATCAACGTGCCCACCGTCCAACGCGACGGCGATGTCGATGTCGTTCGCCTTCAACCGTTCGCACGTGTGGTCGCGTCTCTTGCCCTTGAAACGACAGAGCTGAGCACCGATCGACCGCCGTTTAATCCGCTTAACCTCTTTGCCCGCAATGATGAAGTAATCAGCGCGGACGCAGCCTCCCTGATCCATGACGCGAAGGTCGAGGGAGAGATTGCCGTTCGCGAGAGCCCGTTTCCCTACAGCGCGGTCGTGCTCGACCAGAATGCTGTGCCTCAGCCGGAAGATGTCGTGCTCGCAGTGGCGGATACTGCACGCTTCACAATCGGCGAAAGAGGAAGCGCAGCAACAGCGATAGGATTCGCCTCAGCAACGAGCCTTACCAGGGCCGGTAGTGCGCTCGGATTTGTAGATCCAAACCAGATCGTTGCCAACGATAGCTCTGCGACGGACAACAATGAAACATTCAACGCGCTGGATGCATTTGCATCGGTGCGTGTCGTTCCAGAAAATTTCTCGGTTATTGGCAAGGCGCAGGACGAGCCTTTAGCGCCCACCGATGGACTTGATGAGATTATTGTCGCGTTGCAAAGCGGCGATACGCTGGAGAGCGTTCTGATCAACAACGGCGCGAGCGAAGCTTCCATTGATCCCGTTGAAGGTGCGTTTGAGACGTTCCTTGGCACCAATGTGATGGAGGAAGGTCATCGCCTGCGCGTGGCCATGGCGCCGGCAAGTGAAAGCGGTGCAAGCTTAGACCCGGTCCGAGTTAGTCTCTACGATCAACGCTCGCATCTGTTGACCGTATCGCTGGCAGAGAACGGCGCCTATCGCGTCGACGAAGAGCCCCAGATTGTTGATCTGGATGCATTCGCGGCCGTCGAACAAGAGGCGCAAGGGTCCGCGCGAGTTTATTCATCCATTTATGAAACTGCCATGGCGAACGATGTTCCCATGGGCATCGCCAACGAGCTCATTCACATATTTGCCTACGATCTGGATTACCAGCGCGTCTCCCAGCACGGGGACCAGATGGAAGTCCTCTATGAACTGGATGATGACAATGATCCATCAGGCGATGTCGTTTTTGCTTCAATCACCATTGGATCAACAACACATCGCTTCTACCGCTTCACAGCCGAGGATGGATCGCTCCTCTACTTCGACGAGAACGGAGTATCGGCGAACAAATTTTTGATCCGCAACCCGTTGCCAAATGGGCGGTTTCGCTCCGGGTTCGGAATGCGCCGTCACCCAATCCTCGGCATTCGCCGTATGCACAATGGCGTGGATTGGTCGGCCCCGCGCGGCACACCGATCATCGCGTCTGGCAACGGAACAGTTGTTGATGCCGGCTGGAGCTCCGGTTACGGGCGATTGATCCGCATCCGCCATGCCAATGGCTATCAGACGGGCTACGCACACTTAACGCGCTTTGCCAATGGCATCGTGGAAGGGGCAGAAGTACGCCAGGGCCAAGTCATTGGTTTTGTCGGCTCAACCGGCCTCTCCACAGGTCCACACCTTCACTATGAAGTGCAAGTCAACGGACGTTTTGTCGATCCGATGGGCATCCGCGTGGCGCGGGAAGAAGCGCTTGCAGGCTCGCGACTGGAAGACTTTGAGCGCGAGCGTGACCGCATTGACGAAATCATGCGGCAAGACCGCGTCGGCACGATCCGCCTCGCGTCCTCTGACAGCTAGGTCTTTTCGGCGGTTACCCCCACCGAAGCATCATAAGACTTTAACGCTCACACTCTCTCCGCAACCTACACCAAGCACTGGAAATGACCTGTCGTCTACTTGTGACCTGACGGGTCTTAACTACTTCACCACATACCAGTCGCGACGATGGTTGAAGGCAATCAGCCCGTTTAAGACAACCGCGCCCAACAGTGAGTAAGCGACGATTGAGAGCGGAAACAGAAACGCGGCGACGCTAAACAAGAGCACATCGAAGCCCAGCTGCACGTACCCGGCCCTGATGCTAAACGTGTCTTGGATCCAGAGCGCGACAACACCCAAACCGCCTAACGAGCCTTTGTGCCGAAAAATGGCGAGCAAGCCGATCCCAGTGACAACACCAAACATGATGGCTCCCAAGATGGGGTCGAGGCGTTCGATCGCAAAACCAAGGGGCACAAACTCCGTACCCAGCGCAAGGGCGATCACGCAGACCATGCTTTTGAGGACAAACTCCCACCCCATCACGTTAATCGCAAACACATAAAAAGGGATGCTCACCAAGACGAAGATAAGCCCAAACGATATGCCGGTGACATAGGACAAAACCAGCGCAAGACCTGCTGTTTGTCCGGTGATCAAACCTAGATGCGCAAGGATCACGACCCCCATGGTGCACATGACAGATCCGGTAGCGAGCCCCTGAAGGTCTTCCAATCGTGTATGCTTGAGCGTTGATTGTTCAATGGGGACCGGTGTTGGCAAGGTAGAGCGTCCTCTACAGGCCCAGTTTCTTCTTGCGAGCCGCAAGTGTGCGCAGACGCAGCGCGTTCAACTTGATAAAGCCTTGCGCGTCTTTCTGATCATAGGCGCCCTGATCATCCTCGAAGGTCACCAACTCTTCCGAATACAGCGAGGATTTAGAGCTGCGTCCCGTCACCATCACGTTGCCTTTGTAAAGTGTAAGGGCCACCTCACCCTCGACATGCTGCTGGCTGTGATCGATCGCTGCTTGCAGCATGTCGCGTTCTGGCGAGAACCAGAAGCCATAATAGATCAGTTCCGCGTAACGCGGCATCAACTCATCTTTGAGGTGCGCGGCCCCGCGATCAAGCGTGATGGATTCTATCGCCCTATGGGCGGTCAACAAGATGGTTCCGCCGGGGGTCTCGTAAACGCCGCGTGACTTCATACCGACAAAGCGGTTCTCCACCAGGTCCAGGCGACCTATACCGTTGTCACGGCCAAGATCGTTGAGCTTTGCAAGGATGGTCGCAGGGGACAGCCGCTCACCATTGATGGAAACCGCATCACCCTTCCTAAAACCAACGGTGATCTCAGTCGGTGTATCAGGCGCATCCAACGGCGAAACTGTACGCATATGGACATATTCCGGCGCGCCCTCAGCAGGGTCTTCCAAGACTTTACCTTCGGACGACGAGTGCAGAAGGTTTGCATCCACTGAGAAGGGCGCTTCGCCACGTTTGTCCTTTGGCACCGGTATCTGGTGCTTCTGGGCAAAATCAAGAAGGCTCTCACGAGATTTGAAGTCCCACTCTCGCCACGGCGCTATGACCTTGATATCGGGGTCCAAAGCGTAAGCATTCAGCTCAAAACGAACCTGATCATTGCCCTTGCCCGTCGCTCCGTGCGCCACTGCATCCGCGCCGGTCTCGTGGGCGATCTCCACCAAACGTTTGGCGATCAATGGGCGCGCGATGGAGGTGCCCAGCAGGTACACACCTTCATAAACAGCGTTCGCACGAAACATGGGGAAAACGAAGTCGCGGACAAATTCTTCGCGCAGATCATCAATGTAAATCTCTTCAATGCCCAGCATTTCCGCTTTCTTGCGGGCAGGCTCCAGCTCTTCGCCCTGACCGAGATCAGCCGTAAAAGTCACCACCTCGGCATCGTATTCGGTTTGAAGCCATTTCAAGATGATCGACGTGTCCAAGCCGCCTGAATAGGCCAGGACGACCTTATTGACCTCACCTTTGGCGGGCATTGCATGCACCTCAACTGTCAACACTTAAACTGGCGCGGGTGTACGCCGCCGCCTACCTAACTGGCAAGCGCAGAAAACGGGCATGACATAAGGTTTTGTTCGGTAAAGCGGGCCAACTGCGGATGAGCAGGTGGTGAAATGGGCTTGGCTTTAGACGAACATCAAAGACGCGCTCGAAAGCGAGGCATTCACACTTCACTATCAGCCGCTGTTTGATGTTCGCTCAGAAAGGATAGTATCAGCCAAGGCTCTCCCTCGCTGACCACACCCGGAGCGCGATTTCCTCGCGCCGGGAACCTTCATTCCCCTGTGTAAGGAAATCGATGGTATCATCGGCTCTATCAATGAGATCGCGCCTTATGTCTGCAATCGTGTGTTCGACCAGATGAATAGCTGGCATTGATCGACAAAGACACAGGCGAACGTGATGTTATGTCTTTCGAACGCCATCGCAAAACGGCGTGAGCTAAGGTCTTCGCGGTAGAAAACCGCCTAGCCAACGCTCAGCGCTAGAAACCAGAACACGATCAAAAGAATGATTAGCTGCAGCATGTTCATGCGCACCGACCAAGAGTGCAAAGCATCAAAGGCGCTCGTCGCTACGGTCGATCCACGGTTCATCTCATCACGCAAGGCATTGATCCGCGGCATCATGATCTGCCGCGCGAAAGCAAAACCACCTGCGACGACAATAAGCACGATGCCAGCAGCAACATTCACCAGAAAGGCCGGGATCGCAGCTAGAAGCGTCGTTATCCCGAGGACAAGATAATACACCGGGAACATCGCGCGCACGACAGGGCCCGCCTTCTCTTCACCGAGCGTTCGGAACACCACAGGGGCAACACCGGCACCGAAATAGGCCATCGCTCCAACGGTTAGGGCAGTGAAGAACAAGGAAGTGAAGAGGGCGATATGGGCGGCGAAGCCAGCGTCCATAGGATGGTCTCCAGACGTCAAAGTGAGCGGTAGGCGAAAACGTGCTTGGTTTACGCAGGCCTTCGATACTGGATGAACCCGGCATTGTGTCCCACCCGGTCGTAAAGTGCGCGTGCCGCCCCATTGGTCTCATGCGTATGCCAGTAGACGCGGGCTGCATCCATGTGATCGGCGAGCCGATACACCCGGTCAATCAATGCTTTTCCAATGCCCTGGCCGCGGACTTCCGACGCGGTGAATAGGTCCTCAAGATAGAGGTAGTGGCCTTGAGTCCAGGTCGCGCGGTGGCTGATGGCGTGGACGATCCCCACCATTACGTTGCTCTGGAAAGCTGCAAAGCCATAGACGGGTTCTTCGTCATCGAAGAAGCGATCCCATGTCGTTTTGGTCGCATCTTCGGCCAGATCTGCACCATAAAACGTGAGATAGCCCCGCCAAAGCATGAGCCAAGCGTCAAAATCGCCTGGCTCAAGCGCTCGGATCAAGAATTTCTGGTCAGAGTCACGCACAGTCATTGGCAAGGCTCGCCGTCCAACGTAGAGAACGGCGGACTTAGACGTGATCGAAGAGATATGGCAACAACAAACATGAGCGCTGTTGGCGCGGACACCAATCGCTACGCGCAAACGCTGCTTCTGATTGTGCTTGGCGTCGTCGTGGCCCGCCTCGTTGTCGTGGCATTCACGCCGCTCGATCTGTTTTACGATGAAGCGCAATATTGGTATTGGGGTGAACATCCCGCGCTCGGCTATTTTTCAAAACCGCCGCTGATTGGGTGGCTGATCGCGGCATCCACCGCGATCTGCGGCGATACTGAAGCCTGCATTCGCGCGCCGGCAGCCATGTTTCATGGGCTCACAACGCTTCTTGTCTTCGGTCTAACCCGTTCGCTCTACGAGGAACGTACTGCGTTTTTTTCCGCGCTCGCCTACCTGTTCGCGATCGGCATCTCCGCGTCCTCGCTCATCATGTCGACGGACGTGCCGCTCCTTTTTTGCTGGGTGACAGGGCTTTGGGCGTTTGCGCGCTATCGCCAGACCCCATCCTTGGTCCTTGCCCTCGGATTCGGGCTCGCGGTCGCCATTGGCCTCAACGCCAAGTACGCTATGATCTACTTTCCACTATGCTTGCTTCTCTATTTGGCACTGACGGCGGAGAAGCGGGCGCTGTTGAAGCGGGGCGATCTATGGGTCGGTATTGGGGTCGGTCTTTTGGGCTTCGTGCCCAACCTGATTTGGAACATCCAAAACGACTTCATCACCTTCGCCCACACGGGAACCAACATCTCAGGCGGCGGTATAACCTTCAACCCGCTAAGCTTCTTGGAGTTCGTGGGGAGCCAGTTCGGCGTCGCCGGACCAATCATCCTGATTGCTGCGCTCCTCACGCTTGTCTGGCGCTGGACGAGCGACAAACCAGAAACTGATCGTTTTTTGTGGATTTTCTCGCTCCCTATCCTCGGGCTTCTTTCACTCCAGGCCTTCCAGTCGAGCGCCAACTACAATTGGGCCGCGACCGCTTTCCCGTCGCTCGTCATCGTGACCACCGCCATACTGATCCACAAAGCACAGTTCAAATGGGTGCGCTGGAACCTTATCACCTGCGCCGTGGTTGCGGGGCTCTTGGGTTCCGCAGCGCTCGCTGTTCTTCTGGTACGGCCTGACAATCCAATCGTCTCACGGACCAATCTGGAGGACATGTATGGTTGGGCAGAGCATGCTGATGTCATTGGCAACAGGCTTGATGCGCTTGAGGCAGACACGATCGTCACAGTTGGCCGACGTTATGCTGCCGGATTTTCATTCTACCTGAAGGACAGAGGCGAGGACATTCGCGCGTTCCGCCGCGAAGGCGCTCCGCCGCAGAACCACTTTGAACTGACCGTGCCTTGGGCTGAACCAGCACCGGGTGAACGCGCCGTGATCATCTCACCGGCTAACATCACCCCCCTCTCAAGCGCGCGCCTTGTCGGCGTGGTGGAAGCCGACGAGGGTGAAGCCGTCTTCCGCTCCAATAGCTATCTGTTCTTAGCCGTCGGACCGGAAGAACAGGCATTAGAGTAAGGCACTTTCCGGGTCGATCAGCGCGTGCGCATCGCGCTATAAAGGCGCATGATTGATGCTATCCCTTCGCTCGCGACACTTGCCGGTTTTTCATTGGCAGCGTTGGTCCTCACGCTTACGCCCGGACCAGACATGACGCTTCTTCTCGGTCAGACAGTTTCCAACGGACGCTGGGCGGGCTTTGCGTCCATGGCAGGTGCATGCAGCGGCCTAGTCGTGCATTCGCTTGCCGCAGCAATCGGCCTGTCAGCCTTGATTGCAGCATCGCCGCAAGCTTTTGAGGTGGTTAAGTGGTTTGGCGCGGCGTACCTCGCCTATCTGGCGTTCGATGCGGTACGCAATGGATCCGGTCTCACATCGGGTACCGTGAAGCCTCAAGGCTCGCTGCGCAAAACCTATCTCAAGGGTGTCACGATCAACCTTCTCAACCCGAAGGTCATCCTGTTCTACGTAACATTTCTACCGCAATTTGTGTCACCGCTCGATCCGCATGCGTCTAGCAAACTCATGTTTCTGGGCCTCTTCTCGCTCGCCATATCGATCCTACCCTCCATTCTTATGATCTTAGGTGCGGAACGTATTTCGGTGATCCTGAAGCGCTCCAAACGCGCAACACGCCTGTTTGATTGGGTGTTCGCCGGGGTGATGGGCGGCTTCGCGCTCAAGCTGCTCGCCACACAAGCACGCTGATCTTCAACAGCTTTCAAGTCGAGTAGATCGGATCGCGGAAAGCGCCTGCGCGTCGTCCAGCCAAAAGCCAGTAGACAAAGCCTCCCATCAATGCCGCGCCGCAAGCGACGATCACACGGTCATCATCAAGGGTAAAGGGGTCATCCAGCACATTCCAGAGAAGGAAGAATGCCACACCGACCGGCGCCACAGCATGCAGTATGAAGCTGCGCAATCGAAAAGCTTCAGACAGCACAATGAAGACGCCAAAGGGAAGTGCAGAGCTGTGCGCGACCGTTAGGAGGGCAAGTAGGCTGGTACTGAGAAAGGCAACTTCATAGGCCGGGTCTGCTTCGAGGCCGCGATAGAGACCGAACACCCCGATCAGCGACGCAGCCGCAGCAGCTACAATGAAGGCAACGGAGCAAACGACAAGTCGGCCAAAGAGGCGCAAGACGGACACACGTCCTCGGTCCTCACGCCGAGCAGGTAGCATCTCACCGTCAGGTATGGGCGGCTGTTCAGAAGACACCGACAATCAGCCTATGACCGACGATCCATGTGCGGAAGCATCGTGCAGATCAGGGGCTTCACCTGCAAGTGCTGCGGCCATAGCGCGCTTCTTCCAGGCGGGAACACGTTCTGACTCGGATTTCAATTGACCACAGGCCGCCAAGATATCCTGCCCCCGGGGCGTGCGTACCGGCGAGGCATAGCCTGCGCGATTGACCACATCAGCAAAGCGCTCGATCTGATCCCAATCAGAGCACTCATAAATCGTACCTGGCCAGGGGTTGAACGGGATAAGGTTCACCTTCGCAGGGATACCCTTCAAGAGGCGAACAAGGTCGCGGGCGTCAGAGAGGCTATCATTGACGCCCTTCAGCATCACATACTCAAATGTGATGCGTTTGGCGTTCGATACGCCTGGATAGGTACGGCATGCCTCAAGCAGGTCAGCAAGTGGATACTTCTTGTTGATCGGTACCAGCACGTCACGAAGCTCGTCGTTAACCGCATGGAGTGAGATCGCAAGCATCACGCCCATCTCAGCACCTGTGCGCTCAATCATCGGCACCACACCGGACGTGGACAGAGTAATACGGCGCTTGGAAAGCGAAATGCCCTCCCCGTCCGATGCGATGAGAAGCGCCTTCTTCACATGGTCGAAATTGTAGAGCGGCTCGCCCATGCCCATCATGACAACGTTGGATATCGCCCGTACGTCGCCAGCCGGGGCAGTCATGCCGTCCGGTGTTTCCTGATCGGGCCAATCGCCCAGCCGATCACGTGCCACAAGGATCTGCGCTAGAATCTCTTCAGCGGTGAGGTTGCGCACCAGCCTTTGCGTCCCGGTATGGCAGAAGGTGCAGGTCAGCGTGCAACCAACCTGACTGGAGACACACAAAGTGCCGCGATCACTCTCCGGGATGTAGACGGTTTCCACATCGACCGGCTGATCTGTGGCAGTCGCGGCGGGAAAGCGCATCAGCCATTTGGCTGTCCCATCTTCGCTGATCTGCTCGGCGACGATCTGTGGTCTGGCGACAGAAAACTCTGCAGCCAGCGAGGCGCGCAGGTCTTTGGCGATGTTTGTCATAGCGTCGAAGTCGCTGACACCGCGCACATACATCCAGTTCCATAACTGTCGTGCACGCATCCGCTGCTGCTTCTCAGGCACACCCACAGCGCCCAGCGCGTTTTGGAGTTCCTGGCGATCTAGCCCAACGATCGACGGCTTGGGAGCAAGAAAGGATGTGGCCGCGAGCGCGTTCTCGCGTTCGACAAGATTTAACAGAGCAACCATAGCGCCCATGATGGTAGGGGTCCGACCTGATGGCCCCTACAGCAAAAGCCGACGAGCAGCAAATTCACGCGCACAGATGTCGGCGAAGGTAGGAGAGAACGTTCTACGCCGTCGGACAGTCGGTCGCGGTGCGGTTCGTTCCAGCCGTCACGCCAGAAAGCGAGAAAGTGTAAGTAACATTGGTTCCGCGCGCGGATGTCCCGCGGACCTGCATGTCGCTCCCGGCGCGCATGGCGGCGAGCAGATCATCACCCTCAGCGGGATCGTTGAGAAACGCACGCGGGCCCTGTGTCAGAAAGGTAAAGTTGGAAGCGCCGACCGTCGCCGTTACCTGCGAGCCTTCTGCAAAGGAGTATCCCACCAGGATGAGCGGCTCAGCCGTAACACTCGCAACCGGACGGCGGGTTAAATAAAAGAACACATCGCCATGGCGGCTCTCGGGCATGGGATCGTAGGTGCGCGGCCTTGAGACGATGAAACAGGCTTGACCACCCTCAATCGTGGTCGTGAACACGTCCCAGTCACGCGACTGCTCGACAAATGTCGGCTCCTGCGCGTGGGCTGGCGTCATCATGAAGCTCAGCGCAAACGCGGTAGCCATCACCGCCAAGGCGCGTGATGTCACGCCTTGAGCAAGAAGGTTCGAAAAAAGCAGGTGAGATAACATCGGAAATTCGCTCATATGCAAACAGCGGCTCCAGCTGGACAAGCCGCCAATGGTTAACGGTCAATCCAAGGCAAGGATAAAACGCAAGCGTTTCAAACAACGCTGCGTTTACGATGTACTCTGCACCCTGGATGCTAACTCTCGGTTAAGACATGGGATTACCAGCCGCACCGACCGCCCATGGGAGATAGTGACTGTCACTGGGGCATAAGTGTGACAGTGTCGGATGTGCGTCACCAGAGTCGCTGGCCGACTGTCAAAAGAGGCTGGTACAAGACACTAGCAAGGTGGATTGAGAAGACCAGTTTTAGGCCTGTAGGACCCCGCCCCGCAACCAAACCGTTAGATCACACGATCGAGCTTGCGACCGTAAAAATCGATCAGCACACCTTCATGTTTACGACTTGGCATAAATACCTCTAACTTAGTAAGTTGAAGAAAAGAAAGATGGGTTGGCGATAGGCCCACCCGACCGAACCGCTCACCTTAACTGAGCGTGACGTAATACAAAAAACGCCAAAGGTTACTGTCCATAGTGACATCACGCTCATCGCCATCCAATGCTGACGCAGAAACAGCTGCTGTCACGGCCAACGCGCGCGGCGAGCGGTCAAGTGATACGCAGTCAAAGGTGGCAGTGGGCAAGACAACTAAAGCGCGCGTTGGACAGACGTCCGACGCAAAACAGCATGCTGAGTGGCTTGCTGCTATCGCCGAGCAGCAGGATCGTGATGCATTCGCTGAGATCTTCAATCATTTTGGACCGCGCTTGAAAGCCTATCTCATGCGCCTTGGCGCAGATGATGTTCAGGCTGAAGAGACCGCGCAGGATGTTATGGTTACTGTGTGGCGCAAGGCGCATCTCTTTGATCGGTCGAAAAGCTCAGCGGCGACATGGATATTTCGCATCGCGCGCAACAGGCGCATCGACATGCTTCGGCGCAAACGAACCATAGACGTTGATACCGACACGGTTGTCATCGAAGATGAAAGCTTGCCCAATCCCAACGAAATGTTGGATGAAGAACGACGGCAGAAGCGCATTCGCACAGCACTTGCAAAGCTACCTGAGCAACAGCTTGAGCTTGTTAAGCTGGCCTTCTACACAGAGATGTCACACAGCCAGATCGCAGAAGAGACCGGCCTCCCACTTGGCACTGTCAAGTCGCGTATCCGTCTGGCCTTTGGACGCTTGCGCCGCATTTTGGAAGAAGATGCCGAAGTCGATGCACCGACCTCTTAGACATATGGGCCAATCTTAGGGTCAGGACCCATTAATTTTGCGGATCATGGTAGGCGTTCATTGGTTTTTCTGGAAGGCGCAAAGGCGCAGGAAACCATGAGGTTTTCAAACCTTTGCAACGCACCAGAAGGGCCAATAAGGCCTATCGCTTCAGCGACGCGCGTTTGGCTTTGATCTGCGGTGTCAAA
>JBCCLK010000046.1:0-20303 GCA_039026935.1 Pseudomonadota bacterium
CCCCGCTCTTCAAGCTTTTCCTTGCATCTCTGTGCCAAACAGCACGCCATGACCGCAAAATTAATGGGTCCTGACCCTAAAAGTCTGCCGTCAGACCTTTGATCTCCCAATCATTGTAGCGAGCCGGGTCGAGCCCCCCGCGTCCATCGACCTCTTTGGGCAGCTCAGCGCGCGTGTTGTCCGCTTCCGCACGACGGGCTTGCGCCTCAGCTTTGGCGCGTTCGCCAGCTTCTTTGACACGCTTTTTGGCCGCATCAGATGCGTTATCTGGTGCCGTCTCGGTCTGGGCCTTCTTGGTCGAGGCCGTCTTGGTCAATGTACTTTCCGTCATTGTTTGGCTCAGCCTCGCCTCTCCTTACTTCGTGCATGGCACTAGAGGAGATATAGGCGCTTTGGAACCTACAGCAAACCTTGAGATTGGTCGCACCACCCCCCATACATAAGTGGAACATCATTTCATATGTGAAACGAGAGCAGCATGAGCACCGTGCGTACTGGCATTCTTTTGGCGGGCATGACCGCCCTGTTCATGGGAGTTGGCTTTCTAATCGGCGGCACGTCCGGCATGGCGATCGCCTTCATCATCGCGGCGGGTATGAACCTGTTCAGCTTCTGGAACGCGGACAAGATGGTCCTGCGCATGCACAATGCTCGAGAGGTGGACGAGCGCAGCGCGCCGCAGCTCTACGAAATGGTTCGCAAGCTGGCGGAGTATGCGCGTATGCCCATGCCAAAGGTCTATGTTATCAACACCCCGCAGCCGAACGCCTTTGCCACCGGGCGCAACCCTGAAAACGCTGCTGTCGCCGCAACAACTGGCCTTCTTGAAAACCTCAGCCAGGAAGAAGTGATCGGCGTGATGGCGCATGAGTTGGCGCACATCAAGCACCGCGATACGTTGACAATGACCATCACCGCGACACTGGCTGGCGCAATCTCGATGCTTGGCAACTTCGCGCTGTTTTTTGGCAACAACCGCAACAACCCGCTTGGCATGGTGGGCGTTTTGGTGGCCATGTTCGTTGCGCCGATGGCAGCGATGATGGTCCAGATGGCCATCTCGCGCACCCGGGAGTTTGCCGCCGACAAAATGGCAGCAGAAATCTGTGGGCGCCCGGACTGGCTTGCCTCGGCGCTCGCGCGGATTGGCCGGCTGGCAAGCCACACCCCACTTGAAAGCGCGCAAAGAAACCCCGCAACCGCGCATCTTTTCATTGCCAACCCGCTGTCAGGTTCGAAGATGGCTGGGCTCTTTGCGACCCATCCGCCGATGGAGCAGCGGATCGCCCGACTTAACGCGCTTCAGAACAGCTGGCAGCAAGGTGGATCAGCACCTGTTGCAAGCCAGGCACCTCGCTTAAACCAAAGTGAAGGTAGAGGGTCGCAAAGTGGAGGACCTTGGGGGAGCAGTCAGAACCCAAAAGGTGGCCCGTGGGGCTAAGAGCGCATGGCACCCGCGCCGCCCGCTAAGAGACGGAAATCAAAAGCTGCACGAGACGGTGGTAAGGCGAACGGGACTGACAAACCGCACGGCCAAAAACATCCTGTCCAAAAGCCAGGCCTCAAAAAACCGGGCCTTAGCGTTCGCACCGAGGCGGCCACTCGGCTGTACCAACTGCTTCAGCATGGCAAACCTCTGCCTGACACGGACGACTGGTCGGGAGATCATCGGGCCGATGCTGGCCTCCTCAAAGCACTCACGCTGACAACCCTGCGGAACTTAGCAGGGCTCGACGCGGCCCTTGCCGCCTGTCTGGAGCGTCCACTCAAGACCAAGGCAGCGCGCGCCAGCGCCATCTTGCGTGTGATGGCGGCGCAAATTCTTGTCATGGACATGGAGGAGCATGCAGCAGTCTCGCTCGCAACTGAGGATGCGGGACGACACAACGATACCCGCGCTTTGAAAGGCCTCATTAACGCTGTCGGGCGGCGGATGGCGCGCGAAAAAGTCAGTCTCTCAAAACTGGTAGACGCCGCTCTCCCCGAGGACTGGCTCACCGAACGTTGGACCCGCATTTACGGCACAGAGAACGCACGACAGATAAATCTGGCAGCCCGCAAAACACCCGCCCTGGACCTCACATTGAAACCTAGTGTCGATGGTAAAAATGCGATGGAGCGCTTCACACCGTTTGAGCCGCTCGCTCTTGCACAGACGACCATCCGCCTTTGTGAACCTGCATCTGTTCGCGAACTGCCGGGCTATGTGGAAGGTCATTGGTGGGTTCAGGATGCAGCATCTGCCCTACCCGCCAAGCTGTTGCTCGATCATCTGAACTGCCACGAGAAGGCCCACGTGCTTGATATGTGTGCCGCGCCAGGTGGAAAAACGGCGCAACTCGCCGCAGCCGGATGCCAGGTGACGGCGCTCGATCAATCGAAACCTCGCATGGATGTGCTTGTATCCAACATGACGCGCCTTGGCCTTGATGTAGCAACACATGTCGGCGACGCGCTTGCTTACGCGCCTAAAGAGCCGTTTGATGCAGTGCTTCTCGATGCACCTTGCAGCGCAACCGGGACCATCCGGCGTCACCCGGAAGTACGCCATCTGCGCAGCGAAGGTGACATTGCCGCGCTGTCAAAAATCCAAGCTAATTTGCTTGATCACGCCGCCTCGCTCCTCGCGCCCGGCGGCATCCTTGCCTACGTCATATGTTCGCTGGAACCAGAAGAGGGCGAAGATCAGATCGCCGCATTTCTTGACCGACAAAGCGGGTGGGAGATCATTCCCATCAAGGCGTCGCAGGCGCCCGCAAATGCGGTCTCAAACACAGGAACCCTACGCACGCGCCCAGACCAGTCGATGGATGAAACCCAGGGTGATGAGGCGCGTGGCATGGACGGCTTTTACTGTGCTCTTTTACGATACGGTAAGGCTTAGCTTTTCTAAACGCCAGACGCGGGTTAGAGGGCAATCGGCTACGGCGATAACGCTTTAGCTCATAAGCTTGCGCGCCATGCCAAGCAGGGTCGAGGTGTCGCGCCAGAGTTTGGGCGTGGCAGAGCAACGCCTCGTGCCGCCAGAGGATGAAATTGGTACAAAGCGCCTCAGCCGAGGTTCTTTAAGACGCATACGCTTTTAGGGGACAGTGTAAGTTTGGCGTTTGGTTTCTGGCGTCTGGGACACGTTGCGCGACGGATCAGGGCGCGTAGCATTGTCATCCAGCGCGCGTTTTCACAGACAGTCTTGGGCGTTGTTCTTGGCCGATGGTCGAAACGGCGGTCCATCTTCGTTTCTGTCCCCAGAAACATACGCACCGCCGATTCCACCCGTGCAGCAGAGTTCATGGAAGGCTACTTCGCCCTTGATGTCAGTTCGGTCGAACTCAAGGGACGTAGTCTCTTTAGCGTGCCGCTCCCCTCTCAGAGCTTCGCCGAAGAACTGCATAGTTTTTCCTGGCTCTACCACATGCGGGCGTTCGAAGGCGCTGCGTCCTCGCAGGATAGCTCAACACCGGGCAACCCAGAGGCACAGGCGTCCAGACAAGCGCGGGCGTATGTGCTCGACTGGATTGAGCGACGCAAGACACATGACAAGGTAGCCTTCACCCCGCTGGTCACGGCCCGGCGCGCTCTGTGTCTGACAAACCAAGCCGCCTTTCTTCTCAACGAAGCTGGGCCGAAAGAGTATCGCGCGATCATGGCCGCGATTGTCAGCGATGCTCGCAGCGCTTACATCTCCGCCCCGTTGGTGTCCGATCCAACGCATCGGTGTTTCATCGCGATCGCCTGTGCTTCGGTTGCACACGCACTCGTCGACCAAGCAGACCTGCGCCGCCTAACAGGTAGGGCACTTGTGGATGAACTCAAAGGTGCCTTTCTTCCCGATGGCGGACCCGTCACGCGCAGGCCCGGTGATCTTCAGTCCTTGCTCTCAGGTTTGATTACTCTTGTCGCCCTGATGGAGGAACGCGGCCTTGAAGTGCCGCCAAAGATCAAACAGACTTTGAATGGTGGCAGTCGCATGCTGTCCATGCTGCGCCATTCTGATGGAACCTTGATGCGCTCGCAGGGCACCCACATCATATCCCAGGTGCAAACCGACCTGATCGCCTCCATCCTCTTCTATGACATCGCTGGTGGGCCACCCATCAACTACGCTGACAGTTCCAAGTTTGTACGTCTATCCGTGGGCAAGTCTGCGGTTTTGCTGGACTGCGGCATACCGCCGGCATCGGAAGCGAGCCGCGAGGCTCATGCGGCGCTTCTCGCCATGGAATGGAGCCACGGTGGCACTTTGATTGTCACCAACGCGCCGGAGATCGGTGTCAGCAGCCAGACCGACCTTTTTGCGCAACGGCAGACCCATGCACACTCAACAGCCACAGTGAATGGCCGAAGTTCATTGCGGTTTGCCGGACGACAAAGCGATGCCGTTTGCCTTGGCGAGGCCGTATCCACAACCGTAGAGTTTCAAAAAGCCGGCCTAACACAGTCCGTCGTCGCGTCGCATTCCGGCTTCCAAAAAGCCACAGGGCTTGACCACTGGCGTAGCCTCACCTTGCAGAACAACGGCGCTGTCTTGCAAGGGCGTGACTGGCTCGCCAAACCTGCAGGCCAAGTCGCCGAGGCCGGCGCGGCAGACTTCGTTGTACGCTTCCATCTCAAGCCGGGCGCGCGCGTTGATTTAATCGGCACAAAACGTGCAACGATCTACATACGAAATGTCACCGTGGAGTTCGCGGTCGAGGACGGTCTTGTAGCGATGGAAGATCCAGAAGAACGAGGCGTAAGCTTTACCCGCGCCGCTGCGCCAACCCTCGCTGTTCGTCCAGCCTCCAGTCTACCTATTGACCTTCACTGGACCTTCTCAGTCGTCCCGTAGACTGAACACGTACCAAACAAGCGTGGGAAACTGGACAAGAGAGGCCAACGATCCATTGTGGATGGTGCCTTGGATGGCTAAACCGGCGACTTCTCTCGCCTTGCCATCCAGATTGGTTCTGCCTCATGCCCGCATCCACGCCCATCAAACGTGCTCTTCTGTCGGTCTACGACAAGGCCGACCTCATCCCGTTTGCACAAGGCCTTGCAGATCAAGGCGTTGAACTTCTCTCAACCGGTGGAACGTCACGCACGTTGAAAGAGGCAAGGCTCGATGTCATCGACGTGTCAGACGTTACCGGATTTCCTGAGATTTTGGACGGCAGGGTAAAAACACTGCACCCGAAAATCCATGGCGGGCTCCTGGGCATAAGATCCAAACCCGATCACCGCGCGGCAATGGAAACGCATGCTATCACGCCTATCGATATGCTGGTGTGTAACCTCTACCCCTTCCAGGCGACCGTCGCATCCGGCGCGAGCGAGGCGGACATAATTGAGAACATCGACATTGGCGGCCCGGCAATGATCCGCGCGTCAGCCAAGAACCACGGCGATGTCACGGTCATCACCTCGCCGGACGACTACGACAAAGTGCTCGAAGACATGCGCGCAAACAGCGGTGCAACACAGCTGGAAACCCGTGTGACGCTCGCCGGCAAGGCCTATGCCCGCACTGCCGCCTATGACGCAGCGGTGGCAGCGTGGTTCGCCCGCAATGATGACGCGCTTCCCACTCACGCGACCCTTGGCGGTATCAGAGCGCTTGAAATGCGCTATGGGGAGAACCCGCATCAGAAAGCAGCGCTTTATCTCACTGGCGAGCAACGTCCTGGCGTGGCGCGTGCTGAACTGGTGCAGGGTAAGGCGCTCTCGTTCAACAACATCAATGATGCTGACGCGGCTTTTGAGCTTGCTTCAAGCTTCTCTCCACACGCAGGACCAGCAGTCGCCATCATCAAGCACGCCAACCCATGTGGCGTCGCACAATCAGGCTCACTGATCGACGCCTATCAGCTGGCGCTGCGATGTGACCCAGTCTCAGCGTTTGGCGGGATCGTGGCGATGAACACACCGCTTGACGCTGATGCTGCTGCAAAGATGACCGAGATTTTCACCGAGGTCATCGTAGCGCCTGATGCAAGCGATGAAGCCAAAGCTATCGTGGCGGCGAAGAAAAACCTGCGCCTTCTGTTGACCGGTGGCGTGGCCGACCCACGCACGGCTGGCATGACGGTGCGCACCGTAGCCGGCGGTTTTCTCGTCCAAGGGCGCGATACGCTTGAAGCAGAGGATCTTGAGATCAAAACCGTCACCAAGATTGCGCCCAGCGAGGCGCAATTGCGCGATCTTCTGTTCGCCTTCAAAGTCGCCAAGCACGTGAAATCAAACGCCATCGTCTATGCTAAAGACGGTGCGACAGTCGGCATTGGCGCTGGCCAGATGAACCGTCTGGATTCATCGCGCATCGCCGCGATGAAAGCTACAGAAGCGTCTAGGACGGCCGGTTTCGATCAGTCCCTGGCTATCGGATCAGCGGTGGCATCTGATGCGTTTTTCCCCTTTCCCGACGGCCTTTTGGCGGCCGCAGAAGCAGGCGCAAGCGCGGTCATCCAACCTGGTGGTTCGATGCGCGATGATGCTGTTATACAAGCTGCCGATGAAGCAGGTCTCGCCATGGTGTTCACGGGCGTGCGGCACTTCCGCCACTGAAAATCGAGGGCCTAAGGCGCTGCCTTGTCCGTGCTGTCCAACCGCTCTGCCTGGAGCGATAAGGGCGCGTCATTGGTCACCACCGCGTAAGAGCGCAATTCAGTGTTCGACAGATAGCGCATGTCGGCTGGTGGCACACTGAGCGACTCGTCGATGAACGCCGGATCAACACCCATATCGATCGCATAGACTTTGATCATCGCCGCCACAGCCTCATCGCCGGGCCGAGATATGATCCGAGTATCGGGCGCCAGATGGCTTGGATAGAAGCGATGAATGCCGATCACATCATCTTCTGCAAACCGTTCGACCCCACCGAGGAACGCGTAACTGCACGCTGATGCACATTCCCCGCGGCGCAAGGAATAGCCCCCGCGCGGTTGCCGTTGCGCAAATCCGACTTGCGTATTGAAACCCTGCTCGCGAAACTCGCGACCCAAACGCACACCTGCAACCACATCGCCGCCTGGTGAATCGAGTAGGACTGTGACCCTATCACCGGCCAGGTCGAAGCGTTTGACGAACTGGCGAAACTGCGCCGCCGTGAACGTTTTTATATCCCCGACAGCACGCACATAGCGGCACGTTTCGCAATCTATGTCGGTTTCCACGAGTGTGAAACGCATCGGCTGTGCGGTGTCCTGTGCCACCGCTGGCATCACAAACGTAAAAATAGCCACGAAGCCGATAAGGAAGCGCATGAGTGTCTATCCAAAAAAACTGCCGACTTAAAGCTTTGGCCAATCCGTCGAGCCGTGCAACCCACTCCAGCACTCAAAACACGAGATGGTTGGTGCGCACGCGCATCAACACGAGCGCACCAACCACAAAAAAGAGGATGAGGACGGACACGCCCGCCCGCTGATCCAACGTCACGGTGGTGACGGTGGCGACCGCCCAAGGCCCAACAAAGCTCGTTACTTTTCCAGACAAAGCAAACAGACCGAAAGTTCTGGCCCGCGCCTCCAACGGGGCAAGCCTTGCCAGAAGCGCGCGGGACGAGGCTTGAAGTGGCCCGGCAGCGGCCCCCATCAAACCGCCCAATACAAGATAAATCTTCTCCGGCAAGGTCGCGTAGAGACCCTCCGCAGGCTCCACCGGGATGATAAAGAAAATGCGGGTCTCGCTCAGAGACACAACACTCAAACTGGCCAAAGTGAGAACAGTAAGGCTGGTCAAGATGACGGGCTTCGCGCCGATCTTATCTTCCAGCGGCCCGCCGATGAGAGCGCCTGCAAACCCGGTGATCGTCAGCAAGATACCGAACAGGCCCACCTCAATGATTGACCAACCGAAAACGCCTGTCCCGTAAATGCCTCCGAATGCGAAAAGCGCAACAAGCCCATCAGCATAAATCATATGGGCGATCAGAAACGTGCTCAGTGGCTTGTCGCCCTTAAGGGCAGCAAGGCCCGCTTTGAGATCGGTAAGCCCGGCATGTATCGCGGCCCTGAACCCCATCGCATGCGGCTTATCAGGGGTGAGAAAAAGAAGCGGCAAGATAAGCACAGCGAACCACAAGGCGGTGAACGGCCCGACGGCACGGTCTCCTTCGCGGGTGACCGGATCCAGCCCGAACACGGGCTCAAGTCCTAAAATCGTTCGACCCGTGTCTGGCGAGCCCACGAACAAGCCCAGCGCGATGAGGATCGTCACAACGGCCGCGGCGTAGCCAGATGCCCATCCATAGGCCGAAAGACGCCCCAGCCGCGATGCAGGCACAAGGCTTGGCATCATCGCATTGTTGAAAACACCCGCCATTTCAGCAGCAACGGAGCCGATAGCAAAGAATGTCAGAGCCAGCATCAGGCCATTAGGCGCGCCCGGTTCTGCAAACCATAGGCCGATGGCGCAGATCATCATGACAAGCCCAAGAAACGCGATCCAAGGTTTGCGGGGCCCTGCCGCATCGGCAATCGACCCCAGCACAGGGGAGGACAGCGCTATCACCAAACCAGCTATGCCCGTGGCGTAGCCCCACAGCGCCTGACCTTCCGCTGGGGTGCTCGCCAATGCCGACACAACATACGGTCCGAACACAAAGGTGGTGACCAGAGTGAACCAGGACTGCATAGCAGCATCAAACAGGATCCACCCAGCGAGGCCGCGCCGGTCAGCGTAGCTCTGCGCTGCAGATACAGTCTCAGCCAAGGCCTATGCCAGATCGTCAAGCAGGGAGCCTGCGACAGTGAGCTTAGATACGGTCAGCTCGCCACCGCCGTCGATGATATCACCAATAGCCGCGGCTACTCGCTCGACCTTGCCAGCCCGTTCAGCCCGCCATGCTTCCAACCCGCCTTCGCCCATCAGAATATCAATGGTCAGACGTCTGCGGATCGAGGACAGCGCATTGCGTGCACGGTCGAGCGCCAGCGCATCATAGTAGTCACTGACTTGCAGTTCGCTTGCAGCTGCATCAAGCCGTCCAAGCCCAAAGATATAGCCGAACTCAAAGTACGCCTCGGCCACCACCTCCGGCTCCATCTGGCAGGCATCGCGCACCAAAATCATATCAGGCAGCACCGCGAGCACAGCCATGGATGCGATCTTCAAAGCAAGCTCTTCGGGCACACCGCGTTCCAGGAGTGCCTCTGTGTCGCGAACGATCCGCTCCGCCACGGGCCGAGCCATGGTGCGCTCCAGCACCGGCTCAAACGCTGCAATACCCTCGCGATAGTGGTTGACGACATTCGCAAGCCCTTGGGTGACGTCCACATTGGTGAGGAACCAACCGATGCGGTCGATGACAAGTTTCTGCACCGAGGCATAGAGCGCCAGCTGCAACGAGCCAGAAATCGTTGTATCGAGTGCGTCGATTTCTTCATTGAGCGCGGTCAACTGATAGGCATCGCGCACAATTGCAAAGGCGCAGGCGATTTCGGCCTTCGAATCTCCGGTCGTGTCCGACAGGATCTGGATCAGCGTTGCTCCACCACGATTGATGATCGAGTTGGACAGCTGCGTGGCGATGATCTCGCGCCGCAGGCGATGGTTCTCAATCTCCTGGCCGTAAGGCTCGTGCATTGGCGAGGGGAAATAGCGATAAAGCTCACGCCCCAAGTAGGGATCATCCGGCACGGAGCTATCGAGAAGCGCGGAGAAAAGATCGATCTTCGCATAGGCAAGAAGTACTGCAAGTTCTGGTCGCGTCAGCCATTGACCTGCCTCTTTGCGCTCCGCTAAGGCAATCGGATCAGGGAGAAACTCGACCTCCCGGTCAAGCTGCCCCTCGGCTTCCAGTGTCGCCATCAGACGACTTTGATAGCTGAAATCTGTCTCGTTCTTGTCCTCAGTCAGCGACAACGACAGGGTCTGCAGATAGTTGTTGCGCAAGACCAAGCTCGCGACCTCCTCGGTCATCTCTACCAACAGCGTGTTGCGCTCTTCACGCGTTAGCTTTCCGGCAGATTCGGCGGCACCAAGCGCGATCTTGATGTTCACCTCCAAATCGGACGAGTTCACACCGGCTGAGTTGTCGATAGCGTCTGTGTTGATGCGCATACCTGCAAGCCCAGCTTCAATCCGAGCACGTTGGGTGAGACCAAGATTGGCACCCTCGCCGATCACTTTCACGCTCAAGTCCGGCACCGCGACGCGGATAGCGTCATTGGCCCTGTCACCAACGTCGGCGTCGCTTTCGTCCGACGCACGGATGTAGGTGCCGATACCGCCGAACCAAAGAAGGTCAGCTTCTGATTTCAAAATAGCGGTGATCAGTGCAGATGGCGTGAGGCTTTGTTCCTCAAGGCCGAGGACAGCACGCACCTCTGGCGACAGGTCGATAGATTTCGCCGACCGAGAGAAGACACCGCCACCTGCTGAGATCACGGAAGTGTCGTAGTCCTGCCAGCTGGACCGACCGAGATCGAAGAGGCGTTGGCGTTCCACGAAGGTCATTGAGGGGTCAGGATCCGGGTCGATGAAAATATCCCGGTGATCAAACGCTGCTACAAGCTTGATCGCAGGCGAGAGAAGCATACCGTTGCCAAACACATCGCCAGACATGTCGCCCACACCGATCACTGTGAACGGCTCAGTCTGGATATCGACATCCATCTCGCGGAAGTGGCGCTTCACCGCCTCCCAGCCGCCACGGGCGGTGATGCCCATCTTCTTGTGGTCATAGCCCTGCGATCCACCAGACGCAAAAGCATCGCCCAACCAGAAATCGTGTGCCTCAGAGATTGCATTCGCGGTGTCGGAGAAGGTCGCCGTGCCTTTGTCAGCGGCGACAACGAGATAGGGATCATCGGAGTCAAGCCGCACCACATCGCGCGGCGGATCAATGCCCTCAAGCGTCAGATTGTCGGTGACGTCGAGGAGGGAGGAGATGAAAATCTTGTAGCTCTCCGTCCCCTCATGGAACCACGCATCGCGATCTTCGCGCGGCGGCAGTTGCTTGGGAACAAAGCCACCCTTGGCCCCAAACGGCACAATGACAGCGTTCTTGACTTGCTGCGCCTTGGCCAAACCCAGAACCTCGGTGCGGAAATCTTGCCGTCTGTCCGACCAACGCAAACCGCCTCGCGCGATCATACCAGCGCGCAAATGCACACCTTCCACCCGCGGCGAGTAGACAGAAATCTCGCGTAAAGGACGCGGCTCGGGAAGGCCGTCGACGTTCCGACTATCGATCTTGAACGCAAAAGTCGGCTTCGGCAGGCCCTCAGGACTCAGCTGGAAGAAGTTGGTCCGCAAGATCGATTGAATCAGGTTGAGGAACCGACGCAGTATCGTATCCTCGTCAAGGCTCGACACCTCTTCGAGCGCCATGGTGATGGTCGCCGTGATCTTCTCCGACTGACTGTCGCGCTCAGCCTCCGACCTTCCGGGGTCAAGCCGCGCGTGGAACAGATCGACGAGCGATGTCGTGATCACGTCATGCCGGATGAGAGTCTGCCAGACATAGTCAGAGCTGAACGGTAACAGCGCCTGACGCAGATAGGCACCAAGCGCGCGCAGCATCGCCACATCGCGCCAGGCAAGTCGCGCCATGGTGATCAACGCATTGTAACCGTCGTTCTCGGCCCGGCCGTTCCACACGGCGAGGAAACCCGCCGTTAAAGGCTCTTTGAGCGCATCAAGGTCAATCGGTTCGCCGTCTGAGCGTTCCAAAAGAATATCGTGCATCCACACAGGCTCGGCGTCACGGCGCTCGACCCGGTAGGTCCGCTCATTGATCGCTCGGAACCCCATCGCTTCGATGATCGGCATCCGATCTGACAAGGCGATGGGCTGACCGACATGGTAGAGCATCAGGTCGATGCGCTCGCCGTCCGTATCCTCCCGCTCTCGGAAAGACAGCTGCAGGGGACGCTCGTCACTAAGCGTTTCCATGATGAGAGCATCGCCGAGCGCCGCCTCGCCGGGAAACGCCTCACGGTAGGCGCCCGTGAACGCATCAGCGTAACGGCTGAAGAGAAGCTGTCCACGCACGCTGTCCTGGCTTGATCGAACCGCCTGGCGAAACACATCACTCCAAGTGCGTACAATCTCAGATATACCCGCTTCGAGCGTGTCCTGATCAACGTGCGGTGTCCTGCCCTCGGCGCGCCCGATGATGAACTGGACACGAGCAAGCGGCCCCTCGGGATACGTTACATACCAGGCGGACACACGACCTTGGTACTGCGCGGCCAGCCAGTCTCCGATTCGGATACGGGTACTCGTTGTGTACCGATCGCGCGGCACGAAGACGAGCGCGGAGACGTAGCGGTCGAACTTATCGGTGCGCGCTAACACACGAACGCGCGGACGCTCGTTGAGCTGAAGCACAGCAGTCGCGAAACTATGCAGCGTCTCCAGATCAAGTTGAAAAAGCTCGTCGCGTGGATAGTTATCGAGCACATTGGCCAATGCGCGACCGGAGTGGCTGTCAGGATCGTAACCGGCGCGTTCCATGACCAGGTTGGTTTTGCGCCGAAGATAGGGAATGCCGCGCGTGGACCGCGTATAGGCGGTGGCCGAAAACAGTCCAACGATGCGCAATTCACCAAACAAGGTTCCATCTTCGGCATAAGTTTTCAGGCCGATATGATCCATATAGGCACGGCGATGAACACGGCTGCGCACGTTTGCTTTGGTGACAATCAAAGGCTCAGGCCGACGCATAAAATCAAGAAGCTCTGGCGTGTGCGTGACGAAGTTTGCCCCCTTGCGCAGCACCAACATCTCTGGGTCGCTTAAAAGCCCCAGGCCGCTGTTCGTCACAGGCTCCAGCGTGCCCCCCTCACCATCATCGACAAACCTGTAATCCCTCAGCCCAAGGAAGGTGAAATTGTCGTCCAGCAGCCAATCGATAAACTGGATGCCTTCGGCAAGCTCATCAACGGGCAGGCCCGGCGGGTTGGCTTTGTAGCCCATCACCACCTGCTCGATCCGCTCCCGCATGGTTCGCCAGTCGGAAACGGCGAGGCGAACGTCTGACAGAACCTCACCGATGCGGGCTTCAAGCGTTTCACGATCGGAGATGGAGTCGATCCGCTCCACATGGAACACGATCACGCTTTCGCGGATCGCCTGATCGTCGTGAAGCGGTCGCTCATAACCGTGCACGGCGTTCAAATGACCATACGTATCGCGCAACACCCACAGAACCGGGTGCAAGACGAGGCGCAGCTCCACGCCCGACGCTTGCAACTCCGACATGACCGAGTCTACCAAGAACGGCATATTGTCGTTGACGATCTCAACAACAGACACCTCCTCAAGGGCACCCTCGCTGACCCTCGCTTGCGGGTTGTAAACGCGCACAAACGCCTCACCTGCCCGCCGGTCTGCCATGCGCTTGAACGCATCACGCGCAAGAGCGGCCAGTTCCGGCGGGGTGTACGTGATCAGATCTTCGGGGGCGCCATCTTTGAACAAGGCCTTAGCGAAGCGCGATAAAGCTTCAGCATCCCGACCGCTGTCTGGGCCTAAATTCGGGCCAACGCCCCCACCATCCTGACCTAAAATTCCGATCGTATCATCCACCAGCCGACGCTTTTGGATGCGCGCTATATCGCCCATAGGTACCCCCGCACATTTGGTCGAGCTTTCAAGAAGCCTCAACCTTTTCACCATCTCGACACATCGCTCTAGAGCGAAGAGCGCCACCTTGATTCTGGCGAATTTCTTACATGGTCAAGACTATTGACGAACCGATGACGCGTGTCGAGGCTCACAAAAACCTTACTTACTGTGTTCGGCGCGCAGCCTTGCTTGGCAACGCAACTGCGAGCATGCTGACAACGACTTTCATACTGCGTAACGCGTGAGCCATAACGTCATGGGACAGAAACTCCCCGACTTTCCAGCCAATCGATGGGCCGATGCTATCGCGCCCAGCCTTGACGACTTTGAGGGAATGATTCGGGATGCTCTGCGGGATCTACCTGAACCGTTCGCTGGCACCATCCGGCATGTCACTGTGCGCGTGGGCGACTTCGCGGACGATGAAGTGCTGGAAGAGTTCGACATGGAATCGCCCTTCGAGCTTCTTGGGCTGTTTGTGGGTCAGGGGCTATCGGAGGGTGGAGCGTCTTTGGAAACAGGCCAGGTCGAGAACGCTATCTGGCTCTTCCGGCGACCGATCCTCGACTATTGGGCTGAACATGAAGAAACGCTCGGTGCCGTGGTCCGTCATGTAACGATCCATGAGCTAGGGCACCATTTTGGGCTGAGCGATGATGATATGGACCGGATCGAAGCTGGGGTGGGCTAAACACCGCCGCTCAAAATCCGAACATCGTCCAGGATGCTGCAAGCACCATCGCTGAAAACATAGCAGGCAGCGCATTGCGCGTGGCAAACATCACAATCAAGGCGACACCCACCGCAGCCAGCTCGCGCGTACCATTTTGTACAAGAAAAGTTGCAACGATGGCCGCAAGAACAGACGCCGACATGGCCTCCAGGAAGACGGTAACGCGCGGCGAAAGCGTGACCAAGCGCATCACAAAGGCACCGCCAAGCCGTGTTCCCAGCGTCACGACGGCCATGAGACCAATGGCGAGGTAAGCGCTAAAAGGATCAACCATGAGCGCGCGTCTCTGCCGTTTGTTTGGCATCAGCTACGAGCTTGGGATCAAACATGGCAGCAAAGCCGCCGGCAAGCGCCGCAGCAATGATGTTCCAACCTGTTGGTAGGACCGGCAATGTCGCGATAGCAACACCGCACCCGACGATAACGGGTATGGCATGACGCCAGCTAGGGACCATCCCAAGCACGAGCGAGGCAAAAAACGCAGCCATCACCACATCGACACCAAATCGCTGCAAATCACCCATGAGTTCGCCGGCAAAGACACCAATGGCGGTCGATACGGCCCACACCCCCCACAGGACGAGACCACCGCCAAAAACATGGGCAGCGTCGCGCTCGCCGTCTTTCATGGCCTTGTAGCTATCGGCAAAGTTCGCATCCGACAGGAGAAGCAGTGATGCAAACCAATGGGGCGCGGGCAGCGGGTTCACATATCGCGAGAGCGCCGCGCCGAGAATGATGTGCCGCGCGTTGACTGCAAAAGCGACCAGCGCAATTGACAGATAGGGCAGCGGAGACTGCCACATGTCCAGCGCCGCAAACTGCGAGACGCCAGCAAACACCAGCATGCTCATCACAAGTGCCTGATCGGGCGAAAGACCGGTCTCCGCCGCTGCCGCGCCGAATGCCACCCCGAACGGAAACACGAACACGGAAATCGGCAGCAGGCGGTGTGCGCCTCGCATAAGGCCCTTGTGCGTGAAGGTCAGAGAATTAGCTTCGGCAGTCGTGCTCATACCGTTTACTTTCAGCGTGAGACCCGCCCGGTCAAGCATCTTGTGAGTGCAGTCATCGATTGCTAGGTGGGCAGTTAATCCGTGAGGAACCCGAGCAACCAGAAGCAAGCCATGGACGCGTTTAAAACCCTGACCTCGGTCGCCGCCCCCATGTCGGTGATCAACATCGATACTGATATGATCCTGCCCAAGCAGTACCTGAAGACCATCAAACGTACCGGTCTTGGCAAAGCGCTGTTCTACGAGATGCGCTACCTGGAGGATGGCAGTGACAATCCAGATTTCGTGCTCAACAAGCCCGCCTACAAATACGCGCAGATCCTGATTGCGGGCGACAATTTTGGCACGGGATCAAGCAGGGAACACGCTCCCTGGGCAATGCTTGATTTCGGTATCCGCTGCGTGATCTCCACCAGCTTCGCGGACATCTTCTACAACAACTGCTTCAAGAACGGCATCTTGCCGATCACCGTGACACCGCAAGAGCTTGCCGCCCTGTTCAAGGATGCAGAGCTTGGAGCCAACGCGACGATGAGTGTGGATCTGGAAAGCCAGACCATCACCCGTCCCGATGGAACGACCATCAGCTTTGAGATCGACGCTTTCCGAAAACACTGCCTCTTAAATGGTCTGGATGATATTGGCCTGACGATGGAAAAAGCGCCAAAGATCGATCGGTTCGAAGGCAGCCTTAGTGGGTCGCGTCCATGGGTTTGACGCGGGTTTAACATGGCTCTGACATAGGGCCCGGGTCTGTTACGAAGCGCATCGTTGATGTCAGTCTGGCCGCCACTGGCCTGCTGATCGCCACGCCCTTCCTGCTTTTTGCCTGCTTTTTGCGGCTTGTCTCATCCGGTTGACGGGGGGCGGACCCGTTTTCTTGCTTCAGAAACGCACCGGACTTGAAGGTCGCCCGTTTTACATATGGAAGCTCAGGACCATGGGTGTCGAGCGCTCGCAAGCGAACCATGACACGCCGTTCCAACAAACAGCTGGCCCTGATGATCCACGTGTCACGTCTACCGGACGGTGGCTGCGCCGCATGAGCCTTGATGAGGTACCGCAACTCATCAGCGTCATCAGGAGAGAGATGTCGCTCGTTGGACCAAGACCTCACGCGCCTGAGCTGTATGACGTGTTAAAGGACATGCGTCCAGACTATACCAACCGCCTCCCCGTGCGCCCCAGCATAACCTGACTTGCACAGATCAAAGCCTTTCGGGGGCCTATTACCTCATTGCGTGATCTCAACGATCGGATCAATGAGGACCTTGCCTACATTGAGCGTTGGTCACATCGGTCAGATATCACGATTTTGCTTGCGACTTTACTGTGGCTGTTGGGAGACAAACGAGCATTTTGATCGACTGTCACGCTTTCGATCCGTCAACTGAGGTGCCCTGCCAGTAAAAAGCGTCAACTGACCCGGCGAAGGCCTTGCCGCGCGATGCTATTGTTGTGGTTGAGCGTGAGAACGCGTTGATAGGATACGCGCGCGTTTTCATCATCACCCGCCGCTTCATAGGCAATGCCTCGATTGATCCAAGCGTCCACATTGCGGGAATCACGACCGAGCACTGAGTCGAAGTCCTCAATGGCCGCGCCAAAATCGCGGACAGCGAGATAAGACAGACCACGCGCCATGTAAGGTTCAATGGCATTCGGATTGAGGCCGACTGCAGTCGTGAAATCTTCAATCGAGAGCAGATGATTGTTTTGCGCTTGGAAGATCAGAGCTCGGTTGTAATAGCTGCGCGCATCGGACGAGTTGAGCAAGATCGCCCGCTCATAATCGGCCATGGCAAGTGCAAACTGTCCCTGCTCACGGTAGATGTTCCCGCGACCGAGATAAGCAGTGTCATAAGCCGGGTTGGCAGCAATTGAGGCTGAATAGTCGGCAAGAGCCTGAGTGTCATTGCCAAGCTCACTGTACACGAGCGCACGGTTTGCAAGTGCCTGGTAAAAGCGGGGGTTGAGAGCCAGCGCCTGGTTGAAATCTGCCAGCGCGTCACGGTAGCGCTCTTCACGACCATAAGCCGTGCCACGCATGTTGTACGCGCCTGGATCCTGCGGGTTGGACGAAATAACTTCTGTAAGCGAGGCGATGTTCACCGCCTGGCTTGCATTGAGAGTACCCACCTGATTGAGGCCTGCTGTTTGACAGGCCGCCAAGAAAAGCGTCCCGCTAAGTGCAAACAGCAGCCTAAACAAAACGAGTGGATGAGCAGGCACCCATCTCAAAAAACTCAGTCTTGTGTGGGCTTTGACGGTTGCCATCAACGCACCTGCTACTGGCTTCTCACACGGGGCGTGTGGTCACGTTTAACGTGGCCTGAGTCAAACGGAGGGCAAGACGCCTTAAACTAGCGACGACCTTTACCTGGGACGAGACCTTCGCGCTGGGCGCGCTTGCGGGCAAGTTTGCGTGCCCGCCGAATGGCCTCAGCCTTCTCGCGTGCTTTCTTCTCAGAGGGCTTTTCGTAATGCCCACGAAGTTTCATTTCACGGAAAATGCCTTCGCGCTGCATCTTCTTTTTCAGCGCTTTGAGAGCCTGGTCGACGTTATTGTCGCGAACGAGTACCTGCACGTGTCATCCTATCGGTTCCGCTGCGTATCGCTTCGGTGCGCACGACGCTGCGAGAGTTGTAAGCATAAATTCAAACACGATCATCGCCAAACTGAGCCGTTCCCTGAAGGCTCATGGGGAGCCAGGCGGCGAGCAAAGACAGATCGCGTTGCGGATTGAGAGGCGCACGTAACAGATCATGGCAACCATGTCCACCGGGTCTGGCCAACCAATAGGAGTGCGTCGCTGCGGCGATGATCCCGCGATATCGACCTTATAAGGCACTCTGGGTCAGAGAAGAGAGCCGTGTCAGATGGCCAAGCTTACGCCCAGGCCGAACCTCAGTTTTTCCGTAGACATGAACTGCGTTCTGCGGCTCTGCGAGGGCGGCTTGCGCTTGCGCGATGTCCTCTCCGATAAGGTTGGTCATCATCGCATCGCTGTGCCTCTGGGTAGCCCCAAGCGGCCAACCGGCAACGGCACGGATATGGTTCTCAAACTGGCTAATGGCGCAGGCGTCGAGCGTCCAATGACCGGTGTTGTGCACTCGCGGTGCGACCTCATTGACGATCAGCGTCTGTCCGCTGTCACTATCCAAAACGAAGAACTCAACGGCCAGAACCCCCACATGATCAAGGCCTTCGGCAACCGCAACAGCCGCCGTGCGCGCTTCGTCATAGACTGAGGGGCTCAACTGCGTCGTTGCGAAAGAGCCGACGCTCGATGTTTGCAAAATACCGCCTGAATGCGTGTTCTGCGGAACATCATAGACAACCGCCTCACCATCCTTGCCTCGCGCCACAATGGCAGAAACTTCACACAAAAACGGCACCCGCGCCTCCAACACGCTCGGCGCCGGTGCAACGGCAGACCATGCCTGCGCACAATCGCCGGAACCACGCTTAAGGTTCACCTGCCCCTTACCGTCATACCCAAACCGCCTTGTCTTCAGAATAGCATCACGCCCAAGCGCATCGAATGCATCCGTGAGATCGTTAAGGGTATCGACGGGCCGATACGGTGCAACAGACAGACCAAGGCCTTCAAGAAAGCGCTTCTCGATGAGCCGGTCCTGCGTTTTCTCAAGCGCCATGATGCCGGGCCGTAGCGGTACCTTGCCGACAAGAACCTCAAGGCTTGTCTTCGGTACATTCTCAAACTCGAAGGTGACTGCCTGGCAGCAAGCAGCAAACTCGCTCAGCGCATCCAGATCAGTGTAGTCTGCACGGATACATCCAGCAGCAACCTGTGCGGCGGGGCTCTCCTCTTCGGGGGCGAAGATAAGTGTTTGAAGGCCAAGCTGCGCTGCCCCCATCGCGAGCATCCTACCAAGTTGCCCGCCGCCTAGGATTCCGATGGTGTCGCCGGTGCGCAGCGCCGTCATCGAGCCGGATCATCAACCGGACGTTCAGCCACCGCCTCGCTGCGCGCAGCACGCCAGGCTTTCAGACGGGCAGTGATAGCCGGATCTTGAAGGGACAGAATACTTGCTGCAAGAAGACCTGCATTGCTGGCGCCCGGCTTCCCGATGGCCAGCGTCGCCACCGGCACGCCTGCTGGCATCTGCACAATGGAAAGCAAACTGTCTTGCCCTTGCAACGCCGTCGAGCCGACCGGCACGCCAAGCACAGGCAAGTGCGTCATGGCAGCCACCATCCCTGGAAGGTGAGCGGCACCGCCGGCACCAGCGATGATCACCTTGACGCCTGCTTCATCGGCACCCTTGGCAAAGTCAGCCATACGGTCGGGCGTGCGATGAGCCGAGATGATCTTGGCATCATAGGCAACGCCAAGTTCATCAAGCCGCTCAGCGGCGTGGCGCATGGTCGGCCAATCGGATTGACTTCCCATAATGATGGCGACGGATGGAGAACTTGGCATGAGACTATCAAAACAAAACAGTTAGGCGATGATGTCCGGGAGGATGGAATCCTCAAGGATATTGATACGGTCCTTCAACACCAGTTTGCGCTTCTTCAACCGTTGAATTTGAAGGTGATCAACCCGCCCGGTCTCGTACATGGCGTCAATGGCGGCATCCAAATCACGATGCTCCTGCCGCAAGCGGGCGAGTTCTTCACGCGCGTCCAGATCGTCATTGACGGGTTTCATGGAGTGGTCCCGATGGGCATAGCATTGAAGTGATCACAGGCGCGCAGTCGTCCGAAAGAAGCGAGAGCGTTAGCACGCGCACGCACGCACCGCCACTACAAAGACGAGTTTCGTAGCGCCGTTCAGGAGCAAACGCGATGAGAAGAGGCCCGGGCCTCGAAAGGGACAAAAGTCAGCTACGAGCCGATTTTGATGAAAAAGGTTTTTTGGATTTCTTTAGTTTGCTGAGGCTGCGAGATAATGGATCGTCTGCTACACCGGTTGTGCGACGACCTTTGCGAGTTTTCTGAGGTTTTGGGCTGTTGCTGCGAGGAGGAATTC
>JBCCLK010000047.1:0-20118 GCA_039026935.1 Pseudomonadota bacterium
CGGCGATTGTATTTACGGCGGGTTTTATTGGTGCCGACCAGCACTTGGTCAGCATCCAGAACCTCGCCTTGATCGACATCACTGCGGTTGATGATCCGTGCCTCGCCATAGTTTCCATAGGCGGGCTTCAAACCTTGGCGCACCTCGTCGGCAAGCGCGATAATCGGGTTTTCGCGGGCTTGGCGATGTATCTCCGAGAGAAGAACGTCCGGCTCATGCTCGGTAAAAAAGCCGCCGCCTGAAACCGGTGGCAACTGCCCCGGATCACCAAGCACCAGGATCGGAGTGCCGAAGGACAAGAGATCCCGACCGAGTTCCTCATCGACCATAGAGCACTCATCAATGATCAGGAGATCAGATTTGGCCACCGGCGAGGACCGGTTGAGCGAAAAGAGCGGTGACGCCTCTCCAGTCTCCTCGTCAGCTTCTTCACCCTTGGGCCGATAAATCAGCGAGTGGATGGTGCGCGCGTTCTCTGCGCCTTTGGACCGCAAAACCTGGGCCGCCTTGCCGGTAAAGGCAGCAAACTGAACATCACCGGCAATATCGTCGGCGATAAGCCGCGCAAGCGTCGTCTTGCCCGTCCCGGCATAGCCAAACAGCCGATAGATCGGAGTGTCCGGCGAGCGAAACCAAGCACGTACGGACTTGATGGCTGTTTCCTGATCAGCGGAGAGCTTCATGCCTGTCCTGACTCTCGAACGCGGGCGTTCGGGAAGACTTTCGTGGACCCTGCACAAAAGCAACCAAGCCGCTTATAAGGAATCGACAGACCATAAAGCTTTACCGCAAGCCGTTTCCAGCGGCCCGGGCTACGCTCCAGATTGATGACAAAAGCGGTCGGTAAATCACTGCTCATGCAGCCGCACTTTCGTGGCGTTAAGGGCCCTCAAAAGCATCTCGCTCAGGGCGCGCGCAAGCCAAACAAAGTGGGCAAGCTGATCTTATGCCAGAGCAGCAGCGGCCTGTTGAACTTTCTGCACCGAGCTATCAACAAGTTGAGCAGCCTCAGCGATGTTCTGAACGCCCTCATTGATCTCACGGACACCATCTGCAGCGACCTGCATGCTCGAGGACATCTCGTTGGTCGTTGCGGACTGCTCTTCAACCGCAGAAGAGATTGCGGTGGTGATTTGGCTGATCTTCACGATCGTCTCAGAGATGATCTTGATCGCATTTACCGCGTCGCCGGTGCTCTCTTGGACCTTCGCAATGCTCTGACCGATCTCGTCGGTTGCCTTACTCGTCTGGGTCGCCAAGCTCTTCACTTCGCTGGCGACAACTGCGAAGCCCTTACCTGCAGCACCGGCCCGTGCGGCTTCAATGGTCGCATTGAGGGCAAGAAGGTTTGTCTGCTCAGCGATGTCGGAGATGAGCTTGACCACATTCTCAATCTCGTCAGCTGCGTCTGACAGGCTGGACACAGTGCTTGTCGTCTTCTCAGCCTCACCTTCAGCGCGTCGAGAAATGTTGCTGGCTTCAACCAGCTGCTGATTGATCTCAGACACAGACGCCACGAGCTCCTCAATGCTGGCCGCCATGGACTGCACATTATCTGCAGCGGTTTCAGAAGAGGCAGCAATGGTGTTTGCCTGCTGGCTGGCCGTTGAAACTGCTCCGGTGATTTCACCAATGTCGGTGCTGATCGACTGCTGTGCTTCAACACGCCGGTTCTGCGCTTGACGCTCTTGAGTAATATCTGTGGCGAATTTCACCACCTTGTAGACATTACCTTTTGAATCCAAAAGCGCATTATAGTTAGCCCTGAGCCACATCTCGTCGCCAGACTTCGTTACGCGGCGAACCTCAGCGGACATATGCTTTCCGGCTCTTAGCTGAGCCCATAGCCGAGTGTAATCATCGCTCGCAGCATCTTCTGCGGGCATAAAAATCCTGTGCTTTTTGCCGACGATCTCGTCCAGCTTGTAGCCGGTCGCTTCAAGGAAATTGGCGTTAGCATCGAGAATGGTGCTATCTGGCGTAAAGGAAATCACAGCCTGGGTCCGGCTAACTGCGTCGACCTGAGCCTGATAGTCCTGCCGCTCCAAACGGTCGCTCGCATCGCGCCACTCAACCACCGTGCCCACGCGTTTGCCGCTGCCTACGATGATGGGCTGCGCGACAAGATCAAACTTCTCGCCACCAACCTCAATCATCGTTTCAAACACGCCATCCATGGCGCCAATCATACGCTTTTGGTGGCTTGGGTCTTTGTGAAACACATCGATGTTCGAACCGACAAGACCTTTCACCTTGAAAGCTGGCAGATCCTTTTGGATAGCTTTCTCAGCATCGGTAAGGAAGTTGGTCAGCGCTTTGTTGATATAGACGATGTTGCGGTTGTTATCCGCCACCATCACACTAGCAGAAAGGTTCTCCAGAACCGTCAGCAAACGCGACGTCTGCACACCCATAGACTTAATCCCGATCACGTCTGAAATCCCTCAACTGGAAATTGCAAACATCGTAAGGGTCTATACTTAACAAGCGGTTGCTAAAGTAAGCGCTCCGTTAAGAAAATGCAGGAAGAAAGGCGCGTGCTCCCAGAGTCGTCAGCCCATGCCTTGCGCGCCGCGCCGGACAGCCGCGACACCTGTGCGCGATACCTCGACCAAACCGATCTCACTCATCAAATCAATGAAGCGGTCAATCTCGCGCGACCGGCCGGCCAGTTGAAACACAAAGCTTTCAAGCGTCGCGTCTTCCGGAGTCGCTCCAAAAGCCTGAGCAAGACGCAGGGCTTCCACCCGTGCTTCGCCTGTGCCCGCAACTTTGACGAGGGCAAGTTCCCGCTCCAGTGCATCGCCACCCTCAACGGTCAAGTCAGAGACTTGATGAACGGGGACGAGACGATCGAGCTGATGGCGAATTTGCTCGAGGATCGCCGGCAAACCGGTGGTCACGATGGTGATCCGAGAAAGGTGCTTGTCATGCTGTGTCTCGGAGACCGTCAGCGAATCGATGTTGTATCCCCGGCCCGAGAATAGCCCAATCACCCGAGCCAGAACGCCCGGTTCGTTGGTGACAATGATCGATAGCGTATGCGTTTCAACCTCGTTGCCAAGGTCGGAGAGAAAGTAGGCGGAGCCAGTCGGCTGAAATTGCGCGTTCATCGTGATGTCCTCCAGCTCTAAACGAGCATCTTGCCTTCTTCATTAATGGCCGTCTCGATCGCTTGATCGGGCACATCGTCACCAAGCAACATCTCATTGTGCGCTTTGCCCGACGGGATCATTGGGAAGCAGTTTGCCAAGTTGGCAACGACGCAATCGAAGATAACAGGTCGCTTCACATCGATCATCTCTTGGATGGTATCATCAAGTTCTGCCGGTTTTTCTGCCCGGATGCCAACGGCACCATACGCTTCAGCGAGCTTCACAAAGTCTGGCAAGGCTTCCGAATAGGAATGCGACAGTCGGTTACCATGCAAAAGCTGCTGCCACTGGCGAACCATCCCCATGTACGAATTGTTCAAAATGAAGACCTTCATGGGCAGCTCATACTGAACGGCGGTTGAGATCTCCTGCATCGTCATCTGAACCGACGCGTCCCCACCAATGTCGATGACAAGCGCATCGCGGTGGGCAACTTGAACGCCGAGCGCTGCGGGCAAACCATAACCCATTGTACCCAAGCCACCCGAGGTCATCCAACGGTTAGGCTCATCAAAGCCATAGAACTGCGCCGCCCACATCTGATGCTGACCAACTTCGGTTGTGATGTATGTCTCGCGGTCCTTGGTCAGTTCGTAAAGCCGCTGGATCGCATATTGCGGCATGATGACTGTCTCATTGGGGCGGTAGCGCAGAGAATCGCGTGAGCGCCAACGATCAATCTCGCTCCACCAGCTCTTCAGCGCAGCTTTATCGAGCTTGTGGGCCACGCTCGGCCACAGCCGCACCATCTCTTCCAATACGTGCGCCACGTCGCCGATAATCGGCACATCAACCCGCACAACCTTGTTGATCGAAGTCGGGTCAATATCGATGTGAATCTTCTTTGAAGTAGGCGAGAACGCGTCAATCCGGCCCGTGATCCGGTCATCGAACCTTGCGCCAATGTTCACCATCACATCGCAATCGTGCATGGCAAGATTGGCCTCATAGGTCCCGTGCATGCCGAGCATGCCCAGCCACTGCGGATCGGAGGCGGGATACGCGCCCAGCCCCATCAACGTGGACGTGATTGGAAACCCTGTGGCACGAACAAATTCACGCAGAAGCTGTGACCCGGTTGTTCCTGAGTTGATCACACCGCCGCCTGTATAAAAGACAGGCTTCTTGGCCGTTGCGATCAATTCAAGCGCGTCCCGAATGGCATCGCGGTCGCCCTTCACTCTGGGTGCATAGCCCTCGTAGCCGCTGCGAGCACGGCCATTTTGTGGTCCCTCATAGGTACCAAGGGCGAACTGAACATCCTTTGGAATGTCAACAACCACCGGACCCGGGCGGCCGGTTGTCGCGATGTAGAACGCTTCATGCAGGATACGCGGCAGATCGTTCACATCGCGCACCAGCCAATTGTACTTCGTGCAAGCGCGGGTAATGCCGACCGTATCGCACTCCTGAAAAGCGTCGGTCCCTATAAGATGGGTCGGCACTTGACCGGTGATGCACACCATTGGAATGGAATCCATCATCGCATCGGTGAGCGGCGTCACCATATTGGTCGCGCCAGGGCCGGACGTCGCCAGAGCTACACCGCATTTACCGGTTGAACGGGCGTAGCCTTCGGCTGCATGCCCTGCCCCTTGCTCATGTCGCACAAGGATGTGCTCAATATCTTCCTGCTGGAAAAGCTCATCATAGATGGGAAGGACAGCACCGCCCGGATATCCAAAAATATGCTCCACACCCTGATCTCGAAGGGCCTGGATAACCATCTCTGCCCCGGTCATCTCGCGCTTCATTGGCCGTTCCAATCCTCGCTCGTCAGTCGTTTTTCTCGTTATGGCATGACACCAACGCTCAAACGCTCATCGTAAATACAGGCAATAAAAAAGGCCCTTCAAAGAGGGCCTCGTGTGCGCACCGGGTTGTTTGCGGAACTTATCTCGTCCCGCACCCAGCGCGCTTGCCTACAAGTACAATGATGCTCAAAGGCTGTGTCATGACTGAGGGAGATACTTGATCCGCCCATAGCCGTCAACATGGAACAGGACGCCATAAGAGGACCAGCTTCCTTTTAGGGCTGTCAATGGCTGTCAAAACGACCTAACGCGAAGCAGGACGCTCGGCCCGTACCAGGCCATCTCACGAACCATCAATGACCAGGACCTTTGCTTGATGACGCCCCCCTCACCTCAAGAAGCATTTGTCGGCCATATGACGCCCTTTCTTCGACATCGGATCGCCGTTTCGACCATGTTCTTCCTCAATGGGATGCTCGTTGGCGGTTGGGCTCCTGCTATCCCAGCCTTCAAAGACAAGCACGGCCTTGCAGAGAGCGAGTTGGGCCTGATGATCCTGCTCATCGGCGTTGGGTCTCTGATCACCATGCCGATCACCGGCATTATTATTGCGCGCTTTGGCTCGCAGAATGTGCTGAGGGTAGCAGCAACGTTCGCCATCTTTGCGCTTCCCCTGGTGATCTTGGCCCCGACCTTATCACTCGCGATAGCCGCCCTCCTCCTGTTTGGCGGATCACTCGGCTCCATGGATGTCTCAATGAACGCCAACGCGGCGCGCGTGGAGGCCCGTCACGACGTGCCCATCATGTCATCATGTCATGGGTTTTGGTCGCTTGGTGCGCTGGTTGGGGCTGCGGCCGGTGGGCTACTTCTGGGCACCTATGGTTTAACGGCACAGGCGCTTGGGATAGCGCTCGTGCTCACCGCGGGGGTCGGTCTTGCTGCACCTTTCATTATGAGTGACCGGGCAACTGCACAAACCGAACACGCCAAGCAGAAACTTCGCCTACCGCGTTCAGTGACAGTATACATCATCGCGCTCATCACACTGGCGGGTTTCGCAGCTGAAGGGGCCATTCTGGATTGGGCAGCGCTCTTCGTGCGCGACGAACGCGGGGTATCTGAAGGGCTTGCTGGATATGCCTTCGGTGCCTTTTCAGCAATGATGGCCATCGTACGCTTTACCGGCGATCCCATCCGGGCGCGCTTTGGCGACTATCGTATGATGCAAGTATCATCCGCCCTTGCAATGGCTGGGTTCCTGATCGCAGGTCTATCCCCCACCCTCGCCGGCACAATTCTCGGCTTCGCCATCGTCGGGCTCGGACTTGCCAACATCGTTCCCATAGGTTTCGCTGCCGCCGACCGGATACCGGGCATTCCAAAGGGGATCGGCATCTCTATCGCCACCTCGTTTGGCTATGCTGGGCTGCTGGTCGCACCACCCCTGATTGGGTTTGTTGCCGAGTTCACAACCTTCGGCACGATCTTCGCAGGTATCGCACTTTTGCCGCTTTACATGCTTCTTGTGGCAGGTGCCGTGAAGGTGAAGGATCCATAGAGCCAGAGTTGGTCAGGTTTCATCGATGAGAGAGACGGTGACGTGGTTTGGGAAGATCTGCACACGAACAAGCGGTGAAGCATTGAGGATGGCCCGGCGCGTTTCTGCAGACACCTGGCCCTTGGCGATCAGCCGCTCGAACCGCCCACGCTCTTCCTGCGAGGCGAACACGGGATCATCACCATCTTCCGCCTCAGCCATCCCAAAGCGGTGAAAGTTGGCCCGATCCTGGCGCAAGATAGCAGCAACCGTCGTAAGGCTATCGCCCTGAGAGTTGACGCGATCATTGGAGCTGATACGGGCGGTGTATTCACCAATGAGGGTCGGCTGGACACATCCTGTGAGCGCCAGACATCCCACAACTAAGAAGGTAGGCCAGACCCGCATCATAAAGTTTCTCCCAGAATTTGAGCTGCCAGTTCGTCAACGGACGCTGCTTGCGGATCAAGCCGCTTCCAGGACGGCATCTGACCGCGAAACCATGTGTCTTGTCGTTTGGCATAACGCCGAGTTTGAACGGTCAAGGCGTCCAGAGCTTGCGCGCGATCCATCTCACCTTTGAGATAAGCACCCAGAACGCTAACGCCAATGGCCCGCATCACCGGCAAATCGGGTGAAAGACCACGTTCCATAAGCAGGCGCACCTCGTCTAAGGCAGGTCGTTCCAGCATTATCACAGCACGAGCCCTTATCCGCGTCTCCAGCCAGTTGCGATCCGGGGTGAGAACCACACACTCGGCTTTAGCAGGATCGATCAAAGCACCAACGCCTGGCTGCTCTTGCCATGTGGCCAGTGAACGCCCGGTCGCTTTGAACACCTCCAAGGCCCGGGCAACACGCTGGCTGTCAGTCGGCGACAAGCGATCAGACATCTCCTGATCAAGCTCTTGATGGAGCGCGGCTGATCCGTCTCGACTGATCCGCCCGCGTACGTCTTCGCGGACGGCATCCGGCACATCAGGGATGGGTGACAAGCCTTCTGTCAGGGCGCGAAAGTAGAGCCCCGTGCCACCAACAAAGATAGGCACAGCACATTCTGTTTCCGCCAAAGCCGCGCGCACATCTTCAAGCCAAACCGCCGCACTGCTTGATATGGCACCATCCCGCGTGCCGTAGAGCTTGTGCGGCGCCTGCATCTCCTCCTCCGCGGTGGGCCGCGCGGTCACGATGCGCAAGTCCCGGTAGACCTGCATGGCATCAGCGTTGATGATGACAGAAGACGGCAACAGCTCAGCCAGACGCAGCGCCAGGGCCGACTTGCCGCTTGCTGTGGGCCCTGCAATAAGCAGCGCGCGCCTTTTCCCGCCTGACTCTAGAGCCTTTTGCATGATGCATCTATGTACCCTGATCGCTGATCCTTCCAGCCATGTCTTGGATCAAGCTCTGGTTGACCAGGTCGCAAACACACTGCGTGGTGAAGTCGACAGCGAAACGTCCATTGAAACGCTGTCTGAAGGCGCGGCGTATGCCGTCGCTTTATCACCAACGGACCGAGCAACCCTTGAAAGAGTAGCACGTGCAACGGCTGCGGTGGTCGGCGAACGGCCAATCGATTTGGTCATCCAGCCATCAGAAAACCGCCGAAAAAGGCTCTTTCTCGCCGATATGGACTCAACCATGATCGAGCAGGAGTGCATTGACGAGTTGGCAGACGAACTTGGGCTGAAACCGAAGATCGCCGAAATCACCGCCCGTGCTATGCGGGGCGAGCTTGCTTTTGAGCCCGCCCTTAAGGAACGCGTGGCCATGCTCAGAGGATTGTCAGAAGCTGTGATTGAGCGCGTCTACCGCGATCGCATCACCTTTACGCCAGGGGGCCGAGAGCTCCTAGCAACAATGCGTGCTCACGGTACAACCTGTGTTCTGGTCTCTGGTGGCTTCACTCAGTTTACAAGCAAGGTTGCCGCTGAACTGGGTTTCAACGCCGATCATGCCAACACACTCATCGCTGAAAATGGAACACTGACTGGCGACGTTGGCGAGCCAATCCAGGGGCGCGAGGCCAAACTTTCGCACTTGGAAAGCTATGCGGCGAAGCTTGGACTGAAACTTGATGACACAATGGCGATTGGCGACGGCGCAAACGATCTGGCGATGATCAAAGCTGCTGGCCTCGGCGTTGCCTTCCACGCCAAACCCGCGGTCAATGATGAGGCCCAGGCTGCAATCCGCTATGGGAATCTCAAGGCGGCCCTTTACCTCCAAGGGTACAGGGACGACGACATTGTCTCAGCTTGATGGTGATGGCGTGGTTTAGCCTGAAGGCTTGGCTTAGCCGTCGGCGGGAAGCGCAACGAACTCGCTTTGACCTTCCATGTCCTGAAGCAACATCAGGATTTGTGTGCGGCCTTCCTCGCGTAGAGCCTCTATCCGCTCTACTACCTCGTCTGGATTGGCGACCACCTGCTGACCCACCTCTAAGATGAGCGTCCCAGGCTCAATGCCCTTAGCTGCAGCTGCCCCATCACTGACGACAACGCTGACCACAGCGCCCGTGGAACCATCTGGCAGCTCGAAGCCCATATCGAAGGCTTCGTCCACCGTGGCAAGCTCCATGCCCAAAACAGCGACCGGCTCTGGGCCCACCTCCAAGACTTCGTCCTCTCCACCTTCGCCATCGCGCAGCGCCAGAATGACGGTCAAATTCTCCGCTTCACCATTACGGATAACTTCAACAGGAACTTCAGTTCCTGGCGCCGTCTGAGCAACACGGGCAGGTAGATCATTGTAGCTGTTGATTAGGCGGTTGTTGAAGCTGACGATTACATCGCCACGCTGAAGCCCTGCCTTATCGGCAGGACCGCCCTCGTTAATAGCTGAAACGAGTGCACCGCGTGGCCGGTCAAGTTGGAGGCCCTCCACCAACTCCGGCGTCACCTCCTGAATGTTGACGCCAAGAAGACCTCGCCGGGTCTCTCCGAACATGACAAGCTGAGCAACGATGGTTTCAACGGTCTCAGCTGGTATAGCAAAGCCCACACCCACGGAGCGCCCGTTGGGCGAAAGGATCGCCGTGTTCACACCAATCACCTGACCTCGAAGATCGAACAGTGGGCCACCAGAGTTACCTCGGTTGATGGCCGCGTCGGTCTGAATGAAGGAATCGTACGGACCTGCGCCAATGTTCCGATCACGCGCCGACACGATGCCAAGAGACACAGAGCCGCCAAGACCAAAGGGGTTACCGATCGCCAAAACCCAATCGCCTATGCGCACGCCATCGGAATTGCCAAAGTCAACGAAGGCAAGCGGCTCACCTGCGTCAATTTTCAAGACCGCCAAATCCGTCGGCTCATCACGACCCAACAGCTCAGCTGGGAATGTGCGTCCATCGGTCAGCGTCACCTCGATATCATCGGCTTCGGCGATCACATGATTATTTGTGACGATGGTGCCCTCGGCATCAATGATAAATCCCGAGCCTAGAGAGTTTTCGCGCCTGGGACTGTCGCCACCTTCTTCATCGAAGAAATCATCGAAAAACTCTTGGAACGGAGACCCCTCCGGCAGGTTTGGAACCGGAAGCGCTCTACGGCCTGAGATACGCTGAGTCGTGGAGATATTGACGACCGAACCAAGCAGCTCTTCGGCAAGGTCTGCAACTGGAACAGGGCCTTGCGCACGCACCGGCGGCAAGCGTTCAGCGTCTCCACCTGCATCTTGAGCACGCGCGGTGTTGGCGCTCAAAAGTGTAAGACATGCAATGAGAATGGCACTGACGACGACGCTCAAACATCTTAAGCCCGTCACCCGGCCTACGAGCTGATCTCGCCCGTTCTGGACGGGTAGTCGTTGCATCATGCCTGAGGCCTTCCGCTCTCGTTTCATCTTCAACGGATTGCCCCAGGAGCACCAACCCCCGCACGACCCTGCGTTGCTTCAGAAAAGAAACTGAGCCTCTATGTGAACAAGATCAAGGGCGGCAAGCTAGATTCCTCGCGGAACTTTAGAACCTCATCTTTTGGCGCATTTGGTTGGTACGCTGTGCCATTTTGGCGGCAATCATGCTCGATCATCAACTCAGCGCTCGTGCCAGCCAGAAAAGAAATACACCAGCGGCAACACTGACCACACCGGCCGTACGCAGAATGTCAGCTGGTAAGCGTGCCAGCATCTCCACCATCTGCCGCGCAGCGTCGGGGAACAGCGCATACAAAAGGCCCTCGGCAACGAAAGCGCCGCCGAGGACCAAAAGGAGAATTTCTAGTAACTGCATAGATGATCTCCGCTGGCGAAGGAACGCCAGCGAATTTGACCTTTTGAAGCCTACTGCGCGGCCGCTGTGGTGGGCGTTGCGCCTGGCTCAACCAACGGTGCGATGGGAGGCAAAATAGTGCCACCGCCCGACTGGTCGCCAAAGTAGCGGAAGAAATCAGAGTCTGGCGAAATCACCAGGCTCGCACCGCTTGAGAAGCCAGCCTCGTAAGCCTGCATTGAGCGATAGAACGAGAAGAATTCAGGATCCTGACCAAACGCGTCGGCGAAGATGCGGGTCCGCTCAGCGTCGCCTTCACCGCGGACTTGTTCGCCCTCACGGGTCGCATCAGCCACGATGACAGTCACCTCTCGGTCGGCACGGGAACGAATGCGCTGCGATGCCTCTTCACCTTGCGCGCGGATTTCAGTCGCTTCGCGCTCACGTTCGGTCTGCATGCGCTGGAAGATCGCCTGGCTGTTGGCCTCAGGCAGATCGGCACGGCGGATACGCACGTCCACGATCTCCATACCGAAATCGTCGGCCTCACCGTTCACCTGATCGCGAATACGCTCCATGAGCGATGCACGATCATCACGCACGATGGTCAGGAATGGAACCTCACCCAAAACACGACGTGTTGCCGAGTTCAAAACGGTGGAGAGGCGTGATTGTGCACCGGCAATGCTGCCAACTGTCTGAAAGAAGGCAAGCGGATCAGTGATCCGATAGCGGGCAAAGGTATCGACGACCAAGCGTTCCTGGTCAGCAGCGATAATCTCCTGCACTGGGCTGTCCAGGTCCAAAACGCGCCGGTCAAAATAGGACACGTTTTGGATGAACGGGATCTTGAAGTTGAGCCCAGGCTCGCGCACCACATCCACTGGCTGACCAAACTGCAGGACAAGAGCCTGCTCGGTTTCGTCCACCACAAACAAGGATGAGTAAATTGCAACACCAACAAGGGCGACGATGAAGAGGCCAACGCCTCCAAAGAGACTTTTCATCACTGTGAGGTCCCCGTTCTTCTAAGTTCGTTGAGCGGGAGATAGGGAACAATGCCCTGACCACCGCCAGTATCATTTGTGTCGAGAACGATCTTATCGTTATCGCGGAAGATGCGCTCAAGCGTTTCAAGATAAAGACGCTGGCGGGTTACATCAGGTGCCTGACGATACTCCTCATAGACAGCTAAGAAACGGTCCGCCTGACCACGCGCCTCAGCAACCGTTTGCTCTCGGTAGGCGTTCGCTGCTTCAAGGATACGGGCCGATTCACCACGCGCTTCGGGGATGACCCGGTTTGCGTAGGCCTGCGCTTGGTTTTGCACACGCTCATTATCGGCGCGTGCGGCTTGCACGTCACGGAAGGCGTCGATCACCTGGTTCGGCGGATCAACGGTCAAAAGCTGAACCTGGGTGATCTCAACACCCGCATCGTAGCTGTCGAGCGCCTCCTGCATCAGTTCTTGAACAGCGCTCTCAGTAATTTGACGGCCCTGCGTCAAAAGCGGTTGGATCTCAGAGCGTCCAACGACCTCACGCATTGCACTTTCCGCAACAGCACGAACAGACGCTTCCGGATTTTGGATGTTAAACAAGAAGAACGATGCGTTCGAGATACGCCAAAAGACGGCGAAATCGATATCGACGATGTTGCCATCGCCCGTGAGCATCAGACTTTCTTCCGGCACGTCCCGCGCACCGGCACGGCGCGGATCATCAGCCCGAGTGCCAACATCAACACGGTTGATCGTCGTCACCGATGGCGTGAACACGCTTTCAATCGGCGGCGGCAATCGGAAGTTCAAACCCGGGTTGGCTTGGCGTGAAAATTCACCGAAGCGCAGGACGACACCCAGCTGATCGGGCTGCACACGGAACGTGAAGAAGTTGTAGCCGACAAAAACCAAGCCAATAAGAACAACCAAAATGACGAGGCCTTTGCTGGCGCCGCCACCCGAGCCACCGGATGCACCACGTGGCAGGATTGTCTTCAAGCGGTCCTGCCCGCGTCGGATCATTTCTTCCAAATCTGGCGGTTGCTGACCACCTGACCCACCGGAGCCATTGCTACCGCGTCCTGGCCCCTGGTTTCCACCCGAGCCCCAAGGACCGCCGCCGCCGCCCCACGGACCGCCATTGCCGCCCGATTGGTTGTTCCAAGGCATGAGATTCCTTTCTCATTATGCTGAAAGTACAAACACTCAGACCTCTGGGCGCTCGCACGTTCCGTGCAAAAAGGTATACATCGCTGATAAACGATTATGCGCCTGCACATGGTCTGCTTCGCCCAATCTTTCAAGCACCGGAAACCGTTTCAGGACCGATTTTCCCAATGGAATGCTTAACGTGAGCAGTTTCGTCGCAGCTTAATGTCTCAAATAGGACTTGAGCGGCGTTTGACCACCGCATAGGCGAGCGATCAGGCGGCTATTTCGACCCGCTGATAAGTCGCAAAAACCATGTCGGCGTCATCTTTGGGGCCTGCCTGCTGCTCGATTCGCTCCGCCTGCGTCCAGACGGATGGATCAATAACTGGAAACGAGACATCTCCATCGGCATCCATCGCCACATGGGTGATTTCCAGGCGGTCAGCATCCCCAATGGCTTGGGTGTAAACCTGCGCCCCGCCCAGAACAAAAACAGCATCTTTGCCAAGGCCAGAGGCAAGCATCTTGCCGCGCTCCAGAGCAACATCGAGATCGTGATAGATTTCGCATCCGTCGGCACGATAGTTAGGATCGCCGGTCAGCACCAAGTTGGGCCTACCTGGAAGCGGACGACCAATGCTTTCATAGGTCGTGCGCCCCATGATCACCGGATGCCCCATGGTCAGAGCCTTGAAGCGCTTGAGATCTGAGGAGAGTTGAAACGGCAGATCGCCCTTGTTCCCGATAATGCCGTTACGCGCGACGGCAGCGATCAAAACGATGTTTGTCATACCGCAATCGGTGCTTTGATTGCAGGATGCGGGTCATAACCCTCAATGGTGATGTGATCATACCGGAAGGCAAACAGATCGTGCACTGTGGGGTCAAGCTGCAATGTCGGCAGTGCCCGCGGCGCGCGGGACAGTTGAAGCTCGGCCTGCTCGATATGATTCAAGTACAGATGGGCATCGCCAAATGTATGCACGAAATCGCCGGGCTTAAGTCCGACGACCTGTGCGATCATGTGCGTGAGGAGCGCATAGGACGCGATATTAAACGGCACACCAAGGAAGATGTCTGCTGAACGCTGATAAAGCTGACAAGAAAGCCTGCCCTCAGCAACATAGAACTGAAACAGACAGTGGCATGGCGGCAGCGCCATATCGTCCACATCGGCTGGATTCCAGGCGGACACGATGTGGCGGCGTGAATCGGGGTTCTGTGTGAGGCCATCAAGAAGCCTCGTCATCTGATCGATGCTTTCGCCTGACGGTGCGGCCCAGGATCGCCATTGCTTGCCATAGACCGGGCCAAGGTTGCCCTTCTCATCGGCCCACTCATCCCAAATGGAGACCCTGTTATCCCTGAGGTAACCAATGTTTGTGTCACCGGAGAGAAACCACAAAAGCTCGTGGATGATAGAGCGCAGATGCAGCTTCTTCGTGGTGATCAGCGGAAAACCCTCCGCCAGATCAAATCTCATCTGATAACCGAACACAGACCGTGTGCCCGTACCGGTTCGGTCCATGCGGGTCACGCCGGTACTCAAAACCCGGTCAAGAAGATCATGATAGGCCCGCATCGCAAGTCTCCCTTAAAACAAAACACGCCCACACTCGTCGGGCGCACCTTCTTCTAGCTGGAAACGTTCGCAACGCTCTCAAGCAGCAGCTCATTAAGATGTGGAAAAACACCAGAACGACGACCAAACGAAAAGGGCGATACAGCGTGATCTGCATCGCCCCATTCATTCAAGACGTCAAAGCGCGAAATAAAATCCCTACACAACTCACTTTGGGGCTATCACGCCTCAAAGGCAGGCAGGGCGAGCTTTTTGCCAGCTGTTAGGCAAAGTTCGGCCAGTTGGAATCGGCATCTACGATGAATCCATCCAAATTACGCAACCAGCGACGATTTACGCCCTCGGTCGCGTTCAGGAATAGACGGCCATCAACGATGCGCCAAACTTCTGGGTCGCCCTGTGCAAGATAACCTTGCGCCATGGCCCATGCGCAATGGCCACCGTATTCTGGGCTGTAAGCCGTTGGGTTAGCTTCGAACAAAGCTTTATTCTCTTCACTCGCAAAGCGCCATGTCGCGCCTTGGTACTCAAGCGTAATCGCATCACTGCCCGGGATAGCTTCGCCTTGGGTGTGGTAGGCGACGGAATCATAGCCACCAACAGCGGTTCCTTCGATGTAACCAGTGAAAATGGTTGCGCGCGCTGTACGTGCGGTGATGACACTGGCTGCAATCGCGGTCGCACCAAGAGCAAAGATGCGCAGAACGCCACGCCGGGATGGATTCTCGCCAGCTTTGGTGACGGAGCCTGTCAGGGCCTTTTCAGTCTGAAACATATACGTGGTCTCCAAGATGAGGGGTCGCAAGGGTTAGTGGAAACACAGATGTGTTGATAAACTCTATGTGCCGTCACCGCTGCGAAACGTCCAATCACCAAGCCCGACCGCTGAATCACAAAAACGTGCATGCAACGAAAGTGCAGAACATGGCCGCGTGAGAACAAAGTGCAGATCGCGTGAGAACACAGTCAGGCGATGAGGCGCAAAGCCGGCAAAGCGTCGCAGAGCTAGGCGGACGCTAGCGCCACACTTCTATTCTTGGAGGAATAGGGTTTCTCAACGCGCTGTTCTGGCAGGATTTCCCCATGAGTCTTCGTGTTTCCACCAAGCTCCCACTGATTCTCTTAGGGGGTGCTATTGTTGTTGGCTCCGGCATTGGCGTTGCCAGCTACTTTACCGCCAAGAGTACGATGGAGGCGATCTCACAAGAGCATTTGGAAGCGTCAGCTCAGAATGGGCGGGATCAGTTTCAGTCTTACCTAGCAAGCATTTAGCGAGACCTGCACTCCGTGGCAACGAACCCGGTCACAGCGCAGGCGCTCTCAGGCTTCCGCAGGGCCTGGGGTCTAAGGGACACGCCAACCGAGATCCTCCAGAGCGCGTACATTACCGATAACCCCAACCCGCCCGGTGAAAAGCATCTGCTGGATCAGGCCAGAAGCGGTTAGATGTATGATTCCATCCATGTCACGGACCACCCATGGTTCCGTGAGCTGTAGCAAAGCAATCACTTATTATGACGTTTTCCTTTTCGATCCGTAAGGAAACCTCGTCTACTCGGTGTTCAAAGAGCTAGACTTTGCGCCCTACGACCCAAGCGCCGGAGAGGCCGGCAAGGGTTTGCGGTTGTGGCTTCAGAGGTGAAAGGCCTTGCTGAACAGACGGCCAAAGCTACCGGCGATATCTCGGCTCAGATCAGCGAGATCCAAACATCTACGCAGTGTGCGGTGACGGCCATCAATCAGATCACCGAAACAATAGGTGAAGTAAATCAATACATGGCCTCGATTGCCGCTTCCGTTGAAGAACAAGGCACGACCACAGATGAAATCAGCCATAATGTAGCGCAAGCGGCCAGCGGCACGCAAAGCGTTGTGGGTAACATCACAGCAGTAACCGCAGCCACCACACAAACCTCCGAAGCAGCGGACGAAGTAAAGGGCGCGGCTGGCTCTGTGACCGAGAACACCAAACGCCTGAACGAGACCGTATCTATGTTCTTGCATCAGGTGGCAGCTGCTTAAAGCGTCTGAAACGGTGAAATCAAAAAACGCGGCATCCAAACGGGTGCCGCGTTTTTTCTTATCCCCTGCCTTTGTAATGATCGTCCGAAACGCTTATACTGGCAGTGCTGGTTAACCAGCTATGGCGATAAACGGTCATCGTAATAAACCCATCGGACCCGGGGGCGGTACCCGGCGCCTCCACCAAAAACTGTTGTGAAAATTCAAGTTTCGGAACGGTTTTTGTGGGGGCGAAATAGGATCGACGAGGGCGTAAAGGGTGTACTTTCGTTCGGAATGGTTCCGCCGTTATCGGGCCGTTTTATAGTTGCAAACGACAACTATGCTCCGGTTGCTCAGGCTGCGTAACGCAGTTTGAAATTCCGATTTAAACTCCTGCAGGGTTAGCACTTGTAGGCGGGGTCCGCAGGCACCTGGCAACAGAAGCCTGCACCTTCACACCTGAACTTCATACGGGCGTGATCTTCGCGCACGCATGTTCTCTCAAATTGTCCTTTGCAAGCTTCAAGAAGCGTTGCACACTGTGATTCATGGCTGACGATCTTATCCGCTACGATGTTCTTGTTAGTGACGCCCTGCGCGGTGTCGTGCGTCAAGTCCTAACAGAGATTGCCGCGACCGGCCTGCCGGGCGAACATCATTTCTACATCACCATCGACACGCGCCTGCCTGGCGTGCGTATTTCGTCGGCCCTGCGTCAGCGGTTTCCCGAAGAGATGACCGTGGTATTGCAGCACCAGTTTTGGGATCTGAAAATCACAGAACAGACCTTTGAGGTCGGTCTCAGCTTCTCTGGTGTGCCAGAACGGCTCCTTATCCCTTTCTCATCGATCACAGGATTCGCCGATCCATCTGTGGATTTCGCACTGAAGTTTGAGACGCTGCTGGTAGATGATGCTGACATGGTAGGCGAACGCGCTGCTGAAAACGAGCATGAGAGCGACGCCGAAGAGCCTGTTAGCCAAACCGCATCCGATGGCCCGGCACGGTTGGAACCTCCAAAAAACTCCAGCTCGTCTTCACAGGACAGTGGCGAAAGCAAAGATGACGATGAAGGCGATGAAAGCAAAAGCGCCGATGTCGTTTCACTTGATGCTTTCCGCAAGAAGAGCTGACGCGCCTTCCATCTAACCAAAATTCAAAAGCCAGCTTACCCGCCCGTCTGATGGCAGACGGTGTCCTGCCGTGGTAGGGACGCGTGAATCGCTTTATCTCTCCAATGAAGGGTCGCCCCCATGGACTCCCCAAGCTCTCCATCTCAACCCATTGCAACGCGCATAGAAAGCGACACGTTCGGTCCCATTGAGGTTGACGCCAGCAAGTATTGGGGGGCGCAGGCACAGCGATCTCTGGGCAATTTCAAGATCGGCTGGGAAGCCCAACCACGCCCGATTGTGCGTGCCTTGGGCATCGTGAAACGAGCTGCAGCTGAAACAAACATTGAGCTTGGAAAGATGGATACTGAGCTCGGGCAAACCATCATCGCTGCTGCGCAAGAGGTGATCGATGGTAGGCTGAACGATCACTTCCCGCTCGTCGTTTGGCAGACAGGTTCTGGCACCCAGTCAAACATGAATTCAAACGAAGTGATCTCCAACCGAGGCATTGAGATGCTGGGCGGTGAGATGGGCTCCAAGACGCCTATCCATCCCAACGACCATTGCAACATGTCGCAGTCTTCAAACGATACGTTCCCAACGGCCATGCACATCGCTTGTGCTGAGGAAGTGTATCACCGCCTTCTGCCAGCGCTACGTCACCTGCATGGCGCCATCGCCGACAAGGCCGATGAATGGCATGACATCATCAAAATCGGTCGCACCCACACCCAGGATGCGACGCCCCTCACGCTCGGCCAGGAATTCTCCGGCTACGCGCAGCAGCTGGAAAATGGCATCGCGCGCATTGAGGCGACCCTCCCTGCCCTCATGGAACTTGCCCAAGGCGGCACGGCGGTGGGTACCGGCCTCGCCTCACCGGCGGGCTTCGCAGAGCTCGTCGCGCAAAAGATCGCCGCCATAACTGGCCTGCCCTTCACCACCGCGCCCAATAAGTTTGAGGCGCTGGCCGCGCATGACGCGATGGTCTTCACCCATGGCGCGATCCATACCGTGGCGATGAGCTGCTTCAAGATCGCCAATGACATCCGCTTCTTGGGCTCCGGGCCCCGTTCAGGCCTTGGCGAGCTAGCCCTGCCAGAAAATGAGCCGGGCTCTTCCATCATGCCGGGCAAGGTCAATCCAACCCAGTGTGAGGCCATCACCCAAGTGTGCACACACATCCATGGCAACAATGCCGCCATAGCTTTTGCAGGCAGTCAGGGCCATTTTGAGCTCAACGTCTTCAACCCAATGATGGCCTACAACTTCTTGCAGTCAGTGCGGCTCCTCGCCGATGCGGCGATCTCGTTCACCGACAACTGTGTAGTTGGCATTGAGCCGCGTATTGAGAACATCCAGCGCGGCCTTGAAAACTCGCTCATGCTGGTGACGCCGCTCAAAGAGAAGTATGGCTATGATCTCGCGGCTAAAGTGGCGAAGAACGCCCATAAGAACGGCACGACCTTGAAGGAAGAAGCCTTGGCGCTGGGTATCTCAGCCGAAGACTTCGACGCCATTGTCATACCCGCAAAGATGATCGCGCCATCGTAAGGTTCACGTCTCGTGTCGTCGAACGTCGTCAACCTCAACAGAATCCGCAAAGCAAAAGCCCGACAGGAAAAAGAAGCACGCGCCGCCGAGAATAGGCGCGTGCATGGGCGGACCAAGGCCGAGAAAAACTCAGCCAAACACGAGGCTGACAAATCGTCAAAGGCCCTCGACGGCCACAAACGCGAAACGGATGATAGCGTCACGTAATGCTTGAAAAGCGCTCCGTTAGCCTCGCAGGCCATAGAACCTCCGTGGCTCTGGAGCCTGAGTTCTGGCGCGAGCTAGATCGCATCGCAAACGAGGCGGACCAGAGCCTTGCGAGCTTGGTCAGTGATGTCGATCAGGCGCGCAGTCCAGAGACCAATTTGGCAAGCGCCCTGCGCCTTGCTGTCCTAAGCGCCCTGACCCGCAGATCAGGAACACCGCTTTCGTAAACGTCCCAAGCCAAGCGCTTGAGCAAATGGCCTCAAACAGCGTCAAAGGTCATACCAAGGTCACTGCAGTGTTGTACGCGTCCAGCTCTTTGAGGAGGTAATGATGGCCAGAACAATCTTTCGCATTGGCAGCAATCCCGGGGTTCTTGCCGCAAGCTTTCAGCGTGGGTTTTGGGGCGACGAGCTTGGCTCAGTGAAGCGGATCGTGGTGGACGGAGACACGGTCAATGTGTCGAGCAATAGTAACTTCCCCATTCGATTTTTGGGCATAGACACACCGGAAAGCAGTTTCTTCAAACCCGGGACTGACACTTTTGCGTCCACGGACAGCGAAGAGTTTGTTGCGCTCCTGTCCGATCCGTTCGGGGACGGCCTCCAACCGCTGGACCTGCCTGGTAATTTAAAAAAATCCTAATGAGTATGTCATCCTCACATACAATTTGATGATGACAATCATTCCAATCTATGCTTCCATGTGGATGGGTGCTCTCGTTGTCATCAGTATTTCATGGCATGTAAATAAAAGCAATTGTTCACTGGGTGACACATCTCCAAGGTATAGGCAGCACTGCTGGAAATATTCTCTTCTTGGCTTTCTACAGAGGACAGTCC
>JBCCLK010000048.1:0-19051 GCA_039026935.1 Pseudomonadota bacterium
ATCGGTTTTACCGACGATATGGGCCGGGAGCTAACCGTCGATCCACAAGCGGACCGGGCCGTCGTTTCAGGCACAGGTGGGCTTTACTAAGTAAGCTCCTTTTTTCTAGAAACACTCAGGCCCATCGCTGTCTTGCGGTGGGCCTCTTTCGTATCTGCATTCATAGGGAAGACCATGCGCGCCGAAGCACAGCGCCTCGTAGACGACATTGAGCAGGCACTCACCCTGCTAAGGAGGCATCTTTGACTGGGATGCATCGCTCAAACGCCTCGACGAGCTAAACGCACTTGCTGAAGACCCCAAGCTTTGGGATGATCCACAAGAAGCGCAAAGCTTGATGCGTGAACGTCAGAAGCTTGATGATGCCATCACCGGCATGAAATCGATGCGCACCGACCTTGATGATACCAGCGAACTCATCGAGTTGGGCGAAGCCGACGATGACGCCGAAATGGTTGATGAAGGCATCGCTTCCCTGAAGACAATGGCAGCCACGGCGCGACGTCTTCAGGTGGAAGCGCTCCTCTCTGGTGAAGCCGACAGCAATGACACCTATGTAGAAATCCATTCTGGGGCTGGTGGCACGGAAAGCCAGGATTGGGCCTCCATGCTCTTGCGCATGTATAGCCGCTGGGCGGACGGTTCGGGCCGCAAGGTGGAGCTTTTAGAGGAGCAATCCGGGGAAGAAGCCGGCATCAAGTCTGCCACCATCCTCGTTAAGGGTGACGATGCCTATGGTTGGCTCAAAACCGAAGCAGGCGTCCACCGATTGGTGCGGATTTCACCGTTTGATTCCAATGCGCGCCGCCATACCTCGTTTGCCAGCGTGTGGATTTATCCGGTGGTTGATGACACGATCAACATTGAGGTGAATGAGAGCGACTGCCGCATCGATACTTATCGTGCCTCAGGCGCTGGCGGCCAGCACGTGAACACCACCGATTCAGCGGTGCGTATCACGCACATTCCAACCGGCATCGTGGTCCAGTGTCAAAACGAGCGGTCTCAGCATAAAAACCGTGCCACTGCATGGAGTATGCTGCGCGCGCGCCTTTACGAGGCAGAGCTGCAAAAGCGCGAGGAAGCGGCCAACGCCGAAGCAGCCGCCAAGACGGATATTGGCTGGGGCCATCAGATCCGGTCCTACGTCTTGCAACCCTATCAGCTGGTGAAAGATCTGCGCACCGGCCATGAGAGCACCGCGCCATCTGACGTGCTCGATGGCAAGCTGGATGCGTTTATGGAAGCAACCCTGGCCCAGCGGGCCTATGGCGGGGCGGGTGATGTCTCTGACCTGGAATAGGGCAGGAAAAAACGCAAAGAGTTTGACCAGGGGATCTCTGGCTTACTGATCAATCAGACCTGCAGCGAAGGCAATCGCGCGCTGATAGTTGCCACCGTCGTTCCAGGCCGATAGCACACGGAAATTGTCTGTACCGTCCGCAAAGGGTTGGCCAGACCGCCATCCGTTCGCGCGTAACATATTGGCCGCTGTTGCAAGCGCGTCGGCCGCGTTGTTGGGGTCGGCGCGACCGTCACCATTCCCATCCACGGCAAAACGAACCCAGTTTCCTGCCAGGAACTGCATATGGCCCAATTCACCAGACGGGCCGCCACGGCTGTTGGTGGTGATAAGGCCGCGATCAACAAGTTGCAGGGCCGCGATCGCATCATCCTCGAAGCGCGGATGCCGACGGCAGTAGGATGCCAGCGTGACGGCGCCGTTCACAATGGGTGTATCGCCAGTAAAGCCGCCCCAGCTCGTCTCATAGCCCCAGATGGCAACGAGAACAGAACCTGGCACGCCAAAGCGCTGTTCAACCGACTGGAAAAACGAAGCGCTCTCCTGCAAGCGGCGCTGGGCGTTTGAGACAAACGAACTGACGCTTGAAAAGCGGCTTGTAAGAAACTGCTCCGGACTGCGATGGCGCATGCTGGATTGGGAAGCGGGGTTTGATTCAAAACGCCAGGTGATGCCAGAGATGCCCGCCTGTTGCAGCGCTTGGAGCCCGCGTTGCCCAACCCCTGAGGAGGCTGCTTGCCCAGCAAGTTGCTGCTTGTAGGCTTCAAACTGTCCTTGGCTGGTGATGCAAGATGCAGCGACCGCAGGCTTGGCCGACATACCAAGTATGGCCACAAGAGAGCCAGCCATGATCACAAGGGCGCTCAGCGTCATCGGTCTTGGTATCATCGAAATCTCCGTCAGCTCCCATCACCTCTGGTGGCATGATTACCAGCTGATGATCATGATCTTATGAAGGTTAGCCCATCATCGCCGCAGGTCAAAACTGGAAGGTTCGTCATGCTTGGCCGCTGTTTGCTCAGGCAAACAAGATCACAGATCAGCCAAACGCTGCCCGGCCCGCACGAAGGGAAGCGGGTCGATAGCGCGGCTGCCGCGCCGCACTTCATAATGCAGGTGCGGACCGGTAGAGCGTCCTGTCGAGCCGATGCGTCCAATAACATCGCCTTGCCTTACCTGTGCGCCCGGCGAGACGAGCGATCGGCTCAGATGGGCAAAGCGCGTGGTAAGGCCATGTGCATGGTCAAGCTCCACCATCAGGCCGTAACCACCGGCTCTGCTTGCCCGTGTCACGACGCCGTCGGCAGGTGCATAGACCGGCGTTCCTGTGGGGGCTGCATAGTCTATCCCGGCATGGAAAGCCGTGCGCCGTGTGAACGGATCACGTCGATTCCCAAAGCGTGAGGAAAGGCGCGCGCCGCGGGCAGGGGCGACGACGGGCACAGCATCCAACGCTGCACGCGCTTCGCTCAAACCTTCCATGACCCGCTCGGCATGCTCTGCTTCAATATCAAACCCAGACAGACCATCACGGGGCTCCAGGAGTGGGCCACCTACGCCATCGGCCTGCAGGGCAAGCGCATGCGTTGCGCCGATATCACGTAGACGAGCTACATCGGGCAAAGTGAGCCGGATGTTGAGATCATTCATCTCACGGGCGATCGAGTCGATTTTCGTTTCCGCGTGCTCTGCCACAGCTGCAAGGGCAGCGCGCTGATTGTGAACGGTTGTATCAAGGCTCTCATCAAGTGCCGTCAGAAGACTGGAGGGGTTGATAACCGCTTGATCCATCACGCTCAGACCGCGTTGGGTTGGTAGCTGTGGGATGCTTCCTGTGACGATACTGCCGGTGATACTGTTTCCTGTGAGATGGGGATCTATCGATGACGCATTAGGCCGCGCGGCACTTGTGTCGTCCATACGGTCAGTAGGGTTATCGGTTAGGCTGCTACTGAGGCTGTCCGGCGGAAGCGGTGGAAGGCTCGCCTCCTGATCTGGAGGAACAATGGGCGAAGGCGGCGTTGGCCGCGGCATGATGCCAAGTTGTCCGGCGCGCGAGAGAATATCGCTCACACGGACACCTTGTTGATAAACGTCCAAATGTTCGCCCAAAAGTCGCTCAACACGGGCCTCGTAGGCCTGCTGATTGAGAAGCTGGCGCGAGGTTATACGATCGATCTCCCGTCGCAATTCAGTGACCCTATCCTCATAGGCCACCTGAATTTGATGCTGTCGCTTGAGAGACGCAGTGAACAGTTCATCGCGGAAGAAGAGATAGCTTGCCGAGGCGATGATCGCGATCATGCCGCCCACCAGCAAAAGCATCAGAAGTGCGCCCATCCAAGGGGATATTTGGATGACCTGAACACTGTCTCCGTTTGCGAAAATGATACGCCTGTCGGCGCGCGCATGACTGTGCGCTTGGTGCTGAACCGATTGCTGAAACGAGCCGTGTGCGGGACGATGCCGCTTGCGATGAACCATGGACGCCCTACTAAAGCTGGGAAGACTCCAGCATCTTTCATGGCGCAAACATGGTTAACGCGAGGTTTCAAACTTAGCCGAACAGGCCCTTGTTTGGCCCAACAAGCTCTTAGCTCTGCCCCTGAGTGACGCTCATCGCGTTCGTTTATGGATCAAAATGTGGGTGATAACGTCGTATGCTGATCTACAGAGCTTTTGCGGCAGCAAGAACCTCGTCCACATGGCCAGGTACCTTCACTTTGCGCCAGGCCTTGGCAATCGTTCCGTCCGAAGCAATGAGGAAGGTGGAGCGTTCAACGCCCATGTACTTCTTGCCATACATCGATTTTTCCACCCAAACGCCATAAGCCTCCGCTGCCGTTTTTTCTTCGTCAGCAGCGAGCTGAATGGCGAGATCATACTTGGCTATGAACTTGTCGTGTTTGGCAGCCGAATCGGGGGAAATGCCGATGATGGTGGTGCCAAGAGCGTCAAAGTCCGCCTTTGTCTCGGAAAATCCAACAGCTTCTTTCGTGCAGCCCGAGGTATCGTCTTTGGGGTAAAAGTAAACGACCACTGGCTTGCCTTGCATCGCGCTCAACGTAACGCTGCCGCCGCCGTCGGTGGGCAGGGTGAAGTCAGGCGCAGTGTCGCCCTCGCTTACACGTGGGGTTTGAGTATCGGCCATTGTTTTACCTTTTAACTTAAGACGCTGTGAGAAGAGACGCCTCCATTACCGATCTGGCCGGAAAGCGAATCAATTTATTTTACGCAAACGTTCATAGGACGGATGGCACTTTGCAGTCCTAAGAAAGTGAATTCCACAGCGCAATGGCTTCTCACGGAAACCTTCTATGGTGATTGAGCATGCGTGTTTTTCGCACCAACACTGGCGCGCGCCCTGTATGCGACATAATCGCGATATCGACCGCAAAACCCGCAATGTTCGCGCCATATTCGCGCGACATTGCAGACAGCAAGAGTAACACGGGCGACATCATCAATCGCGTTCAGTTCGTGAGGTCATGGCAAGTTTCGTGCAGCATGAGTGTCGGCCTCGATTTTTCCGCTATATCTGCATAGAATCTAGTGGCGTTCCCATCGCCGTAGAACAGCTATGGTCAAACGTTTGTGTACGGGAAAGTCTGATGAATCGGGGCAGCACGTTGCAGGGTAGGAAACCGCAAGAAGCCAAAGTTTCACATCGTTTGTCCTACCGATGGATCGTGCTTCTGACCGTCCTTCTTTTTGTTGTGACCGCTCTCCCGATTCTTGCGATAACGACCCCGCCGGGTCAGCGCTTGATAGAAAACTCAATTGAAGCGCCGATCCTCGCGCGGCTTGTCACTGCGGTGCCGCCCCCCTTTGCGTTGACCGTTGACGATCTGGAAACGCGGGTCGGACCAACATCCATCGATGTTGTGCTCGCCGGTACAAACCTGTCCGGCCCTGGGCTATCGGTCCATCTTGAAAGCATCACGGTCTCTGTGGATTTGTGGAGCGTTGCCCGTGGCAACGTTGTTCCACGAAGCATCGCCATCACGGACGCTGTGCTCGCGCTTGAGAGCGGGGACACCGTTTCTGGCAGCGAGAGTAACCTGCAGGAAGCGGTCGGTGATGCCTTCAGAAGTGCCTTTGGAGCGTTCGACGATTTAGCCTTAAGCACACCTCAAGAGCCAGTAAGTATCGGCTTTGAGGATCTTTCAAGCGATGCAGAGCCTCCGCCGGACGATGCGCGCAGCAAGCATTTCGAAACAGTTGTAAGCGCGGCAGACCGTCTCGATCACGTTCTTGCTGAGCTTACAACAGACGAAACCTGGCTCGGCCTTGATGCCGTCACCGTTGATCAGCTTACGGTTAGGCCGGACCCTCAATCTCCATTCCCCGTCTTGCGTGAGGCATCCCAGTTTGAGTTCGAACTGCATCGCATCAATGCTCAAACGGTGGAGGTGCATCTGGAGGCGGTGAATCGACCGGACCCTTTCCGGATCGACGTGCGGCATGCCGAAGGCGATGTTCCGGAAGGTCCGGGGTTGATGGCGGAGCATTTTGGCCTCGGTCTTCGCGAAGGGCAGGCTTTTTCCCACTTCCTTGTCCAAGGCCTTTCGGTTGATCATTTGACCGACGCACTTCGCGAGGGCAGTGCGGTCGCCTTTTCCTCCACACTAGCGGCTGAGCTTGTAATCACGCGCGATCCGACAGGGCAGCAGATCGATCAGATCATAGCATTGTTTGAGAGCGACGCTGGCTATCTGGTGGCGTCTGGAAAACACGCCGCAATTGTTGAGTTCATCTCGATCCCCATCATCTACACCCGCGAGACGGAGCGGTTTGATATTGTCCAAGCGCAGCTGCGGTTCCCCAACACAGGCGGTGTTTTTGCGGGCAGCATTGCATCCACCGTTCGAGATGGTGAAACCGGCGTCGCAGTCTCCTTGGTCTCTGACCGCTACCTCTTTTCAGCGGCTGCAAACGAGCGCCTCGGCCGTGAAGAAAGCAGGCGTCTCGGCGAGGTCCGCCTGGACCTGTTCGCCCCCGATACCGGCGGACGGGTTGATCTTGAACTGGCACAAATCTCGCTGGGCGATGTCATCGCTGCCTCGGTTGGGAGGTTTGAGCAAACAGAGCGCGGACCTTTCATTTCTCTCGTTGGGCAGACCAGCCCAATGACCGTGACAGATTTTGCCAAGATCTGGCCACTGCCTGCCTCGCCAAGTGGTCGAAGCTGGTTTTTGAAGAACATTGCCGAGGGCGATCTGGGCCCGGGTGAGCTTTCATTCGCGGCTCATCTTAATGAGATTGAGATCCGAAATGGTCGCACCGTTCTGGGCAGCGAGATGCTGAGCGTCTCGGTTGACTACGAAAACCTTGTCATGCGCTCACCGGGCGATTTGCCGTTCGTCTTCGGATTGGACGGTTCACTGCGTGTAACAGGTCGGTCGCTGCGTATGGAGGGGCGCGATGGTGTTGGCCGTCTTCCAGAAGGTGATCAAATCCAAGTGCGCACGGCGAACTTCTTTATTCCAGATCATGCTCAGCGCAATCCGTTTGCAGCTCTTGAGCTTGAGATGGAGGGGCCGACATCTGGCTTTGTACGTCTTGCCGGGCTCGATCCTATCAATCTCGCCGATCAGATTCCCTTTGAGGCCAGTGCTCTGGATGGGCGCACCGATCTTTACGGGCGGGTTGAGGCGTTTCTTGCTGATGAGATCGACCGTGAAACCTTGCGTGCAAGTATGGATGCGAGGGTCACCGGGTTTGCCAGCTCAGAACCTGTTGAAGGCCGCCGTTTGACGGACGGTACCTTCATTTTGCGCTCACGCGATGCAGACGTCATGGTCGCTGGCGAAGCATTGTTGGACGGGGTGCCAACGCAACTCAATATCTCGACGGCTGATGCGCGTGGTCTCCAGGTTTCTATGAGACTTGACGAGCAGGATCGGGCGCAGATGGGCCTTGATTTACGCCCTTATCTGACAGGCGCGGTTGGTGTTGCAATTGAGGCGATCGAGGATGATGGTTCTCGTGCCATGACGATTGATCTCACGGACGCAACAGTGACCGTACCAGAGTTGGGGTTTGCAAAGGCAAGTGGCGCGTCTGCGCAAGCCAGATTCAGGATTGTTGAGAACAACGGCCGGCAGCAGGTCCGTGATCTCCTTGTCACTGCGCCAGGCCTTCGAGCACAAGGCAGCATGGACCTTGTGGATGGCACTCTTCGCATCGCCGAGTTTGAGCAAGTTGCCATGGACGGAGTTGGCAGCTTCTCCATCGACCTTACCCGCAATGACACCGGGCTGGCCGCTCGTATCTCAGGCGATCGTTTCGTCCTCATGTCTGATCTTCTTCGCAGTGACAGGGATGCAGCCGGAGCGTTGGCCATCGATATAGAACTTGGCGAACTCGTCACAGAAGGCGGTGCGCGCATCCAGAATGTTGCGTTGAGCTACAGCCAAACGGCGAGCCGTATCACAAGGTTTGAACTACGTGCTCGCCATGATGATGGAACCGATCTTGCCGGCACGCTCTCGCCAACGGATGAGCGTCTTGTCATCTCGTCGGGCAATGCTGGGACTTTTCTGAGGTTTCTGGGGCTCTATGAACGAGCGCAAGGAGGGCGAGCTACCTTGGTTCTTGACCCTGGGTCTGTGGGTGGGCGGCTCGCCGGGCAGCTGCTCCTCAACGACTTCCAGATCGCGAATGAGCCCGCCATGGAGACCGTTTTCAATTCCGCCGTATCCAGAGACGCCGAAGATTCAAGTCGCGTGATTTTACCAGGATCCGTCGAGACACCTGATCTCATTGAGATTACGGCAACAAATGTCAGTTTCGACAGAACGCCCGAACGACTTATCATCCAAAGCGCGGAAGGCTGGGGCCCCTCGCTGGGTGGCAATCTGGACGGTGTGATTGATTATGAAAACGATCAGATGCGCCTGAGTGGTACATACGTACCTTTTTTCTCGATCAACAATGTATTCAGCCGCATTCCGATTATCGGCCAGGCCTTAGGAGGGCGCGAACGCGAAGGCCTGCTGGGTGTGACGTTTGAAGTGGCTGGCCCGATTGACCAGCCACAGCTTCGCGTGAACCCGATGTCGCTGCTTGCGCCGGGGTTCTTACGCAACCTGTTTGAGTTCCAAAACGGCGGCTAGATAGGAAGTCGACGGCACCGACGCAGATGGGAAACTAAACTGGCCGCAGCAGAACGTGCTTTTTCTTGCCGAGCGAGAGCTTGATAACGCCGTCTGTGAGGTCGCCGGTACTTAAAACGGCGCGCTCGTCGGAGACTTGTTGGTCATTTACCCGCACCGATCCGCCTTTCACCTGCCGGCGAGCGTCTCCGTTGGACGACGTCAGCTTGGCAAGATCGGTGTAGGCGGAAAGAAGACCGATGCCCGCATCCAACATCGACGAAGGCACATCAATCGTCGGCAAGTCGGCTGATACGCCGCCAGCCTCAAAAACATCTTGAGCGGTCTGGGCCGCACGTGCCGCTTCTTCCGCGCCATGCAGGAGCGTGGTGGCCTCGTTGGCGAGCACTTTCTTTGCTTCGTTGATTTCTGATCCACCCAGAGCTTCAAGTTTTGCGATCTCATCGAGCGGAAGTGTCGTGAAGAGCTTCAAGAAACGGCCAACGTCACCATCCTCGGTGTTGCGCCAAAATTGCCAGTAATCGTACGCGCTGCGCATGTCAGCGTTGAGCCACACAGCGCCATCAGCGGTTTTGCCCATCTTGGCACCCGACGTGGTGGCAAGCAACGGCGTAGTGAGTGCAAAGAGCGATGCGTCTTCCATCCGGCGGCCTAGGTCTACCCCGGAGAGAATGTTGCCCCATTGATCTGAGCCGCCCATCTGCAAACGGCAACCCGTGCGCCGGTAAAGCTCAACATAGTCATAGGCTTGCAGCACCATGTAGTTGAATTCGAGCAGCGACAGGTGCTGTTCACGCTCCAGACGTAGACGTACCGAGTCCCGTTGCAGCATCTGATTGACAGAAAAGTGCCGGCCCACATCGCGCAAGAGATCAAGATAGCTCAGCTCCAACAGCCACTCGGCATTGTCGAGCATCACCGCATCCTGTGGTCCGTGGTCAAAGGTTAGGAAGCGGGAAAAGTTCCTCTTAATGCCGGTCTTGTTGGCATCGATACGTTCCGGCGTTAGCAATTGCCGGCTCTCGTCCTTGCCTGATGGGTCTCCAACCCGTGTCGTGCCGCCACCCATTAGCACGATCGGTTTGTTCCCTGTCTTCTGGAACCAGTGCAGCATCATGATCTGCACCAGATTTCCCACATGCAGGGACGGTGCTGTGCAGTCGAATCCGATGTAACAGGTCAGCGGTCCCGCGCTTAGGGCTGCATCAAGCCCATTGGCGTCAGACATCTGGTGGATGAAGCCACGCTGTGACAGGACTGACAAGAAGTCGGATGAGAACGAGTTGGACATGGATCACACTGCACCTGGAGGAGGGACGCCGGGCTCTTGCCATGGTGTGGTGTGGTTTGCAACGCGAACAGCGGGTCCTGTGATGTGGGGCACACCATGACACAGCTTATCCAAGCTGTTGGAACGATGAGCGGCACCTCCATGGACGGGGTAGATGTGGCGCTGATCGAGACTGACGGGCAAACGCAGGTGCGCGCCGTTCCAGGCGCATCGCACACAATCAGCTATAGTAACGCCGAGCGCGACGTTCTCTTCAAAGCCGTAGACACCGCGTTGCATATCGATGCGCCTGAAGCTGTCTCACACCCCGATCTCATCGCGGCTGCTGATATCTCGACTGTGAGGCACATCCAAGCGTTGCAGATCCTTTTGGGGCGTCTTGAAAAACCGGTGGATGTGATCGGCTATCATGGGCAGACCGTTTTGCATCGTCCTAATCCCTTAGATCCCGCTTTGGCTTTCACCGTGCAGTTGGGGGACGCAGAACGTCTGACGCGCGAAACCGGTGTGACAACAGTCTACGATTTCCGAAGTGCGGACGTCACTGCCGGTGGGCAGGGGGCACCACTTGCGCCGCTCTACCATCAGGCCCTTCTCACATCGACCGCGGAGCTGCCAGCGATCATCCTCAACCTTGGTGGAATCGCGAATATCACGTTCGTTCCGGATGCCGACCCGGAGAATTTGATCGCCGCTGACATAGGTCCAGCGAACGTCTTCATGGACGATCTCGTGCGCACCGAAACGGGCAAAGCCTATGATGAAGAAGGCGCCCTAGCTGCCAGCGGCGCCGTGGATACGTTGCTGGTCGAGCAGTTTTTCTCCGCGCCATACTTTCAGGAGGCTGGGCCTAAGTCGCTTGATCGTTATGGGCTTGAAGCGCCTGACGTCTCGGCGCTCGGGCTAGCCGATGCCATGGCAACCTTAGCGGAACTCACCATTGAGAGCGTGGTGCGGGCGATCGGTGGTTTGCCTCAACCTCCAAAAGCAGTTTTCGTTGCCGGTGGAGGGGTGAAAAACACATATCTGATGGCGCAGATGCAAGCGCGTTTGGCGTCACCCGTGCTGCCGCTCAACGATTTAGGTTTTAGCGCGGCGATGTTGGAGGCCGAGGCATTTGCTTATCTGGCTGCACGTCACCTAAAAGGCCTGCCGATCACCTTTCCAAGCACCACCGGGGTGCATGCACCAATGCTCGGCGGAAAGCGGATCCGTTCGGCGTGATCGCCGTTAGCGCATGCCCGGATTGGCAAGGCGGAAGTCGAGATACTCGCAGCAGCGCCGGTCCAGCTCTTCAAGTTTGTTTTCGAAGAAGTGGTTTGCCCCTCCGACGGTCTGGTGATCGATGGTGATGCCCTTTTGCGTCTTCAACTTATCGACAAGTGCTTGCACATCTTTCATCGGCACGACCTTGTCCTCGTCGCCATGGATGATGAGACCAGACGTGGGGCAGGGGGCAAGGAACGAAAAGTCATGCAGGTTTGCAGGTGGTGCTACTGACAGAAAGCCTGCCACCTCCGGACGGCGCATCAGAAGTTGCATGCCAATCCATGCGCCGAAAGAGAAACCGGCGATCCAAGTGAAGCGGGAATCAGGGTTGAGGCTTTGCAGCCAATCAAGTGATCCCGCAGCGTCTGCTAGCTCACCAACACCGTGATCAAAATAGCCTTGGCTGCGTCCAACACCGCGCGAGTTAAACCGCAACACCGAGAAGCCACGTTCCACGAACATGTAGTACATCTGATAAACAATGGGATTGTTCATCGTCCCGCCAAATTGGGGGTGCGGGTGTAAGATAATGGCGGTCGGCGCGCCGCGCTCCGGCGCGGGGTGGAGACGACCTTCCAGGCGCCCTGACGGGCCTTGGTAAATCTGCTCAGGCATAAAAAAGTGGTACTCTTAAGGGATGCGAGATCCGGCCAAAAGGTCGAAGCTGGCGTTCGGGCTATCATCTTGACGTGGTGCCGGTGAGGTCTTAGCTGCCCCAACGATCAGAACCCGCTAAGTGAGGGCCTTGAGGCCTGACGTCAAGACTAGGCATGAGTAAGCTCGGCATTGGGGTAAGGATTTCGCAAATCCTATGCTTCCGTCGGTCATTTCAATGTTCCCCAAAAGACGCCTTCAGCAATGACCGTTTCATCCAATGTTTATGCCGACTACAATGCAACGAGCCCGCTTCGCCCGGTCGCGCGTGAGGCGATGCTCGCCGCTCTGGACGAGACTGGCAATCCCTCGTCAATTCATGCGCATGGCCGGGCAGCGCGAAAACGGATCGAGGAGGCGCGCGCCTGTATTGCCGAGGCCGTTGGTCTTCTGGAGTATCGACTCGTTTTCACCTCCGGCGCGAGTGAGGCTTTGGCCACCGTGCTGCGTCCAAGCGTCCAAAATCTTCAGAACAAGCGCCATGCGACGAAGCTCTTGATCAATCGCACCGAACATGCCGCCGCGTTAGACGGACATGGCTTCGCACCAGAGGCTGTGTCCAAGCTCAGCGTCAAGAGTAATGGTGTGGTGGATTGCGATGCACTTGAACACGCTCTCAAAGCGATGCCTGAAGACGAATGCGCCCTTGTTTGCGTGCAAAGTGCCAACAGTGAGACCGGTGTGCTGCAGCCCCTGGGTGATATTTCTTTGCTTTGCGACATCCACAATGCGCTGCTCGTCACAGATCATGTCCAAGGGGCCGGTCGGATCGCTTTGGGCGCTGCGCGTCCAGCTGCCGTCGTTGTTTCAAGCCACAAAGTTGGGGGGCCTTCCGGCGTTGGTGCTATTCTTTACAATGTTCCGCGCCTCTTGATGACCCAAGCCCTTATCCGTGGTGGTGGGCAAGAGCGGGGTTTGCGCGCTGGCACTGAGAATCCAGCTGCCGCAGCGGGCTTCGCTGCCGCGTTAGGTGCGGCGGCACGCGACATACCCGGTGAAACCGAACGACTAAGTGCTCTTCGCGATCGGTTTGAGATGGAGCTTGTCGCCACCAAGCCAAACTCGGTTGTTTTTTCTAAGGACGTTCCGCGGCTGCCCAACACCAGTTGTTTTGCTCTACCGGATGTTGATGCATCCCTGGCTCTCATGCAGCTTGATCTTGCCGGTCTTTCGATATCGTCCGGCTCAGCTTGCTCAAGCGGGAAGGTGAAAGCGAGTCATGTGCTGGCCGCTATGGGTGTGGAACAGGCTTTGGCCGCGTGTGCCTTGCGCGTCAGTTTTGGCTTCGCATCGACCCAGAGCGACGTCGACAAGCTCTTGGCGGCGATTAAGTCCCTCTAAAGTCTTTGCAATTTGGTGTGCCGCAAAAGCCGCAAAAAAAATGCAGTTTTTCGTCGATCCGGCATTGGTGAATGTGCGTAAGATGGGTATATAGATTGGAATGATTTTAAATTAGAGGCATTGTCACTGCTGACATCTAAATGATGCAGCACTTACGTGCCCTCGCGAGATAAGGAGCCAGCTCCCCCATGCCAGCGGTTCAAGAGACGATCGAACAGGTCCGTGAGATTGACGTTGACAAGTACAAATACGGCTTCGAGACTGATATTGAGACGGAATATGCCCCCAAGGGGCTGAACGCTGATATTGTTCGTTTTATCGCCGCCAAAAAGGATGAGCCTGAATGGCTAACCGACTGGCGTCTTGATGCGCTAAAGCGCTTTGAGACCATGCAGCGGCCGGAGTGGGCTCGCGTTGACTACCCTGAAATCGATCTCCAAGAGCTGCATTATTACGCCGCACCGAAGACTACCGATGGCCCAAAGAGCCTTGATGAAGTCGATCCGGAGCTTCTGCGGACCTATGAGAAGCTTGGCATTCCTCTAAAGGAGCAGGAAATTCTCGCTGGTGTGCGCAAGGCGGACGAGCCGTCCACCTTGGATGAGGATAGTGGCTCGCTTGAGGGGAAAGTCGCCGTCGATGCGGTGTTTGATTCTGTTTCGGTGGTCACGACCTTCAAGAAAGAGCTTGCAAAGCATGGCATTGTTTTTTGTTCTATCTCAGAGGCGGTTCACACGCACCCAGAGTTGGTGAAAAAGTATCTGGGATCGGTCGTGCCAGTCGCCGATAACTACTATTCGGCGCTCAATTCAGCGGTCTTTTCTGATGGTTCGTTTGTTTATATTCCTGAGGGCGTTCGCTGCCCGATGGAGTTGTCGACTTATTTTCGTATCAATGCTGAAAACACAGGCCAGTTTGAGCGCACACTGATCATTGCTGATAAAGGCTCCTACGTTTCCTATTTGGAAGGCTGTACGGCACCGATGCGCGATGAAAACCAGCTGCACGCGGCCGTGGTTGAACTGATCGCGCTTGATGATGCGGAGATTAAATACTCCACCGTTCAGAATTGGTATCCAGGCGATGCTGACGGTAAAGGCGGTATCTACAACTTCGTCACCAAACGCGGCGACTGTCGCGGTGATCGGTCAAAAATTTCCTGGACTCAGGTCGAGACCGGGTCAGCTATCACTTGGAAGTATCCATCTTGCATCTTGCGCGGTGATGACACTGTAGGCGAGTTCTACTCTATCGCCATTTCCAACGGTCGTCAGCAGGTCGATTCCGGCACGAAGATGATTCACATCGGCAGGAATACGTCGAGCAAGATCATCGCGAAGGGTATCGCTGCCGGTCGGTCCGACTCGACCTATCGCGGTTTGGTACAGATCGCGCGCAACGCCAAGAACGCGCGCAATTTCACCCAGTGCGACTCTTTGTTGATTGGCGATAAGTGCGGCGCGCACACAATTCCCTACATCGAATCCCGCAACGCGAAAGCTGTTTTGGAGCACGAGGCAACCACCTCGAAAATCTCCGATGATCAGATGTTCTACTGTCAGCAGCGCGGCCTCAATGAAGAAGAGGCTGTGGCGCTCATCGTCAACGGCTTCGTGAAGGATGTTCTGCAAAAGCTGCCGATGGAATTCATGGTTGAGACTCAAAAGCTTATTGGGATCTCGCTGGAGGGCTCTGTTGGTTGATCCTTAAAGCGCGCAGATGGATGCACACGCGCGCTTTGGTGATCTTTGAGGGTTAGACCAGTGGAGCTTGCGTCTGTGATTTTCCGCCAGGTGGCCTTTGTTGGCCTTCTCGCGGGCCCGATTATTGGAGTGGTTTTGCTCGGTCGACACCGAGGTTGGAACCAGACGTATGTATTTGTTGGCGTTCTTCTATGGGCGCTGATGTTTTTAGGATTGAACGCCATGATGGCGGGCGAAGCACAAGCTAATGGCGCACACTGGATGACCTCAGGTGCGCATGTAGAGATGAGGATCTAGACGATGTTGGAGATCAAAAACCTTCACGCGCGTATCGCGGAAGATGGCACGGAAATCCTGCGTGGCGTCAATCTCACCGTTCCAGACGGCCAAGTGCACGCGATCATGGGTCCCAATGGATCGGGCAAGTCGACTTTGTCTTACGTGATCTCCGGGAAGGAAGATTATGAAGTCACTGACGGCGAGGTGCTTCTCGATGGCGAAAACATCCTGGAAATGGATCCGCATGAGCGCGCCCACGCCGGTCTTTTCCTTGCCTTCCAGTATCCCATTGAAGTTCCAGGGGTTGCTACGATGACGTTTCTGCGCACCGCGCTCAATGCAAACCGCAAAGCGCGAGGCCTGGACGAGCTTTCCACTCCTGACTTTATGCGCGTGGTGAAAGAGAAGGCTGCTGAACTCAATATCTCGCCGGAGATGCTTAAGCGTCCTCTCAATGTTGGTTTTTCGGGCGGTGAAAAGAAGCGTAACGAGATCATGCAGATGGCGCTGCTTGAGCCAAAGATGGCCGTAATGGACGAGACCGACTCTGGTCTCGACATTGACGCGCTGAAAGTTGTGTCCGATGGCGTGAACGCCCTGCGCGGTCCCGACCGTTCCTTCCTCGTGATCACGCATTACCAGCGCCTTCTCGATCACATCGTTCCAGACGTCGTCCATGTTCTGTCTGCTGGCAAGATCATCAAGACCGGCGACAAAACCCTGGCGCTTGAATTGGAAGCCAAGGGTTACGCCGATATCATCGCCAACGCTGCCTAAGCGGTAAGGATACGTCTCATGAATGTTGCTCTCAACCGCGTACGCACCGCTGCAGAAACCGATATTATCGAAGGTTTCCGGGCGTTAGAAGACACGCTTCCCGGCGGGCCTTCCGTCCACGATGATCGTCGTCGCCGAATGGCGCTGTTTGAGCGCGAAGGCCTGCCGCATCGTAGGATCGAGGCATTCAAATACACTGACCTGCGCAGCTTTATGCGTGAGTTACCGCCGCTCGCCGACGCGCCTGATGAGAGCGTGGAAGCAGATGGCGTTGATGTTCCTTTGCCATTGCTTGAGAACGCGCATCAGATTGTGATGGTCGATGGGTTTGTTATCTCAGGCACCGAAAACCTTCCTGTAGGTGTGAAGGTGATACCGTTTGCCGATGCGCTCGATAGCGGCGCGATCAAGCTCTCCGGCGACGATCATCCTTCAAGTGCAGTTGAAGCCTTCAATGCAGCTTTTGCGCGCGATGGTTTTGCTCTGACGTTTGAGGGCACAGTAGAGACGCCGTTAGAGTTGGTTTTTCAGCGTAGCAGCGCAGCGACGCAAAGCCACGCCCGCGTGGCTGTTGCTTTGAGTGAAGATGCTCGTGCCAAGATCATTGAACGTCATATCAGCCCCGACGGCGTCGAGGCGCAGTCAACCGTGGCAACGCGCTACACCGCTGGTAAGGGCGCTAAGCTTGATGCGATGCGTATTCAAAAGGATGGCGACGCGGCCTACCATCTAGGCGAAATTGCTCTGGATATTGGTGAAGATGCCGAAGTGAAGCTGCTGCACATTGTGTCAGGGGCGAGGATGATGCGCTGCGAGACGCGCGCGCGCTTTGTGGGCGAGAATGCCCGCTTCGATGTCGCTGGTATCTCCATGACGGCAGATCGTCAGCATGCAGACTTGACGCTCTATGTTGATCATCTGGTGCCCAACTGTGAGAGCACTGAGACGTTCAAATCTGTCATCGATGATCATGCCAAAGCGATTTTCCAAGGCAAGATCGTGGTGGCTCCCGACGCACAGAAAACTGATGCGCAGATGGCTGTCGATTCCCTTCTTCTATCCGACCGGGCAGACATGATCGCCAAACCTGAGCTTGAAATCTTTGCCGATGATGTGAGCTGCGCTCATGGTGCCACCTGCGGCGATATCGATGAAGAGCTGATGTTTTATCTTCTCGCGCGCGGTGTTCCGCCAGAGGGCGCGCGCAAACTTCTGCTTCAAGCGTTTTTGTCCGAAGGTGCTGAGCTGTTCGAAGACCATGCCTTTGAAGATATCGCTTTTGCTGAGGTCGAGGCGTGGTTGTCAGCAGATGTGGCGCGAAGCTAAAACAAAACCGGATCATTCATGGACGCTGTAAGCTTCAACATTGATCGTATTCGAGAGGATTTTCCCGCTCTTTCGACCGAGGTGAACGGGAAGCCGCTCGTCTATTTGGACAACGCTGCTTCTGCGCAAAAACCCGCGCAGGTTATTGATGGCACGGCAGAGTTCTACCGCACGTCCTATGCCAATGTGCATCGTGGTTTGCATCATCTGTCGACAAAAGCGACGAACGCTTATGAGGAAGCGCGTGCCAAGGTCGCGCGTTTCCTCGGTGCTGGATCAGCCGATGAGATTGTTTTCACCCGATCAGTGACAGAAGCACTCAACTTGGTTGCACACGGTCTTGGGGCGAGCTTGGTGGAGGGTGATGAGATCGTCCTGTCCATCATGGAGCACCACTCCAATATCATACCGTGGCACTTTCTGCGCGAAACCAAGGGCGCGGTGATCAAATGGGTGCCTGTCCGCGAGGATGGCAGCTTTGACATGGACGCATTCGAGGCAGCGATAACAGATCGCACGCGGATCGTCGCCATGACGCATATGTCCAATGTTCTTGGAACGGTTGTACCGATCCGCGCGATTGCAGATCACTTGGCGAAGCGCGATGATATCACGTTCGTAGTTGACGGGGCGCAAGGTGCGGTTCACTTGCCTGTCGATGTTGCGGCGTTGGGGTGCGATTTCTATGCTGTAACAGGGCATAAGCTCTATGGACCCTCAGGCATCGGTGCTCTTTGGGGCAAGTCAGAAAAGCTTTCGGCGCTACCGCCATTTCTGGGTGGTGGTGAAATGATTGATGAGGTGCGCGAAGATGGGGTGACGTATGCGCCCCCCCCGGCTCGCTTTGAGGCGGGCACACCACCTATTGCTCAAGCCGTTGGGCTTGGTCTTGCGATTGATTACATTGAAAGTATAGGACGGCCGTCCATTGAGGCGCATGAGGCAGACCTCCTTGGCTACGCTGTGGAGCGGCTACGCGAGCTTAACTCCGTTCGTATCCAGGGCGAGGCTCCAGGTAAGGGCGCAATTATCTCCTTTGCTCTTGATGGAGCCCACGCTCATGATATCTCAACCTTGCTGGATCGCTACGGCGTAGCTGTGCGTGCGGGCACACACTGTGCGCAACCACTGTTAGCGCGCTATGGTGAAAGCTCATCATGCCGCGCTTCCTTTGGCGTGTACAACATACGCGACGATGTGGATGCATTTGTTGAAGCCTTGAAGAAAGCTCAGAGTTTCTTCAGCTGAACAGATGCATTGGCTGTGGTATGCTCTTCTTCGGATAGAGGCCTGCACAGAGTTACGCCCGCCTAAACCTCTGGACTGAGGCAGTTTGAAAAGACCGACGCCATGAATGACGACCAAACAACTCTTAGCGATGCGACGGCAGGTGATACGCCGGATGCGGCTGTGATAACAGACGCCGCCGCCGCATCGTCTGCTATTCCGCAAGACGAGCTTGAACAGCTCACCGAGGACATCGTTGGTGCGTTGAAGACCGTCTACGATCCAGAGATTCCCGTTGATATCTATGAGCTCGGCCTGATCTATAAAGTCGACATCGACGATGACCGGAAGGTTCTGATCCACATGACCTTGACCGCGCCAGGGTGCCCTGTTGCCGGGGAAATGCCGGGCTGGGTAGAGAACGCGGTGTGCGCTGTTGCCGGCGTATCAGACGTTGAAGTGGAGATGGTCTTTGATCCGCCTTGGACACCTGAACGGATGTCCGAAGAAGCTCAGGTCGCTATCGGCTGGTTTTAGGCTTCCTACGAGATGAGCGTAAGCGCCGCATCAGCTCTCACAGACTAGGGTCAGGACCCATTAATTTTGCGGATCATGGTAGGCATTCATTGGTTTTTCTGGAAGGCGCAAAGGCGCAGGAAACCATGAGGTTTTCAAACCTTTGCAACGCACCAGAAGGGCCAATAAGGCCTATCGCTTCAGCGACGCGCGTTTGGCTTTGATCTGCGGTGTCAAAGCTTTTGAC
>JBCCLK010000049.1:0-18834 GCA_039026935.1 Pseudomonadota bacterium
AAAGCTGAGCGGTATGAGGGCTTGTGACCACAACGCTTTGGACGTGGGAAAGATTGGCACGCTCGGTCTCCTGGAAATACGCGCGGCGCGCCTCATCGAGCCCGCTCTCTTCAGCAAGCGGATGATGAACCAGCGCAATCACGGGCGCGCACAGCTCAACGACACCCTCAGGATCGAGCGCACCCAACGCCAAGCCGTCGACGATCACTGGTACGTCTGCTGGAACATCTGCAAGCTGGGCGAGCGCCTCTCGCATCTCATCTGCAGACGGGTCGGGAAAGCTTGCTGGCAGTTCGATGTGCAGCACCTCCAAGCCGATCTCACGCAGTTCGTCGATCACGCGCCGATCATAGATTGTGCCACCCGTCAGCCTTTGGAGATCGCCGGGAACTGCGAACGCAACGCGCTTCATCGCTTCACCACCAACAGAGCACCCGGGATAACGGAGATCATGATCGCAAGTCCGAAAATGATACTCGCGGCCACGGCGCTGCTGGCCGAGATACCGGCGATGGGCAACAAAACGGCAGCTGCACCCTCGCGAACCCCCCAACCACTTACGGTTAGCGGAACCAGCATCGCAAAGAGAATGACGGGCACGAGCGCAGTTATCTCGGCAAACGACATATCGATACCAACCGCTTTCGCCGCGAACGCAAACGCCATCAGGTTGCAGACAAGAATGGCAAATCCCAACCCAATCTGCGCGGGCAACACGCGCCTTGAAAGCAGAGCCCGACTGAGTGGTTGCAACCATCTTGAGATAACAACAACTGTCTGGTGCTGGAGAGAGTGCAAAAGAAGAAGACAGGCAACCACCAAAGCCCCGGCGCAAACGATGCTAAGAAGCCCGGCACTCAATGCAGGTGGCCACTCCAGCCCACCCGCCATCCACAAAGTGGAGAGGAAAGCGACGCTAAGCATCAAAAACATCGCAATCTGACCAGCAAGCCGCTCGAAGAAAACAGCCTGGCCTGCGACGACCAACCCGCCTTGCTCGCGTGCTCGAACGGCCCTCGCCGCATCGCCAACAATTGCGCCAGGCAATGTCTGGTTAAACACCTGCGACAAGAAGTATTCCCGCACAACATAACTGGTCGAGAGCGTTTGACCCAGTTGGGCCGCGGTCACGCGCCAGCGTTGCGCAGAAAGCGCCGTTTGAAGGACCAGCGTGACCACGGCAGCCGCCAACCACAGTGGCGAGGCCTCGGTCAACGCGCGTGTGATCTCAGCGCCATCAGCTGCATTCCACAAAACAATCAATAACCCGGCGGTAAGCGCGACGCGAGCGATCAACCACAGCACTTTTGGTTCAAAAACCGCCGAGATTTTGAGGGCGCTTACCGTCATGGCACGACCTCAACGACAACATCGGCAACTTGGGTCGAGGACAGCGACTGCAGCACGTGTGCACGCAAATCTGACATGGGGCGCGGAATGGTTCGCGCATCAGGAATGAGGCCAGGCGTGAAGCCCTCGTCGGCTAACAAATCTACCAGATGTGCAGGACCAACGATATGCATGGGCACATCAGGCCTCTCATCGAGCGCAACAAATCCTGCAGGCTGATGATCGCCAATGATCAGCATCAAAGGCGGGTTCTCTGCGTGAAGTTCTGCGTAGGCAAACACGGCCTGCAACGCATAATCGACAGCCAACCTATACTGCGCACGAACGCGATCCCGATCGCGCCAGATGGTGCGCGGCGTTTCGCTCTGCGCGACGACCGGGTCGAAAATTGTGCCATCGCCCAAATCATCCCAGTCAATGAGTTCAGGCACCGGGACCCACGGTGCATGCGATGATCCGGTCGCGACCTGGACAAACAGCCGCTTGTCACCAAGACGAGGATTGCGCAAGTACCGATCCGCCGCGGCATAGGTAAACTGGTCAGGCATGGTGATCCAATTGAAGGGCTGCCCCTGATAGCCGAGGTCTTCCGCCGCTAGGATCGTATCAAAACCCATCGTTTGTGCTTCGGGCCAGTCAAGCGTGATCTGCGGCATGACGGCAGCGGTATGGAACCCAGCCTTGGCAGCAAGATGAAACAAGGTCTGGCGCCCGCTGGTGAGCGCAGCACGGTAGCTCGTCTGATTGTCAATCCAAAGTCCGTTGGCAAAACTTGAATGAGCAAGCCAACTCTGCCCACCCTGCGTCGGTGATGTCAGAAATGTTGAGGCCATGCTCAGACCTGCTGCCTCAAGCTGCCCATGCGCCTCTTTCAGGGTCTCCAGATGCAGGTCTGTGTAAAGCGGCGTGTCGAAGCTGGCGCGCCCATAACTCTCGATAAAGACAACGAAAACGTCGCGGTCAACGATGTCAAAAAGGCCACCCTGTCGTGCGAACGGGTCATCGCGGGAAGCCGTCCGGAAAGCACGAAGATCGGCGAGTGTGTTGTACGTTTCCAGCGTCCTTTCAACACCGATACGAGCAGTGAACGCTATACCCGGAACGTCTACAGGCGTTTCCCAAGCGTCCATTGCGTCTCCCACTTTGGTGATGACGATCCCGGAAAAGAAAATGGCCCCAACACATGCGACAGCGGGCGCAAACCCGGGTCTTAGGACCTGCGGCTTTGGCAAAAGCGCGATGTGCCTGCAAGCCCACCAAAGCGCAGCTGCGACACCCACGATCGATAAGACGGCGGCTATGACCGCGAGGAGGGCAGCGACATGCCCTAACGCTCCGACAACGAGCTGATAAAGCGACACGATCAGCGGCAAATCGGAAACGAGGTTGAAGCTGCGGGTGAGCGACGCAAACATCGCCATGTCAGCACCTTTGAGCGCTGTGATGAAAGTCAGCATCGCTACAAGGATCACGCGAAAAGCGAAGCCAATGCGGCTCGTTCCAAGGGCAAAAACGGCAAGTACGATGGTGGGCAATTCCCATGTAAAGATGGTGAGGGCGCGCCAGGTAAACCCGGATAGGTCGTTATAGAGTATGACCACGAGGTGCAGAACGAGCAAAGCCAACAGCGTCAACACAGTGGCGTGCAGGTGCTTTTTAAGATCAAAAGAGGTCACGCGCGCGTCCGATGCAGCCAAAGAATGTCACGGCCAAACGACCAGGTAAGTGCAGCAGCCGCACCCGCTACCAACGCATCAAGCCAGGGACCAGACATACCTGGCACCAGCATCACGATCAGAGCGGTAATCTGAAGGACGCAAACAGTTTTGCGGCTTAGGCGACTCGGCAAGGGCTGGTTCAGCCAAGGGATTACCTGCCTTGCCGCCCAGAACAGATAATGCGGCACGCCGAGCAACAAAACATATGGCTGGGTTACACCGCTCATGACTGCATAAACGCTTAAGAGAAGCGCAAACAGCGCATCGATCTCAACATCAAACCGTGCGCCAAAGGTGGAAACGAGACCTTCCCGCCGAGCAAGCCAACCATCGACACCATCCAAGAGAAGAGACACAACGGCAAGTGACAGCAACCCAAGACTGGGCGGCACACGTTCCAAGACGGCCACGAAAAGAACCGCAACGACAACCACGCGGCCAAGCGTTGCCATGTTACTCAGACCAACCCGTGCGTGGGGATATGTGCGGCGCATGGAAAGCGCGAAGATTGCAACGAGCCCACCATAGGCGAGCGAGCCGACAACAAGAGTCTGCACACCCAAGCTGGCTGCGAAGATGATATGACAGAACATGTACATAACGGCCGCGCCAAAAAGGCCGGCAAGACAAAACGCGGACACCGGCGACATACGCCCGAAGGCTCCAGCGCCAGGTGTTTGGGGCGCAAACCGCGGTGACTGTGACCTGTGAGGCATAGAACTGCGCGCGTGGGGAGCACTCATGATGAAGTCTGCTTTTTTCCTCTAGTGGTGAATAATACGCCCGAGCCGGACGTAATATTCACAAGCTCGCAAGCAAATTGAGGTCGGACCATGCAAACCTTCCCCCAAAAATACTCCGCACCGGCCAGAGTGTTTCACTGGACCATGGCCGTCCTCATTCTTGGCATGGTGCCAATTGGCTTCTTGATGCTCAATGATGCGCTCAGCCGGGACTTACGAAACATAATGTTCATCGCGCACAAGAACACCGGCACGGTTCTGTTGATCTTGATCGCTGCTAGACTTGCCTATCGCTGGCTCAATCCACCTAAACTGCAACCGGTCGAACTTCCCGCGCTGCAAGAGTTTGCCGCACATGCAACGCATGTGGCCCTCTATATGCTTCTGGTGATCATGCCCTTATCGGGGTACATCCGGGTTGGCGCTGGCGGGTTTCCCATCGAGGCCCTTGATAGGCTTGGTGTTCCCGCACTCGTTCCGCGCTCAGACATGCTAGCTGAGATCGCAAAAACAATTCACCACTATGCTGGCTACGCCATCGCGATCATCGTCGGCATGCACATCGCAGCGGCCGCATATCACGGACTTGTTCGCAAAGATGGAATTTTCGCAAGAATGTGGCCTGTCTTTGAACAAAAAACGTCCTAATTCGTCTGTCACACATGCGACTATCCTGCCCAACCACGTTAGAGTTTTTGGTCTTCGCCGCGAGCCTTCAACGCAATCATCAAGGTGTAAGACCCTTGCCGAGGGCATATCACGCCCCGGTTTGTTTGCACCGTTCGCCACGCGCATGGTACGCAATGACGACGCTACACACTCAAGGTGACTCGAGCCGCCAGCGGGCGATGGTCGGACGCCATGCGGATGCCCGGTCCATCAAGAACCTCTGTATAAATGACGCGGGCAGGCGCAGTGGCAAGAACTCTATCCAAAGGCAAAAACGGCCGGTTGATCGGAAAGGTGGCCCTTGCCGGACCGTCAAGCCGCTGGCCGATAAGTCTTGGCGACAAAGCCAAACCTCCCCAGGGACGCCACTCATTGAGGTCGCCGACGAGGATTGTGGGCATGGCAGCCTTGCGAAAAACATACTGACTTATGGTGCGCAGTTGAACGAGCCGCAGTGCCTGCGTCAGCGACAGGTGCGTCCCAATCAGCCGGAAACGACGCCCGGCGCGCGTAAGTTCAGCCACCACGGCTCCGCGATGGCAATGCCCGGGCAGATCAACCAGATCCAGCGCCTCAACAGTGATGTCCGGGTGCAAGAAAAGAATCACACCCAAGAACCCATCGCTTTGCTTTGCCCACCGATGCGCAACATCGGCGTGTGCGTAGCGCAGGCCGGTAATGCGTTCGATCTCAGCGATGTCCAAAAATCCATCATGCGGCGGGCAATCAGCATCAGCCTCTTGCAGAATGAGGGCGTCAGTTCCTACACGCCAAACTTCATCGGCCAGAACAGTCTGGGTACGAGCCGGGTCAAACACACCATCATTGCCGACGCCGCGATGAATGTTCCAGCTCATGCAGCGCACGTCAGTGGAAGAAACACTTTCCTGGGACACGATCGGCTTCACACCTCTTCCTCTGGCGGCATCAGGCATGGACGGCCACACACCACCGTCCATTAGGCCGCATACACTTTCAAAGGACCTAAAATGTTTGCAGTTGAAGTACGTGACCACATCATGATTGCGCATTCCTTGCCGTCGCCGGTTTTCGGACCGGCACAAGGTATGCACGGCGCAACATTTGTGGTGGACGCAGCGTTTTTCACCAAAGACTTGGATGAAAACGGCCTTGTTGTTGATATTGGGCTTGCAACCGACGCGCTGACCAAGGCGCTCGCTCCTCTGCGCTATGCGAACCTTGATGAAGTCCCGGCCTTCAAAGGCAAAATCACAACAACTGAGTTTCTTTGCCACCACATCTGGGAGCAGTTGCGCAGCGACGTGAAAGCCACCGGTCTTGGTGATCAAGGTCGCGTGTGCCGGATCAAAGTTTCGCTGGAAGAGAGCCACGTGGCGCGCGGTTGGTACGAGGCCGATGTCTGATAACGGCTTCTCCGCCTCGTGGCTCGATCTGCGCGAACCTGCCGATCATCAGGCACGCGACAAAGGGCTATTGGCTCGCGCTGCAGAGACAGCACCCGATGGCAGCGTCATCCTAGATCTGGGCAGTGGAACTGGATCGACCGCACGCGCGTTCAATGGACACTTGCCAGCGTGCACATGGCGGTTTCTGGATGGCAATGCGGACCTCCTGGACATCGCCGCTGAGCGACATCCCGGGTCTGAGCAGATGATTGCGAACCTGAGCGATGTTGAAGCTATCCCGCTGGACAATGTGGGATTGGTGACAGCATCCGCGCTCTTCGACTTGATGCCTGAAACCTGGATTGAGACACTTGCTGCGCGCCTAAAATCCGAACGCATCCCGCTCTACGCGGCCCTCAACTACGATGGGCGGATGACATGGGACCCGGCGCTGCCAGACGACGTGTCCATCACCGCGTCCTTTAACCAGCACCAGCGAACAGATAAAGGGCTCGGCCCGGCGACCGGCCCTACGTCGGCCAACGCGATAGACCGCATTTTCAGCAAGGCGGGGTTCATCGTGCACAGCGCTGACAGCCCGTGGACGCTCGATGAAAGCACCATCGCACTTCACGATGATCTACTCACCGGAATTGCGTCCTCCGCCGATGAAATGGGCAATCCGTTGGCCACCGGATGGCTGGAAAGTAGACGACAATTCATCGCCACCGCTTCCGTTTTGGTCGGCCACACCGATGTTCTTGCGATACCCGCTTAACATGTACCTATAAATTTCATCAGCGATGTCAAAATCTTACCGCACTTCGCCCCCACGCAAACCTACCGCCCAAAGACCAGATGTGTCGTCGAGAGAATAACATGCAGCCCATAAGCGTAACTGAGTTAGTGTGGAGTAAAATACTTGCTGTGAAGGCAGGCGCGGCCCGGCTGTGCTGCGAGGGCTGTCCACCAGCCGAAAGGGACGCGATGGAACTCTACGGTGCGTTGGCGCAATCAACCGACACAATGCAGATCTTCGCGCAGGTTGGTCAATCCATGGATGGACGCGTTGCAACCGTATCAGAAGATTCCCGCGATATATCCGGCCAAGACGGCTTGGCGCATTTGCATCGCCTAAGGGCGTTGGCCGACGCCGTCGTCATCGGCGTCAAAACAGCCATTCAGGATCGTCCGCAACTTACAGTGAGGCTGGCAGAAGGTGAAAACCCAGCACGCGTTGTCATCGATCCCAACGGGCGTTTGCCCAATGATGCTGGACTTCTTCACGATGAAAGCGCGCGGCGCATAATTATACAGGCATGTGATAAGCCAAGGCCAGAGGGTGTGGAGGTCGTACGCCTCAAATGCAGCACATGGATATCTGCACATGACATCGCAAATGCGTTGCGATCTCTCGGCTTTCGCAAAGTCCTGATCGAAGGTGGCGGAACAACAATCGCACAATTCTTGGAAGCTGGCCTCTTAGACAGGCTACACATCGCCATTGCGCCGCTGCTGATCGGCTCAGGCCGTCAAGGTTTGTCGACCACATCGCAGATTCCATCTTTGGCGCAGGCGCTGCGCCCCAAGACACAGGTCTATAACCTTGGCAGCGATGTGCTGTTTGACTGCGTCTTAGCGAGCAAGTGCAAAGCTGCGTTGCAACCAGACCGCATGACAGACCACGCCTTCGCAATCGGTTAAAATGCCAGTCTTCCCGCAGTTCTCGTAAGAATGACCAAAAGAGCTTCACTATGACCCTCGAAAGCCTGATGCCCAATCGGACAGAGCGCGTGAACCGCGCGCGCAATGAGCTGGCCATGGGCATGCCAAGCCTGGTGAAGCACGGCTACAGCGCAGCGATCTGTGTCGCTCTGGAAACTGTAACTGAAGACCGTTTCTTTGCTCTGAAAGAGGCAATCGGCACGCCCACTCTCGTCATTTCCCCCCGCCGCGCTAGAGCAATTATGTCAGAGGTGGCTGCCGCCAATCTTGGGGATAGTCCGGTGCGGATCAGGCCACCGGAGACTGCAAGCTTTCATTGGTATCAGCGACTTGCGAACCCCAAGTTTGATCGTGAAGCAGGCCCAGCGGGGCCTCTTCATCTTTTGCGCTCGGGTGACTCCACTTTGCACGATGCGGCGCTGCGCCTCGTCAAGTCTGTGGAACTTCTGCCAGCCGTTGCGCTTTTTCCGGTCGCGGCAGATGAACGTCTTATCACTGATCTTGGGTTGCTGCCCTTGGAAGCTGCTGACGCCTTAGCTGACCTTGCAGACGAACTGGCGCTCGAACCTGTTGCAGCAGCCCGTCTGCCTCTCGAAGTCCACCATGACAGCGAGTTGCATGTATTCCGCGCGGCGGATGGGCAACGCGAGCACTACGCCATCGAGATTGGAAGGCCAAATCGCACTGAGCCTGTTTTATCGCGGCTGCACTCCGCCTGTTTCACCGGTGATATTTTAGGCAGCCTGAAATGCGACTGTGGTCCTCAGCTGCGCGCCGCCCTTGCCCAAATGGGTGAAGAAGGCGCTGGCGTTCTGCTATACCTCAATCAGGAAGGGCGCGGCATTGGACTTGGCAACAAGATGCGCGTCTATGATTTGCAGTCCCACGGGCTGGATACTGTGGAAGCCAACCACCAGCTTGGCTATGAAGATGACGAACGAGACTTCCGTCTGGCGGCAACCATGCTGAAAACTCTCGGGTTTGACCGGGTGCGTCTTCTCACCAACAACCCAGGTAAAGTGGACCGCATCAGCAGCAGCGGCGTGACCGTTGTTGAGCGGATACCCTTGCGCGTTGGTGAAACAGAACAGAACCAAAACTACCTCGCAACAAAGGCGCGAAAATCCGGCCACTTTCTATGAGTGCGACAGATGCGCAGGCATTCTGGATTACCGCGCCTGAACGCGCCGAGCTTCGGCCCGCCGACGTTCAGCGCGGCAACCATGAGGTACTGGTCAAAACCCTGTTCACTGGAATCAGCCGAGGCACCGAGCGACTGGTCTTCCATGGCAATGTCCCATCCACTGAACACCAGACGATGCGCGCTCCTTTTCAGGAAGGTGCTTTCACCTTTCCGGTGAAGTACGGCTACTCAGCCGTTGGTAAAGTCCAAGGCGGACCGCGAGACGGCAAGACAGTCTTTGCCCTCTTCCCGCACCAAACGCACTTCGCTATTCCTGAGGCAGCGGCGCTGACAGTGCCAGACGCTGTTCCAGCTAACAGGGCAGTGCTAGCCGCCAATATGGAGACAGCTCTCACTATCCTCTGGGACGCCGGGATAGGCCCAGGCGACAAAGTTGCTGTGATCGGAAGCGGTGTCGTTGGTGCTCTGGTCGGTTACCTGGCGGGGCGCATCCCAGGCACTGAGGTAACGCTGATCGACATTGACGAGACCCGCGCGTCTCTCGCTGCAAAACTTGGCTGTAGCTTTGCAACTCCAGACGACGCAGATGGTGACGCGGACGTCGTGGTCCATGCGTCAGCGAGCGATGCAGGCTTTGCAAAAGCCATTGCGCTTGCCGGCATGGAAGCAACCATTGTCGAAGCAAGTTGGTATGGCGCAAGAACAACGCAAGCACCACTTGGCGGGCCCTTCCACCAAAGACGCCTTAAGATCATTGCGTCGCAAGTTGGGCGTATACCAGCGCACCACGCAGCGCGATGGGACTATGGCCGACGGATGCGCAAAGCTCTCGATCTCTTAGTGGATGAACAGCTTGATGCCCTGATCTCTGGGGAATCTGAGTTTTTAGCGCTGCCTGATCAATACGGCTCAATACTCGCCGATCCGGCGACGCTATGCCATCGGATTTCCTACCAAGCATAAGCCCTATGGTGTGCAACACATTGCACACGCGCAACCATCCATAATGATAGCCTAAAAGGCTTAGAAAGCGATGATTTTCAGAGCTTACATCTACCAAAGGCGGATGCACTAGACTTAACATCTTAACCACTGAAGAAATGAAGTCTGACGACTGTTTCTTTGGAGCTCGCCCATGACGACCAAAATCGATGCAATCAATCGGAAAATACTCGAGGCGCTCGTTGCTAATGCGAGGGTTTCGATGACAGACCTCTCCAAGACCGTGGGCTTGTCGAAGACGCCAGTCACATTGCGCATCAAACAAATGGAAGAGACGGGGCTTATTACTGGCTATCGCGCCCTTCTGTCGCCCATCAAACTGGGCCTCACCTACGTAACCTACGTCGAAGTTCGCCTGTCAGACACGCGCGAAAAAGCCCTCCAAGCGTTCAATGATGCTGTCCGGGCCGTCCCAGAAATTGAAGAGTGTTATCTCATCGCAGGTGGATTTGATTACCTCATCAAAACCCGTACCCGGGACGTCACACACTTCCGCAAAGTGCTCTCTGAGAGTATTTCCACGCTTCCCCATGTCCGCTCAACCAGCAGCAACGTCGCCATGGAAGCTGTGGTTGAGCAAAACGTTGCAGGAATCTAGAGCATGTTTAGCGAAAGTGTGCGCGCCATAAGGACAGCCTGCAACGCCCATCTTCAAGACATCAGTGCTGAGTTAAACCTACAGGTACCAGCGCTCTGACCCATTTAGATGTACAGTGGGCTCAGTGCGCAGAAACAGCGGGTAGCAACGCAGCCACGGTAGGCCCTTCGGCGCAAATCCACCAATGCCTCATGAGATAAGAGAAGTAAGTCACAAGAAGGCAGCGAATTTGAGGCTTTTTGCCTTTAAAACAGAGAAATACGGGCAAAACGCCCATACGCAAAATGATAAGCAGGACAAAATCGAAGGATGAGGTCCAATGCTCAACATTGATGCCAGATGGGATGAGAACAAACGGCGAGCCGAGGCAGACGTCCTCGCCAACCTTGTGGAAACCGCGCAGCTCGATACAGGCACACGAAACACGATTGTCGATCAGGCAACTGCCCTGGTTGAGAAGATCAGAAGTGCCGCAAACCCTGGCCTCATGGAGGTATTTCTCGCAGAGTACGGCCTTTCAACCGATGAAGGCGTCGCGCTTATGTGTCTTGCCGAGGCGCTCCTTCGCGTACCCGATCCGACCACGATTGATGCGCTGATCGAAGACAAGATCGCACCGTCCGACTGGTCTTCGCATCTTGGTCAATCGAGTTCGCCGCTCGTCAATGCATCCACCTGGGGGCTTCTCTTAACCGGACGCGTCCTCGACGAGGCGGAACCGGGCGTAGCAGGCACGCTGCGCACGATGGTCCGCCGCTTGGGCGAGCCTGTCATTCGCTCAGCCGTGAGCGCCGCCATCAAACAAATGGGTCAGCAGTTCGTTCTCGGCGAAGACATCAACGCCGCCATGCGCCGCGCGCGTGGCATGGAGGCAAAGGGCTACACCTACTCCTATGACATGCTTGGAGAGGCGGCTATGACGGCCAAAGACGCCGCCCGCTATGCCCGCTCCTACAGCGAGGCGATTGAGCGCATAGCCGCTGCCTGTGACGGAACCGACATCACTGAAAACCCAGGGATTTCGGTCAAGCTATCCGCTCTCCACCCGCGTTACGAAGTGGCCAAGACAGACCGTGTCATGAACGAACTTGTGCCGGTTCTTGCCGACCTTGCTCGTCAGGCGGCCAGCGCTGGCATGGGGCTCAACATCGATGCCGAAGAAGCCGACCGGCTTAGCCTGTCATTGAAGGTGATTGAGGCAACGCTTGCCGACCCCAAGCTGCACGGATGGAACGGGTTTGGTGTCGTTGTTCAGGCGTATGGACGGCGTGCTGGCGACGTGGTGGATGGACTTTACCAGATGGCCAAGGCGCATGACCGACGGATCATGGTGCGCCTGGTGAAGGGTGCTTATTGGGACACCGAAATCAAGCATGCGCAGGTGCAAGGGCTTGATGATTTCCCTGTCTTTACACGCAAAGCGGCAAGCGATGTGAGCTTCATCGCCGTGGCACGCAAGCTGTTGCAGATGACGGACCGTATCTATCCGCAGTTTGCCACGCACAACGCGCATTCGGTGGCTGCTATCTTGCACATGTCAAAAGGCCTGCCCCGTTCAACGTTTGAGTTCCAAAGGCTGCATGGCATGGGCGAAGCGCTGCACGATCTTGTGCTGGCGCACGCGCAAACCCGGTGCCGGATCTATGCGCCAGTGGGCGCGCATAGGGATTTGCTGGCTTATCTGGTGCGCCGCCTTCTCGAGAACGGCGCGAACTCGTCCTTCGTCAACCAAATCGTGGACACAGCGGTGCCAGCCTCTGAGGTGGCAGCATGCCCCTTCAAAGCCTTGGAACAAGAGACGGCGCGCGGACCAACACGATTGAGAACTGGGCCGGAACTGTTCGCACCGGAGCGCCAAAACGCGGCAGGCTTTGATCTCAATGATGTAACCGAACTTAACTGGATCAATACGGTGCGTGCAAAGCCCAACTGGCTCTCCGTCCAGTCTATTTTAGCAGGCGAACTTTCTACAGGTCCCACAGATCCCATCATCAATCCGTCAACGGGAGAACCGCTTGGCGAGGTTATGTGGGCAAGCAGCGAAGAGATTGAAAAAGCTCTTGCATCCGCATCGCCTTGGACGGCCAACCGACAAACCCGCGCTGATGTATTACGCCAAGCTGCAGACCTCTATGAGGCGAACTTTGGGGAGGCTTTCAGCCTGCTTGCCGTTGAAGCAGGAAAGACTCTTGCTGACGCGGTGGCGGAATTGCGCGAAGCGATCGACTTTTTACGCTACTACGCACATGAGGCCGAAACGCTAGAGGCGCCCGCACGCGGTGTCTTCACCTGCATAAGTCCATGGAATTTTCCACTCGCGATCTTCAGCGGACAGATTGCAGCAGCTTTGGCCGCCGGCAACGCCGTGCTTGCCAAACCGGCAGAAACAACGCCCGCCATCGCTGCATGGGGCGTGCGCAAGCTTCATGAAGCCGGCGTGCCCAAAGACGCTCTGCAACTGCTTCTCGGTGAAGGCAGTGTCGTCGGCGCTGCCTTGACTAGCGATAGCCGGATAGAGGGGGTCGCCTTCACAGGGTCCACGGCGACGGCGCGGCGGATCCAGGCCACCATGGCGACGGGATGCGCAACTGGCGCCCCATTGATTGCAGAAACCGGCGGATTGAACGCCATGATCGTAGACAGCACGGCGCTGCCCGAGCAAGCAATCGGCGACATCGTTGTGTCTGCTTTCCAATCAGCAGGCCAACGCTGTTCAGCACTTCGCTGTCTGTACGTTCAAGAGGACATAGCCGAACCGTTTCTTGAGCTGCTCACCGGTGCAATGGACGAGCTTACCCTTGGTAACCCTTGGAACATCACCACCGACGTCGGCCCCATTATCTCCAAGAGCGCAGCCGATCACATCAACGCTTATGTGGATAAGGCAGACCAAGATGGCCGTTTGGTGCATCGGTTGAAAGCGCCTGAGAGCGGATCGTTCGCCGCCCCTGCCCTCATCCGCGTTCCAGGCATTGGTGCGCTAGAGAGAGAAGTCTTCGGGCCGGTGCTTCATGTCGCCACCTTCAAAGCCAAAGACATTGACCGCGTTGTGGACGCTATCAACGCAACCGGCTACGGGCTCACCTTCGGCCTGCACACACGCATTGACGACCGCGTGCAGGCGATTGCTGACGCTATGCACGCGGGCAACATCTACGCCAACCGCAACCAGATCGGCGCTATCGTCGGCAGCCAACCCTTTGGCGGCGAGGGTTTATCCGGCACGGGTCCAAAAGCTGGCGGACCACACTATCTGGCGCGCTTTACGCGATCCCCAGCCACGACCATTGTCTCAGACTGGACGAAACCGGCAGACATACAAGCGTTGAGAACGTCTTTGCAGACCTCAAACGTGGCCCCTGTCGTCAAACACTCGCAAGCTCTTCCCGGCCCAACAGGAGAACTCAATCGGCTGACCGCCATGCCGCGCCCTCCCCTCGTGTGCGCTGGTCCCGGACCGGCAGCAGTACAGGCCCAACGCGCCGCTGTCTTAGCTCTGGGCGGACAAGCCGTGAGCGTCGACGGCGACCTGACCGCAAACGCCCTACGCGATCTTCCACCTTTTGGAGGCCTGCTTTGGTGGGGTGACGAAAAAACCGCCCGTGATTATGCGCTTACGCTCGCGCAAAGAGATGGTCCAATCATCCCCCTCATTACGGATCTTCCCGATACGGCACATGCTTGTCTTGAACGACATTTATGCGTGGATACTACGGCTGCAGGTGGAAATGCGGGACTGCTTGCCGGGACTGACGAAACGCAGGCGCAAGCGGCCTAAATTCCGCAAATGCTCAGTTGACAGAGGCCAAGGTCACGCCAGGCATGTCTTGATCTCCTGGGAACTGCCAATGTAAAGCTGCGTGTACTCGTGGAAACCCGACGGTTTTTTTGAAGGATGTTTATGCTCATCCGTGACTTTAAACCCGTTTCGTCCTCCATTTTTGGGGAGAATCCATCTCCAACGAGGGGACGAGCAATGAGACGATCACGGTTCACTGAAGAGCAGATCATTTGGATGCTGATGCAGCACGAGAGCGGGGCCCCGACCGTTGCAAGACGAGCTTCCGGACTTATCAGGTCATCGACGAACTGGATCGCCATCAGCCTGTATCACCTAACGCACTTAGCGCCACCAGTACGCTAAACGAGCCGTTGTTGCTCGGGAAACTCCCGAAGTTACAGCAGAATCACGGCAAACCGACGTAAATCGAGGCGTGCCGCAGCTCACTTCGCACGACGGTGAGCATCATGACCTTTGCGAAGGAAGTCTTGCGGAGCTTCCACGTATTGCTAGCTGCGTACCCTTAAAAGGTTCTATCAAAAGCGTGATCGGCTCGTGCCAATTGGTGGCAGGTCAGTCTGCTGGTGTCAGGCTTGCAAACGACAGAAGAGCCCAGCAGCAAGCTTGGCACGTTCTATTAAACTGTCGACATAGATGTGTTCGTTTAGCGTGTGTAAACCCTCGCCTCGCACGCCAATAGAGTCCAGCGTCGGCAAGCCAAGCGCACCAGTGAAGTTGCCATCCGAACCACCACCCGCCGAAGCTGCTGAAATCTCGAACCCTACCTCCGCACTGATCTCGCGCGCTAGGGCCAACATGGCCATCGTCCCGGGTTGGTCGGGCTCCCAGACCGGGCGGGTGACACCGCGCTTGACTTCAAGCACCACGTCTCCATCGAAGTCAGTCAGTTCCAACATGTTTTCCACTGCCTCATCCAGAAGCTCTTGTGTTTTGGCCATGGTCAACACCTCAGCGTCGCATAGCGAGGACACACAATTGACCCACTGCCCACCGTGAAAGACACCGATAGAGAAGGTGCAGTCGTCGGTGGTCATAGCCTCAATCTTCGCAACGTGTTCTGCCATCTTGGCAATTGCCGACCGACCATCGGCAAGCTGCCACCCGGCATGGCTTGCTCGGCCACGGGTCTGTAGGTTGAACCTTGCAATTGCGTAACGGCCAATCACGGCGCCTCCATCGGGCCGCGCCGGTTCTGGCACAAGAATGAAAGCGTGCCGCTTCGCTTCCGCTTCGATCAATTCCCGAGTGGACGGCGTTCCGATCTCTTCATCCGGTGTGAACAGAACGGTGACCGGCAGTGGCGTTTCGATGCCGGCATTCAAAAGCTTACGCAGCGCATCAAGATAGACGTAGTTGCCGCCCTTCATGTCTTGAATGCCCGGCCCGTAGCAGACAGAGCCCTCATGCTTAAACGGCAGCTTCTCCAACGTGCCCATCGCATGGACGGTGTCCATGTGTCCTAGAAACAAAATGCCGCCTTCGCCCATCCGTGGATGGGGCATGAACGCGCGAACGCTGTCACCCAGCCCCATGCGGCCTGGAATGCGTTCAACACGGGCCCCAAGAGCGGCCAAGTCGTGCTGAGCGATGTCCATCATGCGGTTTACCGCAGACGCATTGAAAGTCGGGCTTTCCGTTTCGATCCACGGCTTCAAGCCATTGATCATCTCGTCGGTGTTGAAGGGCAGCTCCAGCGGGCTTGTCATGGCAACATTCCTTTTCCATCCCGCTGTTTCCACGACGAGACGGCATGGTTTATGGTCAGGAAGACGGTAGAGTGAAAGCGCCGCTAATCGGCACCGCGCTCAAGCCGGTGTTCAACGATGCGGGCATAGATTGAAGCCCCGACCGGCAAGATAGCGTCATCCAGCACAAACCCTGGGTTGTGTAGCGGCACCGAGCCGGCGTGTCCGACGCGGCAATAGGCTCCTGGAACCACCTTCAGCATGTCGGCAAAGTCTTCCGACCCGGTTACCAGATTATCGCTCAGCTGTGCCTGTTCGTTACCAACGATATCACGAGCAGCGTCGATGTAGGCATTGGACAGATCAGGATCGTTGACCAGAACGTCGAAAACGTTGCGCAGATCAACATCGATCTCAACATCGTAGGCCCGTGCCATGCCTTCACAAAGTTCGCGCACTCGGCGATGTGCTGTCTCTGCGACGTCATCGTCAAAGTAACGGATGGTACCAGACAGCGTGGCGCTATCAGGCACCACATTGTAGGCAGAACCAGCATGAAACGTGGTCACCGAAAGCACGAGCGGCGCTGTCGGTGCGGTATTGCGGCTGACAATGCTCTGCAGTTGTTGCGCGAGCGTGGACCCGATGAGGATGGGGTCTTTGGACATATGCGGCATGGCCGCGTGACTGCCGACGCCTTTGATGGTGATGTCAAAGAAGGTGGCGCCCGCCATCGCTGGACCCGGCTTAACACCCACAGCGCCGGGTTCCGAGTGCGGATCATTGTGCATGCCGTAAATCTCATCACACGGAAATCGTTCGAAAAGGCCGTCTGCGATCATGCGCCTCGCGCCACCCAGACCTTCCTCGGCGGGCTGAAAAATCAACACCGCGGTACCTGCGAAATCGCGCGTTTGTGCCAGGTAGCGCGCGCACCCAAGCAGCATGGTGGTATGACCATCATGGCCACAAGCGTGCATGACCCCGGGTGTTTTCGACGCGTAGCTCACATTGGAAGCCTCTTCGATTGGCAACGCGTCCATGTCTGCGCGTAAACCAACCCGTCGATTGCTGTTACCCTTCCCTTGGATGAGTCCCACAACACCGGTCCCGCCAATGCCTTCGTGCACTTCGTCAACACCATATTCGCGAAGTTTTTCGGCCACGATGCCGGCGGTGCGCGCCTCTTCAAATCCAAGCTCAGGATGGGCGTGGAAATCCTGGCGTATGACGGTCAGGTCATCGGCGAATTGCGCAATCTGAGGAATAACGCTCATTGAATGGTTCCTGTGCTGGCCGCAGCGTCGGGTAAGGCCCTGAAGTTCGCAAAATCCCAATGGCGCCCCGGCGCGGCTTCTATAAGGGATCGTGTATATGTGTGGCTTGGATGCGTCAGCACGGCCTCGGTCGATCCGTGCTCAACGACATTGCCTTTTTGCATCACCAGAACCTCGTCGCAGACTTGCGCTGCGACCCTCAGATCATGGGTGATGAACAGCATCGCCACGCCTGTTTTTTCCTGCACGTCGGCCAGCAGGTCGAGGACTTGCGCCTGAACACTTACATCGAGCGCCGAGACAGCCTCGTCGGCGACGAGAAGGTCCGGCTTCATGGCCACCGCCCGGGCAATCGCGATGCGCTGTCGCTGCCCGCCGGAAAACTGGTGTGGGTAGCGGTTAAGCGAGTCATGGGGCAGATCGACGATCTGCAACAGCTCCGCAGCGCGTTCCATTGCCTCCTCTTTCGACGTGCCAAAATTCACTGGGCCTTCGCACAGGCTCTTGGCGACGGTCCAACGAGGGTTCAGCGAGCGATAGGGGTCTTGGAAAATGATCTGCAGTTTTTTCCGGTGCGGCCTGAGACTGCGGCGAGATAGTTTGGCAATCTCAGTTCCTGAAACGGTGACAGAGCCATCGGTTGGGTCGATCAAGCGCATGATGCAACGGGCAACGGTGGATTTTCCTGACCCGCTTTCGCCCACAATGCCAAGCGTACGGCCAGCTGCGATAGAAAAGGTCGCGTCCCGCACGGCCTGAATCGACTTTGATTTTCGGAAAAGGCCAGAATCGGCATAAGTCATCTTGAGGCGGTCGACTTCAAGAATTGAAGCGGTGTCCGGCGCAGCTGTCGCGGCGCGGGGCTTCAAGCTCGGTACAGCCGCCAAGAGCTTGCGAGTATAAGGCTCGCTGGGCTTGATGAGCAGCGGTTCTATCGCGCTCTTTTCAACGATCTTGCCACGCTGCATGACACTGACAGTATCGGCGATCTCGGCCACCACGCCCATATCGTGCGTCACGAACAAGACAGCGGTGCCATGACGTTCTTGCATCTCCTCGATCAATTTTAGGATTTGCAGCTGCGTCGTTACATCGAGCGCAGTTGTTGGTTCATCAGCGATAAGGAGGTCAGGGTCCGACACCAGTGCCATAGCAATCATAATCCGCTGGCGCTGACCGCCTGAAAGCTGATGCGGATAGGCACTATAAATGTGCTCGATATCCGGGAGATGCACCTGCTCCATGATGTCGAGCGTGCGTGACTTGACCTCAGGGGCTGGAAGATCGGTGTGCATGTGCAGCACTTCTTCGATCTGGTTCCCAACCCGCAAGACTGGGTTAAGCGCCGTCATAGGCTCTTGGAAGATCATCGCGACGCGCCGACCACGCAAACCGCGCATCTCCGATTGGGAGGTTTTTGTCGTATCAACGCCGCTAAGATCGATGGTCCCGCCGACGACCTCGAGCGCGCCCTTTGGCAAAAGACCCATGATGGCGAGCGAGGTGACGGATTTGCCTGATCCGCTCTCCCCGACCAGGCAATGAGTCTCGCCTGCGCGGATTTCAAGATCGATACCGTCCAGCACAGCTTGGGCGTGTGGTTGGCCCGTCAGGCCGACCTCAAGCTGGCGGATGGAAAGAACAGAACGGGCGTCTGAGAAATCGCGCGAACGGAACACGGGTCTCAGCCCTCCCGCTTTTTCATGCGTGGATCAAGCACATCGCGGGCGGTGTCACCTAAAAGATTGATCGCC
>JBCCLK010000050.1:0-18134 GCA_039026935.1 Pseudomonadota bacterium
ACCTTTGCAACGCACCAGAAGGGCCAATAAGGCCTATCGCTTCAGCGACGCGCGTTTGGCTTTGATCTGCGGTGTCAAAGCTTTTGACCGGGGAGGAACCCCGCTCTTCAAGCTTTTCCTTGCATCTCTGTGCCAAACAGCGCGCCATGACCGCAAAATTAATGGGTCCTGACCCTAGCCTTGTATACCTGGGAGAGTGAGACCCTGCTCTTTGGCACAGTCTAACGCCACGTCGTATCCCGCGTCGGCATGGCGCATAACGCCAGTAGCCGGATCATTCCAAAGCACGTTGGCGATGCGTCGATCGGCATCTTTGCTCCCATCGCAGCAGATGACCATGCCGGAGTGCTGGCTAAACCCCATGCCGACACCTCCACCATGATGAAGAGACACCCACGTCGCTCCGCTGGCGACGTTCAGCATGGCGTTGAGAAGCGGCCAATCGGACACCGCGTCAGAACCGTCTTTCATTGCCTCGGTTTCTCGATTGGGCGACGCCACCGAACCGCTGTCAAGATGATCGCGACCAATCACGATGGGTGCGGAGAGTTCACCAGTGCGAACCATGTGGTTGAACGCGAGGCCAAGCTTGTGCCGCAGCCCAAGGCCTACCCAGCAAATCCTGGCTGGAAGCCCCTGAAACGCGATCCGGTCCCTGGCCATATCAAGCCAGTTATGAAGATGCGGATCGTCGATCAGCTCTTTGACCTTGGCATCCGTCTTGTAGATATCCTCCGGATCGCCAGACAGCGCACACCAACGGAACGGACCAATGCCACGGCAGAAGAGTGGGCGGATATAGGCAGGCACAAAGCCTGGAAATACGAAGGCGTTCTCCAACCCTTCTTCCTTGGCGACCTGGCGAATGTTGTTACCGTAGTCGAGGGTCGGAACCCCCGCGTTCCAGAAATCGACCATCGCTGCGACGTGAACCTTCATCGAAGCACGCGCGGCCTTTTCAACGTCGGCAGGAGCGCTCTCTTGCTTCTCGTGCCATTCCGCAACGCTCCAACCTTGCGGCAGATAGCCATGGATCGGGTCGTGGGCTGACGTTTGGTCGGTGACCAGGTCAGGTCTCACACCGCGATTGACGAGTTCGGGGAAGATGTCGGCTGCATTGCCAATCAGAGCCACGGACTTGGCTTCGCCAGCTGTCGTCCAAGCATCGATCATCGCCAACGCTTCGTTGAGATCATGGGTCTTTTCATCAACGTAACGGGTGCGTAGTCGGAAATCGGCGTGGCTTTCATCGCATTCAACAGCCATGCAACAGGCGCCGGCCATAACCGCAGCGAGTGGTTGAGCGCCGCCCATACCGCCCAAGCCGCCTGTTAAGATCCAGCGCCCTTTAAGGTCGCCACCATAGTGTTGGCGCCCAGCCTCCATGAAGGTTTCATAGGTACCTTGCACGATGCCTTGCGAGCCAATGTAGATCCACGAGCCTGCGGTCATCTGGCCGTACATGGCCAAGCCCTTCCTATCCAGTTCGTTGAAGTGCTCCCAAGTCGCCCAATGCGGCACGAGGTTCGAGTTGGCGATCAGAACGCGTGGAGCATCTTTATGGGTTTTGAAAACGCCTACGGGCTTGCCAGATTGAACCAAAAGAGTCTGGTCATCGTCGAGCTCTTTGAGAGTATCGACGATCGTGTCGAAGTCGTCCCAGGTACGCGCCGCCCGGCCAATGCCACCGTAGACAACCAACTCATGCGGATTTTCAGCGACGTCAGGGTGTAAATTGTTCATCATCATCCGCATCGGGGCTTCGGTAAGCCAAGACTTTGCGGTGATCTCAGACCCTGTTGGCGGAAAGATATCGCGTTGATTGTGGCGCGGATCAGTCATGGCGTGCCTTTGAGTTGAGGGGCAAGATCAGCCAATCGGGAAAGAAGCCGTGCCAACACCGAACGCAATCGATCAGCTTTGGCGGTATCCATCGCCCAAGGCGTGTACTCGGTTTGAAGATAGGTCGATTGAGCCAGTTCCATTTGGATGGCATGGACATCTGTCTCTGGACGGCCATAATGACGTGTCGTCCACCCCCCCTTAAAGCGCCCATTTACCGTGGTCGTGTAGCCCGTTTCAGCCTCGCAGAGGTTGATGACGCTTGCTTCGACCTGCCGCGCGCACGTCGCTCCAAGGTTGGTGCCGATGTTGAAGTCAGGCAACGTACCGTCGAACAGGAACGGGATTTCCGAACGGATCGAGTGACAGTCATAGAGAATGGCAACGCCATGCTTATGCCGCACGCGTTCCAACTGGGCAGAAAGAGCGTCATGATAAGGAGCGTGGAAGGCCGCACGTCTACGCTCAACTTCATCTTCGTCAGGTGGCGCATGCCATATCGGCTTACCGTCAAAGTCTGTTAGCGGGACCAAACTGGTGGTATTCTGGCCTGGATAGAGGCTCTTCTGCCCACCGGGATCGCGATTGGCATCCACCACATAGCGGTGGAAGGTGGCACGAACGGTCGTCGCGTGCGGCAAAAGTTGATCGTAAAGCGTGTGAATATGCCAGTCGGTATCGGCAAGCGCACGGCCGGTTTCATTCAGCCGGTCTGCAACGTCATCCGGCACGAAAGTGCCCGTATGGGGCAGTCCTAAAACAATCGGGCTGTCACCTTGTGTCACCTCAACGGGATGCATCTCAAGCGATCCCACGAACAAAATCAGGGAGGTCCACAGCATCAATCAGGGCGCCCGTCGCGATAAGATCGCTCGCCTCATCAAGAGTTGGTTTCATGTACCGGTCTTCCTCAAGAGCGGGAACCCGATAGCGTAGCACCTTGACCGCTTCTTGCAGAGCTAGACTGGTTTCAAGCGGCGCTCGGAAATGAATACCTTGCGCGCCGGAAACGGCTTCAACGCCAAGTATGATGTTTAGATTCGCGTTCATACGTTCCAACCGACGAGCCGCATGAGCGGCCATCGAGACATGATCTTCCTGATTAGCGGATGTCGGCGTGCTGTCGGTCGTGCACGGATTGGCCAGATGCTTGTTCTCGCTCATCAGTGCAGCAGTTGTTACCTCGGCGATCATGAGTCCAGAGTTGAGCCCCGGCTCTGGCGTTAGAAACGGGGGTAGATCAAAAGACAGCGCTGGATCAACGGTCATCGCGATACGCCGCTGCGCAATGGCTCCAATCTCAGAAATCGCAATCGCGATCTGATCGGCAGCAAGACCCACAGGTTCTGCATGAAAGTTTCCGCCTGAAACGATTAGGTCATCATCAACAAGGACGAGCGGATTGTCAGTGACGGCGTTCGCTTCGATCTCCAACGTCTTTCTGGCGAAGTGCAGGAGATCAAGCGCGGCGCCGGTAACTTGGGGCTGGCAACGAATGCAGTAAGGGTCTTGAACCCGCGTATCGCCGGTCCGATGGCTCTCGCGGATTTGCGAGCCGCTGAGCAAAACACGTTGCGCCTGCGCAACGGCAATCTGCCCGGGATGACCACGGAGCGTGTGGATCGCATCCTGAAGCGGCGCGGTCGACCCCATGATGGCATCGGTCGATAGGCAGGATGTGAGAACACTGGCCGCCGCATTATCAAACGCCTTCCAGAGCCCAACCAAGGCACAGGCCGTTGAGAACTGAGTCCCATTGATGAGTGCCAGCCCCTCCTTCGGACCAAGCTCAACCGGACTAAGACCTCTGGCTTGCAAGGCTACTGCTGCGGGAAGACGCTCGCCACCGCAAACCACCTCCCCTTCCCCCAGAAGCACCGCAGCCATGTGCGCAAGAGGCGCAAGATCCCCGGAAGCTCCAACGGAACCTTGCGAAGGGATAACCGGTGTTACATGCCGCGCAAGCATCCCTTCCAGCAGATGAATGGTTGTCAGTGGAACACCAGAAGCCCCTCGCCCCAAAGAAAGAAGCTTCAGCGCCATCATCAAGCGGGTTGTTGGAACATCCAAAGGTTCGCCGACACCGCAGCAGTGCGAAAGGATCAAATTGCGCTGAAGAAGAGCTGTGTCTTCCGGTGCGATCTTGACGTTCGCAAGTTTCCCGAACCCAGTATTGACGCCATAAACAGCCTCGGTTCCGCTCGCAGCCTTTGCCACCAGGGCAGCGGCGGCTTCGATGCCAGGATGCGCGTCTGCCGCAAGCACGGCAGACGCACCGCCACTCCAGATTTCATAGAGCTGCGATAAGGCAGTACTGCCAGGTATCAGCGTCAGGAGCATATTTCACCTTGGAAGATACGAGCGTGAAGCGGCGTGTCGCCTATCCGATAGGAAAGCTCTGCAGGATGCTCGGCATCCCACACACACAGATCCGCGCGCGTTCCAGACTTTATGGTACCGCGATCATGAAGCCCGAGAGCCAAAGCTGCATTGCGCGTCGCGCCCACCAAGGCTTCCAGGGGTGTCATCCTAAACAAGGTACACCCCATGTTCATTGCCAAGAGAAGTGAGGTCATGGGCGACGAACCAGGATTACTATCCGTTGCTAAGGCCATAGGAACTTTATGAGCGCGGAAAGCGTCGATGGGCGGAGCCACGGTTTCCCGAAGCGTGTAAAACGCACCCGGTAAGATCACCGCAACACTACCCGCCTGCGCCAAAGCCGCAGCATCTTCCGCATCCGCATACTCAAGATGATCGGCTGACATCGCACAGTGGGACGCCGCCAGCTTCGTGCCACCAAGATGCGAAAGTTGCTCCGCGTGCACCTTCACAGGTAACCCAAGCGCCTTGGCAGTTTCAAAGACCCGGCCAATTTGCGCTGTGTCGAAAGCGATGGCCTCGCAAAACCCATCGACAGCGTCCACCAGCCCCTCCTCGTGGGCAGCATGGAGAGTTGGGATGCAAACCTCGTCTATGTATGCGTCAGCGTGCCCCTTGTATTCAACGGGAACAGCATGCGCCCCCAAAAAGCTTGTCCGTACCGAAAGAGGTCGGTGCTGGGCAATTGCGCGCGCAACGCGAAGCATCTTCAACTCGGTCTCTTGGTTTAGCCCATAGCCTGATTTCACTTCCAGCGTCGTCACACCTTGTGCGACCATAGCATCCACGCGCCGGAGCGCATCTTGAAGAAGGTCAGCTTCGGTAGTGGATCGCGTGGCATTGACGGTGGAGGCGATACCTCCCCCTGCTTTCGCCACCTCTTCGTAGCTAGCGCCATTCAAACGCAGCTCGAACTCCGCAGCGCGATTGCCGCCGAAAATGATGTGGGTGTGACAGTCGATAAGCCCCGGGGTGACAAGACGCCCAGCTAGGTCTCTCGCCTCCAGACGCCTGTAGGCTGATGGGATCTTATCCGTCAGGCCGACCCACACGATTTTGCCACCCTCGACCGCAACAGATCCATTTTTGATCAGGTCATAACCTTGATCGAAAGCCAATGTCGCGATGGTGGCATGCGTAAGCAGCATAACTAACTGGCTTGTTAAATTGAATCATATTAGATTATGTGCGCACATAATATGACTGTCAAGAGAGTACGCCATGGAGACCTTGTGGGCCAAAACCGCTCTACTCACCAATGGTTGGGCCAACAATGTCTGCATTACAATCGATGAAGGTCGCATCCAATCGGTGATGGCCAACGCTCCTCAACAGGGGACCCCGGTCGGGCTTCTCCTTCCAGCCTTAGTTAACGTCCATTCCCATGCTTTCCAGCGGGCTATGGCAGGTCTCACCGAAGCACGTGGACCAGACCCAAGCGACAGCTTCTGGACATGGCGAAAACTGATGTACCGTTTCCTGGATCAACTCACGCCAGAACATGTTGAGGCAATTGCAGCCCTTGTTCAGATGGAAATGCTGGAGGCGGGATACGCAACCAACGTTGAGTTTCACTATCTGCACCACCAGCCAGACGGACAGCCTTATGACGATATCGGTGAAACGGCAGAGCGCATCGCCGCTGCCTCGCGCCAAACAGGTATCGGCCTTTGTCTTCTTCCGGTGCTGTATGAATATGGGGGTTGCGATGGGCGTGCGCTCAGGGCCGGACAACTGCGGTTCGGCAATGACTATGATCGTTTCAAGACGCTTCATGAGCGTAGTCGTCAAGCCCTGGAATACCTGCCAGATGATGCCAATCTTGGCGCCGCGCCCCATTCTCTGAGGGCTGTGTCACAATCCAATCTGATACGGTTCACAGACGACTTTTCGGATGGCCCCATCCATATGCATCTCGCCGAGCAACTGGCAGAGGTTGAGGAAGTTCTGGAACAGTGGGGTTCGCGCCCAGTTGAGTGGGCCTTGGCTAACCTTCAGATCGACGACCGTTGGTGCCTCATCCACTGCACGCAGATGAGCGCTGGCGAAACAGCCCGGCTAGCTAAAACAGGCGCGACCGCAGGCCTCTGCCCAATCACCGAGAGCAGCCTCGGAGACGGCATCTTCAACGCTACGGATTGGATAAGACATGACGGGAGCCTGGCCATCGGTTCGGACAGCAACATCCGTATTGGCCTAACCGAAGAGCTGCGAACCCTGGATTACTCGCAGCGCCTCCGAGACAAGTCCCGCGCGCCGTTCGCAACGCCAGAACGTTCCTCTGGTCGACAACTCCTTGAGAGCGCCCTTGCGGGTGGTGCCCGTGCAAGCGGTCGGCGAACAGGTCAAATCAAGCCTGGCTATTGGGCCGATTTTGTTGCTCTTGACGATACGTCAATCCACCTTGCAGGTCGTCAAAATGACATGCTTCTAGATAGTTGGATCTTCGCCGGTGATGACACGACGGTCACCGACGTTTGGTCAGCGGGGCGCCAGGTCGTGCAAGACGGACGACATATTGATCGCGATGCGATAACCGCTACCTACCGCGCGACCATGCGAGAACTGCGGAACGAGCTTTGACCATACAGCGCCAACAAAACTGGCAAACAGTGCAGGAAGAGGTGTTGCGGCGGATCAATACCCGTCAATGGAAGCCCGGTGATCAAATTCCAAATGAGGTTGACCTCGCCGCGGAATTTGGATGCGCACGCACCACCGTCAACAGAGCCCTGCGCGAGATCGCCAAAACGGGTCTATTGGATCGCAAGCGCAAGGCAGGCACCCGGGTGGTGGAGCAACCTATCGCAAGGGCTGTCTTCGAGATTCCTATCATTCGCAAAGAAATTGAGGCACGCGGACAAGCCTACAGGCACCAGGTGCAACAACGAGCCATCAGTGTCGCACCTTCGGGAGTGCTTGCAAGGATGGGACTAAACACAGGAACCAAACTTCTGCGTTTAAAGGCGCTCCACTTGGCGAATTCCCACCCCTACGCCTACGAGGACCGGTGGGTGAATCTTCACGTTGCGCCTGAGGCAAGAGACGAGCCCTTCGACACAATCAGCGCGAATGAGTGGTTGGTCTTGAACACACCCTACACCAACGGTGAGGTCTCCTTCTCTGCGGCCAGCGCATCGAAGGATATCGCCGACGCGTTGAACTGTGACCCAGGTTCTGCCCTTCTCGCCATTGACCGGCTGACTTGGTATGGTCCGGACGCTGTGACTCACGTGCGCATTGTATTCGCGGAAGGTCACCAGTTGCACGCCTCCCTTTAAACGCAAAAACGACAACCCTTTGGTGTGAGCATGTCGTGCGTTTAAGCTTGGAGTCTGCAGTATCGAGCGCGGCGCTACTCAAGTGGTCCGAAAGTGCCTGTGCCGCATGCCAGCATAGAGCATCGACCCACCGCCTGACCGGTTCTGGGGCGTATCCATACCGCCCCCAACGCGAATGATATCAACGCATCATGCTTAATTCTTTTGCATGCCCGCACCTTGACATGTCAGACTATGGGAGGCCTATTTGTGTGCACATATTAAGATGATATGAGTTTTATTATCGGCTTTTCAATCATTGGAACCCAGTGACGCCATAGTCCGTATAGATCCCGCCGATGCGGTGGATATAGCGTGTGGCGCAACCAAGGCTTACTGCGTTGATTGAGCCTATGCCATTCGCAGCCGTCACGGAAAGTTCCACCGAGACAATCGTAGCGGCTCACATCGCAGAAATGCCACCTTGCAAAGCTGGCCAGTCTGTAGACCAATTCAATCGGCAGTACGGGCGAGACCCAATCGACAAACCAGACAGCAATGAACCCACCTTTGGGATATCCCCACGTGCCCTTGATGCGGGCAAAACGGCTCTCAATCGCGCGGTCCTTTATCACAAGGGCGGCGCACATGATCTCAAGGATACGATTGGTAAGCGCAGTGGCGTTTCAGCTAGTCAAATTGTCATCGGCAACGGATCAGACGGTAATCAGCTATATCAAACTGTTCCTGCTAGCACGACTGCCGGCCGTGCCCTTGCATTGGAACTTCAAAGCCTTGGGTTCGAGCCCACCCCAAGGGATAGCAACTCTCTCTTCTTTGAATTGCCTACAACAGGCCGCGAGGCTGCAGAGTGGCTGCGGTCAGAAGGCATCCGCGCAAAACCCTGGCTTAAGAATGAATACGAGACCTTTCTGCAGATCTCTGTCGGTAAACGGGACGATGACCAAGCCCTTCATGAGGCGATCAAGAAGCTCGACATGATCGCAGGCCGCGCCTGCTAAACACCAACCACGAACACACGAAAGTCTCACACCTCAGCCCACAAAGATAGGAAGACAAACCATGGATAGACGCAGCTTTTTGAAAGCAGGTGCAGTTGGTGCAGCAGCGATGCCGTTGGCTACACCGGCCATCGCGCAAGGGATTACAGAGTGGAAACTGGTCACAGCATGGCCAAAGAATCTGCCTGGTCCAGGCGTTGCTGCACAGATGCTCGCAGATCGGATCACGGCGCTGTCCAGTGGCCGCCTCGAGGTCAAGCTGTTTGCTGCTGGCGAACTCGTTCCAGGACGCGGTGTCTTCGACGCCGTTAGCGAAGGGACAGCAGAAATCTATCACGCTGTTCCAGCCTATTGGGGCTCAAAGTCGCGCGGCATCCTCTTGTTTGGGTCGCAGCCCTTTGGATTGCGCGCGGACGAACAGTTTGGCTGGCTTTTCCATGGCGGCGGACAAGCGCTCTATGACGAGATCTATGCGCGCTTCAACCTAAAGCCATTCTTGTGCGGCAACTCCGGCCCTCAATGGGGTGGTTGGTTCCGCGAGGAAATCAACTCAGTCGATGATATGCGAGGCCTTAAGTACCGCACCACGGGTCTTGCCTCTGAGATGCATTCAAAGATGGGAATGGCAGTCCAGGCGATGGGCGGCGGCGACCTGTTCCAGGCCCTGCAGACAGGCGCTTTGGACGCTGGCGAATTCATTGGGCCATGGACTGACACAGCGCTCGGCTTCTACCAGGTGGCCAAGAACTACTACTGGCCTGGCGTCGGCGAGCCCTCATCGGCTGAAGAGTGCGCGGTCAACATGGACGCCTTCAACGCCTTGCCCGATGACCTCAAGCAGTCCGTCGCAATCGCGGCTGAAAGCCTCTACAACCCCGTATGGACTGAGTACACGACTAAGCATGCAGAAGCGTTGAAGAACTTGGTCGCCAATGAAGGCGTCATTGTCCGTCGCTTTCCCGATGATGTGATTGAGGCCATGGGTGTGGCAGCGAGCGAAGTGATAGACGAGTTGCGCCAGGATGATGACGAGCTTGTTCGGCGCATCGTTGAAAGCTTCATCGCCTATCGTGATAGCGTTGGCGGCTACATGACCTATGCCGACGCCGGTCAGATGAATGCGCGCGGATCCGTCTTGGGTTACTGATGACATGGGGTGTGCCACACACCTTGCGGCGCACCCCTAACTGGTTTTCTTGCAATGCTGCGCCTTGCAGATCTCTTCGACAGCATAAACAGCACGATCGCGCTCGGCCTGCGCTGGCTCCTCGTCGCGATGGTGTTGATCCAATTTGTCATTGTGATTGGACGCTATGTTTTTGGCGTGAACTCCATCGCAGCGCAGGAAAGCGTTCTCTATTTGCATGCCACCGTCTTCATGTTGGCAGCAGGTTACACCTTGCTGCTGGATAAGCATGTGCGCGTCGACATCTTCTACGCAAAGAGTAGCCCTGCCACGCGCCGATGGATCGATACTGCCGGACACCTTTTCCTGCTGTTGCCTTCGATGGCGGCCCTTGCCTGGTGGTCATGGTCGTCGGTTCGCAACTCGTGGAAAATCCTTGAAGGCCCGTTGGCCGTCGGCGGTATTGAGGCGGTCTTTCTCCTAAAATCCCTCATCCCCGCTTTTTGTCTTTTGGTCGCGCTCCAGTCGATCGCCATCCTCCTAAGGATGTTTGTTCAAAAGGCAGACCAGCATGAATAGGCAGAGCGCATAAACGTGGCGGATAATCTCGATCTGCTCATGTTCGCCGCACTGATTGTTGCGATCATGTCCGGCTTTCCCGTGGCGTTTTCCATCACGGGCGTGGCGGTTCTGTTCGGCTATCTTGGTTGGGCCATGGGTGCGATGGACATTGGTCTCCTCGGCGCCTTTTCGCAGCGCGTCTTCGGCCTCATCACAAACCAAGTGTTGATCGCAATCCCTCTCTTCGTACTCATGGGAGCACTTCTGGAGAAAAGCCGGGTCGCTGAAGATCTGCTGGACACTATGGGGCGTGCCTTCGGTCAATTGCGCGGAGGTCTTGGCATCTCCGTTGTTTTGGTGGGGACACTGCTGGCGGCCTCAACGGGCATCGTTGGCGCGACCGTGGTTGCTATGGGCATGATCGCCCTGCCGACCATGCTTCGCGCTGGTTACGACCCGCGCGTTGCATCTGGTGTGGTTTGCACCGCTGGCACGCTAGGCCAGATCATCCCGCCGTCAACGCTTCTCATCATTCTCGCTGACGTGATGTCAAATTCCTTCCAGCAAGCGCAATATGCGCAAGGAAGATTTGCGGTGGAAGCGTTATCAGTGGGTCAGTACTTCGCGGCTGCGCTCGGACCAGGCCTGCTGCTTGTTGGCCTCTATCTTATCTACATTCTCATTCGCGGCGCAGTCCGCCCGCAGGATATGCCACCCGCACCCAGCGATGTTCCCAAACCTTCCAGGTCAGAACTGATTCAAGCGGTTGTTCCCCCAATCTTGCTCATCTTCGCCGTCCTGGGCTCCATTTTGGGCGGCATCGCCACACCAACAGAAGCGGCATCCATTGGTGCCGTCGGGGCGCTGTTCATGTCAGCGCTCCGCTTGGGTGGAAACAGGCGGCTGCTCCTCATTGCGGCAGCAGCGTTGATCCTTCTCGCGGTTGTCGTTGGTGTTCATCCGGTGCGTTTGCAGCGTAGTGATCTTAGTGCCGCAGACTGGGTCATGGGCACAGCCTACATTCTCTTGACGACCATAGGTTTGGTCGGAGTTGCTGGTGCTCTGCGGATCACCGTCAAGCAAAGCGTCATTCAGGAGTCAGCCACATCAGCTATGACGCTCACCGCCATGATCTTTGCAACCATCTTGGCGGCCAGCATGTTCTCTCTGGTCTTCATCGGTCTTGGTGGCGAGGAGCGCGTGGTGGAATGGCTTGGAAACTTACCAGGTGGCCCAACGGGTGCACTCCTGGCAAGCATGCTCGTCGTCTTCCTACTTGGCTTCTTTCTCGACTTTGTGGAGATTTCGGTCATCGTGCTGCCCATCGTAACACCAACGCTCATTTTGCTGGGACATGACCCGATTTGGCTCGGCATCATTCTCGCGATCAATCTGCAGACATCATTTCTGACACCACCCTTTGGTTTCTCACTGTTCTATCTGCGGGGAGCAGCGCCAAAAGAGATCACCACCGGTCAGATTTATCGAGGCGTCATCCCCTTCATCGGGTTGCAGATCATTGGCGTTGCGCTGGTGTGGACCTTTCCGCAACTGACAACCTGGCTGCCCAGTCTGATGTTCTAGTTGAGAATTCAACAAGATTTGAGCAATGCCCACGCATCACATGGTGATGTATTGATTGAGGGTCTCAAATGTGCCGACCTCCCAAAGTGTCTTGAGCCATTTGTCAAAAGCCGCAGAAAAGCGGCGGTTCGAAGCCAAATCTCCGTAGACATCGGTTTGGTCGAGCCACCGGGAGGGTTTGTTCTGCGCTTCTATGGCTGCCCGCCGCAACTGTGACCACTTCGGATCATTTGGCTCAATCTCTGAGCCGTCGTCACGCGTCCCAGCACACATGCGTGCCCAAAGAGCTTCGGTGAGGGCCAATCCCTCGATGGGTGTTCCGATTTTTACAGCATCGCGAAGGACTGGGAGGATAAAGCCGGTATGGCGCGCCGATCCGTCGAAGGCGACACGCCGCGTTGTGTCTTTGACTGCCGGGTTTGAAAAACGACAGACCACACGACTGAGATAGTCGGTCGATCTCAGGCCAGGCACATCCACGACATGTGGCAAGATCTCATCGTTTTGCACCTTAACGAAGAAAGCCCCAATCTGTGGATGGCTGATACAGCGGTCGATCGTCGGTACGCCAAGAAGCTCGCCGGCATTGGCGAGAACCTGGTGCCCCCCGTTCAGGATGCGCAGCTTCATCGCCTCATAGCCGTGAACGTTATCGGTGAACGTTGCACCAACCTGATCCCAATCTGGACGTCCAGCGCAGAAATCATCCTCAATGACCCTTTGGCGGAAGTTTTCGTGGGTCACCGGCACCTGATCAACAACACCCAAACTCGCCGCCAGGGAGCGTTCATGGGGACCTGTGGCCGGAACGATGGAGTCGACCATAGAGTTTGGGAAGCTGCACTGGGTATCGATCCAACAGGAAAGATCAGGGTCAATGAATGACGCCAAGCTAACAACGACCTGCCGAGCGATCCCTCCATTACCTTGAAGATTATCGCAACTGAGCACGGTAAAAGGGCCAAGGCCAGCCTCTCGGCGATGTCTCAAAGCCGCCACAATAGCCCCAAATGCCGTCCTGGGCTCACTTGGTTTGTTCGCATCGTGGCGGATATCGGGATGATCTGCATCGAAAGCTCCCGTCGCCGTATCAATGTAGTAACCGCCCTCGGTGACTGTCAGAGAAACAATCCGGCAGTTTTGGGCGGTCATTGCAGCGATCAGTGCGCGATTATCCGCCCCGACTGGCACATAGTCGATCAAAGAACCGATCACTTCAGCACGCGACCCGTACGGTGCCAATTCGATCAGTGTGGTCAGACAATCTTGCGCGAGCAGTTTATCCCGCATCTCGGTATCCGCTGGCCGGACACCAGCGCCGACAATGGCCCAGTCATAAGCTAGACCTTGCTGCATCAAGCGATGCAGATACCAAGCTTGATGGGCGCGGTGGAAGTTACCAACACCGATATGCACAATCCCCGGGGAAAGCTGATCGCGCCGGTAACGAGGCACCTCCACGCTTGTCGGCAAATGGTGGAGCATCGCTTCCGACAAGGGTCGCGCTTGTGTGCGGACGGTGGCTAACTCATCCATTGGCCGCCATCCACGTTAAGCGTCTGTGCAGTGATGTATCGGGCAGCTTCAGAGGCAAGAAAAACACATGGATCGGCGACTTCACTGGGTCTCCCCATATGGCCAAGCGGGACGCTTTCGCCGACTTCGCGTTTCTTCTGTCCAATGGCCTTGTCCTCATAGGCTGAGAACTGCGCATCGACATGGGTCCACATGGGCGTGTCGATTACGCCTGGTGCGACGGCATTGACACGAATATTAGCACCCGCCAGTTCAAGCGCGAGGCTTTGGGTGATGGAGATCACGGCTGCCTTGGTGGAACAATAAACGGTGATGTTCGGTTCACCGCGGCGCCCGGCCTGACTGGAAAAATTGACGATGACGCCGCCACCGTTACGTTTCATGAGTGGCACTACGGCTTGGCACATAAAGATCGTGCCCCCGACATTCACGTCATATTGGTGGCGGTAGTCCTCTGGCGTGATCTTATCGATCGACGCCATGTTAAAAACGCCGGCATTGTTGACGAGGATATCGATCCCATCAAACGCATGGCTGACGATTTCTACCGCTTGTTTGATCGAAGCCAAATCGGTGACATTGAGGGTGATTGGTAGCGCAGCTGAGCCAATAGCACGAGCAGTGCTCTTGGCTTGATCAGCCAACAGGTCCGCGACTGCCACCTGAGCACCTGCACGCGCATAAGCCTCGCAAATAGCCCGACCGATCCCACGCCCCCCGCCTGTCACCAAGGCACGTTTCCCCTTGAGCGGTTGACCGATCATGCCAAACGCTGTCCTTCAGCATCGAACTTGTGGATTCGCTCTTCATCAGGTGTCAGAAAAATCGCGTCGCCGTGATGGAGATCGACGTCCCCACCAGCACGAACTGTCACCGGTGCTTGCTGTCCATCGATATGCACATGGAAGAAGGTGTCAGAGCCTAAATGTTCAGACACGCCGACCTTTCCTGACCAAGCACCCTCGGTTGAGGATGCCATGATGTGCTCAGGCCGAATGCCAACAGCATAAGCGCCGCGTTTGGAGGCTTCATCATTCTCCAGAAAGTTCATCTTAGGCGAGCCAATAAAGCCAGCCACGAAACGGTTGCGTGGCGAACGATAAAGCTCCAAAGGACTTCCCACCTGTTCTATACGTCCGGCCTGCAAGACAACAATTTTGTCCGCCATTGTCATGGCTTCCACCTGATCATGGGTGACATAGATCATCGTGGTTTTGAGGCGTTCATGGAGTTCGCTGATCTCAAGGCGCATGCCAACACGCAGCGCCGCATCAAGGTTTGAAAGCGGCTCGTCGAATAAGAAGGCCGCAGGTTCACGCACGATGGCCCGGCCAATCGCCACACGTTGACGTTGACCGCCAGACAGCGCTGCGGGGCGTCGTTCCAGATAGTCGGTCAGGTTCAGCACAGCGGCGGCTTGTTCCACACGCTCGTCCTGCTCAATCTTGTCGAGTCCGGCCATGCGCAGCGGAAAAGCGATGTTCTTGCGCACCGACATGTGCGGATAGAGAGCGTAGGACTGGAACACCATCGCCAGACCGCGCTTGGCTGGAGGCACGTCAGTCGCATCACCGCCGTTGATACGGATAGCCCCGCCTGTGATGTCTTCCAAGCCAGCGATAAGGCGGAGAAGCGTGGACTTACCGCAGCCTGAGGGCCCGACAAACACCACAAACTCGCCTTCGGTGATCTCAAGATCCAAAGGGTGGATGACTTTCACATGGCCGAACGACTTTTCAACCTGTTCGAGAACGATGTTTCCCATTGTCTCTTTCCTATTTCACCGCGCCGAAGGTCAGGCCGCGTACAAGCTGTTTTTGGCTAAACCAACCTAGGATCAAGATCGGCGCGATAGCCATGGTGGAGGCAGCGCTCAGCTTTGCGAAGAACAAGCCTTCCGGACTGGAGTAGCTAGCGATGAACGCTGTCAGTGGTGCTGCACTGGCGGCCGTTAGGTTCAGCGTCCAAAACGCCTCATTCCAAGCGAGAATGAAATTGAGGAGCACCGTTGAAGCGATTCCGGGTATCGCCATGGGCGTCAGGACAAAGAAGATTTCTTCGCGCAGGCCGGCTCCATCCATGCGGGCTGCTTCGAGGATTTCGCCGGGAATTTCCTTGAAATAGGTGTAGAGCATCCAAACAATGATCGGCAGGTTGATGAGCATCAGAACCAGAATCAGCCCTATGCGGGTGTCGAGAAGACCGGCCTGGATGAACAGGATGGAGATTGGATAGAGCACGCCCACTGCTGGCAGCATCTTGGTCGATAGCATCCAAAGAAGAATGTCCTTCGTCGCCTTGGAGGGCACGAATGCCATCGACCATGCGGCGGGGATCGCGATCAGGATACCAAGGACTGTCGATCCGCCTGCCACTATCACCGAATTCCAGAGGAACCGCATGTAGTTTGATCGCTCTTGGACGACCGCATAGTTCTCCAATGTCCAATCGAAGAAGAAGAACAAAGGCGGGTCACTGATTGCCTGTGCTTCCGTCTTGAAGCTGGTAAGGATGGTCCAGTAAATCGGGAAGAATATCAGGAAGCCCACAGCCCAAGCGAGTGCTGTGAAGGCAACCTTTCGACGGGTAGAAATTGCGCGTGCCACGGGTCTATCTCCTACCGGTCCAGGTTCTTGCCAACAATCCGCATCAGAAAGATCGCGACGATGTTGGCGAGGATGATGGCATAGACACCACCCGCTGATCCCAGCCCAATGTTCTGGCTGTCCACGACTCGTTGGAAAATCAGATAGGTCAGCGTTCTTGTGCCAAAAGCGCCGCCCGTGGTGACGAAGATCTCTGCAAAGATCGATAGAAGAAAGATCGTTTGGATCAGCACCACAATGGTGATGGCCCGGCTGAGATGCGGGAGGATGATGAACCAAAAGCGCTTGAGTGGCGGTGCTCCGTCCATCTCCGCGGCTTCCAACTGCTCGCTGTCGAGTGACTGTATGGCAGTCAGTAAGATCAGTGTTGAGAATGGCAGCCACTGCCAGGAAACGATCAAGATGATGGACTGGAGCGATGCATCCGAGAGCCAAGAGACTGGCTCGGCACCAAAAAACCGCCAGAGATGCGCGAGAATGCCATTCACCGGATCCATGAACATGTTCTTCCAGACCAGCGCGGACACGGTCGGCATGACAAAGAATGGTGCGATGACCAGAATGCGCACCACACCTTGACCCCAGAGGGGTTGGTCAAGAAGCAGAGCAAGAAGCACACCAAGCGCCACAGTGATGAGCAGTACCCCGCCGACCATGATGAGGGTGGTCTGCACACTCGGCCAGAAGGAACTGGATGAGAGAAATCGTGCGTAGTTCTCAAAACCGACCCAATCGAGCCCTCGCTCAAGGCTGTCACCACGAAGTGGCAAGTAGCGCTTGAAAGAGAAGTAGAGCGTCATCGTCAGCGGCACCAGCATCCATCCCAAGAGGAGGACAACGGCAGGTGCCATCATGATGCGGGCTGCAGATCTGGATGCTCTCGTGGCCATAGGTATACATTCCTCGGCGGTTCATCTGACCCACTAGAAGTCAGATGAACCAGTACGATAAAAGCTCAGTCTGGGGGACTTGCAGGGTTCGAAAGGCGGCATTGGCCACCGCCTTTCTGCCGAGTTTTTCGTTTGGGACCTAGCGGTAGCCGGCCGCTTCCATCGCGTCGTTGGTAAGCGCCTGCGCCTTTGCAAGAGCCTCCTCAACTGTTTGCTGACCAGCATAGGCGGCAGCAAACTCCTGGCTCACTTCTGTTGCGATACCAGCGAACTCAGGGATGGCTGCGAACTGGACACCAACATAGGGTGAGGGTTCAACCGTGGAGTCATTGGGGTTGGCAGACAGGATCGAATCGAGCGTCATCTGAGCAAACGGCACGGCTTGATACTCAGGCGTTTCATACAGCGATTGACGCGCCCCGGGAGGCACATTTGCCCAGCCCTCATTCTCAGCGACGAGTTCGATATAGTCTTTCGACGTTGCCCACTCGATGAATGTGGTAGCAGCGTCGACTTGCTGGGTTCCAGCTGGGATCGCCAGCGCCCATGCCCAAAGCCAGTTGGAGCGCTTGCCCAAACCGTTGTCAGGAGCGAGGGCAAAGCCAACACTGTCAGCAACCGTTGAATCGTTCTGGTTTGTAACGAACGACGCTGCCACAGTGGCATCAATCCACATGCCGCATTTGCCTTGCTGGAAAAGCGAAAGGTTCTCGTTGAACCCGTTGGTCGCGTATCCTGGAGGTCCGGATTCCTCCATCAAACCGACAAAGAAGTTAAGAGTGTCTGCCCAAGGTTGCGTGTCGAACTGAGCATTCCAATCCTCATCGAACCAACGGGCACCAAATGAGTTGGACATCGCGGTAATAAAGGCGCCGCCCTCACCCCAACCAGCCTTACCGCGCAGGCAAATGCCGTTGATATCATTATCGCGATCGGTCATAGCCGCTGCTGCTTCGCGAATGAAATCCCAAGTCGGTGCCTCGGGCATTTGCAATCCAGCAGCCTCCATGAGATCGGTGCGGTACATGATCATTGAGCTTTCGCCGTAAAACGGAGCGGCATAGAGCGTACCCTCGTAGGAGAGGCCACCCGACATTGCTGGCAGAATATCGTCGACATCGTAGCCTGCAGACAAGTTGTCCAGTGGAACCAGCCATTCATTGGAACCCCAGATAGGCGCCTCGTACATACCAATAGTCATGATGTCGAACTGGCCACCATTGGTTGTGATATCGGTTGTGACACGCTGGCGCAGAGTGTTTTCCTCTAGCGTCACCCATTCAACTTCAATGCCGGTCTGCGCGGTGAACTGATCTGTGTAGCCT
>JBCCLK010000051.1:0-15871 GCA_039026935.1 Pseudomonadota bacterium
CGGTGTTCACGCAGGTTGAGCTGATGGAGGAGACCTACCGTGTAAGCGACCTACCCGTCATATCGCTTCTTTTGGGTATTCTGGGTGCCTTGGCGGTTATCACAGCTGCGGCGCTCGTTGCGCGTGGGCTAGCAGGCAAGGTTGTGCTCAAAACGCTCTCCCACATGGGCGGAAACTCAATCGTGATCTATCTGGCGTTTTTCGTGCCGATGGTCGTCCTACGGGAGGTAGGCCTGCGCCTCGGCCTGATCCCTGATCATGGAACGCTGTCGCTATTGACGACCATTGTCGCCGTGGGCTCGCCGCTCATTGGCTACTGGATCATCAAGAAGATCGGCTTTGGGCGCTTCCTCTTCGAGCGGTCAAGCTGGGCGAGCATTGACGAGAACAGCCGCCCACGGCGCGCGGCGCTTACCCCGGCCGAGTAGTCTGTCCTGTAGCCACAAGCAAATCTCGCATCTGGTCTTTCAAGCGTGGCGCGATCCCCTATGATCGCGCCACCATGACGACAGACACCCTCAGCGCCCACCGCCCTCTCAAATCTGGCGATCACATCATGCTGGTCGACGGCTCCACCTATATCTTCCGCGCATACCATGCGCTTCCGCCGTTGACGCGTAAGTCCGATGGTTTGCCCGTTGGTGCGGTGTCTGGCTTTTGCAACATGCTTTGGAAGCTGTTGAAGGAAGGCGACCCAGAGCTTCTGGGCCCGCCGCCGACTCATTTTGGCGTGATCTTCGACAAATCGTCCTACTCGTTCCGCAACGATCTCTATCCTGATTATAAAGCGCATCGCCCGGAACCTCCGGAGGATTTGCGACCGCAGTTTCCAGTCATTCGCGATGCGGTGCGTGCCTTCAATGTCGCTTGCATCGAGCAGGAAGGCTACGAGGCGGACGATCTGATCGCGACTTACACGACCCAAGCGGTGGCTGCAGGCGCGAAGGTTTCCATTGTCTCCTCAGACAAAGATCTGATGCAGCTCCTCATTCACCCCGATGTGGTGCTCGTCGACACAATGAAGGACAAGCGCACGGGGCCAGATGAAGTCGTGGAGAAGTTTGGCGTTCGTCCCGAGAAGATGATCGATCTTCAATCGCTCGCTGGTGACTCTGTGGATAACGTGCCGGGTGTGCCGGGCATCGGCGTGAAAACGGCGGCGCAGCTCTTGGATGAGTTTGGGGATCTAGAAAGCCTGCTGGCTGGTGCGGATACGATCAAGCAGAAGAAGCGCCGCGAGAACCTCATTGAGTTCGCTGATCAGGCCCGTATCTCCAAGAAGCTGGTGACCCTCAAGACGGACGTTCCCGCCGAGGAAACCGTGGAATCCACCCTCGTTCAAGAGCTTGATAGCGAAAAGCTGATCGCGTTCCTGAAAGCGATGGAGTTCACCACCCTCACGCGCCGTGTGGCCTCCAAGACAGAAACCTCTGCCGCTGACATTGAAACGGCAGATGTCGCGACCCCGGGCTTTGAAACAACCCGCGTGGCCGAAGCGCCTGTTGCCGATGGCGACATGACGCCCACGTCCCTCGCCGAATCCCGCGCCAATGAAGCGGCATCGTCCACGCTCGATCCTGACAGCTACGAGACGATCTTCGACCCAGAACGGTTGAAGGAGCTATTCGATGAGGCGCGTTGGTCCGGGCTTTTGGCCTTCGACACGGAGACGACATCGCTTGACCCAATGCGGGCTGAGCTTGTCGGTTTCTCCTTCGCCCTGGAGCCTGGGCGTGCCTACTATGTGCCACTGATCCATACCTCAGGCGATGATCTGTTGGGTGCTGGCCATGACGAACGTCAGATGAACGCGGAAGTCGCACTGCCGCTCCTCAAAGAGGTGCTCGAAGACGAGGCGATCCTCAAAATCGGCCAGAACATGAAGTACGACATGGCCATCGTGGCGAACCACGATATCCGTGTGACGCCGTTTGATGACACGATGTTGCTTTCCTATGTCTGCGGTGCAGGGACGGGTGGACACGGCATGGATGAGTTGTCCACCAAATGGCTCGGTCACACGCCGATTCCCTACAAGGAGCTTGTCGGTTCAGGGAAGTCGATGGTCACCTTCGACAAGGTGCCCATCGAGAAAGCGACGCGCTACGCCGCCGAAGATGCTGACATCACGCTGCGGCTTTGGCGCGCACTGAAACCGCGCCTCATCCCGAACAAAGCAACCACCGTCTACGAGACGCTGGAACGTCCCCTCGTGCCGGTGCTGGCGCACATGGAGCGCAATGGCATCAAGGTCGACCGGCAGATGCTCTCGCGGCTCTCCGGTGATTTCGCGCAAGGCATGGCCGCGCTCGAAGCAGAGATCGAAAAGCTTGCCGGGGAACCGTTCAATGTGGGTTCGCCCAAGCAGCTCGGTGATATTCTGTTCGGCAAGATGGGACTACCCGGCGGCAAGAAGACCAAGACTGGAGCATGGGCGACGCCTGCTTCAGCACTCGAAGATTTGGCTGCCGAAGGCCATGAGCTGCCGCGCAAAGTCCTCGACTGGCGGCAATTGCAAAAACTGCGTTCCACCTACACCGAGGCGCTTGCCGCCGCGATCAACCAGGATACCGGGCGCGTCCACACGAGCTTCGCCCTCGCCGCGACCACGACAGGCCGCTTGTCTTCGTCTGATCCGAATGTGCAAAACATCCCGGTGCGGACCGAAGCTGGACGCAAAATCCGAAAGGCCTTCATTGCTGAGCCAGGTTGCAAGCTGATCTCAGCTGACTACAGCCAGATTGAACTGCGCGTGCTCGCGCATGTGGCTGACATCGCCGCGCTCAAGCAGGCTTTCGCCGATGGTCTGGACATCCACGCGATGACGGCGTCTGAGATGTTCGGCGTGCCGATTGAAGGCATGGACCCAACTGTCCGCCGCAGCGCGAAGGCGATCAACTTCGGGATCATTTACGGCATTTCCGCCTTCGGTCTTGCCAACCAGCTTGGCATCGGACGCTCTGAAGCTGGCGACTACATCAAAACTTACTTCGAGCGCTTCCCGGGCATTAAAGCCTACATGGACGAAACGAAGGCGTTTTGCCGCGAGCATGGCTATGTAGAGACCATTTTCGGGCGCCGGGCGCACTATCCAGAAATTAAAGCCTCCAATCCGAGCTTGCGGGCATTCAACGAGCGCGCCGCGATCAACGCGCCGATCCAAGGTTCAGCAGCTGATATCATCCGCCGGGCGATGGTGCGTATGGAAGACGCGCTTAGCGAGTTAAAGCTCAGTGCAAAGATGCTTCTGCAGGTGCATGACGAACTGATCTTTGAGGTGCCCGAATCCGAAGTTGAGGCGACTTTGCCCGTCATTGAGAAGGTTATGATGGACGCGCCGAACCCTGCGCTACAGTTATCCGTGCCGCTCGATGTCGATGCCCGCGCGGCGGACAACTGGGACGACGCGCATTAGGCAACTAAACGGCGATAAAGACCCCGTCGCGCCGGTCATCGCCTGCACCCTCGATAGAAAAACGACCGTCCGCGTTGACGACCCTTTCGACACCGTGCGCGCCACCAAAAAACATCGACGGTGCATCCCAGATTTTATGGTCCTCGAAGGCGCGTTGGAGGGGTTCAAGATCAAGACCCGGCTCTGCATCCAAATGCCCTTCTTCCGCGTGAAGACGTGGGGCTCGGATCGCGTCTTCCAAGCGCTCCCCATGAATGCCCCAGCGCAGCAAAACCTGTGCCATGGCCGAACGGATGCGATTCGATCCGCCAGAGCCAAGCGCCAGCAAACCGCCTTTAGGATCTGCGACCAGTGTTGGAGCCATCATGGAGGATAGGCGCTTGTCTGGCTCCCATGATCCGGGGCCGTCAGCCAGAAGATCATCCTCACCCAGCATATTGTTCAGCATGAAACCGCAACCGGGTACGATGGAACCATTTCCCTCGCCATTCGATACTGTGATCGAGACCGCCATGCCATCCGCATCGATGACCGAGACATGGGTCGTGCCGCGCGTTGCGACTGATGCCGGTGCGCTGGCCATCATGCGGTCGTCGAAGCCTTGGGGCTTGCTAAGCGCGCGCCAGCGCTTATCCACCGTATCGAGCGCTTTGGCGAAGGAAAGCGGCTCGAAGGTTTCACCACTCTGATAGGTCGCCAGGAGCGCGGTGATGAGGCCGCCACCAGCTGATGGTGCAGGATTGGTGGCGAGCATGCGTCGGTGATCTTTGGGCATCTGTCCTAAAGATCGCGTCAGAGGATCGCGCCAAACAGGTTCATAGAGGCGTAAGTCGTCCCGCTCCAAGTGCCCACCTGATGCCGCCTCTAGCATAGCCTGCGCGATTTCGCCTTCGGTTACGATCCGTGCGCCTTCTGAGGCGATGGCATCCAACGCATCGGCCAGGTTATGGTTGGTCAGCGTGTCGCCTTGCTCAAGCAGTGTCTCTTCATCAGCCCGTGCATGCAGATCCCGAGCAGAGGGCGTCGCGAGCAGGATGGGGCCGACAATCTGAGCAAGGCGCGCTTGATAGGGTGTAAGAGCAACCCCGCTCTTGGCGTGTCCGATAGCTGGTTCCACTAATCTGCGAAGTGGCACACGGCCAAACCGTTTATGCAGCTCCAACAGACCAGGAATGAATCCGGGCGTTGCGACCGACCCCGGACCAATATGGAAGGCCTGCAAAGTGCCACCGAAATCTGCCTCAATCTCAGTGAGGCCGTCATAGCGTTGGCCGCTTGGATGTTTCGGTGTGTGCACAAAGAAATCGAGGCAAGCAGGGGCACTACTACTGCTCACCATGGCAAAGCCACCGCCAGCGGGCGAGGCGAGCACAGGCTCGCACACGCACGCCGCCAGCAAGGCTGCCACCGCAGCATCCACGGCAGAGCCGTCGGACCGAAGAATCTCTGCTCCCACGTCTGCGGTAAGCGTATGACCTGCCGCGATACCCGCCTGTGCGTTCATATTCAGCTCTCAAAAACCTATCGGCCCGTTTCGATGAGGCGGCATACGGACCGCGGCCCGGATGGACAAGGCTGGTCACAACCAAAATCACATTTTGAGTCGAACAGCCCCCCGCTGCCGCGCTTTGGCAAGCACCGGATGGCCATCTTGTTTGCTTGCCATAATTTTCGCGCAATCGCGGTGCCAACGAGAGGCATTCCAACGGGCTGGATCCGTCAAAACCTCCATGCGGGCTGCGTCAGTCTTCCCGCGCGGAGGCATTACGATCACATATGGCAAACCGACTATAGCCGCGATAAAAGAGGTGAAAACGTGCGGAGCGACAGAACCCAAACCGCTGCCCTTTCGGCACGAGGAGCACCAATGCCCACGATCGCGCTGGTCGATGACGATCGCAACATTCTCACATCTGTCTCTCTGGCGTTGGAGACCGAAGGCTACCGCGTAGAGACCTATACAGATGGCGCCTCTGCCTTAGACGGTATGCAGATGGCGCCGCCGGATCTTGCTATCTTTGATATCAAGATGCCGCGCATGGATGGAATGGAGCTTCTGCGACGGTTCCGTCAAGTCAGCGACTTGCCCGTTATCTTCCTCACCTCCAAGGAAGACGAAATCGACGAGTTGTTCGGTCTTAAGATGGGTGCCGACGACTTCATCAAGAAGCCGTTCTCACAGCGTGTTTTAGTGGAGCGGGTTCGGGCTCTGCTCCGCCGTGTTCAAAGCCGACCAGCCAATGGTCAACCAAGCGCCGGGCAAAGCCCGCAGGCAACGGTCGTTGATGGTGGGTCGGTGACCGAAGCCGAGACCAATCAGGTGCTACGACGCGGTGATCTGGTGATGGATGAGGACCGGCACGCGTGCACCTGGAAGGACAGATCGGTGACGCTCACAGTTACCGAATTCCTGATCCTACAGTCGCTGGCACACCGGCCGGGCATTGTGAAAAGCCGCAATGCGTTGATGGATGCGGCTTATGATGATCAGGTCTATGTGGATGACCGGACGATCGACAGCCACATCAAGAGGCTGCGCAAGAAGTTTAAGCAGGTCGATCGAGAGTTTGATATGATCGAAACGCTTTATGGCGTTGGGTACAAGTTCAAGGAAGCCTGACAGCCATATGGCAGCATTTTGGGTAGGCCGAGGACGATCATAAGCGCCCGGCCAAAAAGAGGGTTCGGGCTGGGCGCATGGTAGATCGCAGCGATGACAGTATCGCCGCACCTGGTCTATCGCCTCAAGGAGGTAATCGACCAGACGCCGGTTCGCCAAGCGCTGGTCTGACCAATCACGGTCTCGCACGCCATTGGCGCGCGTGGCGCCTGAAACGAAAACGTAAAAGCCCATCCCGCTTCGCCCCCTTTTCCTCGCTGACCCGGCGCATCGTTGTCCTCAATCTCGTCGGACTTGTGGCGCTCGTTTCGGGGATCTTGTATCTCAACCAGTTCCGCGAGGGGCTGATCGAGTCGCGCGCTCAGAGCCTTCTCACGCAAGGCGAGATCATCGCCGGTGCCATCGTCGCATCCGCAACGGTTGCGACCGACAATACCATCGTCATTGATCCAGAGCGTTTGCTAGAACTTCAGGCCGGTGAGAGCTTGTCGGTTTTTGATGACCCTCTGGAGAGCCTGGAGTTCCCGGTCAATCCAGAACGGGTTGCGCCAATCCTGCGCCGTCTGATAGACCCCACCGGCACACGAGCCCGCATTTACGATCCTGACGGTGGGCTGATTATTGATAGTCAGGCGCTCTATGCGCGCGGCGCGATCCTGCGGTTTGATTTGCCGCTAGCTGGTGCCAACCAAGAACCATGGTGGCGAGAATGGTGGCAGCAAACACTGCTGTTCCTTCGTCGGTTTGATATGCCGCAGCACGAAGAGATTGGTGGTGGGAACGGCCTCTCGCTGCCTGAGGTGCGCTCCGCTATGGCAGGTGAGGCAGCGAGCCTTGTGCGCGTGAATGAAGACGGTGAGATGGTTGTCTCCGTCGCCGTGCCGATCCAGCGCTTTCGCGCGACGCTTGGCGTACTCCTACTGTCGACGCAAGGCGGTGACATTGACGCCATTATCCTCAATGAGCGCCTATCGATTTTGCGGGTGTTTCTGGTGGCTGTGGTTGTGATGGTCATCCTCTCGCTTTTGCTCGCCAGCACCATCGCTGGACCGGTCCGCAAGCTGTCTGCTGCTGCGGAGCGCGTGCGCTATTCGGTGAAAGCGCGCGAGACACTCCCAAGCTTTGAAGATCGCCGCGATGAGATTGGGGATTTGGCCACAAGTCTGCACGGCATGACCGATGCGCTTTATAATCGGATGGACGCCATTGAGAGCTTTGCGGCAGATGTCAGCCATGAGCTCAAAAACCCGCTTACGTCTCTGCGCAGTGCCGTCGAAACGCTGCCTCGCGTTCAAAAAGAAGAGGCCCGCCAACGGCTCTTAGAGGTGATTGAGCATGATGTGCGCCGGCTAGACAGGCTGATCAGCGATATTTCGGATGCTTCGCGTCTTGATGCTGAATTGGCTCGCGGAGACTCCACGCCGCTTGATATGAAGAGCTTGCTTGAGACGGTCGTCTCAGTGGAGCGCGAACTTGCCGCTGTCCGCGGTATTGCTATCAAGCTGACCTTCCTTAAGTCCGGTGACTTGGCCAAGGATACAGCGCCTTTTCAGATTATGGGTCATGAATCCCGGCTAGGTCAGGTGATAACGAATCTGCTCGACAACGCGCGATCGTTCTCCCCCGATCACGCAACCATCTATGTGCGCATGCGCCGCGATGATGCGTTTATCCAAATTGACATCGAGGATGAAGGGCCTGGTTTGCGACCCGACATGTTGGAGCGCGTGTTTGAGCGGTTCTACACCGACCGCGCCGACCAGGACGGGTATGGCAACAATTCGGGGCTTGGTCTGTCAATTTCGAGGCAGATCATTGAGGTGCATGGCGGTGCAATCGATGCCAGCAACTGTGAAGCGCGTCTTGAAGACGGTGAGACCCGGGTGACAGGTGCCCGCTTTACCATCCGCCTGCCTGCAGCTGCATGATTTGGTCTGCAACTGGTTGGGGGGTCTTAGCCTGAAGACAACTTCTCGTGCGCACCTTACCTGGGGGACCTTGCCAAGGACGACAAACCTGTAAAGGATGCGTCCTCCGTCAGGCGATGATTTGACTGACACGCGCTTTGGAACCTTATGATCGGCCTTCTCCTTGTGACGCACGGCAATCTAGCGCTCGAGTTCAAAGCGGCGCTGGAACACGTTGTGGGTCCTCAAGACCAGCTTGAAACCATCTGCATCGGTGCGGATGACGATATGGAACTGCGGCGTACCGATATTGTCGCAGCTGTTCAGCGCGCCGATGCAGGCGATGGCGTTATCGTTCTTACCGACATGTTTGGTGGCACACCGTCAAATCTTGCGATTTCGGTGATGGAAGCTTCCCGCACCGAGGTTCTGGCCGGCGTCAATTTGCCCATGCTTGTGAAACTTGCCAGCATTCGTGCCGATCTTCCGCTTATTGATGCCGTGGCAAGGGCCAGCGAGGCAGGCCGCAAGTATATCTCAGTGGCCAGTCAAATCCTCGACACGTGATGGGTAGCAGCACCGACGCTGAGGATGATGCAGCGAACACACGCACCTTGTTGATCTGCAATGAGCGGGGGCTCCACGCGCGCGCATCCTCCAAGTTCGTTCAACTGGCCAGTACCTTTGATGCCGATGTAGAAGTAACGCGCGGCGACCTGACCGTCGAGGGCACGTCGATCATGGACCTCATGATGCTTTGCGCGCTGCCTGGAACAGAGATCACCATTTTCACGAGTGGGCCAGACGCTGCGCCTGCGCTCAACGCTTTGGTTGATTTGGTGCAGGACCGCTTCGGCGAAGAAAAGTGACCCTAGGCACGCGCGAATACATGCGCTGCTATCGCCAGGTCCTCAGCGGCAATGCCAACCGATTTGAACAGTGTGATCTGATCATAGAAGCGTCGCCCGGCTCTCTCGCCGCGACACAGATCGAAGAGGTCGCCAGCCACATCGTCCGATGAAAAGCGACCTTCTTGAATGGGAATGGCCAAGTCACCGGCTTCGGAAAGTGCGCCGTCCCGGGTGTCGCAAAACACCCGCGCCTTGGTCACCGCGTGGCTGTCAACTTCGCGCATGAACGGGCGGAATGCGCCGACTAGATCCACATGTTGACCCGCTGAAAGCCACTGACCTTCGATCAGCGGGGCCTCACTCATCGTCGCACAGGAGATAATATCCGCGCCACGTGCCGCACCTTCCAGATCATCTGTGACCGCGATTCTGATGGAGAGATCACTGAGCTTGCCTAGCAACGCATCGGCTCGTTCACGCGAGCGGTTCCACATCAGAACATGATCGACGGGCCTTACTGCTATGTGGGCGCGAATGAGGTAAGGCGCGAGAGCCCCGGCCCCGACCATGAGGAGCTTCTTGGAATCTGTCCTTGATAGGTATGTTGAAGCAAGGGCAGACGCTGCTGCCGTGCGCCACAAGGTGAGGGCTTGTCCATCAAGCAGAGCTAGCGGCACGCCGCTTTCCCCCGACATCAAAAGGTAAGCACCGACCACACTGGGTAAGTTCCGCAGCTTGTTGTCGGGGACAACCGAAACGATCTTGACCCCACGATAGCCTTTGCCAGATGTGCCTTGTGTCTTAAAGTCCGTCCACGCTGGCATGATAAGCAGCGTGCTTTCAGGACGCGCGCCCTCATGCGCGATGGTGTGGTGATGGCGAAGCGGCACCACAGGCGGATGTCGGAAGGTTTCTCGCAGCGTCTCGATGAGATCACGAAACGTCAGCACTTCGGCTATGTCAGCTGCGGTCAGAATACGCATCGAGGCCCTCTCGAAAGGTCCCGCTTTGCGGCTCCTAATGGGCCGCCAATGATACTTTTCAGATCAAAGTGCCATTAACGTAAAGACGCCGGGTTGGGCAAAGCCCGAACACCGGAGAGCTTGTCGAGTTTTTGCTTCTGAACATCGCGCTCACGCGCGAGCTTCGCCGCTTCAGCCTTTTTGGCGCGCGCTTCCTTGCGATAGGCACCTTGAGTAAGCCACACAGCGATACCACCAACAATTACGCCTAGGATAAGAGCGGCAAAGATAGGAACGAAGAGCGGCGTTGTGACGGCAAACCAAGGCGCGTCAGCCGCCACCGGATCCAAGGAGAGCCGAACGACCTGCCGGTTGGCGACCGCGAAGGCGATGAAGATCACGGCCAGAGGAAGGACGAACACAACCGTCCAGAGACGTTTGAAGAGCTTCAGCAGCATCTACGCGTCCCCATCATCGGGATTAAGCCGCTCGCGCATCTCTTTGCCCGTTTTGAAGAAGGGAACGGTCTTTGCATCGACTTGAACCTGTTCGCCGGTGCGTGGGTTGCGTCCGGTGCGCGCAGGACGGTCCTTGACCGAAAAAGCACCGAAGCCGCGCAGTTCCACCCGGTCACCGCGTGCAAGGGCTTCGGTCACGGTATCCAAAATCGCTGCCACAACGTTTTCCACGTCGCGTTGGTAAAGGTGAGGATTTCGTTCGGTTATCCGCTGAATGAGTTCCGATTTTATCACGTTCCCCTCGCAACCAATTGTTGTATTTAGTTTATTCTTGAATTTCGAGTGTCAACGACCGTGCCAAAGCGATAACAGGCCGTCAAGCAGCATGGCATCTCGAAGACTGTCCCGGAAGCCCTGCGCATCAACTGTTACGTTCATGCCTTCGTCGGATAAAAGCCGGGCAACGGCAGAGGCTCCAGCAAGTTGAACGGGTCGTCTTGGTGCCCGATCCAGCACGTCCAGATCGTCGTCGAGCTCATGCGTTCTGCGCAAATGAGCGACGGCTTCGTCCTCTCCACCGACGGCATCAATGAGCCCTAGATCCAGCGCCTGGTTCCCAGTGAAGACTGTTCCTTCAAAACCGCGCACCACGGCATCGTCAAGGCCTCTGCGCTCTTCGATCTGCGCGACAAACCAGTCAAAGTTGGAGGCAATCAAACTTTCAAGATCGGCGAGCGCTTCCTCGCTCGGAGGCCCAAACATGGAGGGTTGCGCTTTTAACTCCCCAGAGCGGATTTCGTAGACATCAACGCCCACCGTTTCCAGGAGCCCAGATATATCGGGAAATTGAGCGACAACGCCTATAGAGCCTACGATGGACCCGTTGCGCGCCACGATGTGTTCCGCTGCGCTGGCCGCGAGATAGGCCGCCGATGCACCAACACCTTCAACTTGAGCAACAAGCGGTTTGGCATCGCCCAATGAACGCAGCTGCGTGTAGAGTCGCTCTCCCGCGACGGCTAAGCCGCCAGGTGAGTTGACCCGTAAGATGATAGCCTTCACGTCATCATCATCTTCCAGGTTTTCCAGTAAGTCGATCAGAGGGTCGTTGAAACCAATAAAGCCAGACAGTTGCACCCGCGCGATGTGGTCACCGCGTCCTGTCAATCGGTCCCCCAGCGAGGTAAACTGCGCCACTGACCCGGCGATCGCCAGAATGAAAATGAGAATAGAAAAAACACGCCAAAGGCTGCGCGAGCGCCTTAGGCGCCGCCGTTCGACAAGTGCGTCCGCACTGATCGTTTCCATGCTCACTGGTGCATGCTCCACACAGCTTCAACTCCCCGCAATCGTTGGCTATCAGTTTGGCGCGGCCTCAACAAGATTGGAAAAGACGTATCGCCAGGTGGCTTGGACGCCAAGAAAAAAAGCCGGGCAATGCATTTGCAAAGCCCGGCTTTAGATAACGAATTTTGAACAAATGGCCTATTCGGCTTTGTCGTCGTCACCTTTGAGCGCGGCGCCCAGAATATCGCCAAGCGATGCCCCAGAGTCAGATGACCCGTACTGCGCGACGGCTTCTTTCTCTTCTGCGATCTCAAGCGCCTTGACGGAGACGGTCACGCGGCGGGTCTTGCGGTCGAACTGTGTGATACGCGCATCAAAACGATCACCAACGGAGAACCTATCAGGACGCTGGTCGTCCCGGTCACGGGCAAGGTCCGAACGGCGGATGAAGGAGGTGAGGTCGGTGTCCACCAGCTTCACTTCCACGCCATTGTCCTGAACAGCGGTCACCTCACAGGTCACAACCGAGCCTCGACGGACCGTGTCACCGGCCACATCAAACGGATCTTCACCGAGCTGTTTGATACCCAGCGATATGCGTTCTTTGTCGGTGTCGACATCGAGCACTTGCGCACGGATCATTTGACCGCGCTCATACTCTTCAATGACATCTTCGCCGGGGCGGTTCCAGTCGAGATCCGACAAGTGAACCATGCCGTCAATGTCGCCTTCAAGGCCGATGAACAGACCGAACTCTGTCTTGTTCTTGACCTCGCCTTCGACGATCGAGCCAGCTGGGAAGGCATCTGCGAAGTGATCCCACGGGTTTGACAAGGTCTGTTTGAGACCGAGTGAGATACGGCGTTTGTTAGGATCGACCTCAAGGATCATCACGTCCACTTCCTGGCTGGTGGAGACCAGCTTGGATGGGTGGACGTTCTTCTTCGTCCAGCTCATCTCAGAGACGTGGATAAGGCCTTCAATGCCAGGCTCCAGCTCAACGAATGCACCATAGTCGGTGACGTTGGTCACGCGGCCGGTCATTCTTGCGCCAGCAGGATACTTGGCTTCGATGCTGTCCCATGGATCCGCTTCAAGCTGCTTCATGCCAAGTGAAATACGATGGGTTTCCTGGTTGATGCGGATGATCTGAACCTTCACCGTCTGCCCGATGGACAAAACTTCTGAAGGATGGTTCACACGGCGCCAGGCAATATCGGTGACGTGCAACAGGCCGTCGATACCGCCCAGATCCACGAATGCACCATATTCGGTGATGTTCTTCACGATGCCGTCGATGACCTGACCTTCGGCAAGGTTCTGCACCAGTTCCTGACGCTGTTCGGCGCGGCTTTCTTCGAGCACAACACGGCGTGAGACAACGATGTTGCCACGGCGTTTGTCCATTTTCAGGATCTGGAAGGGTTGCGGTGTGTTCATCAGCGGTTGGATGTCGCGCACCGGGCGGATATCCACTTGGCTGCGCGGCAAGAAGGCTACTGCGCCGTCAAGATCGACAGTGTAGCCGCCCTTGACTACGTTGAAGATCTGACCGGTCACTTTCTCGTTGGCATTGAAGGAGACTTCCAACTTCTCCCAGCTTTCTTCGCGGCGGGCCTTGTCGCGCGAGAGAACCGCTTCACCCATCGCATTCTCAACGCGCTCTAGGTAAACCTCAACCTCATCGCCGATGCTTAAGCCACCGTCTTTGGCGGTTGCGCCAAATTCTTTCAGTGGCACCCGGCCTTCGGTCTTCAAGCCCACGTCAATGAGGGCCAAGTCTTTTTCAATGCCGATTACAGTGCCTTTGACGACGCTGCCTTCAAGCAAGTCATTGCCGCCAAAGCTCTCTTCCAAGAGAGCTGCAAAATCTTCCGAGCCGAACGCATCAGCGCTCGTGTCTGTCATAGCCATCTATGCTGTCTTTCCTACGCCCCGCCGACGTTGCCGTCGACAAACGGTTGGAGTTCGCTCAAGCGTTCATCATCTCGTACGGGCGCCCGGTACATATCTGTAGGGCGGGTCTGCACATCGCTAAGTTCCGCGCTTTTGAAGCGGGAAGTGTGGGGCGCAATAGGTGCAGAAGGCGAGGCGTTGAACACCGGTTTATGATCGAGTGAGCGGCCCTGGCATCTTTGATGCTGCAAAAGCACGCGCGTGCTCGAACGCCGCGTCTATACCCAAGTTTGTCGTATCGAGCAACAGAGCGTCTGGAGCCTGTGCCATCGGGGCATCTGCGCGGCCCGCATCGCGGGCGTCCCGCTTGGCAAGATCAGCCGTGACATCGGCGAGTAAGACGTTGGGGCTTTGTTCTTTGGCTTGCGCATAACGCCGTTCTGCGCGCGCTTGCAAAGATGCTGTCACGAACAGTTTGGCCGTCGCATCGGGGCAAACCACGGTGCCGATGTCACGCCCATCCAAAACCGCGCCAGGCAGGCGCTGCGCAAAGCTTCGCTGCGCGTCCAACAGCGCGGCACGGACGGGGGGATGAGCCGCGACCTGCGAAGCCGCTTCGCCAACATAGTGCTGTGCGAGAGTGTCCGCGTCCAAAGCATCAAGATCAACCGATTTGGCAACGGTCGCGCTGGTGTCGGGATCACTGAGGTCCCCACCTGTTGAAAGCACGGCATGTCCGACCGCGCGGTAGAGAAGCCCCGTATCCAGATGGGATAGTCCAAAATGTTTGGCAAGCCGTTTGGACAACGTGCCCTTGCCTGAGGCTGCTGGTCCATCAACGGCGATGATGAAAGGTGTATCCGCCACGTTTGATCAGCCAAGTTCCACTAAGCGTGGTTTGAGATTCGAGCGAACGACGCTCCCAGATCGCTCATCAGACCCTCAAAGGCGGGGAAGCTTGTGGCAATCACACGGCCATCGTCCACCGTCACGGGGTTCTGCGAGGCAAAGCCAAGTGTGAGGAAAGCCATGGCGATCCGGTGGTCGAGATGCGTGACAACGGTACCGCCACCTGGAACACCTCCAGGTGCTCCGGTCACAGACATCCAGTCATCGCCATTGTCTGTTTCAACGCCGTTGGCTTTCAGTCCTTCGACCACGGCTGCGAGGCGATCAGACTCTTTCACCCGCAGTTCATGCAAGCCTGGCATATGGGTGACACCCTCAGCGCTGGCCGCCGCAACTGCTAACACAGGATACTCATCGATCATGGATGGTGCGCGGTTGGCTGCAACAGTGACGCCCTTCAGCCGCGAGGATCGCGCCGTGATATCGGCAAGCTCCTCGCCGCCCTCGATGCGCTGATTGGAGAAGGCAAGATCGGCACCCATTTCTTGAAGCGTTGTGAGAAGTCCCGTCCGTGTGGGGTTCAGCATAACATTTTCCACCGTCACTTCAGCATCGGGCGTTATTAGAGCCGCCACCAGAGGGAAGGCTGCTGAGGATGGGTCTGCTGGGATGGTGATGTCACACGCGGTGAGCACTTTGCCACCGTTTACGGTGATGATGCGCTGACCATCCTCGTTCTCCTCCACCGTGATATCACCGCCAAAGCCTGCAATCATGCGCTCAGAGTGGTCGCGCGTCGGCACGGGCTCAATGACGGTTGTCGTACCCTCCGTGGAGAGCGCGGCCAAAAGAACTGCGGACTTCACCTGCGCCGATGGCATCGGAACAGTGTAAGTGAGAGGAAGCGGGGTTGCGTTCCCGCGCACCGTGAGTGGCAAAAGCCCTCCATCACGAGCGATAACCTCCACGCCCATTTCCACAAGAGGATCAAGCACGCGCTTCATCGGGCGGCCGCGCAGGCTCGCATCGCCGGTGAAGGTAGACGCAAACGGATAGGCGGCAGCCATGCCCATGATGAGGCGCACGCCCGTGCCTGCGTTGCCGCAATCAATGACGTCAGTTGGCTCAAGAAGGGAGCCAACACCAACACCATCGACAGTCCAGTGGCCAGTGTCGTTGCGAGCAATGACGGCGCCATACTGGCGCATAGCCTCAGCGGTTGCCAGAACATCCTCGCCTTCCAAGAGACCGTCAATGGTTGTCCTGCCTCGGGCAAGTGTGCCAAAGATGAGCGCACGATGTGACATCGACTTATCGCCCGGCACGCGCACGCGTCCGCGCAAGGATCGTGTGGGGTGCGAGCGTAAAGGCTCAGCAGCGACAAAATCAGTGCCGGGGGCCAGCATGGCAGTCCTCGTGTTAAGCAGGTCACGAACGGCTTCTATGGATCATGCCCGTTCATCGAAAGCGGCGGACTTATGCCAAGCCTGGCTAACGAACGCAATTCATCACCGCACTTTAGTAGCCGCTTCTCCTCGATTTGAGGCGATGCGTCTCCACGCATGTGGTTTTGGTTTTGACTTACATAGAAAACCGTGTCTATCACGCCCGCTACAGGATTTCAGC
>JBCCLK010000052.1:0-14625 GCA_039026935.1 Pseudomonadota bacterium
CGATCACCGACGGCCAGATCTTCCTGGAATCTGATCTGTTCTACCAAGGCATCCGCCCAGCGGTGAACGTTGGTCTCTCGGTGTCGCGCGTGGGCTCATCAGCCCAAGTGAAGGCAATGAAGCAAGTTGCTGGTCCCATTAAAGGGGAACTCGCCCAGTACCGTGAGATGGCAGCCTTTGCGCAGTTCGGTTCTGACCTTGATGCGACAACACAGCGCCTGCTCGCCCGTGGCGCACGCCTCACAGAGCTTTTGAAGCAGCCGCAATTCTCGCCGCTCAAAACCGAAGAGCAGGTTGTGGTTATCTTTGCAGGCGTGAACGGCTTCCTCGACAAGGTCGACGTTTCGAAGGTCGGTGATTTCGAGGAGAAGTTGCTTCTCTTGGTCCGCGACAAACATGCTGATCTGCTGGCGACCATCCGCGATGAGGCCAAAGTGTCTGACGAATCCGAGGCGACGCTTCGCTCGATCCTCGACGATTTCGTCAAGAGCTTTGCGTGACGCTGCGGATAGAGTTGGAGGCTTAACGCTTCATGCCTAGCTTGAAGGACCTGCGGAACCGCATCTCATCGGTGACGGCGACCCGCAAGATCACAAAGGCCATGCAGATGGTGGCCGCGGCGAAACTGCGTCGTGCGCAGATGGCTGCTGAGTCAGCTCGTCCCTATGCAGATAAGATGAGCACGGTTTTAGCCAACCTTGCCGCTGGTCAGATGTCAGGCGGGGGCGATGGAGCGTCTCCGCTTATCGCTGGCACCGGGTCAGACAAGGTGCATTTGCTGATTGTCGCAACCGCCGAACGCGGCCTTTGCGGCGCATTCAACTCGTCCATCGTGCGCCTTGCAAGGCAGGATGCCAAACGTTTGCTCAGTGAAGGCAAAGAGGTGAAAATCCTCGCCGTCGGCAAAAAAGGCTATGACCAGCTGAAACGCGACATGTCTCATTTGATCGTGGACATGATCGAGTTCCGCTCAGTGAAATCTGTCGGCTATGCGCAAGCCGATGAGGTCTCCTCAAAGGTCATGACGATGTTCGAGGCTGGTGAGTTCGACATCGGCACGCTCTATTATGCCGCCTTTAAATCGGTGATTTCGCAGGTGCCGACAGGGCAACAGCTTATCCCGGCTGAGTTCGAGGCAAACGAGAACCCGGTTGAGTATGAGTACGAACCGGACGAAGGCGCGATCCTCGAAGACTTGCTGCCACGCAATGTGACAGTGCAAATCTTCAAGGGGCTGTTGGAGAATGCGGCGTCTGAACAAGGCGCACGTATGGCCGCCATGGACAATGCAACGCGCAACGCTGGCGAGATGATTGACGGTTTGACGCTGTCCTACAACCGCCAGCGCCAGGCGCAAATTACCAAAGAGCTGATTGAGATTATTTCAGGTGCTGAAGCGCTTTGATGGGTGTAAGATCGTTCTATGACCGAGGACGCAGGAAATCTGGTTCTAGAACAGTTGCACCGTATTCGCGCGTCGCAGGAACGTACGGAAGTTGGGATCCAAGAGCTTAAGATTCGTGTTTCAGCGCTTGAGGTGCAAACAGGCCAGATCATGACTTTGCTGGGTAGCATGAACCAGCGGATGGACAGGTTCGACGAACGACTAAGCCGTATAGAGCGACGCCTCGACCTGGTTGACGTTTAGAAAGTTTACTTCCAGCCCCACGTGGCTGACGACAAGAATAACGGAGTTAGAAAATGGCCGAGACTACAGGGCGCGTCTATCAGGTGATTGGGGCCGTCGTGGACGTTCAGTTCGACGGCGAACTGCCACCGATCCTCAACGCACTTGAGACCGACAACAATGGCAACCGCCTCGTTCTGGAAGTGGCGCAGCACCTTGGCGAAAACGCCGTGCGATGCATCGCCATGGACACGTCCGAAGGCTTGGTGCGCGGCCAGCCAGTGAAAGACACCGGCTCACCGATCCAGATGCCCGTGGGCGCTGGAACGCTTGGCCGGATCATGAACGTGATTGGCGAGCCTATCGACGATGCCGGCCCTGTCGCGCATGACAACAAACGCCCTATCCACGCGCCTGCACCTGCCTTCTCCGAGCAGTCCACGGAGGCGGAAATCCTCGTCACCGGCATTAAAGTTGTTGACCTTCTCGCGCCTTACGCGCGTGGCGGTAAGATTGGCCTGTTCGGCGGTGCTGGCGTTGGCAAGACCGTTCTCATTCAGGAACTGATCAACAACGTTGCGAAAGCGCATGGTGGTTACTCCGTGTTCGCTGGCGTCGGTGAGCGGACCCGTGAAGGCAACGACCTTTACTGGGAGATGATCGAATCTGGCGTGAACAAAGAAGGCGGCGGCGAAGGCTCTAAAGCCGCTCTCGTGTTCGGTCAGATGAACGAGCCTCCCGGGGCGCGTGCCCGTGTAGCACTGTCTGGTCTGACGATTGCCGAGCAGTTCCGCGACGAAGGCCAGGACGTGTTGTTCTTCGTGGACAACATCTTCCGCTTCACACAGGCAGGTTCAGAGGTGTCCGCGCTTCTGGGTCGCATTCCCTCTGCTGTGGGTTACCAGCCAACGCTCGCCACCGATATGGGCGCCCTGCAGGAGCGCATTACCACCACAACCAAAGGCTCTGTTACCTCGGTGCAGGCCATTTACGTGCCAGCTGACGATTTGACCGACCCGGCACCGGCGACCTCGTTTGCCCACTTGGATGCGACAACCGTGCTTAACCGAGCAATCTCGGAAAAAGGCATCTACCCGGCTGTGGATCCTCTCGATTCCACATCGCGCATGCTCGATCCGCAGATCATTGGGCAAGAGCATTACGACGTGGCACGCCAGGTTCAGGAAACATTGCAGCGCTACAAATCGCTTCAGGACATCATCGCCATTCTCGGCATGGATGAGCTGTCTGAGGAAGATAAACTGACCGTGGCCCGCGCTCGTAAGATCGAGCGTTTCTTGTCGCAGCCCTTCTTCGTCGCCGAAGTGTTCACAGGCTCGCCAGGCCTCTTCGTCTCGCTGGAAGACACGATCCGCTCGTTCAAGGCTGTCGTTGATGGCGAATATGATCATCTTCCCGAAGCTGCCTTCTACATGGTCGGAACTATCGACGATGCGGTGGCTAAAGCGCAAAAGCTGGCTGAAGCAGCTTAAACTCAAGAGACAGAAGCCACATGGCAGACGCTTTTCCCTTTGAACTTGTCTCACCGGAGCGCCAACTGGTCTCCGGCGAGGCGACATCGGTCGTCGTTCCGGGCGCTGAGGGTCAATTCACGGTGCTTGCCAACCATGCGCCGTTTCTATCGACCCTGAAGCCAGGCATTCTCGATGTAACCATGGCGGACGGCTCGACCGATCGCATCTTCGTGCGCGGCGGCTTTGCCGACGCCAATCCAGATGGCCTGACGCTTCTCGCAGAAGAAGCACAGCGTGTCGCCGACATGGATATGGCTTTGCTTGATCAAGCCATTCAAGACGCGAAGGAAGATGTTGCAGACGCGACAGACGACGCGAAGAAAACGGCGGCCTCGATGCGTTTGGCACATCTGGAAGAAGTCAAAGCGGCGCTGTAGTTCGACGCAAGACAAGCGATTATCAAAAACCCGGCCAATGGCCGGTTTTTTTTGATGTCCAAAATCTCAAATTGCTAGAAGGCTATATCTGTTGGGAAACAGCCTGCGCCAAATCTTGAAGGCCGTCATGACCCTCATCGGCGACAAGCACGAAGTTTGAATCAGTGCCGCCCCACCAGGCCATCTCAAAGCCACCGACGGTGCGCTCAACCAGGTTCTCATTGGGTGCCGCCGACTGGATCTGGCACAGAGCTACAACAGCGCCGTCTGCATCAGTGTACATAAGCTGCGCGACCGGCCTGCCTGCGGCGACGACGAGACGCGCGCCTTGGAATGTCAAACCATGGTCAGACAGGTCGGGGACGAGTACCTGTGCACCGAGCGTGTCAGTCAACCAGTTCTGAATATGGTCAGCCTCATCAGCGCCGACCTCGACCAAGTGGCGACCTTGAGCGGCATACACCGCGTGATATTCCGCGACTTGAGCGAGCCAACCCGGAGCGGCGGCGACCTGCTCTTCCTGCTGTGCTGGCCACCATCCTGATCCGAAAACATACCCGCCGACACCGCTGACCAGACCGGCCAGAGCGACAGATGCCGCTATTGCCAAACGCGATAGACCGCCGCCGCGCTGCGATGTGGGCGCCCCTTGCGCGATCCTGCTGGGAACAACACCGGCCATGGAGCCAGAAACGTCTTCGCCTGTCGACGCCTTTTGTATGGCAGCCGCTAGCGCAAGGGGAACGGGCTCAGCTGCAATCGCTTTAAAGGCAGAGCGTGCTGCTGTGTCGGCGGCCATCAAGCGTTCAAGTTCAGCTTGCAAATGTCGATCGGATCGTAACGCCTCTTCAATCTCGCGGACTTCAGCGTCCGGCAACTCACCATCGAGGAAAGCACTCAGCTTTTCTTCTTCAAGGATCATGACGCGGCTCCTTCCGCACCGCCCAAAGGTGGGGCAAGCCTCTTGGCGAGAGCTTTACGTGCCCGGTGCACGCGGCTCATCACCGTTCCGATGGGAATATCGAGCGTGTCGGCAGTCTCGGCATAGCTGTAACCTTCCACCGATACGAGGAGGAGGACACAGGAAAGGTCTACCGGCAAGGCATCCATGGCGCCGCGCAAATCGCTATATGCAACGCTGTCCTCACCAGTTTGAGTCGTAACGAGTTCTGAGCTTTCATCGGCCAGAACCGTGCCCTCCCCGAACCGCACTTTCTGCTTGCGGATTTCGCTGATCCAAAGGTTCCGCATCACACGGAACATCCAACGGTCAAGCGGTTGGGTCGGGTCCCACATTTCAGACTTTGCAAGAACCTTCAGGCACGCCTCCTGCACCAGATCATCGGCCTCGGTGACAGATCGAGTAAGCGTCTGCGCAAACCGCCGCAAACGTGGTAGCAGTGTGATGAGTTGACGCTTAAGATCCGCAGACACCAGCGGCTCTCCTGAACAGATACGATTTGGAGTCTGTCTAGCGAATTCCTGAGTGACTGCAACCGATTGCACGCGATCACGCGTATCTGGCGTAAAGAAGGCCAGTGACTCAGTGATTGGCAAAGTGTGTGCGGCGTGGACCATGCAAATGCGTGCTCACGAAAGACATGTTTGGATGTTTACGCGTCACTATGCCGGAATATTCCATCTTTTTCTTATATTCATACCGGTTTTAAGCAGGGCAGCAGATCTCGCGTTTGGATCGTGTCAGCGACTGGTCGCCGCCAGGAAAAGATGCCTTTTATCCTGACCGTTTCTAGCGCTCGAACGCTCGGATCGACTCGTACACGTGTCGAGCAGTCAAAGGTGCATCCAAGGGTGCACCGATTTGGATAGTATGGGGCCAGATGACGGAGAGAGAGTTTTTTGAAAGGGTCAAAGAGAACCCGAACAACAAAACACTTCTCGAGCGTTTACCTGATGTGGGCCTTCCCGATGCATGGCTTGTGTCCGGCTGTTTGTTCCAAACTGTCTGGAACACACTCACCGACCGCGACCCCAACCATGGCATTCGCGACTTCGACATCTTTTACTTTGACGATACCGACCTCTCTTGGGAGGCCGAAGATGCATCGATCAAGCAAGCCACTGCGGCGCTGGCCAACCTCGATCTCCCCATCGAAATCCGCAATCAGGCCCGCGTCCATCTTTGGTACCCTCAGAAGTACAGTATGCAGTATCCTCGGCTCAAGGCGGGCCACGAAGGCATCGACCTGTTTTTAGCAACGGCCTGTATGGTTGGGTTTCAGCCCAACATGGGCAAGCAGCCACAGCTCTATGCACCCAAGGGGCTGAGCGATTTGGCTGAGATGATCATCCGCCCCAATGAAGTCGCAAACTTTAATGCAGACAACTATCGAGCCAAGGCTGATCGCTGGAAGTCAGCATGGCCGGAGCTAGCGGTACTCGATCCAGCATCGTAGCATTTCGCCAGAGGCCAATCTCTTCGTAGACGTCAACGACGTGCACTGAGGGCAAACCACATCTCTTTTGCTTTCCCTACAAGCCGATGTCAGGCGCTGAGCCTTGGCCGCTCCTCGATAGGTGATGTTCCAAACTGCTTCTTAAAAGCACGCGCGAAACCTTCCGGCGAGCGATAACCATAGCGCCGGGCGATGCGGTCTACCCGTTCTCCGCGAACCACATCCTGTCGGGCCAGGGTCAACCGCCAAGTGCGCAAATAGGCCGCTGGGGATTGGCCGACAACAACAGGAAAAAGCTCTGAAAAGCGGCTCAGCGACAAGCCCGCAACATGCGCCAGATCGCTATTGTACCAGTCACGCCCTGGGTCATCATGGATGGCGACAATAGCGCGGCTGATGCGGGCATCATGGAGCCCTGCCAACAGCCCCGGGCGAGTAGAACCCTTTTCGATCTGGGCACGTAGCACACGCACAAGAAGCACTTCGCCCAGGCGATTAACGACAGGACCGCAGCCACATCGGCTCGCCGCCAGTTCACTCTGGAGCAGATGCACCAAACCAATCGTCTCATCGTCACCTTCAAGCATCAGAGCCACCTGATCTGAAAGCGATGAGAACAGAGGGTTGGCTTCTCCCCCCCATTCAAAGCGGGCCGAAAAGACAGCCTCGTCATAGAGAGGCCCGATCACACCGCCCCGCGTGTGGACCAACACCGCGTTCGGGACCCCACTGTCATCGGCAGTCACAACAAGGTTGGCGCGTTCTTCTTCGATAGGTTGAACCCTCAAAGAGAAGCGGTTGAGAAGAGTTGCGAGGCGATCACAGGAGGCCATATCGGATAACTTGTCAGTTTTTTCGGATTTTTCACGCGTAGAACACGAGTAATGTGGCGCAATACGTCCACTTTGAAAAGGATAAACTATGCTCACCCCACGTCAAAAAGTGCCAGATCTCTCCTTGCCTACCCTGGATCACGGAACATTTGATCTATCTGCTGAGACATCAGAACGCGGCACCGTCCTTTGTTTCTATCGTGGCCTTCATTGCCCGATCTGCGCCACCTATCTCACTGAGATGCAAAAACAGGTTGCCGCCTTCGCCGAGCGGGGCGTTGCAACGATCGCGATCAGTGCAGATGGAGAAGAGCGTACCCGCGCCATGGCCGACAAAATCGGCGCTGACACATTGCGGTTCGCCTATGATCTGCCGCTCGCCAATGCCAAGGAGTGGGGCCTTTACATCTCCACATCACGCGGATTGACGTCCATCGGCCTGGAAGAACCAGCACTCTTTTCTGAGCCTGGCCTGTTCATGGTGACGCCTGAGCAATCACTGTACTACGGCTCGGTGCAAACGATGCCCTTTGTTCGCCCACATTTCTCGGAGCTTGTTGGCGCGCTGGATTTCGCAATCAAGAACAACTACCCCGCACGCGGCGAGTACACCGGAGCCGTCTAGGGATTGGGTCCGCGAATCTAGTCAGACGATCTGCAAGGTGATGGCTGCAAGGCTCACATATCGCGTCACCTTGGAGATCGTCACGAGGATGAGGAAACTCCAAAGAGGTTCGCGCATCACGCCAGCAATCACGGTCAGCGGATCGCCAATGATCGGCGTCCAGGCAAGAAGCAGCGACCAGCGGCCGTAGCGCTGGTAGAAGCGGCGGCCTTGCGCCAGTCTTTCTTCATTGCCGGGAAACCACGGCTTATCTCGAAATGTCTGGATGCCGAGGCCTAGATAATAGTTTACCACTGAACCCAACACGTTGCCGATCGAGGCTACCGTCAGCATGCCAAGGACCGAGTGGTCTCCCGCCGTGAGAAAGCCAATCAGTATGAGCTCTGATTGTGCAGGAAACACCGTCGCCGCCAAAAAGGCAGACACAAACATCACTGTGTAGGCGGCAAAATCAAGCATAGACGCATGCAACAGCGGGCAAACGGCGCACTTTGATCTCTACGTAGCCGATCTCAAACGGATTGAGCACCGAGTACATATCTATCTTACGTAAACGTGATACATCTGCGTCCAAAAAGCTCCGAGAGTTTCGACGTTGGTCGGCTCGACCGTGCGCATCTTCCGCGATACATCTTTGGTAAATAAATTTATAACGGTTTTTGTGCGAAGCATCATGCGGTCGGGCGCTCGCTTCGCGCGACCGGTATCATAAGGCTCGCGTCGCAAGGCGTTACAACGGACATTACACTGCACTATGGCAAACACAGACTTGCGGTCGAACAGACCGCTCTCACCTCACCTCCAAGTTTATCGCCCGCTCTTTACGATGATGATGTCCATCATGCACCGTATAACCGGTGTAGCTCTCTACGGTGGGACGGTTTTGGTGGCCATCTGGTTGCTGTCAGCGGCGATCAGCCCCGAAGCCTATGATGTCGTCACAGACTTTTTTGGTTCGTTCCTGGGACGTTTGGTACTCTTCGGCTTCACTTGGGCCCTTCTGCATCACATGTTTGGCGGCTTCCGCCACTTCATTTGGGATACGGGGCATGGGCTCGACCATAAGGCGCGCAACTGGCTCGCCCGCGCTACCCTTGCTGGATCGCTCAGCCTTACACTGGTGCTTTGGATCATCGGCTACGCAGTCGCGTAAAAACTGAACTTAGCGCGCTCGGGCAACGTACAGAGCTTGAGCGAAATCAAACTCTCGGATGAAAGAACACATGGCTGGCACGAACTCGTCTAATATGCGCACGCCTCTCTCGAAGGTTCGTGGTCTTGGATCGGCCAAAGAGGGCACAGACCACTTTTGGCGACAGCGTGTGACGGCACTAGCCAATGTGCCTTTGATGATCAGCTTCGTGATCCTGGTAATTACACTGCAGGGCGCGAGCCACACACAGTTCGTTAACATTGTGGGCTCACCTCTCGTGGCGATCTTGATGTTGCTCGTGATTCTCTCCGCAACGATCCACATGCGCCTGGGCATGCAGATCGTGATAGAAGACTACGTACGCGATGAACTGACGAAAATTCTGGCGCTGGTAGCAAACACGTTCTTCTCGATCGTGATCGCTGCGGCATCCATCTTCGCAATCTTGAAAATGAGCTTTGGAGCTTAATCAATGGCGCAAGCAAATGGTTCTGCAAACGGCCACGCAGAGACGGGGCCAGCGACCAATGGTCAGGCCTACCCGATCACCGATCATACCTATGACGTCGTCGTTGTAGGAGCGGGCGGTGCTGGCCTACGTGCGGTCGTGGGAGCCGCGCAGGCTGGCCTGAAGGTTGCCTGCATTTCAAAAGTGTTTCCAACCCGTTCACACACGGTCGCAGCGCAAGGCGGCATTTCCGCATCGCTCGGCAACATGGGCGCCGACGATTGGCGTTGGCACATGTACGATACGGTCAAAGGCTCAGACTGGCTGGGCGACCAGGATGCCATCGAGTATCTGTGTAAGAACGCACCCGAAGCAGTCTATGAGTTGGAGCATTGGGGCGTTCCTTTCTCACGCACCGAAGATGGCAAAATCTATCAGCGCCCCTTTGGTGGGATGACAACCCAGTTCGGCGAAGGACCGGCTGCCCAACGCACATGTGCGGCCGCTGATCGCACCGGCCACGCAATCCTGCACACGCTCTACGGCCAGGCACTGCGCAACTCATCTGAGTTTTTCATTGAGTACTTCGCCATCGACCTCATCATGGACGAAGGCATCTGCCGCGGCGTGATCGCCATGTGCATGGAAGATGGTTCCATCCATCGCTTCCGCGCGCACCGCACAGTGCTTGCGACTGGCGGTTACGGTCGAGCCTACTTCTCCGCGACATCGGCGCATACCTGCACCGGCGACGGCAATGCGATGGTGCTGCGTGCTGGCCTACCCTTGCAGGATATGGAGTTCGTTCAGTTCCATCCTACCGGTATTTATGGCGCGGGCTGTCTCATCACCGAGGGCGCACGTGGCGAAGGTGGGTATCTGGTCAACTCCGAAGGCGAGCGCTTCATGGAGCGCTACGCACCATCAGCCAAGGACCTTGCCTCCCGAGACGTTGTCTCCCGCTCCATGACCATGGAAATCCGCGAAGGACGCGGCGTCGGCAAGAATGGCGATCACATCTTTCTGCACCTGGACCATCTCGACCCAGAGCTTCTGCACGAACGCCTGCCCGGCATCTCCGAATCAGCGCGCATCTTTGCCGGTGTTGACGTCACGCAAGAAGCAATCCCGGTTCTGCCAACAGTCCACTACAATATGGGCGGCATTCCCACCAATTATCATGGAGAAGTGCTCACCAAAGTGAACGGCGATCCAGACGCAACCGTGCCTGGCCTCATGGCCATCGGCGAGGCGGCATGCGTTTCCGTGCATGGCGCAAATCGCCTGGGCTCCAACTCGCTCATTGATCTCGTGGTCTTTGGCCGCGCGACCGGTGCACGCTGCGCAGAAACCGTAACACCCGGTGAGAAGCATGCCGATCTTCCAGCAGACTCGGCTGATCTTGCTCTTAGTCGCCTGGACGCGGCCCGCTATGCCAATGGCACAACCTCCACTGCTGAGCTACGCCTGCGTATGCAACGGGTGATGCAAAACAACTGCGCTGTGTTCCGCACAGGTGAGATTCTGGAAGAAGGCTCCCAGCTCATCAATGAAGTTTGGAAGGGCACAGACGACATCAAAACCACCGACAGGTCGCTCATCTGGAACACTGATCTCATTGAGACGTTGGAGTATGACAACCTCATTTCTCAGGCCGTTGTCACGGTGGAGTCAGCGGTGAATCGCAAAGAGTCACGCGGCGCCCATGCCCGCGAAGATTATTCGGAGCGCGACGACGTGAACTGGATGAAGCACACACTGGCGTTCGTGGATGTGGAAGAGAATTCGGTCAAGCTCGATGACCGTCCGGTGCACACCTACACCATGTCCAACGACATTTCCTATATCGAGCCGAAAGCCCGAGTGTACTGACCTTCCGGGTATCGCACCGAAAATTCGAACGCGACAATCGTAAAGAGAGAACGGCTGAACACAGATGGTTCAACTGACGCTTCCGAAAAACTCCACCATGTCAGACGGCAAAGTCTGGCCAAAGCCGACCGACGCGGATGGCAACCAAGCCACGAATCTGCGCGAGTTTCGCGTTTATCGGTGGAGCCCAGACGATGAAGAGAACCCTACGGTCGACACCTACTATGTCGACATGGACGATTGCGGTCCGATGGTTCTCGACGCGCTCATCTGGATCAAGAACAACATCGATCCGACGCTGACATTCCGCCGCTCGTGCCGTGAAGGCATTTGCGGTTCCTGCGCGATGAACATTGATGGCACCAACACACTCGCCTGCACCAAGGGCATGGACGAGGTGAGCGGCAAAGAGGTCAAGATCTACCCACTGCCTCATATGCCGGTGATCAAGGATCTGGTGCCGGACCTGTCCAACTTTTACGCCCAGCACGCCTCGATCGAGCCCTGGCTCCAAACGGTGACGCCGCAGCCACAGGGCGAATGGAAGCAGGACCGCGAAGATCGCGAGAAACTCGATGGTCTTTACGAGTGCATCCTCTGCGCCTGCTGCTCGACATCCTGCCCAAGCTACTGGTGGAATGGCGATCGTTATCTTGGACCAGCTGTTCTTTTGCAGGCATATCGCTGGTTGATCGACAGCCGCGATGAGGAGACGGGCAAGCGGCTCGACAGTCTGGAAGACCCCTTCAGGCTCTACCGCTGCCACACGATCCTCAACTGCGCCCAAGCGTGTCCGAAGGGCTTGAATCCGGCAAAGGCCATCGCAGAGATCAAGAAGATGATGGTGGAGCGCCGCGTCTAAGATATCTTCGTAGCGTCTGGGTCTTGCAAAGCCCAATGACACACCCGCGCATCCAGCGTAGAGAAGAACACGCTCCACTCTACGCCGCGAGGATGCCATGCTCTTGGAAACCAATATCTGTGATTTTTGCTGGAAGGCTGCCCCGTTCAGCCTAAGCGCCTTCGATGGAACGGAGCACACGCTGGAGAGCCTACGTGGTCCCAATGGCCTGCTGTTGGCGTTCATTTGCAATCACTGCCCCTATGTTCAAGGGATCATCGACCGTCTGGTGACCGACGCGAACGAGCTGCAGAACGAGGGCGTTGGCGTGGCTGCCATCATGTCCAATGACTACCAAAACTACTCCGAAGATAGCCCTGCGAAGATGGCGCAGTACGCTAAAAGCTGGGGCCTGACTTTTCCCTATCTGGTGGACGAGGATCAGAGCGTCGCAAAAACGTACGGCGCTGTCTGCACGCCAGACTTTTTCGGCTTCGACAAGACGCTAGAGCTTCAGTATCGCGGACGGCTCGATAGCGCTGGGATGAATGATCCAACGGGTCGGACGCCTGAACTGCTCAACGCCATGCGTATAATTGCCCAGACCGGCAAAGGCCCCAAAGAGCAGTTTTCCTCGATGGGCTGTTCGATCAAATGGCGATAACGGTCGTCGAACGAACACGATGCAGTTCAGCGGCACGCACATCGACGGCATGCGCCTCTCGCACCCATGACTGTCCCTCTTCAGCCAAATGGCGGCGCTTGTGATCATCCGTGATCAGATCACAAAGCGCCTTTGCAATCGCCTCTGGCGTGACATCATCAAGATACACGGCCCAGTCACCGCTCGCTTCACGTAGGCCACCGCGCCCCGATGAGATAACAGCCGCGCCAGCCGCGTGAGCTTCAACCGCGGCAAGGCCGAACGGCTCATCAAATGTTGAGGGAACGATAGCAATTGAAGCGCGCTTCAAAAGCTCCTGCACGAAGCCAAGTGGTTGGTCACGGTGGATGATCACTCGATCGTCAGGGAACCGTTCAAGGGGTTTGACAGACGCGCTCGCCCAGTCGCTCCATCGATCCCATGCCAAGGCACACGCTTCGAAACGCCAATCGGAAAAAGCATCAAGAACAACCGGCACCGCAGCGCACAACTCCTTGAACCCCTTTTCCCGCGCGGCTCGCCCGGCGAACACGATGAGCCGTTCTTTACTGTCCAGCGGCGCTAGCCAGGGCTTTACATCTATCGCGTTGGGGACGGCAAAAGTGGGAACACCAATCTCTGGGTAATCGGTTTCAAAAGCAGCTTTCATGGCCTTACTGACAAAGACCAAAGCATCGGGGCGTCCATAACGGCCCCGCATGACAAAGCGACGTAAAACGTTAGCTGGCGGCTTCACTTGATTATGACGGTAAAGCAGAACTGGCGACGGTCCGCCGCGCTGAGGTGAGACCAGATCGGCAAGACGCGCAGCCGTATGAGGGTCCTGGTGGACCTCCACGAGGTCTGGCTTCATCTCATCAAACTGCGCCAGGATAGCCCGAACACGGCGTGCACGACCCAAGCCCTTGGGGACATAACGCAACTCGAATGGCCCATTATCAACATCACTCGCATCAGCAATGATTGTCACCTGTGCACCGAGCGGCGCTTGAAGCACTTCAGCATTGAGTGTGCGCACCACCGTCTCGATGGAATTCGGCTTGGCAGCGTCGAACGCGAACCCGCGAGGAAGAACGATGGCAACTCTCATATCCGGAGGCGATTTCCAACATACTGAACGCTGAAAGAAAAGGACGAAACACACCTCCCGCTGACACAGAACCCCCATGGAGGGGCGAGGCTGCAACGCAATGGCGATCAGAACCGAGGCATCGGACAGATGGTCCAGAGGGGAGATGCCACCAGAGGAACGATATAGATTTGAGCGTTCTTGTTAGGGTCACCACACCAAGACGTGATGACGCGTTCATAGAACTGCAAGCGCCTGAACACCTATATGTCCATCAAGATGCCTAAACCAAATGCAAAGACCCTTTAGAGGCGACATGATGACCTTCAAACTCAATCCATTCCTGGTGGCGGTAGGCGCAGCTGGTGTCGGAGCTTTCCTCGTCATGAGCGCGACGCTCGGTCCAGCCCCAACGCAAGCCCAGAGCACCGCCGACGCAACTACACCAACACAGACGGCCATCTTCGCGGGAGGCTGTTTCTGGTGCGTGGAAAAAGACTTCGATCATGTGGACGGTGTTTTGCAAACGACATCGGGCTACATCGGTGGGCGGACCGAAAACCCCACCTATCAAAGCCATGGCCCGGATGGGCACCTGGAAGCTGTTGAAATTGTCTACAACCCGTCTCTCGTTACGTATGATGAGTTGAGCCACATCTTCTTCCGAACTGTAGACCCGCTCGACGATGGCGGCCAGTTCTGCGATCGGGGCAACTCGTACCGTACCGCGATTTTTGTGCTGAATGAAGAGCAGCGCGCGATTGCAGAAACAGCGGCCAGCGAAGCAAGTGAAGAGCTGGGAGAACAGGTCGTTACGCGCGTTCTGGATGCGACGACATTCTGGCAGGCTGAAGAGTTCCACCAGGATTACCATCTGAAGAACCCGCTTCGCTACAATCTCTACCGTTCGTCTTGTCGACGAGATCGCACAGTTGAGCGGGTCTGGGGTGAGACCGCCTATACGCAAGTCAATCACTAGGGCCAGGACCCATTAACTTTGCGGTCATGGCGCGCTGTTTGGCACAGAGATGCAAGGAAAAGCTTGAAGAGCGGGGTTCTTCCCCGGTCAAAAGCTTTGACGCCGCAGATCAAAACCAAACGCGCGTCGCTGAAGCGATAGGCCTTATTGGCCCTTCTGGTGCATTGCAAAGGTTTGAAAAACTC
>JBCCLK010000053.1:0-13786 GCA_039026935.1 Pseudomonadota bacterium
CAGCGTTCCGTCACCACGCGTCACCGTCGTTTTCAAAACCACACGACGGTCCTCGTGCTTTTCAGACACCATAACGTCTATGCGCAAACGATCGCCGATCCGCGCTCTGCTTTGGAAGGTAAGCGTTTGCGAAAGATAAAGACTGCCCGGGCCAGGAAGACGGTTGCCCAAAGCCGATGAGATCAACGAGGCAAGCCACATAGAGGGCGCCACGGGATCGTCGTCTTCACCGTCACCGGTGAAATCAATCGACGGCAGATGGATCGGGTTGTGGTTCCCAGAAGCGTGGGCAAACACGATGAGATCATTGGCGGTGCAAAGCCGCTCTAAGCTGACGCTTTGACCAACGGCGAGCGCCTCGAAAGGTACATTGGCAAGTTCCGCTGCGTTAGCGCGGGAGGCATTCTGAGGGGATGTCATTTGAAGACCTTTAGCAGTACCAGTGCAGCCTACTGCGCTCGCAGTGACGCTACCATGTCAAAATCGGTGCATCAGGGGTTCGACCTAGACGACATGCGCTGCGATGAGCGCCCCAAATAGCGCGCCAAATCTTCCGTTGGAGGATTGTCCAGCATCTCAGCCGTCTCACCTTCAGCTGCGATCTGTCGATCAGATACAAAGGCTAGCCGATCACATAACCCCAGAAGATCGTCTGGCGAGTGCGAGACGATCAGCACCGTCAAGCCGCGCGCTTGCGCCATCGCGGTCAGCTTTTGCGAAAACGCCTCGCGCATGGAAGGCCCGAGCGCTGCGAACGGTTCATCAAGGAGGAGAATAGGCTTGTCGCGCACAAGCGCACGGGCAAGCGCCACACGTTGAGCCTCCCCGCCGGAGAGTCCTGTTGCCCCACGCTCCTCAAACCCGGCGAGCCCAACCTCAGCCAGAGCTTCCTGGACAAGGGACAGAGCCCCACCCTTCTTCTTGAAGCGAGGACTAATCCCAAGACCCACATTGGTGGCGACATCCAGATGGTCGAACAGGTTGTTGGCCTGAAACATCATGGTCACAGGTCGCGCGGCCGGTTCGCTCAAGCTATGATCAACGCCGTCCAGGACCAGACGCCCCGCATCTAAGGGTAAAAACCCCGCAATGATGCTCAGAAGTGTGGACTTACCCGCACCGCTCGGACCGATAAGCCCAATCCGTTCGCCACGGCCAACAGTCAGGCTGAAGGTGAATGAAGGGCCGTCGTCAAACTGAACCTTCGCCCCCTCAATCTCTATCATGCCATCACCTTGTGGATGCGCTCCGCCAACGCCATCAACGCGAAAACAAAAAGCCCCAGAAGCAAAGCGACACCCACCGCATCGCCTGTTCGGTAGCTGCCCATGAGGCTAAGGATCAGCACGGGTAGCGTGACCAGATCATAAGCGCCGAACAACACCGCCGCGCCAAGATCCCCGACCGACAGGACAAAAGCGAACAAGACTGCCACAAGAAAGGGGCGAGCGAGCACGGGGAGGTCCATGCGCAGAAGGACAGGCCAACCGGTGAGATGAAGGCTCCGACGCAGAGGCCCATAACGACGCTCTGCCGCCTCAAAGGCTGGTCCCAGCACACGCAAAACAAACGGCAAGGCCATCAAGGCGTTGACCAAAACCACAAGCCCACCTGCGATGATCGATTGCGCTGGCCAACCGCGCAAGGCGAGGAACCACCCTGCCACCAGCACAATCGGTGGCACAACCAGAACAGCAGACCCGAGGGCGCTGTAGCCAGTATTGAAAAAGTGGCGAAACACATGGGGCGATTGGAGACCCTCAAAGCCGCGCAACTTGGCCACAAGAACGAGATAAGCGCTCAGCGTTGCCAGTGTTCCCGCGCTCAGTGCGATCACAAAACTCGTCAGGATGGCAGACCAAAGACGTTCCGTGCCAAGCAACCTCAGCCAGTCCGCCCCGAGGCCTGCGATCACCAGCGCGGCGAGCGGCGCGACAAGCAAACCCAAGAGCAGTACGAGGATGAAAACTGCCCACAAGGGCAGTGTTCTGGCATAGCCGCAGGTTTGAAGCTCACCACCTGCCCGATCTTCTGACGCCCTGCCCGAAAGGCGCAAGAGCCCTAAAATCACCAGCGCTAGCGCAAGCTGCACCAGCGTGTAGAGCACAGCCAACGGCGGATCGAAATCGAAACGCAACGCCTGATAGATCGCGACCTCGAAGGTGGCCGACGATGGCCCGCCTCCAAGTGTCAGAACGATGGTGAAAGAGCCGATGCACAGCATGACCACAAGCGCGGCAATGCCGGGAAACTGGTCTCGCAGAAGCGGCCATTCCACCCGCCAGAAGCGTGACCAACCTGCCAGGCCAAGCTGATCGGCCAGGCGAAAGGTTGTGGCGGGCTGGCGCTCCAGGTGCGACAGCATCAGGCGCGCGGTGAGCGGCAGATTGAAAAACACGTGCGCGAGCACCACACCGTGCAGACCAAAAATGTTCGGGCGAACATCCAGACCAATGAGGTTCAAGAATGCCCCAACGAGCCCGGCCCTCCCCCACACATCCAACAGGCCAAGAACAGCTACCAAAGGCGGCAGGGCGAGTGGCAAGGCAAGCAGACGTACCAGCGCTGCATGGCCCGGAAAGGACGCGTAGCGATGCAACACCACCGCGACGGGTAGCGCTCCAAGGAGGGAGAGCGCAACCGATAGCGTCGTCTGTGTCAGTGTGAAGGCGAGGATCGACCGTGAATAGGATCCAAACAAACGGTCAAACGGGATGGAGGTGACACCACCTCCGGCCATCGCCAAGAGAACCAACGCCGTGATGACGAAACCGATGAACGCAGCGAGAACGGCAACACCCGGCAGAAGCGAGGATGCGCCACTCACTTGTGAGCTCACTGTCTGAGCCTCGACTTACTGACTGACGGCTTCAAGCCATTCTTCGATCCAAGCAGCACGCTCATCCGCCACGGTCTTAGGATCGAGAAGAAGGGCCTGTGCGGGTTCGACCAAGCGGGTGAAGGGTTCTGGCAGGGCCTCCGCCGTCGGCGCGACGGGCAGCATCCAGTTGGTGACGGGAAGAACGCTCTGTGCCTCCGGCGTCACGAGAAAGGCGAGGAACTCCTCCGCCAAATCAGCCTCCGGCGAGCCTGCAACAACCGCAGCGACCTCAACTTGCATGTAATGCCCCTCAGAGAAGGCCGCAGCCTGATAGCGCTCCTCTTCTTCCACCACCATGTGGTAGGCTGGCGACGTTGTGTAGCTGAGCACCATGGGCGCCTCGCCTGACGTGAACAGCCCGTAAGCTTCGCTCCAGCCCGGCGTGACCGTCAGAACGCGCTCAGACAATTGGGCCCATTTCGCCGATGCCTCATCGCCATAGACGGCCTTCATCCAGAGCAAGAGGCCAAGCCCGGGTGTAGAGGTGCGTGGGTCCTGGATAACGATGGGTTGGGATGGATCACCCGCAATCAGCTCTTCAAGGCTCCTCGGCGGTGCTTCAACAGCTTCGCTGTCATAAATCACAGCGAAATAGCCGTAGTCGAAGGGCACGAAGGTCTCGCTTTCCCAAGCAATGGGCAGATCAAGCATCGACAGATCAAGTCCGTGCGGGGCGAGCAGTCCAGTCGCTTCTGCCTCGGCGATCAGATTGGTATCGAGACCGAGAACGAGATCCGCATCGGTCGTATCGCCTTCAAAACGTAAACGATTGAGAATGCCAACACCGTCGCCAGGCGCGACCCACTCTATGGTGCACGCGCAGGTCGCCTCAAAGTCCTGCGTAAGAACCGGCCCGGGACCCCAGTCGGCAACAAAACTGTCATAGGTGTAGATCGTCAGCGTGCGATCATCGGCTAGGGCGCTTTGAACAGGTATCAGAACAAGGCTGGCAGCCAGAAACAAAGGGCGCATGCGGATCTCCATCAAGCATAGTGTTCATCACGGCAGGATGGAAGGGGAGCGATGCGCAGGATGCCCGGTGACACCGCTAAAACACACATCGAGAGCCCAAATCCCTCCGCCGGCATAATCCGGATCAGGTTCGACGGGTTAGTGTTACCACCTCTCAGCCTTTCGCAGGAAAGGCACCCCGCTGAGCGATGCACCGTCTATAGCGGCAGATAGCGGGCTTCGTCCAGCGCTTGGTCAGCTCTGATCTTGCAGATGACAAAGCCTTGAGCCATTGAGCAACACCATGACAGATGCGCCTGACACAGAACGCTTTGCCATCTTGCTGGCAGGGCCACTGCACGTAACAGAACGCGTGAAGGCGCAGGTCATCGGTCGCCGTGTCATCGCCGCTGATGGCGGAATTAAGCACGCGCAGCGGTTGTGTGTGAAACCAGAAATCTGGCTCGGCGACTTCGACTCATCATCGCAAAGTGACGGCGCTGCCTTTCCAACGATCAACCGCACCAGCTTCCCAACCGCCAAGAACGCAACGGATGGAGCGCTCGCCATAGACACAGCCCTGAAGATGGGTGCGCAAGATATTGTCCTAGTGGGCGCGTTCGGCGGGCGAACGGACCACGCCTTCGCGCTGATGAGCTACGCAAGCGCGCTTGCAGCACGCGCGATCAAGGTTCTCATGACCAATGGAGATGAGGAGGGTCGGCCCCTTGGGCCCAAGCCACAGTCCTTCGACTATACCCCAGGAACTTTGTTCAGCGTGCTTGGTTTCACCGATCTGGATGGACTGACACTGGAAGGCGTGCGGTGGCCGCTTGATGCGATCCACTTGCCCTTCGGCGACAGCCTGTCGATCTCCAACGAGGTCACGACGAAGCTCACGGCGAGTGTTACGTCTGGCGCTGCGCTCCTCCTGGCGCAGCTTCATCCAAAGACAGCGTAGCATTTCTTAGCGCTTGCGGGGCAAACCATCGACATGGGTCGGCGAGCCATCTGACGAACGCCGTACCAGCGTTGGCATGAGAATGTCGCTGAACGTATCAGGCGGTGCGCCATCCATAACCTTGAAGAGAATGTCGACCAATCGTTGGCTGACGTCTGCTGTGGGTTGGCTCATGGTCGTCAAAGGCGGCACCGTGTAAGCGGCAAGCGGCGCGCCGTCATATCCTGTCACAGACACATCGCGGCCAACCCGAACCCCACGGGTCGCCAACGCCTGGATAGCACCAATGGCCACCACATCTGCCGGACAAACAATGGCCGTTGGACGGTGGGAGTTACCAGCATCGAACAACTGCCCAATCGCCGACTGACCTCCCTGCGAGCTGTGCGGAACACGGACCATCCTTACCGCGTCATCCTCCAGTGAGTTCCGCTCAACCCCTCGTAAGAACCCTTCGGCGCGCATCCGGGCGAACGTCGCCCCTTCTATGAGGTCAAGGTAGGCAAACCGCCGATGACCGAGAGCGACCAGATGATCAACAAGACGGGCAATGCCCTCGGCATTGTCCATGTCGATATGCGCATAGGGAACAGACATCGTTGCCCGGCCATAGACAACAAAGGGGATGTTCAAATCGCTCAGGAGTAGAATGCGCGGATCATCGTCGCGCGAATTGGTGATGATGAAACCGGAGCATTTTTGAGCTGCTATCAGTCGTTTGTAAACGTCGATCTCGTCTTCCTCAGGCCGGATAGAGGCAAGTAGAAGGTCATAGTCTCGGGCAGCAAGCGCCGCCGCCAAAGCGTCGAGAAAATCGACCATGAAGGGGTCATTCGCCCGCGTGTTCGCCAGTGGGAGAACGAAGGCAACCGTCTCAACCCGGCCACGCGCCAGCTGACGCGCGCGGGACGATGGCTGATAGTTCAGCGTTTGAGTGAGAGCGACAATGCGCTTGCGCGTGCTCTCGGCGATATCCGAGTAGCCATTCAACGCCCGGGATACAGTCGCCGGCGCGACACCCGCCTTTTCAGCAATGTCGTTGATCGTAACGCCTATGCGGCCATCTCTTGACCTAGGCTTGGTTGGTGAAGATTTCATCGAAATTGTGTGCGCACTGTCATATGGGTTGGCGTGAAGCCTCTCTCATAACGCGTTGCCTGTCACCGCTACGATAGTGCCGGTTTTGCTCCGTCGGGAAGGCCATCCCGCGACAGCAGAATGAAACGTGCGCCCATGGCCAGCATCGAAACGAACGTGGAAACCAAGATCGCCTGGTAGAGGCCAGACGCTCCGCCATCCCGCGCAATCGCCAACCACCAGGCCAGCGGTAACATGATGACCCAGTAGCTGACGACATGGAACGCTGTTGGCACCCAGGTATCGCCCCGCCCTCTGCAGGCATGGTTCAAAACGCACTGACCGCCATCAGTCAAAAGCGCGAGCACCATCCAGATCATGACGGTTTGAGTCGCCGCCAAAACAGCAGCGTCATTGGTCAAAAGACCAGCGAAGAAACGCGGCGCAACCACATAGGCCGCGCTTACACTGACAGAGATGATCACAGAGAGGCCGAAACCAACCCAGCCCGCTTGCGCCATCCCAACCGGGTCGCCCCGCCCCCATGCATTCCCTACGCGGACCTGCGTAGCGCCAGCGATACCAAAGGAGATCATAAAGGTCAGCGCAAACAGCTGAAAAAGCACGCCCATGGCGGCAAGCCCGATAACGCCGAGCAGACCAGCCAAAATCGTGACGCCTGCGAAAGACGCCGCCTCAAGACCGTACGATGCGCCAGCGGCATATCCCAAACGCCGCTGCTCGGAAGCAGGAGCAGAGGCAACCTCCGTGCGGTCCAAAATCTTCGCGAAGCCGAATTCGTTTCGCCCCTTCAGTCCAAATCGAACGAAACACGCAAGACCAATCCCAAGGCCAGCGCTTGTGATCACAGTGGCAAGCGCGCAGCCCCAGGCGCCCATGGCGGGGATGGGGCCAGCCCCAAAGACGAAGACGATGCTCAAAACGAGATTGAAAACGTTCGCCACCATGACCGCAGCGGTCGCGTAGAGTGGCTTTTCGAGCGCCTCAAGAAACATTGCCGAGACAAGAAAGAGCGCCGAAAAGGGCAAGCTCAGTGCGAGTAACGCGGTGACGGCTCCGCCTTCCCGTGCAAGTTCAGGTTCCTGGCCAGTTGCCAGAAAGAAAGCGGGGGCAAACTGGAGAAACGCCGCGGCAGCCACCCCGGCGACCAGACACAAGATGACACCCCGCTTCCAGATGATCGCAGCAAGCTGCGGCTTTCCTTGGCCTATGGATCGCGCGGTGAGAACCGGCACCCCTAGCTGAAGCCCCGCCATAACCGCCAACAAACTGTCGAGCACCGCATAGCCGAGCACGTAATAGGCAAGCTCTTGTGCACCCGCGCGGCCCACGACCACAACATCCAGCGTCGTCATGAGAAGCAAGCCAACACGCGACAGAATCAAAGGGCCAGCAAGGATCAGTGTGCGTTTGATGTGCCATGCCCAACCCGATCCACTTGGGGCATTAACTTGAGTAACTGGAGCAGTTTGCGCGTCGCTCATGACCCTGATTCTGGCCCCGAAAGCCAAGACGTATAGTCAGAGACGAGAAGGTGCAGCGGGTCTGCATCTTCCTCGATTGTCGAGAAGCGCGGCATCTCTTCGCGGAAGATGTTGTCCGTCTCATCGTCGTTCACGGTGGAGACCTCGCCGATCAAAACATCCGCGCCCTCACCCCAAAAGGCGTGCCAGACACCGGGCAGAAGCGTCACGCTCTCACCCGGATCGAGCTTCAACAAACCGCCCGCATCAACCGTGCGCATGGTTCCATCCACCGGCACAGACACCGTCTGCGTCGGGTGGCAACTTCCATCTTCGGCGGGAGCAAAGAGCTCCAAAACCAGCTTGCCACCACCCCGATTAATGATGTCCTCGGCTTTGATGACATGCTTATGCATCGGCGCGAGCTGATCTTTGCGCGAGATCATGATCTTTTCCGCATAGACCATGCCGCCGCCCGCCTGGAGGTCACTTAGCAGGCCATTGCGCACCGTAAACAGGAACAAGCCGATGCTTGCGAAATCACCTTTGCCGTAGTCCGTTACGTCCCACCCAAGCCGCCGTTCTGCCACCATGGCATGATCTAACTGCTTGGCACGTTCCACAAGGGTAGTAGGCGTCCAATAGGCGAATGGCGGCAGCGTGTAGGAGAAAGAGCGGAAGAACGCATCGCCCTCTTCCAGGATCGCATTGACCTCAGAGCGTTTCATAGCGTGGTTTCCTCCAAGAGTTTTAAAGACGAGACAAGACCAGACCGCCCATCACCATGAGCACAGAGGCAACCCGGGTCCATGAGATAGGTTTCGCCTCCAGGCCGAATGCGCCGATGGCATCCATCACCGTCGCCGCTAAGAGCTGGCCAAGCACGACAGACGCCACCACGGTCACAACACCAACTCTCGGGACACTCCACAGGGCCGCCAAAACATAGGTGGTGCCCAGAAACCCTCCAATCCATGCCCAGATGGGTACCGCGCTAAGGGACGGCAAGGCGAAAGCCTGTTCGCGAAAGGTAAGGCTCACCACCCAGATAAGCGCCAACGCTACGAAGCCTACAAAGAACGAAATGCAGGCGGTTAAAATCGGATCGGCGAGTGTGCGATTGAGCACGGCATTGATCGGGGCTTGGACAGCTATAGCAGCTCCAGCCACGATCACAGACACAACAGCGACAAGGAGAACAATAGGAGACGGTTCCGTCGGCATAGGTGGGATTACTCTTCTCGTAGGCGGGCAAGCCGCAATAGGGGCATATCCATCAAGGGCGGACTAAGCGCTCAACCAGAGCAACGACTCGCCGAAGGCTGAGAGCTTTATCAAGGTGGGCGCGCTTTCGCCATCGCGGGAAAAAACCTGATGCAGCGCAAATAGTAAGGTCACGCAGGCGTCAGGCTGCATTTTGCGTCTGACGCGCATCTATAAGCCCAACCAAATGTTCCCCGATGGGCAGAGAAGACGTCGCTGCTGGTGACGGCGCATTGCAGACATGCAAAGTGCGCGCAGTCTCGCGGATCAAGAAGTCGTGGACCAGCGAACCGTCCTCCATAACGGCCTGCGCGCGGATGCCCGCCGGATAGGGCTGGAGATCGTCAAGCTCCAAACCCGGTGCATATTTGCGGCAAAGCTCGAGATAGCGGCGCTTGGATAGGGAATTGCGAAACTCGGTTATGCCGCTCCTCATGTTTTTGCGCATCACTTTCCAGAAGCCTTTGAAGCCCACCATCGAAACGACATCGCTGAAATCAATGGAGCCCTTGGGATAACCTTCCCGGGCAAACCCGAGAACCGCGTTCGGCCCGACTGTCACCGACCCGTCGATCATCCGTGTCAGGTGCACGCCAAGAAACGGTAGGTCAGGATCAGGAATGGGATAAATCAAATGCTTGATGATGTCGTTGTGCCTCTCATGCAGCCGGTAATACTCGCCTCGAAACGGCACAATCTGGAAATCGACGTCAAGGCGAGACATCCGCGCTAGACGATCTGCTTGAAGCCCGCCGCAGACCGCCAAGTGCTTGGCTTCAAAGATACCGCGCGAGGTTGCCACGGACACCAGGTCAGGCCCTTCTGCAATCCCGGTGACTTCACAACCAAGCTCCAGAACCCCGCCGGCCTCTTGCAGCTCGCGCGCCATCGCCCGCGCCATGGCCGGATAATCCACAATGCCCGTCACCCGAACGAACAGAGCGCCGAGGCCGGTGATGTTCGGCTCGCGCTCTTTCAGTTCAGCTTCGGACAATCGCTCTGGATCAAGACCATTGGCCCGGCACCGCTCCTCCAGCGCGTCCATCCGCGAAAGCTCCAAAGGGGTGGTTGCGACAAGGAGCTTGCCGCACTGCTCAAACGGGATTTGATGACGGGTGCAGAACTCCACCGTCGCGGCTACGCCAGCGCGGCAGAACTTTGCTTTCAGACTGCCGGGCGCATAATAAACCCCGGCATGGATGACGCCAGAGTTATGGCCCGTCTGGTGCGTGGCGACTTGGCTCTCTTTTTCCAGAACACGCACGCTGGCATCTGGAAAACGTTGCGCAAGTTGCATTGCCGTCGACAGACCGACAATGCCACCACCGATAACGAGATAGTCCGATTGCACCGGGTGAGCTACCAAGCGCCGGTGTTCGCCATAGATGCCCAGGGCTCTTGTGGCGGCAGAGCGTCGCCTTTCTGCAAAAGCTCAATGGAGATACCATCTGGCGAACGCACAAACGCCATATAACCATCGCGCGGGGGACGGTTGATCGTCACGCCGCCATCGGAAAGCTTTTGGCAAAGTGCGTAAATGTCATCGACCACATAGGCCAAGTGCCCAAAGTTGCGGCCACCGGTATAGTCTTCGCTCGTGCCGTCTTGGTTCGGCCAATTGTAGGTGAGCTCAACCATAGGCGCTTGGTTGGCAAGCGCTGCCTCTTTGTCCTCAGGCGCGGCGAGAAACACGAGCGTGAACCGCCCGCCTTCAGAATCGCGGCGACGGATTTCTTCCATCCCGAGAAGATCACAATAGAAGCGCAGGCTCGCGTCGATATCATCAACCCGAACCATGGTGTGCAAATAACGCATAGACCAACCTTTCTTAAATCGTATTTTGCCCGACATAAAGGATGTCCACACACGAACCAAGACTGATTTTTATGCTGACCACCGACTACGTGCCGCGCAACTCGCAACCAAAAAACGATTTAGAAAAAATAGCCTATCCACTTGTACCGCCACAACTCGTCGAGGTCTTAGAAGCGGCAGGGGAACGCCGCACAGTTGAACAGGGAACGGTCCTCTTTGAAGTCGGGCAAGACAGCTATGACTTCGTCTATCTGATCTCAGGCACCTTCATTGTGATCGACCGTACCGACGGCCATACGGTTGTGACCATATCTGCCCCCAACTTTGTCGGCGAACTTGGCATGTTGATGGGTCAACGCACCTTCTTTGCCGGTGTTGTTGGCGAAGAGGCAGAGATTATCATCCTCCCACCTGGGCGGTTACAAGAGGTGATAGCCTCCAGCCCTGAACTGAGCGATCTAATTGTCACAGCTTTTGCAGCGCGCAGGCGCCTCATCTTAGAATGGGGCGAAGGCCGCCTCACGCTGGTTGGTGATCCCAAAAAACGCGGCATGCTGCGCTTGTTGGAGTTTGCGACCCGCTCGCTTGTTCCCCACCGCCTGGTCGACAAGACGGTCGAGGGATGGCGGGCCTGTTTTGAACACGAAATTGATGTGCAAGACGCGGATCATCTTGCGCTCATCGGCAAAGACGAGGTGCTCGTTAATCCCACGCCACGGGATATCGCCAAAGCGCTTGGTCTCGATTTGGCCGCCAAAGTCGATGAAACGTTCGATGTTCTTATCGTCGGCGCCGGGCCCGCTGGCCTCGCCGCATCTGTCTATGCCGCGTCTGAGGGGCTTCATGTCGTCACGGTGGAGGACACAGCGATTGGCGGACAGGCAGGCACGTCCTCGCGCATTGAAAACTATCTTGGCTTCCCGCGCGGCATATCGGGATCAGATCTTGCCTATCTCGGCGAGGTCCAGGCGGTGAAGTTCGGCGCCAAGTTTACCGTTCCTCGCCGGGCGACGAGGCTGAAGAAGAATGTTGACAGTTTTGACATCACATTGGACGACGACCGCCAGGTCAGGGCCCGGTCCATTGTTTTAGCCAACGGCGTGCAATATCGCCGCCTTACCCTTGACCGGCTAGAACAGCTCGAAGGCAATGGGGTCTATTATGCGGCCACCGAGTTGGAGGCACGGTTCTGCAAGAACACTGAAGTCGTGATCGTGGGTGGAGGTAACTCCGCAGGTCAAGCGGCGATGTTCTTGTCGCGGCACGCCAAACACATCCACCTCGTCATACGCAGTGATGATCTGAGCGCCACGATGTCGTCCTACCTTTCAACCCGGATCATGGATGACCCGTCGATCACGCTCTGGCCGCAGTGCGAAGTTTGCAACCTCGAAGGCGAGGAACGCCTTACGGGTCTGCGTTTCAAAAACCGGCAGACCCAAGAGGTGACGCACATCAATTCATCCGCCCTCTTCATCATGATCGGCGCAGCTCCTAACACCGAGTGGCTCGCTGGTCAGATCGACCTGGATGAGAAGGGTTTCATCAAAACCGGTGGTGATGTCAGCTTGGAAACACGCGGCTATTCCACCTCCATGCCAGGTGTCTACGCAGTTGGCGACATTCGCTCGGGCTCTGTCAAAAGGGTCGCGTCGGCCGTTGGCGAAGGATCTGTCGTCATCTCCGCCGTGCATGGATATCTGGCGAGCCTCGACGAAGAGTAAGTCACGCTGGTCCAACCGCCGTCGCTTCGATCTCAACCAGGAACTCAGGCCGCGTAAAACCCGACACGATGATCAGAGTCGAGGCTGGCAGGTTGGGAACATCGGCCAGCCAATCGTCGCGCGCGGCCATGTATCCGGCCATATGCTCACGCGCTGTAACGAAGGCGAACACGTGGCAGACATCGTTCCGCGTCAAACCGCCTTCCCTCAGAACGGCATCAATGTTTTGGAAAACGAGCCGCGCCTGCGCTTCGGACCCTTCCGGGATGACGCCATCCTTGTCCATAGCCAGCTGTCCCGCCGTTCGCACAAGCCGCTGCCCGGCATCCACGGCCACGCCATGCGCATAACGAGCAAAGGGCGGAGGCAAGTCTTCTGGGAAAAGAGATTGAAACGTCACGTCACACAAATCCTTCACGCTTAAATGCCGCCAAAAAATTGCACGGCAAACGAGCAAACAAAAGAGGCAGTTTGCACGCCAGAGCAGCATTTGTGCGGACTGGCGGATTTTTAGGCGCTAGTCCGTTGACATCGCCCGCCTGACATTCCCTTATTCGGCCAGAATTCTGCCTGTGCCGACCTGCCTCGTGGCGGGGCGCCGACCGGATTATGAAAAACACACCGGGATGGTCAAGCGACCTGGGCAGTATAGTGATCCACAGCAGCGCGGGTGAACCTTGTTACCCGTGCCCAGGAAACCGGAGTTTGTTTATGACCCTTTCTCGCTCTCTCATCCGCAATGGAATCAAGGCTGGCCTCGTATCAGCGATGTCTCTTGGCGCAATTGGCGCCGCATCAGCGGACGAAGAAATTGTGTTTGGCACCAACTGGGTGGCCCAGGCCGAGCATGGAGGCTTCTACCAGTCAGTCGCCGACGGAACGTATGAAAACGAATGCGGTTTCACCGTCTCCATACTGCCGGGTGGCCCGCAGGTGAACAACCAGGCATTGCTCCTAGCGGGGCGCATCGATTTCTACATGGGTTCGCACCTCGACACGATCTTCGCGCTCACCGAAGACCTGCCGTTGGTGAATGTCGCCTCCATGTTCCAAAAAGACCCGCAGGTGATCCTGACGCATCCCGGTCGCGTGGCGGACTTTGCCGACATGACCGACCTCACCATGATCGTTCAGGACAACGCCACCTATTATGAATGGATGAAGGCAGCGTTCGGCTTCAACGATCAGCAGCGCCAAACCTACACCTTCAACGCGGCACCCTTCATCGTAAACGAAGACGCAGGCATGCAGGGCTACCTGTCCTCAGAGCCGTTCGCCGTTGAGCGGGAAACAGGCTGGAAGCCAGATGTCTATCTCATCGCAGACGCGGGCTATGATGCGTACTCCACAACCATTCAGGCCACCGCATCCACGATTGAGGAACGCCCAGAGGTTGTTCAGTGCTTCGTCGATGCCTCTATCAAGGGCTGGTATACCTACCTTTATGGCGACAACAGCGCGGCTAACGAGCTTATCATGACAGACAATCCGGACATGACGCAGGATAAGATCGATTTCGCCATTGAGGTCATGCTGGATCGCGGCATTGTCGACTCAGGCGATGCGCTTGAGCTCGGTATCGGTGCGATGACAGATGAGCGAATGGAAAGCTTTTACTCCGCCATGGTGG
>JBCCLK010000054.1:0-13498 GCA_039026935.1 Pseudomonadota bacterium
CGATTGATCGACAGGCAAACAATGCTTATCTTTAGGTACCACGCAGTTATTACTCACAAGATGCTTTGATGCGAAACTTGTCGATCTAAGACCCTCTGACCTGTGACGGCTCTATGACACCTGACACACCATACCAAGCGACCTCACCCAGCATAACCGCGATGGGTGTAAGCGTCACGCAAGCCATGCTGGATCGTGTGGCTGTTCTGATGGACGACGAACCACCCGGCACAATGTTACGCGTAAGTGTGGAGGGCGGTGGGTGTTCGGGCTTCCAGTACAAGTACGAACTCACGCAAGACCGGCTTGAGGACGATGTAGAACTTGGGGATGAGCGGGTTGTTGTCTTGATCGATGCGGTATCCTTGCCCTACCTCGCAGGCAGCCAGATCGACTATAAAGTCACTTTGATGGGCGCGTCGTTCGAAATTTCAAACCCGAATGCAACTGCTTCCTGTGGCTGCGGCACGAGTTTTTCACTTTAAGGTTTGCGGCTTTAGAACTTCTGGCTGTTGAGACAAGAAGACTAACCGTTAGACATTGCGTGACGCGCGTCTTGCGACGTCACACACAACAATGAGCTTAAAGGACATCTCAGCGCGTGGAGATTGCCACTTGGAACATCAACGGGGTGAAAGCGCGCCTTGAAACAGTCAAAGCGTGGCTTGAAGAAGCCAAGCCCGACGTGGCGTGTCTTCAGGAGATCAAGTCCGAAGACCAGCCGTTCCCACGCGCAGAGTTTGAAGCGCTAGGCTATACGGTAGAGACGCATGGCCAAAAGGGCTTCAACGGCGTAGCGCTTCTGTCGCGGCATCCGCTCTGTGATGTGACGCGAGGGCTGCCCGGCGATGAAGACGACGTGCAGGCCCGTTTCATCACAGCGCGCGTCCGCTTGAGGGAAAGTGTGAGCGTTGGCAGCGATGAAGGGCAGACCCCTCCCCTTGCGCCAATAGTGCGGGTTGCCTGTCTCTACCTGCCCAATGGGAACCCGCTAGGGACGGAAAAATTTCCTTATAAATTGAAATGGATGGAACGCCTGATCGCCTTCGCACAGGATGCTTTGAATGCTGAGGAACCGCTGCTTTTTGCCGGTGATTACAATGTGATACCGGACACGCGTGATCTCGTTTCACCGGACGCTTGGCGTGGCGATGCTCTCTATCAGCCTGAAAGCCGGGCCTCCCTGCGCCGTCTGGAAGCGCTGGGATTTTCCGATGCTGTGCGCGCGGTGAGTGACGCGCGCCATTTCACCTTTTGGGACTATCAGGCAGGGGCTTGGCAAAAGGACAATGGCATCCGCATCGACCACCTGATGATGTCGCCGCACCTGACTGATCGCCTCACCTCGGTGCGGATCGACAAGCATGTACGCGGATGGGAAAAACCATCCGATCACGTTCCGGTGGTCGGTCGTTTCGCCTTCTAGGTTCCTGCTGACCTTCTAAAGTTCCTGCCCAAGCCTGCGCTGACCTGGCGCGTATGTCTCAGCCAGTTATGCGGCTGTTTTCATAAGCTCGCGATGCTCTTCGACCACAGGGCGAAACGCGCCAACAAGCTTCTCATCGAGCGTCTCTGTTTGCTTCTCTAGCCATAGCATTGCTTCGAGAGGCGTGAGGGCTCGCGCCGATGTCGGCGGATCAATAAGCTCCACATATGTATCGATAATCGACAAGCAGCGGACCAGATCGTTGATCTGATTGCCCTCCAAACCTCTTGGATAGCCCGACCCGTCCAGACGCTCATGATGGCTATACGCCATGTCGATCAAGAGTGGGTTGGTTTCGCCCGCACCCTCAAGAAGCTGCTTGCCACGCTCAGTGTGGCGACGAAAGATCGCCTCTTCACTGTCGTCGAGCGGCGTCTTCTTTTCTAAGATTTCAGATGGGATGCCGATCTTGCCAATATCATGCAGCAAAGCACCTTTGGTAAAGAGCTTGAGATCATCTCCCTTAACACCCAAGAGGCGGGCCCATGTTGATGCAAACCCAGCTATTTTCAAACTGCGCCGCACGGTACCAATATCATAATTTTCAAGATGGCTTAGCCAAGTGCCAAGCCCGTCCTTCTCCAACGCATTACAAACGCCAACTGCAGCGTCACCAAGCGACTTAACGATGGATTGTTCGTCCGCGTTTTCGGACGAAAAGGCGCTGACGAATGTGCGCGCTGTGCGTTGCACCGTTGCTGCCGTTTCGTCGCGCTCCTGCTTGCGGATGCGTGGCAAGCGCGTGTCGAGCCGCTCCGTAACATCCATCATGTGAGCCGGGTCAACGGGCAGCGGAAGAATGACATTGGCAAACAGGCGGATGGAGGCTGTGTATTGGCGGGCAACTTCAACTGGAATGCAAAGGAGCCGGGGCTTTGATGACAGGCCGTGTTTGTCCAACCACTTCATAAGCGGTTGCATCCCAAAATCAGGAAAATCTTCAAACGCCATGACAACAAGGTCTGGCCGTTGCATGTCTCCAGGTAGCGGGGCCAGAGGTATGTGAAAGTCGACTGGCGTTTTGCCATCAAATGCATCAAGGGCGGACGCAGCCTCAATAGACCCATCCGTCAGCGCCAAGACTTTCATTGATTACCCAATCCTAAGTACGCGCGAGCTAACGCCATCAAGCCCGTAAATTACGGGCTGTGCGTAATGGAAACGTTAACTGATGTGCTTGGCTTGGTTCATTAAGCTGCGAACGCAGCTAGACGGAGGCCAGCCTGGTTTTTTTGTAGATCAGAAGGTGGTTGCCCCACGTCCGGGCCGGCGGCGTCCTCAGAGGCAATCTACTGGCTGGCAAGGGTCTCAGCACGATGGGCCTGCAGGACACTTTGCCCCTCCGCGCCCGTCAACCATTCATCCGCCATTTGTACCGCCCGCGCACGCACCTCGGAAGCCGCAAGGGCAAGATGGCGTTCTTGAACGATGCGTACACGCTGATGATCCTCATCAGAGGTCGCGAACTGGCTAGCGATCAGAAGCCACATGAGGCCCGTTGCCTGGCTTGCTGGCATGTAGTCACTATGGCCGGAATAGAGAAACTGGCCAAGTTCCAGCTGCGCACCGATATGGCCTTTCATAGCCGCCAGACGGAGCCAGCGACCAGCCTGCCGAACATCGGGATCACCACCTTCGCCGTGCAACATCATTCGACCAAGATGATACTGGGCATCGGCGTCGCCAAAATAGGACGCAGCATAGGAAAATATCTGCCGGGATCGCTGATGGTCAGGCGACAGAACGCTGCCAATTCCTGAGCTGTAGTAAGAGCCGAGGGCGACAAATGCGTTAGCCACGAAGCGAGCCTGCGGCGTGCCAGGACGATCTTCTGCGTGCGCATTGGCGATCTGCGAATAGTAGGTGAAGGCACGCGCATCATCTTCGTCCACCCCATCGCCAGCAGCATACATACGCGCGAGTTTCCAACGAGCGATAGCATGTCCACCATCTGCAGCCATTTCCAAAGCTTCCAAGGCGGTTTGCACATCACCTGAATAATATGCCGACGTACCTGCCGCGAAAGCCGCGCGGGGATCGTCAATCCAGAGATCTGCTGGTGAGGTTTGTGCCATGACATTGCTGGTAAGAGAAAGCGTAAACGCCGCGCCGAGCGCGAGCACTGAACTAGACCAAGCGCCTGAAGCGCCGTGTGCAGCGGTCCCTTTCCCTTTAAGCAATGACTTAAATATCAGCATACGTTACCTTTTCAGCCTTCCCGCCTGGATGGGTTAGCGCGCCGTAGCGAGCAGAGCCGACCAACTGGGCGTACTTCCACAGCACACCCGATGTGTGGTCAGTCTCGCGCGGCTTCCAGTCTTTTTTGCGGTCTTCTAACTCTTGGGCCGAAAGATCAACGCTGATCGTACCCTCAACCGCGTCTATTGCGATGATGTCACCATTGCGCACCAGTCCGATCGGGCCGCCAATGGCTGCCTCCGGGCCTACATGACCAATGCAGAAACCTCGGGTCGCACCAGAGAAACGACCATCGGTGATAAGAGCGACCTTATCACCCATACCTTGGCCATAGAGCGCTGCCGTTGTTGACAGCATCTCGCGCATACCAGGGCCACCCTTCGGCCCTTCATAGCGGATCACCAAAACTTCACCTTCCTCGAAAGCGCGGTTCTTCACCGCCTCAAAACACTCTTCTTCAGAATCGAAGCATCGCGCAGGACCGGTAAAGGTAAGGTTGCTCATGCCAGCAACTTTCACGATTGCACCTTCTGGGGCGAGGTTGCCAGCAAGACCCACCACACCACCGGTCGGCGTTATCGGATTGTTGGCCGGGTAAATCACATCCTGGCCGTCATTCCACTCAACGCTTTCCATGTTTTCGGCCATAGTGCGACCGGTGACGGTGATGCAATCACCGTGCAAGAAGCCCTGATCGAGCAAGGTCTTCATGAGGAGTGGAATACCGCCAACTTCAAACAGATCTTTGGCAACATATTTCCCGCCGGGTTTAAGATCGGCAATGTACGGCGTGCGTTTGAAAATCTCGGCAACATCGAACAGGTCGAACTCTATCCCAATCTCATGAGCTATCGCGGGCAAATGCAGCGCCGCGTTCGTTGATCCACCAGATGCAGCGACAACAGTGGCAGCATTTTCAAGCGCCTTGCGAGTGACGATCTCACGCGGGCGGATGTCACGGGCCAAAAGCTCCATCACTTTCTCACCGGCAGCGGCGCAGAAGCGGTCGCGGATCTCGTAAGGCGCCGGCGCTCCACACGAATAGGGCAACGCCAAGCCAATTGCCTCAGCGACGGTCGCCATAGTGTTGGCTGTAAATTGTGCGCCGCAGGAGCCCGCAGACGGACAGGCCACCTGCTCTAGCTCTTCTAGATCCTCATCGGACATCTTACCGACCGAGTGCATGCCAACTGCCTCGAACACGTCCTGAACGGTCACTTGCCGTCCTTTGAAAGTGCCCGGCAGGATAGAGCCACCATAGAGGAAGACGGACGGTACATTGAGCCGAACCATCGCCATCATCATGCCTGGCAAAGACTTATCGCACCCTGCTAGCCCGACGAGGGCGTCATAGCAGTGACCACGCATCGTCAGTTCAACAGAGTCGGTAATCACGTCGCGCGAGACAAGCGAAGACTTCATCCCGTCATGGCCCATGGCGATGCCATCGGTCACGGTGATGGTGCAGAATTCACGCGGCGTACCATTCGCGGCAGCGACGCCCTTCTTTACCGCCTGCGCTTGACGCATGAGCGCGATGTTGCATGGGGCTGCCTCGTTCCAGCAGGACGCAACACCGACCAGTGGCTGACCGATCTGTTCCTGCGATAGACCCATCGCATACAGGTATGAGCGATGCGGTGCGCGCTGCGGCCCAGATGTCACATGACGGCTTGGCAGCTTGGCTTTGTCAAAAACTTTGGCGTCCATAATCTCTATTCCACGCGTTAGGCTCCCAGCTCGTTTTCAACTTGGAGCGCAGCTGTTTCCCAACCCTGACCTGCACGCGTATGGTGATGTCAGTCCGCTCGAAGTTGGGCCAAAAGGGGGCGGATGCAGCGCCCCATTCAATCTGGTCTGTCAATTCGCAACTCTGTTGCACATTCGACACATTCGAGCGCCTGACAATGCGGCATGCCCCTTGATCCAGCACAAGTTAAACCCATGCCCAACCGCTTAGCCTCACACCGAAACGGTCCGTGAACCAAGGCGGTTAGTGGTATCGGAGGCTTTTTGTGCTGAAGTCCACCACAAGCACAAGGTGCCAAACTAAGACTTGGGTACGGCAAGACTGGGGTACGATATGAGTGAAACTAGCATGGTTTCTACCAAGAATGGATCAGCCGATGCATTGGGCTATCTTGCGAAGGACGTAGGGCCATCATCTAAAACGACGCAGTCGAAGCCAATTGATAAGCATGATCCAGACGCTATCCGCCGCGTTTTTGAGACGGGCGAGTATCCGTACAAAACGAAGATGCGACGCGCCGTCTATGAGGCGCAAAAGGCGGAACTTCAAGTAGAGCTCTTAAAGGTGCAGCGCTGGGTCGAAGAAACGGGGCAGCGCATCGTCATCCTCTTTGAGGGCCGCGATGCCGCAGGCAAAGGCGGCACCATCAAGCGCTACATGGAGCATATGAACCCGCGCACAGCACGCGTTGTAGCGCTTTCCAAACCGACCGAGCGCGAGCAGACCCAGTGGTACTATCAACGCTACATCGAGCATCTGCCCGCGGGTGGTGAGATCGTTCTGTTCGACCGTTCCTGGTACAACCGCGCTGGCGTGGAGCGTGTGATGGGGTTCTGCAAACCCAATGAGTATTTGGAATTCATGCGCCAGACGCCGCAGTTTGAACAGATGCTGACCCGTTCTGGGGTCTTGCTTTTCAAGTACTGGTTTTCAGTCAGCCAGAGCGAGCAGCGGCGGCGGTTCAAAGATCGTGAACGAGACCCATTGAAGCAATGGAAACTGTCACCGATCGATAAAGCTTCGCTCGATAAGTGGGAAGACTACACCGAAGCGAAAGAGGCGATGTTCTTCTATACCGACACTGCCGATGCTCCCTGGACGGTCGTGAAGTCCAACGATAAAAAGCGCGCACGGCTCGGATGCATGCGGCACTTTCTGTCATCCCTGCCCTACTCAGATAAATCACGCGACGTCGCGCGTGGCCCTGACCCGTTGATCGTGGGGCACTCATCGCAGGTAATCCGCCGCGACGATCATATCTTGGGCAAAGTGCTACACCCGGCGGGCTGAAACGTCGTTTGTCGATCAGTTTAAGCGCTGAAGCGCCTCGCCAACTTTGGTTTTCTCCGCCTCATAGCCGGTACGCTTCTCGCGCTCGCCCTCCACCACATCGGCGGGCGCACGGGCGGTGAATTTCTGGTTCGAGAGCTTCTTATCGATGCGCGCGATCTCGTCATCCAGACGACCCATCTCTTTGGCAAGGCGTGCACGCTCTGCATCGAGATCAATGAGCTCACCTACGTTGAGGCAGAGCGTTGCGCCGCCAACAACAAGCTGAATGGAGCCCTCCGTCGGCATATCGCTTGCCGTAATGGCCTTAAAGCGACCAACGCGCTGCAAAACGCTTTGTTGGGCCTGCAAGCGCGTTTGTGTTGCCCCATCAGCGCCCACCAAGACACCGGAAAGCTTAGCGTTTGGCGCGATATTCATCTCAGAGCGTAACGAGCGTGTCTGTGTGATGAGCTCAATGAGCCAGTTGATATCACGCGCGGCGTCTTCATTCTCGATCGCCAAAGTGGGCCATTGCGAAACAACGAGCATTTGTTCGCGCCCGTCAAAGCCCCCTGTTGCAGCCCAAAGTTCCTCGGTGATGAACGGCATGAAGGGGTGAAGCATGCGCAAGATGAGGTCAATGACATACGCCATTGTCGCACGCGCTTCGTCCTTTGTCGGGCCATCATCGCCGTTGAGCGTTGGCTTCAAGAGTTCCAGATACCAGTCGCAAAAGAGGTTCCAGGTGAACTTGTAGGCAGCGCTTGCGGCGTCATTAAACCTGTAACCTTCAAGCGCGCCGTCGATCTCGGCCAACGCACGGCTCGCTTCGGTCAGAACCCACTGGTTTACCGGCTCTTTCACCGCATGAGGATGGAAGTCTGGAGACGCCGCGGCACCATTGATCTGCGCAAAACGGACCGCGTTCCAAAGCTTGGTGGCGAAATTCCGATAGCCCGCGATGCGGCTTTTCGCGAGCTTGATGTCGCGCCCTTGCGCGGCCATAGCAGTGAGTGTGAAGCGGACGGCGTCAGCACCATACTCATCGATCAACACGAGTGGATCGAGCACATTACCTTTGGACTTGGACATTTTCTGCCCGTGCTCATCGCGGACCAATGCGTGGATGTAGACGGTGTGGAACGGCTCAACCACCTCTCCATGCTCGTCGCGCATGAAATGGTTGCCCATCATCATCATCCGGGCGACCCAGAAAAAGATGATGTCAAAGCCCGTCACCAAAACGTCGGTCTGGTAATAGCGATCAAGCTCAGGCGTTCCGTCTGGCCAGCCAAGGGTTGAGAACGGCCAGAGCGATGAGGAAAACCAAGTGTCGAGGACGTCTGGGTCCCGTTTGATCAACTCTTCGGGATGGAAGTTATCGATCCGATCTTCTAGCCAGGCTTTCCATGGGCCTTCACTGGCCATGTAATGCTGAATAGCATCGTTGAGGGCTGTCTCTTCATCCTCGGCGACGAAAATATGGTCATCAGGCCCGTACCAAGCTGGAATCTGATGCCCCCACCAAAGCTGGCGGGAGATACACCACGGCTCGATGTTTTCCATCCAGTCGAAGTACGTCTTCTCCCAGTTTTTGGGCACGAAACGCGTGCGATCTTCCTTCACCGACGCAAGCGCAGGCTCTGCCAGAACCTTGGCATCGAGGAACCACTGGTCGGTCAGCATCGGCTCGATGACAACCTTGGAGCGATCGCCAAAGGGCTGCATAACCTTCTTGTCTTCGACAATAATCATGAGGCCTTCGGCGTCGATATCGGCAACAACGCGCTTCCTCGCCTCGAAACGGTCAAGGCCACGATACTCATCAGGCACCAGATTGATGGCATCGACGTGGTTTTCGTCTGGCTCGCCGCCAGCTTCGCGCAAGTTTCGGGCTTTGTCCGCCTCAAGCACATAAGGTTCGCCATCGGCGCGCAACGCACCCTTCTCATCCATCAATCGGAAGAGTGGAATCTGTCCGCGTTTGGCCACCTGATAGTCATTGAAGTCGTGCGCACCGGTGATCTTCACCGCGCCGGAGCCAAAGTCAGGATCTGGATACTCGTCCGTGATGATCGGAATCAGACGGCGATGCTCCTTTGGGCCAACCGGGATCTCGCAAAGTTTGCCGACGATGGGCGCGTAACGCTCATCGCCTGGATGAACTGCGACGGCGCCATCACCGAGCATGGTCTCCGGGCGTGTTGTGGCGATGGAGATGTAGTCGCGCGTCTCCGATAGCGTAACGTTCCCCTCTTCGTCTTTCTCGACATACTCATAGGTCGCAGCTTTTCCTGTCTCAGGGTTTACGGCGAGCGGGTATTTGAAGTGCCACATGTGGCCGTCAACTTCGATGTTCTCCACTTCAAGGTCGGAAATCGCAGTCTGGAAATGCGGGTCCCAGTTCACAAGCCGTTTGCCGCGGTAAATGAGGCCCTCATTGTAAAGCTCGACAAAGACTTTGAGGACGGCCTTGGAGAGGCCCTCATCCATCGTGAAACGCTCGCGGGACCAGTCACAAGAAGCACCCAAGCGCTTAAGCTGATTGATGATCGTGCCGCCGGACTCTTCCTTCCACTTCCACACTCGCTCAATGAATTGGGCGCGCGTCATATCCTGGCGGCGAAGGTTCCCTTCATCTGCAAGCTGACGCTCCACCACCATCTGTGTTGCGATACCGGCATGATCCGTGCCCGGCTGCCACAAGACGTCGAACCCCTGCATACGCTTCCAGCGGACAAGCACGTCCTGAAGCGTGTTGTTGAGCGCATGGCCCATGTGCAGAGAGCCTGTGACATTGGGCGGTGGTATAACGATTGAAAAGCTGTCGGAGCCCGGTTTGCGCCCAGCACCTGCCGCAAAAGCGCTGGTGCTTTCCCAAAGCCCGCTGATGCGGCTTTCCATATCGGCAGGCGAAAAGGTGGTCTCCATCGTCATAACGTTGGCCTTCAAAACATCGAAAGAGTGTTGGGTGCGCGGGCGCAAAGAAAGCGGACGCATGTAGGCCGCTAAAAGGCAAAGGCCTTATGTGCTGTCAACCGTGGGATGGCGGTCAGCGGCATTCTGGGGCACTGGAACCGCAGCGGGTATTCAGCCGCTTCTTAAATCGATCCCTAGCTTGCCCTAGCCTCTTGGACCCCGGCGTGCCACGCGTTCAATCTCTTCGCGCACCAGCTTCTCCACCATCGTGGGAAGATTTTCATCAAGCCAACTCTTGAGCATGGGGCGAAGCATGTCCTGAACAAGATCCTCCAGGGTGCGCGCATTGGCTGACAGCATGGTGGAGGCGAGATCTGCGAAGGCCACCGAGACAGAGTTGCTTGCGTCATTGGACATGATGCCGTTTGCAGCCGCATCTGCCTTCACAGGCTCGCTTTCGATGGCGGCCTCAACCACGGGTTCCTCGACCGGAGCGGGTTCCTCGGCTGGAGCGGGTTCCTCGGTCGGAGCGGATTCTTCTTCGACCTCATTGAGGTCTACTTCAGCGAAATCGAGGTCTTCGGGCGCTTCAAACAATTCATCGGCGGCCTGCGGCAAAGCACCTAGATCGAGCACATCCTCGTCATCACCATCATCCGCATCATCGGAGGGCTCCTCCTCAGGCTCAGCGGGTTCTTCAGCGACGGCTTCAACCTCGGGTTCTTCCTGCGGTTCCTCCGCTTCCTCCGCCTCGTCACCACTCGCAAACAGAGCGTCTAGGTCAGCTTCGGAGATGCTCTCATCGGTATCCTCGTCAGCCGGAGCCTCTGCCTCATCCTCACCATCCTTTACATCATCATCAGAAATGATCTGCCGGATCGACGCGAGAATCTCTTCCATCGACGGTTCAGAAGTTGCGCTTGCTTTCGCCATCCCCAAGAACTTCCCGCACTTTACGCTGCCTAAACCGACTGCTTTCTCTTTGCCCAAGCGCCTTGTAGCATGCCGGCGCCCACAAAAAGAAGCAGCCGCTTCTCGGCCCAACCTGATTCGATCACATTATGGCACAAGCTCTGAAAAATCAGAGTGCGCCACACCGTGCCATCTACATGTTTCCTGAGGGAAAGCCTTTAAGGAAGCGTTAACCATACCGGTTTGGCAGCACTTTTGGACGCCAGCCTTGTCCGTGACGGTCATTAGGACGGTCTTTGCCGGGCTTAGTCGCCAAACAGAACGCCGCCACGACCATCGGGGGTACGCAGACCATACCAGCGATCGCGAACAGCCTCGTAATGCTCAGTCGGTTCATACTGAATAACCTCGAGCCCAAGAGAGGCAGCTGACAAGCGGCCCAACGCCGACGCGAGCGAATACGACGCGACGACGAGGTCCCGGCGCGCGTTCACCTCTAGGATCCGCGCATTAATGACTTCTTCCTGGCTGTTGAGAACATCCAGCGTCGTCCTTTGACCGACGCGCTGCTCTTCAATGGTGCCCGACAACGCTATTTGCGCCGCAGACACCTGCAACGTGGACGCCTCAATTTGTGCGCGTGATGCCTCAAGACCACCGAAAGCTGCGAAAATGGCTGCGCGGATCTGCTCACGCGTGACATCAAGTTCCAGCCGACTCTGCCCTAAGATCTCAATGGACTGGCGGATAGATGCCGTCACACTGCCGCCTTGGTAGATCGGCACACTCAATCGCAGGGTCGCCGACACGCTGTCATTCGGTCCCCCGTCAGTGCCGTTATCCCACGAACGCTGTGTCCGGCCCTCCAAGTCAACTGTCGGCAACAGCTCGCCCTCTGCAATGGCCACAGCACTTTGCGCCGCATCGATATTGGCTCTGGCGGCCCGAATGGCGGGGTGTGAAGCAAGCGCGTCGTCCAAATTGGCCTGTAAGGTATTGTGGATGCCGGATGTGAAAGGAGCTGGCGTGACAAGCTCTGCTGGGTCTACCCCAATGACCTGACGATAGGCGGCGTTGGAGGCGGAGAGATCCGCTTGCGCTGCGCTCACTTCAGCCAAGGCAAAAGCTCTGCGTGCACTTGCTTGCGCGATGTCTGTGCGCGTTCCTTCACCCACGTCAAAACGTGCTTGGGCTGCACGAACCTGTTCGTCGAGAAAGGCAACGTTCTGCTGGCTTAGAGCGAGAAGGGCTCGGTCAGCGAGAACATCCATGTAGACCTGGGTGGCCAAAACAAGGATGTTTTGTTCGGTGTTTTCAAGACCCGCGCGCGCCGCAAGGACGCCGCTTTCCGCCTGCGCAACGGCGTTCTGCGTGCGAAACCCGCGAAAAAGTGGCTGTGTGATCGTAAGGCCCAACGTCGTGGGATAAAGGTCCGTCGTCGAGTTTGGCGCCCCGTCAACACGCGAACGGGTTGATTGGTATCCGGTACTGCCGTCGGCGGCAACAATCGGTCGGAAGCCCGACAGCGCAAGGGGGACATTCTCGTCATTCGCCCTAACAGCGGCGCGTTCGGCATTCAGTTCAGGGTTAAATTGGTAGGCTCGTGCAAGTGCGCCCGCAAGCGTTTCTGCCTTCACCGCCGTTGTTGGAACGGCCACGACAACAGCGACTGTTGCAAAGGTGGCCATCAAAGCCACGTAGCGGTAAGCACTGCCACATATACGGCTTAGAAAGTCATGCATACAATAGGTGCCCCTTGGCGGTCGGAAACACTAACTTCATCACCCCAACTTGCTCCGGTCAACACGCGATGATGATCGGATGTTCTGGTAGGATGCACTTGCCCACTGCGCAAGACGCGTAAGGCTTTTCTGCTGACATCTTATGATTTTGATAGACAAGTGCTGCACGGACGCAACGGCCTGCGAGGCAAGGAACAACAGAAGTGCTTCTATCTTAGTGCGTTAGAATCAGTTGCCGCAGGGCAAGCTCCTGCAAAGCCTGCTTTCTCTAGATGCAGGCTCAGCACGCGGCGCAATAAGCCTTGCAACGCAATCAGGCGGCTGTTACCGGGACGGCAATGGCCTCGTGGCGGAGTGGTTACGCAGAGGACTGCAAATCCTTGCACCCCGGTTCGATTCCGGGCGAGGCCTCCATATCCTCTCGTGAGACTGTGTCAGGCTGCGGCTCTTAGGGCCCTGATGTTAAGATCTGGGTCACGCGTCGTAGCGATCTCGTCATTGCCATCCTCGTCGAAGAACAAAACCGCATCGCCCAGATCTGCTTACGCGCTTCGCTGCGACAGACCATCGTCAATCGACTCCCAAAGTACCGTCGACGCGGTGAACTCTGAGATCTCTATCCCGCCATTATCAAGGTCAAGGAAAATCGGCTTGCAATCGCCGCCACCACACCTGATTGGCGCGACCGAATTCCGGCTTGCACGCCCTTTACGTTGCTGCAGTTAAGATCTGCCGCGCGAGGGGTGCCTTGAAGGGTACCGGGTTTCCGTCAGCACTGGGGTCACGCAAAGCAGCTGCCACTACCCGATCAGGATCGCTAAGCCCAACCCCCATAGCCGAGAGCGTGTTCGGTATGCCGATTTCCGTATTGAGCGCTTCAACACGCGCGAGAAATCCATCGAAGCCCCCCATCAGTCCGACATAGGCTGCGGCACGCCCAATAGACTGTTCAATGGCGTCGCGGTTCGCTCGGAGCACGTGTGGGAGCAGGACGGCGTTCAGCGTTCCATGATGCGCCTTGAACTGCGCCCCAAGGGGGTGAGCGAGCGCGTGCACGCCCCCAAGGCCCTTTTGGAAACCGACAGCCCCCATCAGGGCAGCGGCCATCATATCAGCGCGTGCAGCTATGTCTGAACCGTCTTTCACAGCGCTTGGCAGTGCGTCGAAAACAAGCCGCATACCTTCAAGTGCAATACCGTGACTCATGGGATGAAAGCC
>JBCCLK010000055.1:0-12664 GCA_039026935.1 Pseudomonadota bacterium
AGGTAGAGGCTCAGCGCGCCCATGATCGCCTTCCGACCCATAGAAGTCGCGTCATCACCTTCGTAGTACATCACCTTGATGCGCTGCGTGTCGTAGGCCGTAAGGCCAGCGAACACGACAACACCAATTACAGAGATGGCGAACTGCATCGCGGACGACTGAAGGAAGAGGTTCACGATCGACGCAATCACGATACCGATTACACCCATGATGAGGAACGAGCCCCAGCCGGATATATCCTTCTTTGTGGTGTAGCCAAAGAGGCTCAGCGCACCGAAAGCAGCCGACGTGATGAAGAACACGCGGGTGATCGATTCAGCGGTGAAGATCAAAAAGATCGACGAGAGCGACACGCCCATGATGGCCGCGAACACCCAGAACGTCATCTGGGCTGCGGAAACGCTCATCCTTGTGATGCGGAAGCTCAAGAATAGAACGGCACCCAAAGGAGCAAACATAACCAAATACTGCAATGGCGAACCGTACAGCGCCGCTCCCAAACCGGTAAGCAGTGTACCATTCTGCATCTGGGCAACCGCTACCGACTGATCGTTGGTTGTTGCGAGCATGGCAATGCCCATCGCCGCGATACCGGTGATGGCGAGGCCAAGGGCCATGTAGTTGTACACCTTGAGCATGTAGGCGCGCAGGCCTTCATCAATGCCTGCGGCTGTTTGAACGCCTTGCTGGGCGTAACCGTCGCGAAGCGGGTTATTCATGTTTTCAATCTCCCAATGGTCGAAAAACGGCCAAAACTGCGGCTGCCACCATGACAGACGCTGCGAAAATCCAAATTCCAGCGCGAATATGGCGATGATCTGCGCCAATCACAAGAGCTTAGGCCCCTAATCGGTCACTTTATGTAAGACAATCCTAATGTGACACAGGGCGTTCGAGCCGATTACAGGTCCCGCAACACGGGCGCAGGCTTCTGCCCTAATATTTGCCACGTTCCCGCAAGGCCAAGCCCTACAGTGAGAAGAAGTGCAACGCCCAAGGCACCAAATGCGACCGATGGCAGAAAAGTAAAACCTGCGCTCATCACATACTCCAGCACCGCGAAGGCAGCGAGCGACCCGGCCGCCAGTCCGAACACAGCCGCAGCGAGACCAAGAAGGGCATATTCAAGCAAGAAAGCACTCAGGATGCGACGGCGCGTAGCTCCAAGCGTCTTCAAGATCACCGCATCGTAGAGCCGATGGCGATGCCCAGCAGCGAGCGCTCCGGCCAACACCAACACGGACGCAAACAGGGTCACCGATGCAGCACCGCGCACGGCGAGGGCCAAATCTTCGACCAGCGCGTTCACCCCTTCGATGGCATCAGCAATGCGCACCGACGTCACGCCTGGGAAGGCCGCAGTGACCTGGCGCAGAAGAGCAAACTCGGTGGCATCGTCCTGTTCGGCATCATAGGTGACGGTGGCAAGATGCGCGTGTGGCGCTCCGGCAAACGTGTTGGGTGAAAACACCATCACAAAGTTGATTGCCAGCGACTGCCACTCCACGTCGCGGAAGTTGGCAATGCGCGCGGTGAGTTCCCGGCCAAGCACGTTGACGGTCAGCGTATCCCCAATTTCTAGGCCAAGCTGGCGGCCTTCTTCTTCAATGAAGGAAACGAGCGGCTCGCCGCTGTAGTCCTCTGTCCACCATTCCCCTTCGGTGAGAGTTCCTGTGTCCGGCAAAGTCGCAGAATAGGTGATGCCCCGATCGCCGCGCAGAATCCAGGCGGCCTCCGGCGGGGCGGGGAAATCCCGCGCGGCGATGCCGTTGAGCGCCACGAGCCGGCCTCGCAGCATCGGCTCACTGTCGAGCACCGCGTTCGGCGCGGCTTCATCCATCAGCGCTCTGAAGTCATTGAGCTGACTGTTTTGAATATCGAGGAAGAAAAAGGCCGGCGCGACCTCAGGGATAGAACTTGTCAGCTGGCGTCGAAGGTTGGCGTCAATTAGTGCCAGGGCGACGAGCAAGGTGAGCCCAAGTCCCAACGACAAGATCACCGATGGCGTCAGCGCTCCAGGCCGATGGATATTGCCGAGGGCCAACCGCGCTTCGGTGGATTTCGGCCGAGGCGCCCGTTTGGCAAGCGCCATAACGGCGCTGCCAACCAACCGCAGAATGACAAAGCTCACGCCGGCGGCGCCCAGATAGATTGAGGCAATGAAGCGGCTTTCAGAGACAAGAAATGCGACTACACCCAGACCCAACATCGCGATTGCGGCACCGGCGATGTAGATGATCCGTGGCAATCGCCGAGAAGAGCCTCCAACATCGCGGAAAAGCGCCGTCGCAGGTACATCACGCACCGTGCCGAGAGGCCAGAGCGCGAACGCAAGCGCGACCAACAGCCCGTAAAGCGCCGCGAGACCAAGAGCGTCGGGATAAAGCCGCGTTTCAAGCGGCACAGGTAGGATACCGCCAAAGAAAAGCTGGACGACAAAAGGCACTGCAGCCCCAATGGCCAAACCGATGAGGATACCAAGACCGGCAATCGCCATCACCTGGAAGAACTGGACGCGGAAAACGAACGGTCCCGCTGCGCCAAGGGACTTAAACGTGGCGATGACCCGTCGTTTCTGCTCGACAAAGGAGCGCACAGCGTTGGCAACACCGACACCGCCAACGACCAAAGCGGTGAGTCCGACCAACGTCAAAAACTGAGCGAACTGATTGATCGCTCTGGATAGACGCGGGCTTGCCTCAGTGCGGTCACGAATGCGCCAACCTGCATCGGGATACGCGGAGTTAGCCGCACGCTCAAACGCTTGAAGCGCTTCGACGGTCAATGGCTCGGGAAAGGCAAGCGTATATTCCCACTCGACAAGCGAACCGGGCTGGACAAGCGCACTCGCCTCCAAGCCAGCCGTTGAGATCATCGCACGCGGACCAAATCCGAAGCCTGACGAAAGCCGGTCAGGCTCGCGTTCGATGATCCCGCGCAGCTCAAACGAATGCTCACCGATCCTGACGATATCACCTACCTCAACATCCAGGCGCGCCGCCAGGGTGCCCTCCGCCAGGAGGCCGAAAACACCGCTCTGGGCTGCCAGAGCGGCATGCAGATCATCGCGAAGCACGCCGTTCTCATCTGAAAAGGTCAGAAGATCCACCAACGGATAAGGATCATCAACGGCTTTGATCTCCACAACGGTCTGGTTCTGCTCATCGTCCGTACGGGCCATGCCACGCAAGTCAGCAATCGCCACCAGCTGCGCACCCTGGTCAGTGAGGAACGCTAACTCATCGTCAGAAGCTTCCCGCTGGATAAGTTCCAGTTGCACATCACCGCCCAAAATCGCGCGGCCTTCATTGGCAAGCCCGCCTGTCATGGACTGCGCAAGAGCATTGACGCCTGCGATCGAGGCAACACCCAACGCGATGCACGCAAGGAAGATCGCAAAGCCCTTGAGCCCCCCGCGCAACTCCCGCATCGCGTAAGTGAAGCTCAATGCGAGATCGCTGCGGGATGCATTGAGGCCTGAAGCTGTTACGTCAGCCATAATGCGCCCTACTCCGCCGCTTCAACCAGCGCAGCTTCGCCATCCTCAACCACACGACCAGCCTCAAGCCGAACGGTGCGGTCGCAGCGAGCAGCCAGAGCCGGATCGTGAGTGACGAGAACCAGCGTCGTTCCCCGCTTGGCAGGCGCATCAAAGAGAAGATCAGCGATCTGCGTGCCGGTCGGTCCATCCAGATTACCCGTTGGTTCGTCTGCCACCAAGATGGACGGCTTGGGCGCCAGAGCACGAGCCACGGCGACGCGCTGCTGCTCACCACCAGAGAGTTGGGTTGGATAGTGGTTCGTGCGCTCTCCAAGCCCCACAGCTTCAAGCTCTGCCTCCGCCGTACCAAACGGATCATCATGACCAGCAAGCTCTAGCGGGACAGCGACATTCTCAAGCGCTGTCATGGTCGGGATCAGATGGAAGGACTGAAAGACGATACCGATCTTGCGACCTCGAAAGGCGGCAAGCTTGTCTTCACTGAGCTGTGGAAGATCAACGCCCTCAATCTCAACCGTGCCGGCGGTTGGGCGCTCAAGTCCAGCGAGTGCCATTAAAAGTGTCGATTTGCCGGACCCGGATGGGCCGACCAAACCAACAGATGTTCCGAGCATCACCGAAAGCGATGCGCCGCGCAAGATATCAACGCGGGATGCGCCCGTGCCCAGTGAAAGCTCGACATTGCGCATCGTTATGATGGGATAAGAAGAAGGATTGGCCACGCGAGAACCCAAGGTCTGGAAAAAAGGTGATGATAGACTTACGTCGAACAGTGTCAGACCGATCAAATAGGAAACACATTGCGATGCACCAAGGCTATCTGCTCTTTTCCTTAGCCCGTTCTCTCGTACTTCTCCTCGCATCCTTGATGATGGCCTCGGTCGCACGCGCAGAGCCGGTCACGATCTTTGCGTTGGGCGACAGCCTTGTCGCTGGCTTCGGCCTTGCGCCGGGGGAAGGGTTCCCAGATCAGTTGGAAGAGGCACTGCGCGCCAAAGGCTATGATGTGGCGGTGATCGACGGCGGCGTGTCAGGCGACACATCTTCGGGCGGCCTTGCACGCCTTGATTGGTCGCTCCACCCGGATACGGACGCCGTGATCGTAGAACTTGGCGCGAACGACGCCTTGCGCGGCATCGATCCCGGCATCACCGAAAGCTCGCTTGATGGCATCATGGCCAATCTAACAGCGCGCGGTCTGCCGACACTTATTGCCGGCATGATCGCTCCACCCAACATGGGCGCAGCCTATGCGGAAAGCTTCAATCCGATCTATGCCCGCCTGGCTGAACAGTATGAGGCTATATACTATCCATTCTTTCTTGATGGCGTTGCAGCCATTCCCGAATTGAACCTGCCTGACGGCATTCACCCGACCGCCGAGGGCATTGGCTTGATCGTAGAGCGCATCTTGCCTTACGTTGAAGATCTTATCACCCGCGTTTCGGCAGACTGATCGAAACCACCCCCCTCTTTATCAGTAAGGAAATACCCGATGGAAAAGCGCCCCTTGGGACGCACCGGCATCGACGTGTCGGTCATCTGCCTTGGCACCATGACCTGGGGCGAGCAGAACACACAGAGCGAAGGCTTTGAACAAATGGACTACGCTCTTGAGTCCGGCATCAATTTTTTCGACACCGCAGAACTCTACGCCATTCCGCCAAAGGCCGAGACGCAAGGAACCACCGAGACGATCATCGGCAACTGGTTCAAGGAACGCGGCAACCGCGACAAAGTCATCCTCGCATCGAAGGTGGTGGGCGCGACCTCCATGAACTGGTTCGGCAATCAAACGGAGGGCGTCGCACTGCCAACCAAAGCCAATGTGTTTGACGCGGTTGAGGCGTCGCTTAAGCGGCTTCAGACGGACTATATCGATTTGTATCAGCTTCACTGGCCAGGTCGCCCCTTCTCCATCTTCGGCACCAACCCTATGGTGTGGAAACCGACCGAAGGACCGGAAGTTGCGATTGAAGAAACGCTTGATGCGTTCGATGAGTTGGTGAAAGCTGGCAAAGTCCGCGCCATTGGCCTGTCCAATGAGAGTGCCTGGGGCACAATGCGCTGGCTTACCGCCTCAGACGTTGGCGGAAAGTCTCGTGTCGCGTCCGTTCAGAACGCCTACAATATCCTCAATCGCACCTACGAAACGGCGCTCGCGGAGGTCAGTATACGCGAAGATGTCGGCCTTCTCGCCTATTCTCCACTCGCCCAAGGCATGCTGACCGGCAAGTACCGGAATGGTGCCCAGCCTGCCGGGGCGCGCCGCACTCTGTTCGGCCGAATGGGACGCTATGAGGGCCCAGGCGCCCAAGCTGCTATGGAGCGGTACTTCAAGATCTGCGACGACCACGGCCTTGACTATTCACAAGCCGCCATCCGCTTTACCACCTCCAAGCCATTCGTTGCGTCCTCCATCATCGGGGCGACCAGTATGGAACAGTTGAAGCACGACATCGCCGCTCATGACATGGCATGGAGCGATGAGATCGATGGAGCGCTTAACGAACTGCAAATGATGCACGGCAACAGCTGCCCCTAAGCTCAACTGAGTTTCGCAGCATTAAGTTCAACCGTCCCGATCTGTCGGGGCGGTCTCTTGACCACTTCAAATTTGTCTCTCATAAGTGACATATGAGCACTTTAGTAGACAATTCCAACGAGGCTTTGGCGCGCCGTATCCAGATTGAACGAAAGTCGCGCAAATGGTCGATGGCGGATCTTGCAGACCGCTCCGGCGTCTCACGCGCTGCCATCTCAAAAATCGAGCGCGGCGAGATGAGTCCCACGGCCAATGTGCTCGTGCGGCTTGCCTACGCCTTCGATCTCACATTTGCAGGTCTCCTTATACGGGCAGAGCAGAGCGGTGAGCCGGTCCAGAGGGCGGCGGACCAATCGCTCTGGGAAGACCCGGGAACAGGGTATGTACGCCGCCAGCTTTATCGCTCGGCCGAGGTTCCGGTGGAACTTGCAAAGATCTATCTGCCGGCTGGGACGAAAGTGCCGCTGCCGCAAGCGAGCTTCGAGTTCACACGTGAGGTCATCCATGTCGTGGATGGAACGCTTACCATCTACGATGCCGCAGGCGAAAACACGCTCTATCCCGGCGACAGCTATGCCGCTTTGAGGACCAAAGAAGTGGTCTTTCACAACCAGACCAACGAACCCTGCACCTACCTTGTCGCCCTGTCCCGAAGCTGAGAGCAACGTCAGGAAAAGTTGCTCAACTTTGCGCTCGCAAAACTGCGTGAGAATGAGAGTAAGATGGCGCTAAGTATCATCAAAGGCGATCTTGATCATCCGGCAGTGATCGATCTTTTGAAGTTCCACTTGGAAACCAACATCGCCGTCACACCAGTCGGCAGCGTCCATGCACTCGATCTTGGTGCGCTCAAAACGCCTGACATCGCCTTTTTCGCCGGATGGGAAGGTGACGCGTTGATGGTCATTGGCGCGGTGAAAGACCTACCAAGTGACAATACCGGAAAGCACACCAGCCTTACTGGCGAGATCAAGTCCATGCGCACCGTCGAGGAGCGGCGCGGCCAGGGCTTGGGCGCTGCGATGCTGGGCCACCTCATCGGTTACGCCCAAGGCCGAGGTATGAAACGCCTCTCTTTGGAGACCGGTTCGTTCGACTATTTCGCCCCCGCACGTAAACTCTATGAGCGGCACGGTTTCATCCACTGCGAGCCGTTCGGGGATTACACGCTCGACCCGAACTCCGTGTTCATGACAAAAGAACTCTAGAGGATGCTCTGCCCGGTCTTTGCCCAATCCGCCATGAAAGCGTCAATGCCCTTATCGGTCAGCGGGTGCTTGGCGAGGCCCTTCAAGACGGCTGGTGGGATTGTTGCAACGTCAGCACCGATGAGCGCGGCCTGCTTCACATGGTTGGCGGTGCGGATGGAGGCTGCGAGAATTTCCGTCTCTAGTGCGGGGTAATTGTCGTAGATCGCGCGGATGTCTTCGATCAGCTCCATGCCATCAATGTTGATGTCATCGAGACGCCCAATGAACGGAGAGATAAACGTCGCGCCGCATTTGGCAGCCAGAAGCGCCTGATTGGCCGAGAAACAAAGCGTCACGTTGACCATCGTTCCGGCAGAAGACAGCGCCTTACAGGCTTTCAGCCCGTCAATGGTGAGCGGCACCTTCACTGTGACGTTGGAGGCGATCTTGGCAAGCTCACGGCCTTCCGCGATCATGCCGTCGTCGTCGAGCGCCGTCACCTCAGCGGACACGGGCCCGGAGACTACGCCGCAAATCTCGGCGATCACTTCCTTGAAGTCGCGGCCTGATTTGGCAATCAGGGATGGGTTGGTGGTAACGCCATCAAGCAGGCCGATGGCGTTCAGCTCCTCGATCTCTTTCACATCGGCGGTATCGACGAAAAACTTCATGGCTTTGCTTATCCTTCAGTGTCGCCAACTTGGCACTAACAATCAGCTGCGGGCTTTCCCGCCACTCGCGCGGTCGTCTATCGTTTTTGCATGACCACGTCACCCCTCCAAAATCGGTTTGATTCGCACGCTGGTGCTGACGGCGACGTCTTCCATGCGGGCGCACACGTCGCTGTGGTGGTGCCTGCACCCATGCCCAGCGCGCTCACCTATGTGGTGGCTGAGGGTCAAAGCGTGACAACGGGTGCAATTGTGAAAGTGCCGCTCGGCAAACGGCTCGTGCTCGGTACGGTTTGGGGACCGGGTGGTGATGTTGTTAACGCGAGCAAGCTCAAATCGATTGAAAGCGTCGTCGATGCCCCACCGATCCGAACGCCACTGCGAGGGTTCATTGAGTGGGTCGCGGGCTGGACTTTATCACCGCCTGGCATGATCGCTCGCATGGTGACGCGCGGCGAAGAACTGATGCAGCGCGAACCACCAGTGCGCGCGGTCCGACGCTCAGGGCCAGAGCCCGAGCGCTTAACGCCCGCCCGCAAACGCTTGCTGGAAACAGCGAAGCGGGGCGAAATCTACACCAAGACCGGCCTTGCCGACCTTGCTGGCGTCTCCACGGCGGTCATCGACGGGCTGATCAAGTCCAGCACGTTCGAAACGCTGACTGTTGCCCGCGAACCAGGGCGCCTCGAACCAGATCCGGACTTTGATCCACGCACGCTCACCTCTGGGCAAGCGGACGCCGTCGATGCCCTCATCCGTCAAGCGAGGCAAGACACGCAAAAGAGGGAAAACACACCAACCGTCGCGCTCATCGAAGGGGTGACCGGCTCGGGCAAAACAGAGGTTTACTTCGAGCTCATCGCCGACGCGCTGCGCCATGGACAACAATCGCTGATCCTCTTGCCCGAGATCGCGCTCACCCAATCACTCCTGGATCGTTTCGCCGAGAGGTTCGGTGCGCTTCCCGGCGAATGGCACTCTGCCATCACTCCAAAGGCGCGACGGCAAGTCTGGCGCGGCGTCGCCGAAGGCAAAGTGAAGGTCGTCGTTGGGGCGCGTTCGGCGCTATACCTGCCGTTCGAGACTTTGAAGCTCATCATCATCGATGAAGAGCATGAAGCGGCCTACAAGCAAGAAGAGTGGGTAAGCTACAACGCCCGCGACATGGCGATTGTGCGGGGCCGGTTTGAGGGTGCCAAGGTGGTTCTCGCCTCAGCAACGCCATCGGTCGAGACCCGCTTCAATGCAGAAGCTGGGCGCTATCAACACATTCGCCTGCCCGCCCGCTACGCTGCTCGCCCCCTACCGAGCCTTGCTGCGATAGACCTACGCCGCGACCCACCAGAGCGCGGAACGTGGATTGCCCCGCCGCTCGTTGAGGCTATGAAAGACACGCTGGAGCGGGGTGAGCAGAGCCTCTTGTTCCTCAATCGACGTGGCTACGCCCCGCTGACACTTTGTCGATCATGCGGCCACCGCTTTGAGTGCGTCATGTGCTCAGCATGGCTTGTGCAGCATCGCTTCACCCGCACGCTCAACTGCCATCACTGCGGCCATGTCGAGCCCATGCCAACTGTCTGTCCAGAATGCGGCAGCAAAGACTCGCTCGTGCCCTCCGGCCCCGGCGTGGAACGCATCGCTGAGGAGGTGGAAACCCGCTTCCCCGATGCGCGCTCCCTTGTGCTGTCATCTGACATGACCGGTGGGCCAAAGCGCCTGCGGGCAGAGTTAGAAGCCGTGACAAAGGGCGAAGTAGATATCGTCGTCGGCACGCAGTTGGTTGCGAAGGGTCACAACTTCCCGGGCCTCACCCTTGTCGGCGTGATTGATGCGGATGTCGGCTTCGGCCAGGGCGACCCGCGTGCGTCGGAACGAACCTTCCAGCTTTTAAGCCAGGTGACAGGACGGGCGGGACGCGCCGAGAAGCCAGGGATCGGGCTGATCCAGACGCATATGCCAGAGCATCCGGTTCTTCAGACGCTTTTGGCGCACGATTCCGAACGCTTCTATGCTCTAGAGGAAGAGGCGCGTCGCCGCGCACATCTGCCCCCCTTCGTGCGGTTCATTGCCATTATCGCATCCGGCAGCGATGCGGGCGCGGTGAAAACCTATGCCTCACGTCTCAAAAGCATTGCGCCGGCCCATGAGCGCATCGACGTGCTCGGCCCAGTCGATGCACCGCTTGCGATGCTGCGGGGGCGACACAGGCAACGGCTCTTGGTGCGCGGCCCGCGCGGTAGGGAGACGCAAAGCTATGTGAGCCAATGGATTGCCAGCGCCGACAAACCACGCGGCGATCTGCGCATCGATATAGACGTGGACCCACAGAGTTTTGTTTGAGCATTGGCTCTGTATGAAAGTGGCTTCGTGTGAACCGCTTGCCCCGCTCTGGCGTACATCTTCACGGACACGTCACCGCAAACCGTCGCCCCCCATTTCACTCAAGCCGTGGCGTCAAACCCCTGGAGTTCTCTCATGGAACTGGTTGCAAACAGCACCAACATACTCGTCGCCCTCACCTCGATCGGACTTGGGCTTTTCGGATGGCTGAAGGTCGAGGACACCCTCAACTTCATTGGTTTAAGACCAGCCGACAATACGGGCCTTGGGAAGTCTGAGGTTCGCGCAGCCTCAGGAGCCGTTTGGGTCGGCGCAGGCGCAGGCGCTCTTTTGATTTTTTCCCCTGTCGCCTTCCTTATGCTGGGCTTTGTCTATGTGGGAGCGGCCATTGGCCGCGCGACGGCGATCATCGCCGACCACGCGCGCTCATCTAAGCCGCTGATGTTTCTGGCCTTTGAAGTGGTGTGCGCTGGTCTCTTACTGGTCGTCAATATTCCCGCCGCCTTATAGAGAAGAAGGCGTCCACCGGCCCTAGAATACAATACGCTCTACGTTTCCCGAGCTTCCAGCGTCATCAGCGCACATCTTTTACGCGCTTCGCTTAGTTGCGTCGTGAGAATGCGTATGTTAGGTCCGGCTCGATTTTGACAGGGCTGACGAACAAACTTCGCCTGCCCTTGAAAAATGTCAAATATTTCAATGCATTATCGAAAAGTTCGTGCACATCACGACCTGAGATGATGCATCGCACCAATTGACCGATAGCAGGGCTACCTTGTCATCTTCATCCCTGACAGCAGGCGTTGCAGGACCGTACGCTGCAGCGCTGTTTGAACTCGCAGAAGGCCAGAAGGCTGTCGAGCCGGTGGAAACCGACCTCGATACCGTTCAAAGCCTGCTCGATGAGAGCGCGGACTTACGTCGCCTTGTCGAAAGTCCAGCTTTCACGCAAGAAACTCAGTCGAAAGCTCTCACCGCCATTCTATCGAAAGCCGGCATTTCTGGGCTCACAACGCAATTTATTGGCGTCGTTGCAGCCAATCGGCGTTTGTTTTCCTTGCCCCGGATGATCAAAGCCTACAAAGCGATAGCGGCAGACAAGCGTGGCGAAGTTTCAGCGGAAGTAACCTCGGCAATCGCGCTTAGCGATGAGCAGCGAACAGCCTTGGCGGCGGGTCTTAAGGAAGAATTGGGGACGGACGTTCGGCTGACGGAAAAAGTTGACGCCAACGTGCTGGGCGGTCTCATCGTCCAGGTCGGTTCGCGCATGATCGACACATCCCTGCGCACCAAATTGAACAAACTCAAATACGCTATGAAAGAGGCTGGCTGATGGAACTTCGCGCCGCTGAAATATCCGCGATCCTGAAAGAGCAAATTGCAAGCTTCGGTCAAGAAGCCGAAGTCACCGAAGTTGGGCAGGTTTTGTCCGTGGGTGACGGTATTGCTCGCGTCTATGGCCTTGATCAAGTCCAAGCCGGTGAAATGGTCGAGTTTCCTGGTGGCGTCATGGGTATGGCGCTCAACCTTGAAAGCGACAATGTCGGCGTCGTGCTGTTCGGCGATGACCGCGCTATCAAAGAAGGCGACACGGTTAAGCGGACCGGCAACATTGTGGAAGTGCCAGTCGGCAAAGGTCTTCTTGGCCGCGTTGTGGATGCGCTTGGCAACCCCATCGATGGGAAGGGCCCGATTGAAGGCGCCGAAATGCGCCAGGTAGACGTATAAGCCGCCCTCATTCTCCCGCTCAAGTCCGATCATGTGCCGATGTCTCCCGGCCTTTAAGCTGTTGATGCTTTGAGCCCGATTGGTCGTGGTCAGCGCGAGCTGAACATTGGCGACCGCCAGACCGGCAAGACCGCCATCATCCTCGACACCTTCTTGAACCAGAAGCCGCTTCATGAAGGCGATGATGAGGACAAAAAACTCTACTGCGTTTACGTCGCTGTCGGCCAAAAGCGTTCCACGGTCGCGCAGTTCGTGAAAATCTTGGAAGAGCGCGGCGCGCTGGAGTACTCCATCATCATTGCCGCCACCGCCTCTGACCCGGCACCAATGCAGTTCATCGCGCCGTTCGCTGGCTGCGCTATGGGCGAGTATTTCCGCGACAACAAAATGCACGCTGTGATCGCCTATGACGATCTTTCCAAGCAGGCTGTTGCATATCGTCAGATGTCTCTTCTTCTTCGCCGCCCGCCAGGGCGTGAGGCGTTCCCAGGCGACGTCTTCTATCTGCACTCCCGCCTGCTCGAGCGCGCCGCTAAAATGAACGACGATTTTGGCGCTGGCTCGCTGACCGCTTTGCCGGTGATTGAAACCCAAGCCAACGACGTGTCGGCCTACATTCCAACTAACGTGATTTCGATCACCGACGGCCAGATCTTCCTGGAATCTGATCTGTTCTACCAAGGCATCC
>JBCCLK010000056.1:0-12145 GCA_039026935.1 Pseudomonadota bacterium
CTGGGATATCAGCGATGGATGTGATGCCCGAGGAGGACAGCGCCGTCACGGAGAACGGTGTCTGATACATGGGGAACATGGCGCAGGCATTGGTCATTGGGATGCCTGGCGCGACGGGGCTTAGGCCATCGATGGACTCGGCTGCCGGACCCATGGTGGTCATGCCGAACTCAACTTCGCCGGTGTGGACGAGGGCCATATTCTGACCTGGACCACCGGAAACCTGGCTACCGCCGGTCAGACCAAGCTCTTCAGCAACGAGGTTGGCCCAGCCCGAACCGTAGGCGAAGTAGGTGCCGCCTTGTGAGGCCGTGGTCACCGTGAAGCTTTCAGGCCAACCGGCGCGGTCATCCTGGGCGAGCGCTGTGGCCGAAACACCAAGCGCCAAAGTCGCAGCTGTCGCCGCGGTAATTGCAAACATTTTCATGAGAGAGCCTCCCGTTGGATCAGCCACCACGCTCGATAGCAAAGGTAGCCATAAAGGACGGTCACACTTTATTAACGTGTGAGCTTCCGTGCCTTTGGGCGCAATGCGGCGCTTTTGGGGCACCAAACAAGGCAACGAACCGTCGCAATGTCGCAGGACCAGCGTTTTTTCGTGTCAATGGGTGGAAAAAGGTACATGCGAACCGATTCAATGGGTGGATTTCTACCCATTGCCCTTTTGTCATCACCTCTGAAGGCTCCGGTGAGCTAATCGCTGGGCTCGTCCGCGCCCAGAAAATCCCGGCGCGACAGGTCGTGCTTCTGCATTTTCTCATAGAGCGACTTGCGGGATATACCGAGCGATTCGTACGTCGCTTTAAGCTGGCCGCTGTTGGCCGCAATCGCGCCGGCGATCAAATTGCGCTCGTGCGCCGCCATCTGAGCCGAAAGGCCGCTCTGATCCATGGCGTTCTCCTCACTCGCGTCTCGGCCATGGATATCCAAGTCGAGATCAAGGGCGAAGCGATCGGCCATGTTACGCAATTCACGCACATTGCCTGGCCAATCACGCGCAGTGAGCGCAGAAAGAAGGTGCGGCGGCACATCTGGGGCGGGCCTTTTGTACCGGGCCGAAGCCTCCTGCACCAAATGCACGAACAACCGCGGGATATCCTCCCGGCGCGCATCAAGCGTTGGCATGCGCAAGGTCACGACGCTCAGGCGGTAATAAAGATCGCTGCGAAAGGAACCATTGGCCGCAGCAGCCTCAAGGTCAGCCTTGCTGGCGGCTACAAACCGAACATCAAGATCAATCGCATCATTGGAGCCAAGGCGCGTGATCATGCGGTTTTGGATCGCATGGAGAAGCTTCGCTTGAAGCGCACGGGGTAGCGCGTCGATCTCATCAAGGAACACAGTACCGCCGCGCGCATGTTCAAACTTGCCATAGCGTTGGCGTGTCGCGCCCAAAAAGGCTCCGGCTTCGTGGCCGAAAAGTTCACTCTCAATGAGTTCTACGGGCAGCGCCGCGCAATTGATGTGTACAAATGGTGCGTCGATGCGCGCGCTACCACGATGGATCGCCCGTGCGGCGACTTCCTTGCCCGTGCCAGTGTCGCCCATGATCAAGACATCAGCGTCGGTCTCCGCGACCGCGCGCACCTGACGACGCAGCGCCACCATACCTTCGCTGCGCCCGACGAGCCGAGCTTCGATGCTGTCCCGCCCGCCAACCTGGCTGCGCAAGGCTCGGTTCTCAAGCGTCAGGCGGCGCTTATCGAGCGCGCGGCGAACAGACTCGACAAAGCGGCTGGGCGCGAAAGGCTTTTCCAAGAAGTCGTAAGCCCCGTCACGCATGGTCTGCACAGCGAGCTCCACATCCCCGTGCCCGGTAACGAGAATAACCGGGAAGGCCGCATCAATCTCCAGACAGCGGCGCATCAGCGTTAGCCCGTCCATACTCGACATGCGAATGTCGGTCACAAGGATGCCGGGGAAGTTTCGACTGAGACGCGCTAAAGCTGCGTCCCCATTGGGCAGGCATTCAGCGGGAATATCGGCGAGCGCAAGTGTCTGCTGCGCAGCGAGGCGCAACTCCTTTTCATCATCGACAAAAAGAACCGTCTCGGTCTGCATCGCGCCCTCTTTAGGAACTACTCGGCGGCTATGCCAGAGGGGGCGGTTGATGGAGAGGCGGCAAGCTTGGCAGCAGCAAGGTCTGGGGCTTCCGCCGTTTCCAGGTCGAGAGAGAGAACCGCGCCGCCCTCATCACCATTACGCGCCGACATGTGTCCGCCAAAGTCTTCCACAATGTTGTAAGAGATCGACAGCCCGAGGCCCAAACCCTTGCCAGGGCTCTTGGTGGTGAAGAACGGATCGAACATCGCCGCGATCGTCTCATCGGTGAGGCCAGGGCCTTCGTCGGCAACCTCAACCATCGTGCGCCCCGCGCCTCGTTCGGTGACACGGATGGTGAGTGATGGGTGTTTTGAACCGTCCATCGCATCAAGGGCATTGGAGATAAGGTTGACGACCACTTGTTGGAGACGCAAATGCCCTCCCCTCACCCACGAGGGCGTATCGGGTCGCTCATAGTTGACGAAAGCGCCGCTGGATTGAAGCCGTGTCTCCATAAGGGCTAACGCATCGTCGATGGCATGCACCACGTCGACGGCACGTACGTTCTCGCGCGGACGGCGCGCAAAGTTCCTTAAATGGCCGGAGATCGCGGAGATACGGTCGGCCATCTTGGAGATACGGCTGACATTCTCACGAGCATCAGAATAGCCTTCTCGATCAATAAACGTCGCCGCGTTCTCCGCATAGGTCTTGACCGCTGCCAATGGCTGGTTGATCTCGTGGGAAAGAGCCGCTGCCATCTGGCCGAGCGCGGCGAGCTTGCCTGCTTGAACCAATTCCGTTTGCGTTTTGCGCAGGCGGTCCTCGGCTGCCTTGCGCTCCTCAATCTCAGTCAAGAGGTTCGCGTTCGCAGCGTTCAAGTCTGATGTGCGTTCAACAACGCGCTGTTCGAGCAAGTCCTGCGCCGCGCGCTGTTCTTCCAAACGGTCATAGATGCGGGTGCGCCGCTGAATGAGAATGGCGGTCACCAAGCCCAGAAAAAGAACCGTGAGCGCGAAGAGGCCATAAGCGATGAAAGCTTGCGCCTGGGCGGGTGCAGCAGGCGTCAAAACCCGCACACGCCAGCCCACATCATAAAGAACGGTCGACGCCTTCACGTAGCGCGCAGTCGTCCCATCTTCATCGATCCGCATGAGAGACAGGCCATCGGCGAGCGGCCCTGTCTCGTTGGCAAGGGGAACAAGTTGGTCCAGCGGGTACTGCTGCGTCTCAGCCACGTCGGCCAAGGCTTCGTCATCCAAGACAGAGAGTGTGCGAAACAGCCAGTCTGGGCGGCTAGCCATGAACACAATGTCAGAAAGATCGCTGACCAACACATCAGCAGAACCGCCACGCCAGGCGTCCTCAAACCGGTCGACGGTGAACTTCAAAGTGAGCACGCCAAAGACCATACCCTGGTCCCAGATCGGCGCGGCGTAGAAGTAGCCGCGCTCCATGGAGGTTGTCCCAAGCGCGAAGTAGCGGCCAAGACCGCCAGCGGCAGCTTCCTTAAAGTAGGGGCGAAACTCAAAGCGTTGTCCGAGGAAGGACCGCTCCTTCCTGTAATTGCTAGACGCGATGGTCAGACCCGTCATGTCGAGCAGGTACACATCGGAAGCTTCAATCGCGTCCGCCGTCAGGCGCAGCTCTTCATTGATCTGCGCTTGCAAAGCGGCGTTTGTCGGGTCGTCGAGATACTCTTTCAAGTTGGGGCGCTCGCCGATCAGCGTGGGCAAAGGCTCAAACCGCTGAAGCGCACCGCGCAGACTTTCTACGGTCAGGTGCAGGCTCGCTTGAACCTGATCACCAGCGCGCAACAGGAACAGCCGTTCGACAGATGGCAGCACAGCCAAACCAAGGCCAAGAAGGGCGACGACCGCCAAGGCTATCCGACCATGCGTGGTGCGCAGCAAACCCATTAAGACCTCTCAAGCCCCATGCTTTTCGTGCGATGCAGCCCCTTCATTGTCAGGAAGGCTGGACCGGACGAATATCATGATGAGCAAGGAACTTGCCAGCGCCAACAGCGCAGCGGCAATTGCAAGGGCGTTATACGCAGCGAGCGATGCGGCGCGATGCGCGTCAGTAAGCACGGCACTTCCCCCCACAACTGGGACGCCAAAACCAGGCACGCCTGGATCGCCGGACGCGGCGTACATGAGTGCAGCGAGCGGCGCGAACGCGGCAACGGCGAACAGACCGCCCGCCCGCGAGACGGCATTGTTGATACCGGATGCCACTCCGGAATGATCCTCGCTCACCGCGTTGATAATCGCTGTTGAAAGCGGGGGAATGCATAGCGCCATCCCAAGCCCCAGCAAAACCATTGCCGCGCCGACCCAGACAAGCGAGCCACTCGCAATGGCGGGACTGGTGAGCCAGAACGCAATGCCAGCCAACGCTGAACCCCCAGCAAGCGGCCATCGCACCCCGATCTGATCGACAAGCGATCCTACACGCGGCGTCAACACCGCCATGACGGCTGTAAAGGGGAGGAACAAGGCCCCCACCAAAACGGCAGGCAGGTCAAAGGCGCTCAAAAGCGTGACGGGCAAGAAGAACAACAGACCACCAAGTGCCGCGTAGAGAAGGAAGGTCGCTGCGTTGACGGCTGAGAAGCTTGACGCCCCGAACAAGTAAAGCGGCATCATCGGCTCCAACGTACGCGCTTCATGCCAGAGGAATACGCCTGCGAAGGCAAGACCAGCAGCGGTCATAGTGACAAGTCCAACCGGGCCCACGTTGAAAGCGTCAGACAGGCCATCGCTCTCACCAAGCAGCGTCAACGCAAGCGCAAGAAGGCCCAAAGACACGACGGCGAGGCACGCCCCCGGCCAATCAAGACGTTTGGCTTCTGCGCCATGGGCATCGTCAGGAACACGTGCGTACAAAAGCCAAAGCGTGACCCCGGCAAGAGGCAGGTTGATGTAAAAGGTCGAGCGCCACCCGAGCACATCAACCATCAGCCCGCCCAGAAGTGGTCCAATAGCCGCCGAGACACCAGATGCCGCCGCCCAGACGCCAACAGCACGGCCACGCTCTTCTTTGGGATAGTATGTGGCAATCAAGGCAAGCGAGGACGGCACCATGAGCGCCGCACCGATGCCCTGCACCACGCGCGCGCCAATAAGCTGCCCAGCGCCCGCCGCGATCGCGCAAGCCAGGGACGCAACGGCAAAGATAGCAATGCCCAGACCAAACACTTTTCGCCTGCCAAGCGCGTCGCCCGCGCTGCCACCCACAAGGATGAAAGCGGTGAGAACGAGGGTGTAGCCGTTGACCACCCAGCTCAGTTCAGTGAGCGAGGCCGATAAGTCCGCACGGATCGCAGGCGCGATAATCGCCACGATTGTGCCATCGATGAAACCAAGCGTGGAGCCGAGGATCGCAACGATCAAGACGATCCGCTTTTGAGCCTGTGAGCAATCGACCGTTGCCCCTTCGCCACGTAGCGCGATGGCACCTTGCTTTGTTATCCCGCGCATCATCCTGGCCCTTCCAGGCTGTTGTAAAACTTACTTGCTCTCGCCGATCACCCTTAGTACGAGGCGGTCCTCACAGTAAGACGGCTTGGCGCTCAAGCCCTAAAGCCAACTCGGCATTTTTCATGATCGATATCTTTTTCACCGGCGCCTTCTTAGGCGCGGGGCTCATCATTGCCATCGGTGCACAGAATGCTTTCGTGCTCGCCCTTGGGCTGAAGCGCCTCCATGCCTTCAAGGCTGCGCTGGTGTGCGCGGCATCGGATGCGCTTCTTATACTCGCAGGCGTTGCGGGGCTTGGCAGCCTGATCGCCGAGAGCAAACTTGCCACAACAATTGCAGCCCTTGGCGGTGCAGCCTTTCTGATCGCCTACGCTATTTTTGCACTGCGCCGGGCCATCAAACCGTCCGTGTTGGAGGCACAGACTGAAACCCAAACGCGCTGGCGGCTGATCTTGGCACAAACACTAGCGGTGACCTTCCTCAACCCGCACGTTTATCTTGATACGGTCGTGCTTCTGGGCTCCATCAGCGCGCAATATGATGGGTCGCAGCGCCCTTACTTCGCCGCAGGCGCAGTAACGGCAAGCTTCGTGTGGTTCATGAGCCTTGCAGGCGGCGCGACACTGCTCGCGCCTTATCTAGCCAGACCCTCAACATGGCGCGTGATCGACGCGTTAACGGCCGCGGTCATGCTCCTGATCGCTTGGAACCTGCTCGCGCCCTATCTGTCGGATTGGCTTGGCTGAGCAACAAAAAACCCCGCCGAAGCGGAGCTTTTATAATCGCATATGCCACTCTGTTAGTACCGCTCGGAAATCTGCAAGTTGGCCGGAATTCCACTGCCGCGATTATACGATCCGATCCAGATATCGTACTGGCCGGAAGGCGCGTTGCCGATGCGCAGAGCTGCGCCCAAGTCAGCGCCACCATCATCATCAAAGTGCCAACGGCCATTGGGGTCATTTACCAAGAGCACCGTGTCCACATTGGACTGGATGATAAAAGTCAGCGCCGAAGAACCGGACGTTGAATATTGAATACGATAGTCCGGTCGGCGCGCCGTCCAGCCCCAACCACCAACTCCGCAATTTGAAATTTCGTTCTGGCCACCAGCAGTTACGCGGCGGTTCCACGGATCAGGCAAAAAGCCCTCATCCAGGCGCACCGAACCGAAGTGCGGATTGCCTCGGAACGTTGGACAGGCATGTGCCTCGTCGACGGCGACAAAGGCCGTCCCCAGCATGACGGCGCCAAGAGCCATTGCTCCCCCGAACGCCGTGAGAACCAGACGTTTCATTGGAAGTCCCCCCTAAAGTTGCGACGGCATACAAATGCGCGGCCATACCGCTGTCAAACCAGACGAAGGGTGAGATCACCCTCTTGTCGTGCGCACAAGAAAAACCAGCTAGGGAACGGCGTGAACAACGCACGCAGTGCAGCAGCGCAAACAACCTCTGCGTCGGGGTGGGGACGATAGGAGTGAGAAACATACATGACGGACACTGCCTCCAATCTGAAACGACAGTTCCCATCTGGAGGCACAGCCGTTGTGATAGCGGCATCTGGCGGCATCGGCGCGGCGCTCCACGAGGCGATCAAAGCTTCTGGCGCTTTCACCACGGTGATCGGGACATCAAGATCGGGAGGAACAGCCGTCGATCTCACCGATGAGGCGAGCATTGTGGCCCTTGCCGAGACGATAAAGGCCAGCGGCCAGGACCTTCGCCTGGTGTTCGACGCCAGCGGCTACCTTCATGGGCCACAGGGCAACCCGGAGAAAAGCTGGAACGCCATCGACGCACAAACGATGGCCTATCAGTTCGCGGTCAACACCATCGGCCCGGCGCTTCTCGTCAAACACCTGATCCCGCTTTTGCCACGTGAGAGCCGCTCGGTGTTTGCGACAATATCGGCAAAGGTTGGCTCAATCAGCGATAACCGGCTAGGCGGTTGGTATGGCTACCGCGCTGCGAAGGCAGGACTCAACCAGATTGTCAAAACGACATCCATCGAGCTTGCTAGAAAGCGTGCTGAGGCGGTCTGCATCGCGCTTCATCCCGGCACGGTGAAGACACAACTGTCCGATCCTTTCGCCAAAGCAGGTGTGCGCCTGCAAGAGCCGCACGAGTCTGCTGCCGCTATGCTTAACGTCGTTGCGTCCGTGGAGCCCGCAGATAGCGGCAGCTTGATAGCTTATGATGGAACCCGACTGCCTTACTGAAAAGACGAAGCTTTTCTTTGTGTAAGCACGCAATGCACAGACGCAGTCAAAGGGCACTTTGCCCACCAATTACGCAGTCAGCGTCCAGGAAGCCCGCAATTTGTGCGGTGCACAGCCCTTGAGCAATCCAGAAACCCTGTGTTAGCCATTCATGTCCGCTCGAAAAGCTCTGTGATCGGGGCGCGCGCGGATAGGGCAGGTGTTGGGTAAGGTTTGAAGGGTGACGCTTGAAGATCGTCAAAGACCATCAAACTCATTGTCGAGTTCGCGCGTTATCAAGTCGCCCCTGGCACGTATGTCTTAAACCAGGGAAGGACCAACAATGAAAAGACTTTCGATCGCTGCAACCGCAGCATCGGCAATTGCGCTCAGCGTTTCAGCCATGCCAGCACAAGCTGGCGAACTGCTTGACACAATCGTCGAGCGTGGCGAGCTGATCTGCGGCGTAACCACCGGTGTTTCGGGTTTTTCGATCCCCGACAGCCAAGGTGTATGGAGCGGCTTTGACGTCGACTACTGCAAAGCCTTGGCAATCGCCCTCCTCGATGACTCCAGCGCTGTTCAATATGTACCGCTTTCGTCGGTGCAGCGCTTCCCAGCGCTCCAGTCAGGTGAAGTCGACATCCTGTCACGCACCACGACCTGGACGTTGACCCGCGATGCATCGCTGGGCGCAACATTTGCTGGCACGTGGTTCTATGACGGCCAGGGCTTCATGGTGCGCGCTGAAGACGGCATCAGCACACTTGAAGAAATGGACGGCGCATCGGTTTGTGTTGAATCCGGCACAACGACGGAGCTCAACCTCGCAGACGTTTTTGCTGCTCGCGGCATCTCCTATGAGCCTGTGCTCTTCGAAGGTCTGCAGGAAGTTCTCACAGCGTTCTTCGAAGGCCGCTGTGACGTCTACACGACGGACTCCTCCGCGCTGGCATCGGTTCGGACCGCCAACGCACCGGACCCAGATGACTATGTTATTCTGCCAGAGCTCATCTCCAAGGAGCCGCTTGGCCCGATGCTGCGCCGCGGCGATGACGAGCTCTATGCGATCGCGCGCTGGGTTCTGTTCGCTGCGCTCGAAGCAGAAGAAAAAGGTGTGACGTCTGCCAATGTTGACGACATGCTCGCCAACTCAGCTGACCCAACCGTTCAGCGTCTTCTTGGCGGTTCGGGCGAAATGGGTGCGCTGCTCGGTCTGCGCAACGACTGGGCTTACGACATCATCGCCGAGCTTGGTAACTATGGCGAAATGTTTGACAACCACGTGGCACCGATCGGTCTTGAGCGTGGCTTGAACGCGCTTTGGACCGAAGGCGGCATTCAATACGCGCCGCCAGTTCGCTAAGCGACACACATGACGGGCCGCCACACACTGTGGCGGCCCGTTTTCGATTGGCATGACAAAACCGATTTCAAAGGCCTTTTCACTGACTGACCTTCTATAGGTCGCAACCGCCTTTCAGCTTTTCCAGACGCAGGCCCGTCCCAAAACAGGCATGCACGACAGGCATTCATGCATAAGTGCTCACGCACTGGGAAAACTCAAAGGCAGAGGCAATGAAAATTTAAACGACACAAATTCAGGCAGCGAAAAGTGGGGCGCGAGACCTCATCAACAAAGCCTTTCGTGCAGCAAGCGAATAACGGGGTTCGGCGCTAAATGACTGATCACGCACACACTGGTCTTCCGCAACCACAAGCGCCCAAAGCGAAGGCACCGCCTTCAGACAACATCTTCTACTCGGAAAAGTTTCGCTCGATCCTTTATCAGATCGTGCTCATCCTCGTGGTGATAGGCCTGGGATACTTCCTAGTCTCCAACACGCTCACCAATCTGGCTGATCGCGGTATCCAATCGGGCTACGGTTTCTTGGACGTGCGCGCCGGATTCGACATCGGCGAGGCGATGATCTCCTACACGCAGGATGATACCTACGGCCGAGCGATGATCGTTGGCATCTTGAATACCGTCAAAGTCGCGTTCATCGGCATCATCCTGGCGAGTATCCTTGGTGTGGTCATGGGTATCGCACGTCTGTCGTCGAACTTTCTGATGGCGCGCTTTGCCTCTCTCTATGTGGAGGTGATGCGCAACATCCCACTGCTTCTCCAGCTTTTTTTCTGGTACGCGCTTCTTATTAACCTTTTGCCGCGGCCACGCGACAGCTGGAACTTCGCAGATATCATGTTCCTATCGAACCGGGGTTTGAAGTACCCGGTGATGGCAGAAAACCCGATCTGGATTTGGGTGCTGGCGGCTATGCTCGTCGGCGCAGTCGCTGCTGTTTTCTACGCCCGCTGGGCCGATAAAAAGCAGGCGCTGACGGGCCAACGTCCTCCGGTTTTATGGCCCTCCATCGGCATTATTGTCGGCTTTGGGATCGCCACATGGCTCCTCGGTGGCGCACCGACGGCGGTGAATGTTCCAGAACTTCGCGGCTTTAACTTCCGCGGCGGTGCGACGATCTCGCCAGAGTTCCTGGCCCTTCTTCTTGGCCTCGTGATCTACACCGGCGCCTTCATCGCGGAGATCGTACGCTCCGGCATTCAGGCGGTAAGCTACGGACAGACCGAAGCCGCAGAAGCCGTTGGCCTTAACTCTGGTGACACACTGAGACTGGTTGTGCTGCCGCAGGCACTGCGGGTCATCGTGCCGCCAGTCACAAGCCAGTATTTGAATCTTACGAAGAACTCATCGCTTGCGATTGCCATTGGCTATCCAGATCTGGTGGCCGTCGGCAACACAGCCTTGAACCAGTCAGGCCAGGCGATTGAAGTCATTTCGATCTTCATGATCGTTTACCTCTCGCTGTCGCTGTCAACCTCACTGTTTATGAACTGGTTCAACGGGCGCATCGCGCTGACCGAGCGCTAGGGAGACGAACGATGGCTGATATTATGAACACCGGCGCCAATTTCATTCCCACCGAGGCACGTCCAGCGCCACTGTCTGTCCGTCCTGGACCGCTAACCTGGCTGCGCGAGAACCTGTTCGACACCTGGTACAATGCGCTGTTCACGCTCCTGGGCATCTACATCATCTGGCAGGCCGTGCCGCCTGCAATTGCATGGCTCTTCATCAACGCCTATTGGCTCGCTGCCCCGGCGGAAGTTTGCGATGGCATAACCGGCGCATGCTGGGCGTTCATCCACGAAAAGGCACGGTTCATTTTCTTTGGGACGTACTCGTTTGATGAACAGTGGCGTCCCGGCGCAGCCGTGATCTTGATTTTAGCAACGGTCATCATCTCCTGCATGAAGCCGTTTTGGAACAAGAGCCTTTTGGTCATTTGGCCCGTCAGCCTTACAATCTGCTGGATCTTGATGTCCGGCGGCATCTTCGGCCTCGCCCATATTCCAAACAATCTGTGGGGCGGTCTGCCGATCACGCTGATGCTCGCCGTTTTGGGTGCGGTCGTCGCCTTTCCAATTTCTATCGCCCTTGCCCTTGGACGGCGATCAAACATGCCGATCATCAAGGCCTTTTGCGTTGGTTATATTGAGCTCATTCGCGGCGTGCCACTGATCACTATCTTGTTCATGGCGTCGGTGATGTTACCGCTTTTCATGCCAGAAGGGCTGACCATCGACAAGCTGTTGCGCGCGCAAGTCGCTATCATCATGTTCCTTGCAGCGTACCTCGCCGAAGTGGTGCGTGGTGGCCTTCAGGCTATTCCAAAGGGTCAATATGAAGCCGCCGATGCGATGGGCCTTTCTTACTGGCAATCGATGATTTTCATTATTCTGCCGCAGGCCTTGAAGATCACCATCCCCCCGATGGTGAACACCTTCATTGGGATCTTCAAGGATACATCACTCGTTCTGATCGTCGGCATCTTCGATCTGACGAGCACCATGCGTACCTCCATCCAGGATCTCGATTGGCGCGCCTACTTCCTGGAAGGCATGGTGTTTGTGGCGATCATCTATTTCATCTTCTGCTTCTCCATGTCGAAGTACAGCCAGTGGCTGGAAAGTGATCTGCATCGTGGGCACAAGCGCATCTAAGATAGGCGCCCCCACAAGCCCAACCGTTCAAGCATTCAAGGAAGATCAACAATGGCCAGCACAGCACCGGCACAATCAGCTGCCTCGGCGATGGGCACGCAAGACGTCATCACCATGAAGGGCGTCAACAAATGGTACGGCGATTTCCACGTGCTGAAGGACGTGAACTTGGCCGTAAAATCCGGCGAACGCATTGTGGTTTGCGGTCCGTCAGGCTCCGGCAAATCGACGCTGATCCGCTGCATCAACCGTCTGGAAGAGCATCAGGAAGGCGCGATCAACGTGAACGGGATTGAGCTGACCGACAACATCAAAAACATCGACGCGGTGCGCGCCGACGTTGGCATGGTGTTCCAGCACTTCAACCTTTTCCCGCACCTCTCCGTGC
>JBCCLK010000057.1:0-11969 GCA_039026935.1 Pseudomonadota bacterium
CTTGGCGCAAGGACCCAACACACTATGACGACGGATGTGCATGACAGTTTGCACGCACCGCTAAAGCCGCGTGCGAAACGTGGGTCCTTCCTGGCCCATTTCCTGTCGCGTAAAGCCAGTCTTTGGGCCAAGAAAAAACCGACGCCCTATCTCTAGAGCGCCGGCTTTAAGCGTTGGTTAACCCTGCACATTGGTGATCGCTTAACGGTAAGCGATCATGAATTGCCTCAGTTTGGAAGCGGACCGTTCGGGTCTGGTGGGAAGGCGGCATGGCTTTCCTGACCGCGCAGAAGGTTCAGCGCGTACTGAAGCTGCGTGTCCAGTTCTGCATCCTGCGGGACATAGACTGACGATCCAGACCGTTCGACTTCATCTTCATTGGCCAGATGACCATCGAGCGAGGCTTCGCCGCCTGGTGTGTCGAGACCGACAAGCTCTTCAGGTAAATTCTCCTGAAACACTTCAATGTCCGGATCGATACCACGCGCCTGGATGGAGCGACCGGCAGGCGTGTAGTAGCGGGCCGTCGTCAACCGTACAGCGCTGTTGGACGACATCGGGATAACCGTTTGCACTGATCCTTTGCCGAAGGAAAGAGATCCCACAATGGTCGCCCGTCGATGATCCTGCAGCGCGCCAGCAACGATCTCTGATGCAGACGCCGAACCACCGTTCACCAAAACGACAACCGGAAGACCGCCGATAAGATCGCCGGAGCGGGCATTGTAACGCCGCGTATCAGCTTCGGTACGTCCACGGATCGAGACGATTTCACCACGGTCGAGAAACGCATCCGACACTTCCAGCGCCTGGTTTACAAGGCCGCCGGGGTTGTTGCGAAGGTCAAGCACGTAGCCAGAAATCTCGACACCGGCTTGGCTCGCCTCTTCATTGAGGCTCACAATCTCATTCTCCAGGTTTTCACCTGTCTGACCGGAAAACTGTGTGACGCGGAGATAACCGACGCCACCTTCGAGGCGACTGCGCACGGAAGCGATACGGATCTGGTCACGCTCAAGCGTGACATCGAATGGATCCACGCCTTCGCGCTGGATTGTAACGGTGATCTCCGTACCAATAACGCCGCGCATGCGGTCCACCGCCTGGGACAGATCAAGGTCCTGTACGTCTTCACCATCAAGATGGGTGATGAAATCGTTGGAGAGGATGCCCGCACGAGCGGCTGGTGTATCGTCAATGGGCGATACCACTTTGATAAAACCCTCTTCCATGGTGACCTGGATACCAAGGCCACCGAAGGCACCGGAAGTTTGCTCTTGGATCTGCTCAAAGGCGTCTGGGCCAAGATAGGCCGAGTGCGGATCGAGCGAGGTGAGCATGCCGTCAAGGGCATTCTCGATAAGAGCCGCCTCTTCCTGCGGTTCCACATAGTCGTTGAGCACTCGCTCAAAAACATCGCCGAACAACTTTAACTGGTTGAATGTCTCAGCGCCCGCTTGTGCTTGCGCATCGATGGGCCCGAGCCGGTAAAATGTCGCTCCAAAAGTTAGAGCACCGCCCAGCACGAGACCAAGCACAAACACAGGTATCTTCTTTATCATCCGTCAGTCCTTTGACTGTTTGCCAAGGTAAGTCTCTCATCAGACGCCCACCATGCCGAAGAATCGATGGGACGTCCATCCTCACGTAATTCTACGAAAAGAACGGGTTGAGAGGATTGCGAGGAACCATCCGCAAGAACAGCGGAGCCTTGGCGGCCCATAGTTGCGACTGGTTCACCCATTAAAACAAATTGCCCCAATGCGACATTTATGCGGTCCATGCCCGCCAAGATCATCCGGTAGTTGTCGCCGACATCAAGAATGATGATCTGACCGAACGATCGAAAAGGTCCGGCATAAAGCACCCATCCATCCGCCGGCGCGACAACGCGCGCTTCAGCTCTGGCAGCAATATGCAGGCCTTGGCTGATTTCACCAAAGCGATCTTCGTCACCAAAGGCCATGATTTGTTGCCCGCGAACGGGTAAGCGAATACGCCCATGTCCCGAACCAAAAGCGAAGGCGGGAACAATGCGTCCGCTGTTTCGAAGTGCGGCGAGCGCCGCGCGGGCATCCGCGTCCGGTGGCGGCGAAACCCCCGTCTCGCGGGACCTAGCGATAGCGGTCCGTACGCTCTCAAGGTCAAGTTCAAGCTCGTTTAAAAGGGCTTCAAGCGAGGTCGCTTCCCCGGCAAGAAGCGCAGCTCTGTCCCGCTCGCGTTCTAAAACTGCACTATTCTCTTCACGCAGACGTGATCGCTCGGCCAAGACCAGTTCGATACGTCCTTCCTCTTCGGCGAGGGCTTCAGCGTCTGCCAAAAGGAGAGAGAGCGCTGCTTGAAGCTGTTCTCGGGTCTGGGTCAGCGCTTCCAGATCATTGGCAAGAACACGGGATTCAGCTTCAAGCTCTGGAAAAGCAACACCGAGCAGGATTGCCGACCGCACTGACCGCAACGCGTCACCGGGTGAGACAAACAGCGCGGGCGGTGGTGCACGTCCGACCCGCACCATGGCGGATAAAAGGACCGCAATGCGTTCGCGCTGGCGGGTTAGCGAGCGTTCGAGCGCCTGTGCGTTGCCATCAAGAACGCCGATACGCTCGCGCTGCACATCGACACGCGCGGCAATCGCTTCGGCCTGATCTGTTGTGCGAATGAGAAGCTCGGTGAGTTCCTCAACGTCAGCATCGATCTCGGCAAGTTCCGCCGACAACATTGCCTGGCGAGCCTCCGCAGACGAGAGATCAGCCCGCAGACGTTCTAAGGCGTCGGAGGCGACATCGCGTTCCTGCTCAATTTCTTGACGTGCTAGGTTTTCCTGATCGGGCGCGTCTTGTGTGCCCGTTGCCGATGTGTCGGTGTTTTCAGGATCTGAGCCAAGATTGAGATTAAGATTAAGATTGAGATCAGGCCTCTGCAGGCCGTCATCCTGCGCGAGCACCGTGGATGGCACTGTTAGCAAGAGCGCAAAGCCGAAAAGAATGCGAAACCGCTTCATGAGACGAGGTTAGGGCTGTGTACATTAAGCATCGCTTAAACCCAACATACCGCCTGATCCCAAACCATCGCTTAACCCCAAGAATCAGCTGCGGTGGTACGGATGACCGGCCAGCAAGGTCATGGCCCGGTAAAGCTGCTCAACGATGAGAACTCGTACAAGCTGATGTGGCAGCGTCATGGCGCCAAAGGAAAGGACAAGGTCGGCTTCCTTCCGTAAGCTCCCATCAAGCCCGTCTGGTCCGCCGATAATGCAGGTTGGTACGCGGCCCTCGTCTCGAGCGCAGCGAAGCTGATAAGCAAACGGTTCGCTGGAGAGGTTTTTGCCCCGCTCATCAAACGCAATGAGAAAACGCGGCAAGGGTAGCTTGGTGCGGATGGCATCCGCCTCGGCAGCCTTGCGCTGATCGACTGTGCTTGCCGAACTCTCGCGCAGTTCAGCGACATCAAGTGGCATAAAGCCGAGCTGTTTTGCCAGCGGCGTGATACGGCCCGCGTATCGCTCATAAAGATCGCGCTCTGGACCGGCCTTCAGCCGGCCCACGGCAATCAGTTTCATACCTCGCCCGTCTTAAACGCCGCCGCGTGATCTAAGCGCTCGGTGCGTCGGCGAAACTGTCGTCCCACAGCTTCTCCATATTGTAGAAGCTGCGCACTTCCGGGCGGAAGATGTGCAACACCACGTCACCGGTATCGATGAGCACCCAATCAGCATTGGGCATCCCTTCGATACGCGGGCTTCCATGCCCGGCATCTTTGAGCGCGCGCTGCACATGATCGGCAAGCGCCGAGACATGGCGATGCGACCGCCCTGACGCGATTATCATCGTGTCGGCGAGCGCAGACTTGCCCTCAAGGTCTATGGTGATGATGTCCTCGGCTTTGGAATCGTCCAAAACGCTCTGGACCGTGGAGAGGATGCTCGCCCCCTGTGCACTCGCACCGGAAGCAAGGGTTGCTGCGGGAAAAGGAACAACAGCACTGTCTTGCGGAGTCAAACCGGCAAAGGTCCTTTCTCTGTGGTTCGTTTGATGGAACCTCAAGCGCCGGCGGGTTGAAAGGAGGGCCGACGTTTCGTTCCTCATGCGGCGTGAACCAATCACCACATAGTGCTAATGTGACCTCTAAATCTTAACGTTTCAAGACACCTTAGACATCACGTTCAGTTTTCTTTAACGAGCGCGATTATCGGCTAGCCCTCAGCTGTGTCGATGAAAGCGGCGACAAGGGGCCGCGCGAAAGCGTCCAAGCCGGTGCTTTGACTTGACTAACGAGCGCGGCATCGTCGCTGTCGAGACGCACTTGCCCGAGCGTCAACGCCATCGGCGCGCTTAAGGCTGCGTGGCGGGCGCCAGGTCGGTCTATCACGGCTATCGGCACGCGCGCCGCAATCGAGCGCCACTGATTCCATCGATGGAAACTCGCCAGATTGTCAGCGCCCATCAGCCAGACGAACCGCACATGCGGCATCATGGTCGTGAGCATGGCAACCGTATCCGCTGTGTAGCGCACGCCCAAGGGCTCTTCGATGCCGAGAACCTTGCGGCGCGGATGAGGTGCATGGCGACGTACAGCGTGCAGACGCGCGTCTAACCCATGGCTTGGATCATGCCCTTTCAGGGGGTTACCGGGCGTCACGAGCCACCAGACCCAATCAAGCCGCAGAGCTTTGAACGCACGCTCGGCGACGAGCACATGACCATCATGCACCGGATCGAACGAACCGCCATAGAGACCAACCGACTGGCGCGGCCCCACATAGGGCAGGCGCACGCGGGCCCGAGGATAAACTGGTATCATGAGATCAGGCTGAACTGGATCAAGTGGGGCGCGTTTGCCCGGTCCCGCGCACCACATAATGGAAGCTGGTCAGTTGCTCCAACCCGACCGGCCCTCGCGCATGCATGCGGCCCGTTGCAATACCGATTTCCGCACCCATGCCGAACTCGCCGCCATCAGCAAATTGGGTGGAGGCATTGTGCATCACAATCGCGCTGTCGCATTGGTTCAAGAAACGAGCGGCCACATCGGCATCGTCCGTCACGATGCTCTCGGTGTGGGAGGACCCATACTCGGCGATGTGATGAAGTGCCGCGTCGACACCATCGACGAGCCCCACGGTGATGATCGCATCACCATATTCGGTCGACCAATCCTCTTCGGTAGCAGCCACAACGCCCCCGGCCATGGAGCGGACCGCATCACCGCCGCGCACTTCACATCCCGCGTCTTGCAAGGCGGTTATGAGCGGGACCGCCAAGCGGTCAGCATCGGCGCGGTCAATCAACAGCGTTTCGGCTGCTCCGCAGATCGACGTGCGCCGCATCTTGGCGTTGACGATGATGTCTTTGGCCATAGCGAGGTCAGCGCCCTTGTCCACATAGACGTGGCAGATGCCTTCCAAATGCGAGAACACCGGTACGCGCGCCTCGTTCTGCACCCGTGCGACGAGCGACTTGCCGCCACGCGGAACGATGACATCGACCGTTCCGTTGAGGCCGGTGAGAAGTTCTCCGACAGCAGTGCGGTCTGTGACGGGCACAAGCTGCACGCCTTCGGCAGGCAGGCCAGCATCTTCCAATCCTTGGGCAATCGCGCTGTAAAGCGCCTGATTGGTGCGGATCGTATCGGATCCCCCGCGTAGGATCGCAGCATTGCCAGCTTTCATCGCGAGCGTCGCCGCATCCACCGTCACATTCGGGCGACTCTCATAGATAATGCCGACAACACCGAGCGGCGTACGCACACGGGCAATGTCGAGGCCGTTGGGCCGTTCCCACCGCGCCATCTCATCACCCACAGGATCGGACAGCTCAGCAATTGCTTCGACAGCTTTCGCGATGGCCTCAACGCGCGCAGGGTTGAGCGTAGCCCGCTCCTGATAGGCCTTGCTGACCGAGCGCGCTTCCATCGCCGCCAAATCTTGCGCGTTCGCCGCAAGCACCGACGCTTCGCGCGCCCGGATACCCGCTGCAATGGCCCGCAGGGCCTTGTTCTTTGTATCCGCCGATGCAAGAGCAATGGACCGTGCAGCAGCCCGCGCCGTGTCGCCCATTTCCTGCATCAAAGCGGCGATGTCTGTCCTCTCTCCGGCCACATCGATCGCTGTGCCGACCGCGTCTTGGCTATCCAGTAGTGCCATTTTTTTGTTCTCCCGAACTGACCTCGCCTGAACTTAAGGTGGTCAGCGCCATATCATCCCGGTGGACCATAGCGTTGCGCCCCGCATAACCCAAGATCGCTTCAATGTCCGCGCTTTTTCGCCCGACAATCTTCTGCGCATCGACGCTGTCATAAGCGACGAGCCCACGCGCCAGCTCTTCGCCACTCGCCGTCACAATGCGCACGGCATCACCTCGTTCAAAGCGCCCGCGCACAGCTTTGATGCCAGCTGGCAGAAGCGACTTACCCGCCTCCAACGCGCGGCATGCGCCGTTATCGATCACCAGATCACCATGCGGATCGAGTGATCCGGCGATCCAGCGTTTGCGTGCTGCCACAGGATTGCCCTCTGGCGCAAACCAGGTGCAGCGCGCACCAGCGTCAATGGATGCGAGCGGGTTGAGGCTTGTGCCCGACGCGATGACCATCGCTGTACCGGCCCCTATTGCGATCTTGGCTGCGTCCACTTTGGTTTTCATGCCCCCGCGCGACAGATTCGACCCTTCGCCGCCCGCCATCGCTTCGATTTTTGGCGTGATGGCAGCCACGAGCGGCAGATGCTCTGCCTTCGGGTCGAGATGCGGCGGGGCGGTGTAGAGCCCGTCAATGTCGGAGAGGAGCACCAGCGCATCCGCTTCGATCATGGAGGCGACACGCGCCGCCAAACGATCATTATCGCCGTAGCGGATTTCCGATGTTGCTACCGTGTCGTTCTCATTGACGACCGGGATCGCGCCACGGGAAAGGAGCGTACTGAGTGTCGCGCGCGCATTGAGATAGCGCCGCCGCGCTTCGGTATCGCTCAGCGTCAGAAGGATCTGGCCAGCCACCAACCCACGTGCGCTCAGCGTATCGGCATAGGCTTTGCCGAGCGCGATCTGGCCGACGGCTGCTGCCGCCTGTGCATCTTCCAACCGGTCCGGCCGCGCCTCCATACCGAGCACGACGCGCCCAAGCGCAATGGCGCCTGACGAGACAATCACGATCTCGCACCCGGCATCAGTCAGTGCCTTGAGATCATCGGCAAGAGAGCCAAGCCAATCGGCCTTTAGCGCGCCGCTTGCCGCATCCACCAAAAGTGATGACCCGATTTTGATCACGAGTCGCTTGTGGTTGTTCAACGGCAAGAAGCGGTCCAGCGAGGTTATGGCGACCATGCTGTGCCCTCCGACTGGGGATAGCTATCATCGACCTCCTCGCCGTCGATCATCCGCATAACGGCGCGCAATACTTGCGCAACGCCTTCGCCGGTGGCAGCAGAAACAAGCATCGGGCGCTGGCCGCTGGCCTTGCCGAGCGCACTTAGCTTCTCTACGCGTTCATCCTTACCAACCGCATCGGCTTTGGAGAGAGCCACCAGCTCGCGCTTGTCTTCCAGCCCGTGTCCATAGGCATCCAACTCAGCGCGGATCACGCGGTACGCTTCGCCGACATCCTCTTGCGTACCGTCGACCAGATGCAACAGCACCTTGCAGCGTTCCACATGCGAAAGGAAACGGTCGCCCAAGCCCACTCCACCAGACGCGCCTTCGATGAGGCCTGGAATGTCAGCAAGCACGAACTCGCGATCATCTGATCGGACTACGCCGAGCCCTGGGTGCAACGTCGTAAAAGGGTAATCGGCGATCTTCGGTTTGGCTGCGCTCGTCGCGGCCAGAAACGTCGATTTCCCCGCATTTGGCAGACCGACCAAACCAGCATCGGCAATCAATTTGAGGCGCAGCCATAGCCACGCGTCATCAGCCTCCTGACCAGGGTTGGCGTTGCGCGGCGCCTGGTTGGTGGACGACTTAAAGTGCGCGTTCCCAAATCCGCCATTGCCACCTTTAAAGAGGCGAACCGTATCACCAACCTCGGTGAGATCGGCGAGCATCTCGTCGGTCTCGGCATGGAAGATCTGCGTCCCAGCTGGCACGCGCAAAATAGCATCATCGCCCTTACCACCGGTGCGGTTGCGGCCCATGCCGTGCATGCCCTTCTTGGCTTTGAAGTGCTGCTGATAGCGATAGTCGATCAGCGTGTTGAGCCCGGCGACACATTCCGCCCAGACATCACCGCCACGACCGCCATCGCCACCGTCCGGCCCGCCATGTTCGATGTATTTCTCCCGCCGGAACGAGACGCAGCCCGCCCCGCCTTCACCGGCCTTCACATAGATTTTTGCCTGGTCGAGAAACTTCATGTCAGCGTTCCAAAAGGTAAAGTTTAGACGGCACTTTGTTGGTTGACCGTGCGGGTGTGAGGCATTCACCTTCCCCTTTAAACTGAAACCCATTCTTCTCTAGAACACGCTGTGAAGCGAGATTGCTGGCAACCGTTTGCGCTTCCAGCGGACCGTTAACTTTCAGTTTCGTGAGCAACGCGATGAACTGGCGAACCGCTTCTGTTGCGATTCCATGACCCCAATGGGCTTTGCCGATCCAATACCCCAGCTCATTGTCTCCAAGCTGCCGCGGTCCAAGACCAATGCCGCCGACAAGCGTGTCATCCCCAAAGATGATCGCGCGGCTGACTTCCCGTCCTTGTTCAGCGCTCACCTTCGACAAAAAAGCCTCAGCGTCTGAACGCGCGTAAGGAAAGGGTATGGTGGAAGTCATGCCAGTAACATCTGGGTCGTTCAAAAGCGCGGTGAGCCTATCGGCGTCGTCGGCGCGATATCGTCTAAGACTGACATTTGTGGGCGAGTTATCGGACATGGTGTTTGTGACCATAACGCAACAAAAAAGGGAGGCTACCGCCTCCCTTTAATATCTTGCAGCGGCGCTCTCAAAGGGAGGCCGCACGCCACGTTGGTATTCCGTGGGTCAACCTATTCTGCAGCGTTCGCCAACGGAAGCACAGAAACATAGGTGTTGCCATCCCGCTTCTTCTTGAACTCGATGGTGCCATCGGTGAGCGCGAACAAGGTATGGTCCTTGCCCATTCCCATATTGTTGCCTGGATGCCACTTCGTGCCGCGCTGGCGAATAATGATATTGCCAGCCACGACGACTTCGCCACCGAACTTCTTCACGCCAAGACGACGACCAGCAGTATCGCGACCGTTGCGGGATGAACCGCCTGCTTTTTTATGTGCCATGGATCGAGATCCTCTCTTCTATTCGCCAGACTAGCTTTTTTGGGCGAGTTCGGCGGCTTGTTCGAGCCAGTTATCACGTTCGATGCGGCCTTTGAAGGACAGCGCATCATCAGCCTTCGCAATGTCTTCAGGCGTGAAAGCTGCGATTTGAGCGAAGGTTGTAATGCCAAGAGCGTTAAGCTTCTTCTCAAGCACTGGGCCAACGCCAGAGATCTTCTTCAGATCATCCTTTGCGCCCTCTGGCGCGACAAACAGTGCACCCTCAGGCACATCAGAAGTGGGCGCTGGGTCAGCTTTCGGTGCTGGCTTTTCAGCAGACGTCTCAGCTTTTGTTTCAGCTGGAGTTTCAACCTTCTTAGGCGCGGCTTTCTTCTTCGCCGCTTTCGGCTTAGCGCCATCGGTGAGGATGTCAGTGATCTTCACCACCGAAAACTCTTGACGATGTCCGTTCTTGCGACGTGAGTTCTGGCGGCGGCGCTTCTTGAAGATGATGATCTTCCGGCCGCGCTTATTTTCAACCAACTCACCAACGACGCTTGCGCCGTCGACAAGCGGAGAACCGACGGTTACGCCAGCATCTCCGCCGACCATGAGAACATCGTCAAAGACAACTTGCGCGTCGGGCTCAAGCCCGAGCTTTTCAATTTGAATAACGTCATCGGTGGCAACTTTGTATTGTTTGCCGCCTGTTTTGATGACTGCGAACATGCTTTTTCCTTCGTGTTCGGCGCTCTAAGTCCGTGCCCGACACGCAACACACGCATCTGCCAGCTCAAGCTTTTTGTCAGTCCAGTTAAATCGTGCCAGGTGGGATGCCTGCTGCACTTGTCTGGTCGACCGATTTTGGCGGGTGTCAGCCAGACCAAAGAGGCGCGGGCTTTCGTCCACGCTTATGTCGCGGCGTATAAGCCGGAAGCGGTCCTGAATGTCAAGCGGATAGCGGTCAAATGGCCTGGTCAAACAGGACCTAAAGACTTGCGTCCGACCGCGCGCTTCGTTTAAGCGTAGCGCCGCTTCGGGCACGACCAGCCTTGCTAGAGTAATTTGATCTAGAGAAGCGAATGTGGAGAGATGCCGGAGTGGTCGAACGGGGCGGTCTCGAAAACCGTTGTGCGCTTTGCGTACCCAGGGTTCGAATCCCTGTCTCTCCGCCATTTTTTGATTTTGACCGCATGATCCTAAAAACCGAAACGGTTCAGAGGCTTGCGGGGTTCGAAACCCCTCATTTCGGCAATAGGCCAAACGGTCTTCGAAAGCCAGTTTGAGCACGGTTCTTTTGTCTTCGAGGCGGTCGGATTCCCAAAGTTTCCAAGGGCTTGCGAGGAATATGAGGGCGAGTTCGAACATTTCCTCGAAGCGTCTGTGCGGTGCAGTCGGTTCGGAAAGCTTTCCAGCCTTGATGAGCTTATCCTTTTCAAGCCGGGCGATACGGCGCTCATAAGCGGTGATGGCTGTATCGCTTTGCGCATCGACAATGCGGTCCATCAGTTTCTCGATTTCCTTGTCGAGCTTGAGGATATCGCGGCGCAGGGCTTTCTTGATCTCCTGTATCTGCGCTAGCCGCTTGTTCCATTCGCCCTTGAAGATGATGCGGACATAGTTGAAGAGCGTCTCGGTGGGCTGGAGGCCCTTGAGGATGGTCTCGAATTCGCCCTCAACCACATCGCGGCGGATGGATTTGCGGTAGCTTTCACAGCCCTTCTTGAAGCACAGATAATAGGGATGCTTCTTGCCCGTTTTGCTCTTGGACCAACAGGCCGTCAGCGGCTTGTCACAATCGCCGCAGGTCACAAAGCCACGCAACGGGAATTCAGCATTGATATCGGCGCGGGCGGGCACGCGCGCACCTTCTTTGATGCGCTCTTGTATCCGCTCATAGGTCTCAAGTGTGATCAGCCCTTCGTGGTGGCCTTTGCGCAGCGACACGCCCCAATCCTTGAACTCAAAGTACCCCGCATAATGCTGCCGGGTCAGCAGCCGCAAGACATCTTCATAGGTCACGCCGTTCTTGCGGCGGGCCATGTAAACAGGTTGCGATTCAAGGAAGCGCTTTACTTCGGCCTGCGTGTCGAAGCGCCCGGAGGCAAAGCCTTCAAGCGCTTCTTGAATGACGGAGGCGAGCGGTTCATCGCGCACAAGCAGGTTACCGTGCTCTGGCACCTTCTTGTACACATAGCCCAGAGGTGCGGCGAACGGCCAATAGCCGTTCAGAGCGCGGCCTTTCATCCGGTGTTTGGTGGTTTCGGCGATCTTTTCGCGGCGGTGCTGTGCAACGGAGGCGAGCAAGTTCTCAATCAGCTTGTCATCAGGGCTATCACCGAACTTCATGGCGGGGCTTTCCAGCAAGCCGCCGACCATGGCGAGCTTTGCCTTCAAATCCCAATGAACCTGCACATCGCCGGAGAAGCGGTTAATGTCGTCGATGAGGACCATGATTTTGTCCTCGCCGCATTGGCGAAGGAAGGCGAGCATCTTGGTAAAGTCAGGCCGATCAAACAGGCCGCTTGAGATGCCCTTTTCGTGGAAGACCTCAAGCACCTGATAGCCAACGCGCCCGGCGTAATCCCGGCATCTGGCCTCTTGGCTTTCGAGACCGTTCCCGTCCTCGGCTTGGCCGGGCGTTGAGACCCGGCAATAGATCACTGCTTTTTGCGGGGGTGATATGTTTATCTTAAGTGTGGCTGCGTTCTGGCTCATGCGTCAATCCTTTCTGCGCGTCTTTCCTTTTGGC
>JBCCLK010000058.1:0-11936 GCA_039026935.1 Pseudomonadota bacterium
ATGGTCCCGCCCGCCGTGCTGCTGGTGCCAGTGTTTGGCATTTGGAACGAACAGTTTGGCCTCGATGGAACGCGATCTGGCATCATTCTCGTTTACGTCGCGATGAATCTACCCTTCGTCATCTGGATCTTGCAAAGCTTCATCGTCCAAGTGCCCATCCAACTGGAAGAAGCCGCCCGCATTGATGGCGCAGGCCCATTCCGCGTGTTCTTCCTCGTCGTTTTGCCGCTCATCCAGCCGGGCCTCGCAGCTGCTGCCATCTTTACCTTCCGCGTGGCGTGGAATGAGTTTCTGCTCGCCAACGCGCTTGCCGACCGCAATACACGCACCGTTCCCGTCACGATTGTGAACTCTATTACCGAGTTCAACATCGATTGGGGTGTCATCATGGCGACTGGTATGCTTCTGGCCATCCCGCCGATCTTGTTCACCTTCTTTGCGTCCCGCCAAATCATCACCGGCATGACGGCAGGCGCGGTGAAAGGCTAAGTCACCATGGGACGCTCCGTGCTTCTTTTGGCGACGGTGGATACCAAGCGGGAAGCCGTGGAGTATTTCACGGAGACTATGAGCAAGCATGGCATCCGCTGTCGTGTCCTTGACCTATCCTTACATGCCGATGGAGAAGTCTGGTCAGGCCCGCGCAAACTGCAGGAAATGTCTGACGTCGCGCACAATACCGCGATGCTCGCCCGCGATGCCATTGAAGCTGGTGTTGTTGCGGCGGTCGCTATTGGGGGCGGAACAGGCGGTGAAATCGCACTGCAAGTGATGCGTGGGCTTCCGTTTGCCTTTCCAAAGATGCTGGTGACCACGCTGCCCTTCGACCCACGCTACGCGGTGGCAGACAATGCGATCACCATCGTGCCCAGCTTGGCAGACGTATGCGGGCTCAATCAGGCGCTCCGACAAGTGTTGGAGAACGCCGCTGCGATGCTCGCAGGGCTTTGCAACACAGCCACCAAATTGTCCCACGTCTCTGACATACAGTCGGTGGGCATTACAGCGCTCGGTGCGACCGGGGCTGCCGCCGATGAACTTGCTCACGCCTTGAACGATCAGGGTCATGAAGCGACGGTGTTTCACGCCAACGGATTTGGCGGTGCTGCTTTCGCCCGATTTGCACGCTGCGGCACCTTCCACACGGTCGTGGACCTTACCTGCCACGAGCTGACGCGCAAGCATGTTGCAGGTGTCGGCGTTCAAATGCCGGACCGCTTTACAGCGGCGCGCGATGCGGGTGTGCCGCAGGTGATATTGCCAGGCGGGCTGAACTTTATCGGTCTCGGTGAGTTGGCTCTCATCCCCGAGCAGTTCCGCCGCCGCGGCCACTATCAGCATTCCGGCTTCTTCACCCATGTGCAGGTGACGGAGAACGAGATGGCGCTTGTCGCGGGCAAGCTCGTCGAAGCGCTCAATCCAGCAACCGCACCCGTCACGGTGCTCGTGCCCATGGGTGGTTTTTCGCATCAGGATAAGCCCGGTGGCCCAATTGAAGCGCCAGAATTGCGCGACGTCTTTTGGCAGATAATCTCATCTCAACTCGAAAGCCATATCGAGCTGATCCGGCTCGAAAGCCACATCTGCGCACCTGAAACGACAACTGCCATCATGGATGCTGTGAAGCCGCATTTGCCGACACTTTCGGGCTCGCCATCCCAAGACACTGTTCTTCAAGGAAGTAAGAATGTCCGTGAAAACGCCTGACGCGAGTGAGTTAGAAGCCAAGAAGGACGCGCTGATCGCCACCGCCAAGCGCTGCTTTGATCGGGGCTTACAAACCAACGCGGGCGGGAACCTGTCCGTTCGCCTTGCGTCAGCTGAAGCCATCGTCATCAAGCCGTCTGGGGTAGGCTTTGCCGAGTGCACGCGCGACAATCTTCAAGTTGCATACTTGGACGGAACGCTTGAGCCATCACCCTTCAAGCCATCCAAAGACCTCGATTTCCATGCCGACCTCTATCGCATCCGCCCCGACATCAATGCGATTGTCCATTGCCACAGCCCATGGGCAACGGGCTATGCTTCAGCGGGCATCGAGATCCCCTGCCTCACCGTACAAACGATTGAAAAGATCGGGCGGATGCCGCTCATCCCGCTGTCAGAGAATGGCGGGCCGCAAACGGACGTCGAGATTTCGCCCATCTTCAAAGATCCGTCCGTTCGCGCCGCTGTACTGGCCAATCACGGCACCATCGGTGTCGGAAAGACCTTGATGGCGGCGCAGTATCTCGCCGAGATTATCGAAGAAACGGCGCATATCGCTTTTGTGCGCGATACGCTCATGGCCGCCCACAGCAAAACGACCGCTGACCTACCCCAGTACGGAACAGCGGCGGACGCACGAGCGGCATCGTCCTAACGCAGCTTGCGCACGCCCCTAACGCGGTGGCAACCAATCGAGCGTTGCGTCCGTGTCGCCCTGCGGCTTGTACTCGGCGCCCAGAGGTTTGTCCCATCCCAGAGCGGCAATGCCATCGAAGAGGGTGGGGTAGTGCAGTTCTCCGTGATCGGGTGAACCGCGATCAGGCACCGACGCAACCTGGATATGGCCGACGATGGGCAAGAGAGCGGCAAGCCGGGTCAACACATCGCCTTCGCTGCGACCGACATGGTAGCAGTCGAACATGAGTTTGAGGTTCGGTGCAGCAACCTCCTCAATGATCTCAGCGGCCTGGTCGGTGGTGGTGAGGAAGTAGTTCGGTGCATCATGACGGTTAAGCGGCTCGATGAGGACCGTTCGGCCTGTCGACCCACACGCGTAGCGCAGGTTCTCCAGATAGACGGCCTTTGCCTCAGCCCCGCTGGCAAATCCTGCCATCACATGGATCGAACCCGCATCTATCGCATCGGCGTAGTCGATGGCCTGATCGATCACGGCACGCGCGTCTGCCTCGCGACCAGGCAGAGCAGCGAGGCCATTCTCACCGGGTTTACCCCGCGCGGTATTGAGGCCCAGCATGGGTAGGTTGGTTTCGGCGAGAGCCGCCTTCACATCATCAACTGGCGTCTCATACGGCCAGTGGCATTCAACGGCATCAAAGCCAGCCTTCTTGGCCGCACGGATCGCCGCCGGAAGCGATAGCTCAGACCACAAAAAGCCGAGGTTTGCGGAGAATGTCAGGCGCGATGTCATCCGTCCCAGTCCACATTGAACCGCGTCACGAGCGCTTGCACCTGGCCCGACGTCAGTCCGCGTGCGGGCAAACCTTGCAACATGAGCGCTAGCTTCGCCGTTTCTTCCATCTCTTCGATGGCGTTGCAGGCGGCCTCCACGGTTTTGCCTGAGACAACAGGCCCGTGATTGGCGAGCATGACGGCTGATCGTTTGCCACCAAGCGCCCGCACGGCTTCACCCATCGCGTCATCACCGGGCAAGAAGAACGGCAATAGCTTTACTTTGCCCAAAAGCATGATTGCGTAAGGTGTCAGCGCGGGAAGGAAGTGATCCTCATCGACATCAGGAAGCGTGGAAAGCGCGACACAGTGACTAGAGTGCAAATGCACCACAGCCCCAGCGCTTGCGCGCGTGTCGTAAAACGCCGTGTGGAGTGGCATCTCTTTGGTAGGCTTATCGCCGTCGATATGGACGCCTTTGGCGTCAAACCGGCTGAGCCGTGCCGGGTCTAACCGCCCGAAGCTCGTGCCTGTTGGGGAAACAAGCAGTCCACCATCCTCGGTACGCGCGGAGATATTACCGGTGGAGCCATGGGTGAGGCCCCGTTCAAAGAGCGACTTGGATAGGGTGCACAGTTGCTCGCGGAGTTTGGTTTCGCTCATGCCTCTAACTCTCACCTTGCAGCACGCGATCGGCCTTCTCAAAGAAGTCTTCCGTTCCGAAATTGCCTGACTTCAGCGCTACGACCAGCGCATCACCAGCGCGCAGTGCGGGCACGCCTGGGTCGATCTCCGGTCCTATGTCCAGCTCGCCAAGAGCGAGGCCTTCCACTACTGCGCCCGACGTTTCGCCACCAGCGGTGATGATGCGCGTGACGCCAGCATCGCGGCAACGTCGAGCAGTCTCAGCAAAGAAACCTTCTAGCGCTTTAGCTGATGTCTCGCGACCGAAGCGGGTCTGCACGTCCGCGACGACGGTGGGATCAGCCGAGCTGTAAACCAGAGGCAGCCCGTCTTGAGTCATCAGCCAATCGGTGATCTCGGCGGGTGTGAGCTTGCCCTCGATGACATCTGTAGCCGCGATCTCGCGTACTGCATGACGTTCAGCGTGGAACGCGACTTGTCCACGGGTCGCTATGGAGCAAGAGCCTGATAAAACGACCGCCTTACCAGGCTGGCCTTTCCATGGAACGGGGGACGGTTTGCAGCCAAAGTTGGCCGGTAGCCCAAGCGCGACACCCGAACCGCCGGTGATGAGGGGTAGACCGTTTGCAGCGCGACCGATCTCAATCAGATCTTCATCGCGCAGGGCATCCACCACGATGTGGCGTTTGCCAGTCGCATGCTGAGCTTCAAGCTCCGCCGCAATGGCCTCCGATCCTTGGAAAACATGGAACCCGCTGACATGGCCAACATCATAACGCGTTTGGGGAGCTAGCCAACGCCGAATGTCGGGGTCGGTCATCGGCGTAAGGGGATGGTTTTGCATCCCACTTTCGTTCAACAAAACGTCTCTGACGAACAAGTGTCCCTGATAGATCGAGCGTCCCGTGCCCGGGAAAGCGGGGCAGACGATGACCTTGTGGGCATCAAGCATTTCCGCAAGGGCATCGGCCACGGGGCCGATATTGCCTTCCGGCGTGGAGTCAAACGTCGAGCAGTATTTGAAAAAGAACTGCTCACAGCCTTGCGCACGCAACCACTCAAGAGCGGCCATGGACTGTGCAACTGCATCTTCTGGCGCAATGGAGCGCGTTTTCAGCGCGACCACACCCGCCTCGACATGCGGCGCAGCAGGTTTTGATGGGATGCCGGTATACTGCGTTACCCGCATGCCCTGTTTGGCAAGCGTGTTGGCAAGGTCGCTTGACCCGGTGAAATCATCGCCAATGCAGCCAAGCTTCATGACGCTTCTCCGGCGGGTTCTCCAGATGATTCTCCGGGCAGCGTGAGCCCGACATTACGCGCATAGACTTTGGCGATAGCTGCATCATCTTCGCTGCCCAATCCCATGCCGACGGCAATCATGAATTGCTGCATGGCGGCGGCGGTGATGGGTGCTGAGAAGCCCGCTGTCTTTGCGATATCGAGCACGATGCCCAGATCCTTCGGCCAGATGTTGATCTGGCTGAGCGGCGTGTAGTCGCCATCCACAATGTGCGGCGCGCGGTTCTCTAGCATCCAGGATGTCCCAGCGCATTTGGAGATAACGTCCACGAAGCTGTCGGGGCTTACGCCTTGCGTCATGCCGAAAGTCAGAGCTTCAGCCATCGTCGCGATATGAACACCGGCGAGCAGTTGGTTCACTGCCTTCATCGCCGATCCGGGCCCGGCCCTGTCACCAAGCTCAAAGACTGTGTCAGCGGTTGCGTCCAGAATTTGTTTGGCGGCAGCGAAAGCGTCCGTCTTACCAGACGCCATGACAGACAGCGCGCCTTTGGCTGCCTTTCCCGCGCCGCCAGAGATTGGCGCGTCAAGATAGTGGACGCCTAGCGCGTTGCAGCGTGCTTCCATATCCCGCGCGAAATCTGGCGGGACGGTCGCGCAAGCCATCACGACGGCACCTGTCTTCAACTTGGAGACAACTCCATCAGAGCCGAAAAGAACTTCCTCGGTCTGAGCGGCGTTCAAGACGACGACGACGACACCATCGAGCGTTGCGGGGTCGAGATTTTTCGCACCGCCATCATCAATAAACCGCGTGCGAGCCTCCTGCGATAGATCAATGCCCTGCACGGTATGACCGGTGCGCAAGAGGCTAGCCGCCATGCCATATCCCATGGCGCCTAGGCCGACGACGGCAAGTGTCTGCTTGCTCATCTGCGTCCCCCTTCTCTCAGATGCTTGATGGCCTCTTCCATGGCCTTGCCGTGTGAGAACAGCAAGCCATGGCCTGCGTCGAAGGCGGCGTACTTTCCGCCTACAAGACCTAATGCAAGACGCTCTTGGACCTCAGGCGGGGCCTGCCGATCACGAAGCCCTGCACACACAAGGGTAGGCGTTGTGATCTGACCAAGCGCACGGCACACATCATGGTCGCGCCGGGCGTCCAGAAGAGCGGCATAACCCCCGGTCTCAAGGGATGGGGCAAACGCCTCTTCAAATTGCTCCCTCACGGCCAAAGCTTGGGCGTAGTGATCAGGCTCGCTCTCTTTGATGTCAATCCAGCGGGTATCTTGCAGTGCCATAGCCGCCGCCGCTGCCTCTGGCCGGGTCAACTCAAGAAACTTCGAGATATCGAACGAAGATCCGCAGGCACCGCCTGCTGCTGCCGACGCAATGACCATGCGATCCACACGCTGAGGCGCGCGTAAGGCCACCTGCAGCGCAGTCATACCACCAAAGCTCTCACCAACAATGTGAGCGTGGTCCCAGCCGATGGCGTCCAAACACGCTAGGGCGTCCTGCGCGTAGTCGCTCATCGTCCAGGGAGGGTTGAGACCCTTGGTGCGCCCAATGCCGCGTGGCTCATAGGTCACGACTTCGAACTGTTCGACGAGGGATGTGCTTAAGAATTGACGCTTGAGCGACACGTCGAAGTTCGACCCGCCCAAAAGCAAAACGCGCCCGGATGATACCCCCAGCGGTCGTGTGTGGATGTGATGGAGCTGTAAGCGCGCTGTTGAAAGCGGCCCTTCGGCAACCAACTCAAACCCACTCATGCCAAGAAAGCCTGGTACAGCATTCGTGATGCTGACACGCCTAAGAAGACTGCAAACGCCAGCCGCAAACCCTTCGCGTTCAGTTTGTGCGCGATTTTTACGCCGAGCGGCGCGAAGAAAAAGGTGAAGACTGAGATCGCTATGGCCGCGGGAATGTTGATGTAGCCGAGCGAGAAGGGCAGCAGCCCTGCAATGTCCTGCCCAGCAGCTGCGTAACTTAGAACGCCGGGGACGGCGATCACCAAACCAAAGAGCGCTGCCGTTCCGACCGCCCGGTGGACGGGAAACGAAAGAAGCGTGAGCGCCGGCACGGAGAGTGTGCCACCGCCTATCCCCATCATGGCCGAGAACCCGCCGATGGGTAGGCTGACGCCAGCCCGACCCAAAAGCGACGCCGGTGGTGAACTCGCTAAGGTCACGGGCCGTGGGTTGAGCATGTTGAGCGTTACCAGAAGAGCGATCACGCCGAAGACGCCAGTGAGGCTGCGCGCATCGATCTGGATCGCTAAAAACCCGCCGAGCAGCGCACCTGCGAAGATGAAGGGCGCCCAGCCACGGAACAGATCCATGTCGATGGATCCCTTCTTTTGATGCGCCCGCGCGGACGAGATGGATGTCGGTATGATCGTCGCCAACGAGGTTGCCACCGCGAAGTGCATCGCCACCTCAGGCGCGACGCCCAGAAGCGGTGTCTGGGTGAGCCAGAACAGCACCGGCACGATAACGATCCCACCGCCCACGCCTAGCAAACCAGCGAGCGTTCCGGCGATCGCGCCGACCACGGCAAGGATCGGCAAGACAAGAAAAAACGAAGAAAGATCAGGCACGCAGACAGTCCATGTTTGGTATTCGTGCGGGGTTTGATGATGGTCCGGTGTTAGGTAGCCGCCGCTTGCTTACGGCGGTCCAGGATGCCCCGGATGAGCGGCACGGAAAGCGCTAGCAATGTGAGGATACCCAACGCAAGAGCGATCGGGTGCCCGGTGAAGAACTCGAAGAAATTACCCCGTGTCAAGATCAGTCCTTGGCGCAAGGTCAGTTCCAGCGTCGGGCCAAGCACCATACCAATCACGAGCGGTGCCATCGGCACACCTTGGCGACGAAGGATGAAACCAAGCACGCCCGCAAACCCCATCACCATCAGATCGAACGGGTTACCGCGCACGAAGAAAACGCCAAGTGCGCACAACACAACGACACCGGTCATCATGTACGCCTCACGCATCCGCAGGATCGGAGCCGCCACGCGCGACAACAGCATGCCAAGCGGCAACAAGAGGAGGTTGATGATGAAAAACCCGGCGAAGATCGCGGCGATGAGCGTCGGATTATCTTCCATCAGGCGAAAACCAGGTGTGATCCCATGCAGTGTCAACGTAGCAAGCATCACAGCCGTGATCGCATCCCCGGGGATACCAAGAGCCATGGTTGGCACAAGCGCTCCACCGGTTACTGCATTGTTCGCAGCTTCCGATGAGATCAGCCCGTCCGGCTCGCCTTTGCCGAAGTTCTCTGTATTCGGTGAACTGCGCTTGCCTTCGGCATAGGAAATGAACGCGGCGGTTGCAGCGCCCGTGCCGGGCAAAACGCCAACAAAGTTGCCAATGACCACGGACTTGGCGAGGCCCTTACGGCGGCCTTTCCACTCGGCCCATTTCGGCAAAACGAGGCCTTTGAAGGACGCAAGTTCGCTTACTTCTTTGGTGCGCTCACTGATCCGGATGAACACTTCAGAGAGCGCGAAAATTCCGATCACGACGGCGAGCAGATTAAACCCTGAGATTAGTTGCCAATTGCCGAAGGTGAAGCGCGGCTCTCCGATAATCGGGTCGCCGCCAACGGAGGACAGAAAGATGCCGATCACGCCCGCAAGAATGCCTTTTACCATTGAGCCGGTGGAGACCGACACGATGCAGGTAAGACCCAAGAGAATCAGAGCAAACGTCTCGATCGGCCCAAAGTTGAGCGCAAGCGCCGCCAGCTGTGGCGCGGCCGTGAGAAGCACGACCGCCGACACCAAGCCGCCAACCACAGAGGCGATGGTCGCCCACCCAAGGGCTTTACCCGCGTCACCGCGCTGCGCCATGGGAAATCCATCCAGACACGTTGCCGCAGACTGCGGCGTGCCTGGCGTGTTGATCAAGATGGCAGAGATCGAACCGCCATAAACCGAGCCGGCATACACAGCCAGAAGAAGGATAATCGCTGGTGCCTGACCCATGGTGAGTGTGAAGGGCAACACCATCGCCACCGCAACCGTGGAACCAATGCCTGGAACAGCACCCAGCACGATGCCGAGCATCGTTCCAAGGATCAGCGTTAAGAGTGCCTCTGCGGTGAGAAGCAGAGCAATCGCATCGGGCAAGGAAGCGAGCATGGCGGTGCCTCAGAATGGATGCGTGATCAGAACAAGTGGGTGAACGGTGATGTCGGGAGCGGCATGCCAAGCATGTGATTGAACAGGATGACAATCACGCCAGGCACCGCAATGGCATAAGCCACCAAAACCAAGGGATTGCGGATGCCGAACAAAAGAAGTGCCACCACGGTGAAAGGCGCTGAGCTGATCGCGAACCCCAATCGTGTGACGAGGTTGAGGTAGATCAGCGCTGCCACAATAAACAGAACAGCAGCGGCGAGACGCTCGATACCGGCGACCTCTTTGCGCGACATGAGATCCTGGGTCAGTGCGATCAGCGTCAGCCCGATCCACAACCCCAAAATGATGCGCGGAAAGAAGACCGGCGACTGGGCCGCTGCGACGCCTTGGTGACTGCCAAGCGTCGTCAGATAGAGGGCAATCGCGACGGCCAGCAGGACGAGCTGCGTGAGAACGCGTTCATTCAGGATTCGGGACATGGGTGACGTCCACTCTCTTTAGAAGAGCCAACAACGTGGGGGCTGGAAAGATGCGCGGCCAGGCGCTTAAGCATCCCGGCCGCATGAGAGACGCAGAAGGCTCTAGAGACCAGCGGCCTCAATTAGGGCGGCGTTTGCCTCATACTGCGCCCGGAAAAAGGCATCGAACTCGGCGGCTCCGCGATACTCGATCACCGTGCCGGAGTTGGCTGCAAACTCTTGAAACCCATCAGATGCCACGGCGGTTTCGCACGCCCCTTCGAGCATGGCGACCACGTCTGCTTCAACACCTGCTGGAGCGAAGAGACCGCCCCACAGATAAAGCTCGTTGAGCGGTGCTTCGATGCCAACTTCGGCAGCTGTTGGCGTGTCGGGGAAGTTTTCCAAACGCTCGGCGTTGAACGCCACAAGTGGACGAAAATCGCCGCGATTCATCAAAAGCTCAGTGTCACCAAAGAACTGGATCGTGCCAGCGGTGAGAGCCTGAACCGCCGGTCCGGAACCCTGGAAAGGAAGATGCTGCATCTTGTCGATGATTCCCAGGCCAGCGAAAGCGGACACCATCGTGAGGTGCGTGATCGCGCCGGGACCGGACGACCCAAAGACCAGCTCGCCTGGGTTCTCATTGGCAAACGCCACCACATCTTCAATCGATTGGAAATCGCTGTCATCGGCCACAAAAAGCATGGTCGGGGACGCGGCAATCGAGCAGATCGGTGTCCAGCTATCCACGCCGTAGGGCACATCGCGCACCTGCGGCTGGATCGTGGAAACGGTGATAGAGAAGTAGCCGAGCTGATATCCATCAGCGCGCTGCCCTTGCAGCGCAGAAGCAGCGACTGTGCCCGAGCCGCCGGCCATATTGGAGACGAACACGTCGCCATCAAGGGCTTGCGCGAAGTGCGGAGCCAGACCGCGAAGCAGAAGGTCGGTGCCGCCGCCAGCGTTAAACGGAGCGATCAAATTGATCGGGCGCTCAGGAAAGTCGTCAGCGACTGCTGCAGATGCACCAGCGGCCAAAGTTGAGGCCAATGCGGCTGCCAATAGGTTCTTCATACTATCCTCCCAAGGATCTTTCTGTGCATCATTTTTCGTGCGCTCTAACGGCCACTGAAAACGTTGTCATTGAGATTGGTAACGTTGTCAATACAAATGACATCGTTGTCATTTGATGAAACGGTCCCTATCATCACGGCATGAGAAGTGGGGCAAAAGCTGGAAATGGCAAGGACGCCGGCAAGAACACTGGTAAGTTGGCAATGAGATCGGTGGAGCGTGTCACCCTGCGCGATGTAGCCCGGCGGGCGGGCGTATCAGAGATATCGGTTTCCCGCGTTATGCGGCAAACACCAAACATATCAGATGCTTTGCGCCTGAAGGTGACGGAGGCCGCCGACGCACTGGGCTACACGCCCAATCGGGTCGCGGGCGCGCTGAAAACCGCGACAAGCAATCTCGTGGCAGTCGTTCTGCCATCCATGAGCAATGAGGTCTTCCCGCAAGTTCTGGACGGTATTGAATCGGTTTTGTCCGGCCATGGCCTTTGTCCAGTTCTTGGTATCACGCAGTATGATGATGATCGCGAATTGGAGGTGGTGCGCGAACTTCTGTCCTGGTCGCCGGTCGGCGTTATTCTCACCGGGCTCAATCAAAGCGATGCGATTAAGCGCATGCTCGCCCAGCACACCATTCCGGTCGTCCAGATCATGGATGTGGAGGGCGACCCGCTCCATGCGGCGGTGGGCATCGCCCATGGCAAGGCGGCACGCGAGGCCGCTGATCTTCTGATCGACAAAGGGTATCGCAGACCCGCCTACATAGGCGCCTGGTCAGAGCGTCCCAGCCGATCTCGAATCCGTAGACAAGCGTTTGAAGCGCGGCTGTCTGAACGCGGGTTCCCTCTGGTGGCAGCTCACATTTCGCCTGCGCAATCCTCTGTTGAAACGGGCGTGGCAGTGACCGCAATGCTGCTTGCCGAACACCGCGATGTTGACGTGATCTTTTATGCCAACGACGATCTCGCCATGGGTGGCATGTTCCACTGCATGAGCAGCGGTATCTCTGTTCCGAACGATGTGGGACTTCTGGCTTCAACGGAATCAATCTCGGTCAAGCCGCACCGATTAAACTTGCCACCATCATGACGCCCCGTTTTGAGATGGGACAAAGAGCAGCGGAACTTCTGATCAACGATACAATAACCAAGGGAACAGTCGTGGATCTGGGTTATAAGATTTCAACGGGATCCAGCCTCTAGAGATATTTAAGCAAAAATTGCTGCAACAGAATATTTTGCAA
>JBCCLK010000059.1:0-11662 GCA_039026935.1 Pseudomonadota bacterium
GAAAAGATCGCTCATCACTTGCGGATCTGTATGGGCGAATTAGACGAACTCGAACCCGTCGGTACCGGCAGGGTTATCCTCGGTTATGGACGCGCGCGGCGCATCGTGTGGAAACGGTCCCATGATTTGCAGCTCCCTTGTCTGCCATCGGCTCAACCGATTGGCCAATTCTTGAGAAGGTGCTAACATATCGCATATTTTATGCGCAGAATGTGCATTCTTGCGCACATAAGCTTGTCGAATGCAAAAAGCATGCAGGAAAGTCGCTATGGCTGCATCTCTTGACCGGTACGACCACGCTCTATTGGCTGCACTCGTGGAGGATTCCACACGCACCAATGCGGAGCTGTCAGAACTGGTGAAGCTTTCGCCCTCCCAGTGTTCGCGGCGGCGCACGCGGCTTGAGGCGGATGGCTTCATCACCGGTTACGGCGCGCGGCTCGATGAAAACACGATGGGGTATGCTCTGCGTGCGATAACCAGGGTCACGCTTGGCACCCACAGCGCCAAGATGGATGACAGTTTCGGCAATTTCTTGAATGCCCATGAGGAGGTGCAGAGCGCCTACTCGGTTACAGGTGATGCGGACTATGTGCTCATCATCGTGACGCGGGACCTTGAAGCTTTTGCACGCTTCATCCACCGCGAGCTTCTACCGCATCCGACCGTATCGCAGGTACGCTCGGAGATCGTGCTTCTGACGCTCAAACGCGGTTAGTGCCAACAGAGCCCAACGCAGGCTGGCAAGCGATGCACTGGGCCAAAGCCTACGCGTCGGGAATATCAGCCATCGAAAGTGTGAGGAGCGCTTTGCGTAGGACCGCCGCTTCTTCAGGCGTGAACAGACTCGCAAGTCTTCCATCGTAGGCCTCAGCAACGGCGCACAAGTCTGCATATGCGGTTTGCCCCTTGGCCGTCAGCGACAAGATGGACTGCCTTCGGTCCGTCTTTGGCGTCTTCATGGAAAGCCAACCGCGTCCGTCGAGCGCGGCAACGGCGCGGCTGATCTTTGCCTTGTCGATACCCGATCGCCGCCGGATCTCTGTCGCCGTCATCGCCCCGTAGGCTCCAAGGTGAAAGAGAACCCGCCACTGCGCGCGCTGCATGCCATAGCGCGAGCGATACACTTTTTGAAAACCAACGCTTGCTGCTTCAGCGGCCATATTGAGGCGATATGGCAGAAAGGTCTGCGGATCGAACGGGGATTTATCAGACACGCCAGATCACTCCGTCAGGTCAATTGCGGCGCTTCATTGCAGACAAAGGAATGCCCTTGACGCATTAGCAGTTCGTTTCATATTCAACTGTTGACAGCTGCAACTAAATTGGACCTGGAAACAAGCGATGAACACGCACAACCTGCCTACCGACGTGATTACGCGTACTGGCCAGATCGGCACCGTTCAAGGCTATATGCCGGGATTCGGCAATGATTTTGAGACTGAAGTGCTGCCAAGTGCATTGCCTCAGGGACAAAACTCGCCGCAAAAATGTGCTTATGGGCTCTACGCCGAGCAGCTTTCTGGCACACCGTTCACTGCTCCACGTGGACAGAATGAGCGCACCTGGTGCTATCGAATTCGTCCATCGGTAAAGCACAATGGTCGTTTCAAACGGATTGACCTTCCTTACTTTAAAACCGCACCACACGTCATCGATGATGTGACGAGCCTTGGGCAGTATCGCTGGGATCCGATACCGGTGCCGGATGAACCACTGACTTTTCTGACAGGCATGCGGACCATCACGACGGCGGGTGATGTGAACACACAGATCGGCATGGCAAGCCATGTCTATCTCATTACCCAATCTATGGTGGACGAGTACTTCTACTCCGCCGATTCAGAGCTGCTCATCGTGCCGCAGGCAGGACGCCTTCGCTTTGCAACCGAAATGGGCGTCATCGATCTGGAACCGCAGGAAATCGCGGTTCTCCCCCGCGGCATGCTTTTTCGGGTGGAAGTCATTGAGGGTCCGGCGCGTGGCTTTGTTTGCGAAAACTATGGTGCCAAGTTCGATCTGCCAAGCCGCGGTCCAATTGGGGCGAATTGTCTGGCCAACCCGCGTGACTTTAAGACGCCGGTGGCGTGGTTTGAGGATCGAGAGGTGCCATCGCGCATCGTGATAAAGTGGTGCGGGCAGTTCCATGCGACCGAGACAGGCCATTCTCCGCTCGACGTCGTTGCGTGGCATGGCAACTACGCGCCCTGCAAATACGATTTGAAGACCTTCTCACCTGTCGGTGCAATTCTGTTCGACCATCCCGATCCGTCGATTTTTACAGTGCTGACCGCCCCATCAGGCGTGGAAGGAACAGCGAACATCGACTTTGTACTGTTCCGCGATCGTTGGAATGTCGCGGAAAATACGTTCCGGCCGCCCTGGTACCACAAGAACATTATGTCTGAGTTGATGGGCAATATTCACGGCATATACGATGCCAAGCCGGAGAGCTTTGTTCCAGGCGGGATCAGTCTGCACAACATGATGCTGCCGCATGGACCGGACGTGATGGCATTGGAAGCGGCATCGACGGCGCAGCTCAAGCCGCAGAAGCTTGAGAACACCATGTCGTTCATGTTTGAGACCCGCTTCCCACAGCATCTGACTGCTTTTGCTGGCAAGGAAGCACCCATGCAGGACGACTACATCGACTGTTGGAACGGGTTGAAGAAGCGCTTCGACGGCACGCCGACCCCCTGGTAGCGCGCGCTCAACGATAGAAAACCCAAGGACTGCATTGCATGAGAATTTCCACGCTCGACAACGGGACACTGGACGGTCGTTTGGTCATCCTATCCGATGATCACACAACATGCCGCGCCGCGACTTATCCCACGCTTCAGGCGGCGCTTGATGCCGGTGAAATAGCAGCTGATCCCGCTGCGACCGACGAGCCATTCGACGAGAGCAGGTGCCTCTCCCCGTTGCCACGTGCCTATCAGTTTCTCGATGGTTCGGCCTATGTGAACCATGTGGAATTGGTCCGCAAAGCGCGCGGTGCGCAGATACCAGAGAGCTTCTGGACTGACCCATTGATGTATCAAGGCACCTCGGATGGGTTCCTTGCCCCAACCTCGCCCATTGTTGGGGAGCGGTCGTGGGGCATCGATCTCGAAGCCGAGATTGCAGTCATTACTGGGCCGGTGCGAATGGGTGCTTCGCGTGAGGAAGCCGCCGACGCCATTCGCCTTGTCATGCTGCTCAACGATGTTTCGCTGCGAGGATTGATTCCCGCAGAGCTCGCCAAAGGGTTCGGCTTTGTCCAGTCAAAGCCATCAAGCGCTTGCTCACCAATTGCCATCACACCTGATGCCGTGCCGGGCTGGAAAGACGGAAAACTGCACGGGGCCTTGAAGGTTGATCTCAACGGCCAACCGTTTGGCCGCGCCGATGCTGGCGTCGATATGACATTCGATTTCCCGACCCTCATCGCACATGCCGCCAAAACCCGGCACCTTGCGACTGGCACAATCATCGGGTCTGGTACGATCTCCAACAAGCTTGATGGTGGTCCTGGTAAGCCAATTGCCGATGGTGGTGTCGGCTATTCCTGCATCGCCGAGGTGCGGATGGTGGAGACCATCCAGAACGGTCAGCCTTCCACCAGCTTCATGAAGGATGGCGACGCTGTGCGCATCTGGATGGAGGACGCCGACGGAGGTTCGATCTTTGGCACCATTCATCAGCGTGTCCAAGAAATCCTGCCAGCTGAGCAAGGAGAGGCGGCATAAGTAGAGCATTCGCCAGTGCAGGAGACATGGCCGAAAAGACGGTGAGTTTCACCCAAGTCGGTCCGGGGCTCTATGCGTTCACCGCTGAAGGCGATCCTAACTCAGGCGTCATCATCGGCGACGAAAGCGTCATGATCGTTGAAGCGCAAGCAACGCCGCGTCTTGCACGCAAGGTGATCGAGTGCGTGCGCACCGTCACCGACAAGCCGATCAGCCACCTTGTGCTCACCCATTATCATGCCGTCCGGGTTCTCGGTGCCTCGGCCTATAACGCCGATCAGGTTATAATGTCCGGCAAGGCGCGGGCGATGGTCGCCGAGCGCGGCGCCGAAGACTGGGCGTCGGAGTTTGATCGCTTTCCGCGTCTCTTCCAGGGGCATGAAGAGATTCCAGGCCTCACATGGCCAACGACGACATTCTCCGATGCACTGACCGTTTATCTCGGCAGGCGGAAAGTAGAAATCATGCATCTCGGCCGCGCGCATACAGCGGGCGATAGCGTGATCTATGTCCCGGATTCCGGCGTCATGTTCACTGGTGACATCGTGGAGTACCACTCGGCCTGCTACTGTGGCGATGGGCACTTTGCCGACTGGGGCAGCACGCTTGATGCGATTGCGGCCTACAAACCAGCTGCTATTGCACCGGGGCGTGGCGATGCGCTGACAGGCGATGAGATGGTGGCGAAGGCAATCGCCTCAACACGAGACTTTGTCGAGAGTACGTACGCACCGGCGGCGCAGGTCGCTGCGCGTGGAGGAAGCCTGAAAGAAGCGTGGGACGCGGTGCGTGCCGCTTGCGATCCAAAGTTCGCTGACTACGCCATCTACGAGCACTGCCTACCGTTCAATGTCGCGCGTGCCTTCGACGAAGCGCAAGGCATTGTGACCCCGCGCATCTGGACGGCAGAGCGCGACAAGGAAATGTGGGCGGCTCTGCAAGGCTAAAAGGGCATTCATTTTGGCGTACAGCTACACCGAGTTTCCGTACTGCAAACCGCTGGAGCTGACCGGCGGCTCATCAGACGCACCCATAGCCATCATCGGCGCAGGTCCGGTTGGCTTGGCGTTGGCCATCGACCTCGCTCAGCGCGGCGTGAAATCGGTCGTACTTGATGACAATAATATCGTTTCGGTCGGCTCGCGGGCGATCTGTTGGGCGAAGCGTACCCTGGAGATTTTCGCTCGGCTCGGCATCGGCGAAAAGATGCTTGAGAAAGGCGTTACTTGGAAGATCGGGCGGCTTTTCCATGGCAGCAAAGAGGTCTATGCGTTCGATCTCCTGCCAGAAGAGGGTCATCAATATCCCGCCTTTTTGAACCTTCAGCAGTACTATGTTGAAGAATACCTGGTGCAGCGGTGCCACGACTTTCCGGACCTCATCGATCTTCGTTTCCTCAATACGGTGACCTCGCATCACGATCTTGGCGATCGCGTGGAGCTGACCGTTGAGACGCCCGATGGTACCTATAGGCTTGACGTCACGTATGTGGTTGCCTGCGATGGCGCGAACTCACCCACGCGCGAGCGCATGGAACTCGCATTTGAGGGACAAACCTTCGAAGAGCAGTTCCTCATTGCCGATATCGAGATGGAAGACAGTCCGTTTGGCCACAAGGATGTGCCCGAGCGTTGGTTTTGGTTCGATCCGCCGTTCCACCAAGGCAGGTCGGCATTGCTACACATGCAGCCCGACAGCATCTATCGGATAGATTTGCAGTTGGACGCCGATGCCGATGGCAAGGCCGAAGCTGCAGAAGACAAGGTATTGCCGCGCATCAAGGCGATCGTCGGCGAAAAGCCTTTCAAGCTCGATTGGGTGTCCGTCTACCGATTCGGCTGCATACGGCTTGAGAAGTTCGTGCATGGCCGCGTGATCTTCGCCGGTGACAGCGCCCACGTTGTGTCCCCATTCGGTGCGCGAGGCGGGAATGGCGGTGTGCAGGATGTCGATAATCTCGGCTGGAAGCTTGCAGCTATCGTCCAAGGCGAGGCAGGTCCGGGTCTTTTGCATAGCTACGAAGACGAGCGCGGCCACGGCGCCGATGAAAACATCAAGAACTCGTCCCGCGCGACCAGCTTCATGACACCGAAGACGCCGGTTGAAGCGCTGTTCCGTCGCGAAGCGCTGCGCCTTGCCTATGACCACACCTTTGCTCGTAAGATGCTGAACTCTGGCCGACTGTCCATGCCGTGCTCGCTGGACAAGCTGCCTTTGCAAACCCCGGCAGACGAGGGGGTTGGCCTTGCGCCCGGCTCGCCCATGCTCGATGCACCCATTGTTGGCGCGCACGGCGACGATGTGTGGCTGATTGGTTCCATGCCTCAAGGCTTTACGCTGCTTGGTTTTGGCGATGTCAGCTTGCCCGACATAGACGGAGTCCAATCCATGCTGGTTGCACGGCCTGATGCGGCCGTATTAGACCGCTACGGGCACGACGTGGTCTATCTCATCCGCCCCGACCAGCATGTGGCGGCCCGGTTTGGGGCCAATCCAAGCCCTGCTGCTATTGAGGCGGCCAGAGCGAGGGCACTCGGTCACGCCCCGGATTTGCAGGTGGCGGCGGCATGAGCGCGCTTCTTGAAACCAAGGACCAGTTGTCGCCGGATACAGACGATGTTTACACCGCGCTGATGGTGGCCCACGAGGGGCTGAGTGAAGCGGAGAGCCACGCGCTCAATGCGCGCCTTGTCTTGTTGCTTGCCAATGAGGTGGGCAACAGCACGCGCCTAAAGACCCTCTTTGAAGAAGCGCGAGCTGTCCGAGAAAGGCGCAAGGGAGAGGCCCAAGGAGAGGCCGAAGAGGAGACCGATGAGTGAAGCCGTCCTCTATGACTATTGGCGATCCTCAGCGAGCTATCGGGTGCGTATCGCCCTTAATCTTGCAGGTGTGCGGTACCAATCAGAGGTCATCGATTTGGTCAGCGGTCAGCAACGCTCCGAGGTGCATCTCGCCCTTAATCCGCAAGGCCTCGTCCCTGCTCTGGAGATTGATGGAACTGTCCTAACTCAGTCGCTGGCCATCCTCGATTATCTTGCAGAAACACGAGCGCTCGCGCTGCTGCCCGATGACGAGGTGATGCGCGCCAAAGTGCGGGCCCTCGCTCACTGTTTGGCAGTCGATGTGCACCCCGTCTGTAACCTCCAAGTGGTTCGGCATGTCGAAGCACTCACCAACGATCCTAATGCTAAAGCGGCTTGGATGAAGCATTTTATCCGCCCAGGTCTGGAGGCGTTTGAGGCGCTTACGCGGGATTTGCCGATCGGTGATTTTTGCGTTGGAAATCAGCCAGGTCTCGCTGACATCTGTCTCATTCCGCAGCTCTACAATGCACGCCGCTGGGGCGTTGACTACAGCGATCTTGGCCGTCTGGCTGCAATTGACGATGCCTGCCTTGCTTTACGGGCTTTCGGCGATGCTCGACCCGAAGCGGTTGACCCGGAAAGATCGCTCTAAACTCGTTGACAGGGGCAACCAGATTGCCCAAACCACATACGGGAAAAGGCCTAACGCCAACCGTCTTTATCTCTGGGAGGAGATCCAAATGAATGCATTTACCCGCCTTACAGGTGCGTCTGCCGTTTGCGGCCTTGCGCTCGGTTTCATGGCCTCTGCCGCTCAGGCACAGGAGTTGGTCATGTCATCCTGGCTGCCACCGCAGCATCCTGTGGTCGTTGGCATCATGCAGCCATGGGCTGAGGAGGTCGCTGAAGTGACCGGAGGCCGCGTGACTGTTCGCATGCTGCCGAGCCCGCTTGGCCCGCCGCCCGCACACTTTGACCTGGCTGCCGACGGCGTTGCTGACATCACTTATGGGCTGCATTCTTTCACCCAGGATGATCGATTCCTGCGCTCACGGATCGGCCAATTCTCGTTCCTCGGCGATACGGCAGAAGCAACCTCGGTTGCATACTGGGATGTCTATGCTGGCATGCTCGACGCGCAGGCCGAGCATGAAGGCACCAAACTTCTTGGACTTTTCGTCCACGGCCCGGGTATGTTCCACAACAATCAGCGCGCGATTGAATCGCCGGAAGATTTCTCAGGCCTAAAAGTTCGCACGCCAGGCGGTTACATCGCCGATCTGGCAACTGAGCTTGGGATCACCACCCAATTCATAGGCCCAGGTCAAGTTTTTGAGAGCCTGTCGACCGGCGTTATTGATGGTGTGACTTTCCCAATCGAAGCACTCAACGCCTTTAACCTTGTCGATCACATCACGCATTCCATGCGTGTCCCTGGCGGGATCTACAACACCTCTTGGTTCCTTGCGATGAACGAGGATGTCTGGGACGGCATCTCAGAAGAAGACCAGGCGGCCATTGAGGCGGTTTCCGGACAGGCTCTGGCTGCGCTGGCTGGCCAGGTCTGGGATGCTGCCGATCAGGCAGGCGTTGACCGTGTTGCCGGGACCGACATTGTGGTCAGCGATGCGCCTGAGTCCATTGTCACTGCCATTGAAGGCATTGCACAGCGACTTGAGGCTGAGTGGGCAGCCGCCGTTACAGACACTGGGTATGATGGTGAGGCTGCGCTGTCTGCCATGCGCGAAGCGACCGGCATCGAGTAAAACGAGCGGTGCTTTCACCCACGCAATACGCTCCGAAGGGCCGGGCCCGGCAGGTCTGGCTGTTCGCCCACAAAACACTGGGTTTCGCAGCGTTTCTGGTCTTGTTTGCCATGATGGGGCTGACCAGCGCTGACGTGGTCATGCGCTACATTTTCAACAGCCCGATCCCCGGCGCTTATGAGTTGACCGAGGTGTTCCTCGTAACGCTCATTTTCCTTGCCCTACCACTGGCAACAGCAACGGGCGAGCATGTGGAAGTCGAACTTTACGACCCAAGGCCCGGCACGCTGGGCTTTCAATTCACGGTCTGGATCGGAACGGCTGTCGTGTTTGCGGTGCTGGCTGTTATGGCCATTGAATTGTGGGAGCACGCTGACAAACTGCAGCGGCGTAACACGGTCACCAACTCGCTTGACTTACCTTACTACCCGCTCGGGTTTTTTACAGCTTTTGCGTCAGCACTTGCAGGTCTGGAGGTCTTGGTGTTTGCGATCGCGCGGACCCAGCGAGCGCGGTCTGCACAAGAGCCCGAGGCGGACGACCGGACCGCATGACCGAAGCGCTCATCGGCTTTGCAGCGCTCTTTGCGCTGGTCTTTCTGCGCGTGCCGATTGCGTTCGCGATGATAGCTGTCGGCGTTGTTGGTTTCGCCCTGCTGCGGAACTGGAACGCTTCGTTCACGCTGCTAGGCAACACCGCATTCGACACCGGCCTCTCGTTCACGCTGTCGGTTATCCCGCTCTTCATCCTGATGGGCAATCTGCTCACCATGTCTGGGGTATCGAACGCGCTTTTCTCCACCGCACATCGTTTTCTACGCCGTCAGAAGGGCGGGCTTGCGATGGCGACCATCGTGGCCTGTGGCGGCTTTAGCGCCGTGTGTGGCTCTTCGCTTGCGACGGCTGCCACCATGAGCAAAGTCGCGATGCCCTCCATGCGCAAAGTTGGTTACGCCGACAGCCTCGCGACAGGATCTATCGCCGCGGGCGGTACGCTTGGGATCCTCATCCCGCCATCAGTCATCCTCATCATATACGGCCTCATCACTGAGGCGGACATTGGCAAGCTGTTCATTGCCGGCATCCTTCCCGGTCTACTCGGTGTCATGCTTTATCTTGCGACGGTCTACCTCGTCGTCTGGTTCAGGCCGTCACTCGCACCCGCTGAGAGTGAAGATCACCCCATGGCAGTCCGCGACTTTTGGGGTGTGATCGCCGTGGTCGCGCTTTTCACGGTCATCATGGTGGGCATCTATGGCGGGTTCTTTACGCCATCAGAAGCGGCGGCCATAGGAGCTTTGACGTCTCTCATCATTGCCTTTTTGATGGGTGGGGTGACGTGGCCAAAGCTGCTGAACGCGGGCATCGATACGGCCCGGACCACGGCCATGATCCTCACCATTGTGATCGGCGCGGAAGTCTTCTCCAACTTCGTCAGCTTCGCCGGATTGCCGGATGCGCTGCTCGCCTTCGTCAGCGGGCTCGATGTGAACCCATACGTTGTCATTCTAGTTCTGGTGTTGATCTACATCCTGCTCGGCGCCGTGCTGGAAAGCCTATCGATGATCCTCCTCACCGTACCGATCTTTTATCCGATGATCATCGGGCTAGACTTTGGTGATGGCTGGCTATCAAGCCCGGAAGCGATCACGATATGGTTCGGCATTCTGGTGGTTGTCGTCACCGAGATAAGTCTTATCTCGCCGCCCATTGGACTGAATGTCTTTGTACTGCGGACCATTCTTCCAGACGTGCGTCTGAAGACAATCTTTCTTGGCGTGATGCCGTTTTGGGGCGCGGACATCGTTCGGCTTCTTGCCTTGATCGCATTTCCTGGTTTGGCACTCTACCTATCGCTTTGAGAGCCTTTTTGGGCCCTCGTCTCAAAAGTGTTTATGTGAACGATCCAAGGTCGGCGCATGCAGGGATGTTTGCCGAACGGGCGGCGATCACCAGCACCAATCGCCGCCCAAAAACGCGAACATCCTGGGTGCGATTGGACCCAAAAAGCCACGTTGGTTTCAGCGCCTGCGGTGTCAGGTTCTTGGCTTCACAAGCGCTAACCCGGCAATCAACACAATGAGGGCAAGCCATACCGTGACCGCGTAAGTTTCCGCGAAGAAGACGATACCAAACACAACACCAGATACGGTTACGATGTAACCAACTTGCGAGGTGAAAACGGGCCCTGCCTGGCCAATCAGCCAAACGAAAGCGAGGTATCCTGCAAGATGCAGCACTGCGCCACCGACAACGGCCAGCTGAACGGTTGTTGGCGATGCAAAGATGAACCATTCATCGCGAAGGAAAACGAAGGGCAGGAGCATCACCACAGCTGCCCATGTCGAGCCGAGCACCATGCTAATCGGGTCAAGCGCGTCTGGCTTTCGGCTTTTGATGAACGTGCCTTCCAAGGCGTACGATAATGCAATGACCAACGGCATAGCCAACAGTACAGGTGAGGCGCTGACACCTGTATCCGCTCCAGGCAAAAGGATTGCGGCAATCGCACCTAACCCCAACAAAAGCCCGGTCAGCTTGCGAGCATCAAGCACATCAATTTTTGCGAAAATAGCGGTCGCCAAGGTCAGAAGCGGCGTTGTCGAAATCAAAATGACGACGATCCCCACAGGCAACTGTTCAAACGCAATGTAGGCCAGCGTTATGGGGATAGCCCGCCCGAGAAAACCGCAGATCAAAATGAAGCGCACGGTTTCGCCAGTCAGCACCAGCTTTCGCTTTTTGAAACCGGCGATCACCGTCATTGACAATGCGGCAGTAGCGACATTCCAAAACGACACCACCAATGCATGATGTCCGCTCGACACAGCGTGTTTTCCAACTGGTGCTGCAAGCCCCCACGCTACCCCTATACCCAACAACACCAACCACAACGTGATTCTGCCGCCACTCCCCGTTTGGTCAAGGGTATCCTGGTTCGGTTGCATCAAGGCTTGCTCCTACGAGTGCAAGCCCTGTTACCTGTGCTTAGAGGAATAGTGAGCGTATGGGATTTTGGCGAGATGTCAAAAAAAGCTCACCGCGGACCTGCGAGCTGAACTGTTGAACGGCTGCTTCCCGAAAACGATCATTGAGATTCTAAAAGTGAGTTGCCGTAGTGCAGGACGTTTCAGTCATTCGTTGACATTCGACACCTGGTAAAATGGGCGGGAAGCTCATGTTCGCCTTTTCCCGCTTGATTGGTACCTTCTGCAGCTAATGAACCGGGACAGAAACGGTTTTTGAAAGACGCTAAACGAGCGCTGTTAGTTGCTCGATCACATCCTCCGTCGTGTGGCGGGAGTATCCAATTGTATCGGGCGTAGATGGGCGTTTGACCATAATGACAGGCAAGCCAA
>JBCCLK010000060.1:0-11230 GCA_039026935.1 Pseudomonadota bacterium
CGGACCGGCGTAACGCAGCTTTGGGATGTCGCCGAAAAAACCCGTCATAAATATACTCCTAAGGCGTCATGCGCCTGTTAAACGCGCGCGTGCTCGTCATGTGATGCGCCCTGAGGCATCGCGTTTGAAACTTTGCCGGTTTAGGCTGCAGCACTCTCTTGTGGGTTCTTCCCCAGGATAATCATGCTCAGAAGGTCATCATCGGTCACCTCGTCCACATTGACGGTGCCGACGAGCTTGCCATTCTTCATGACGCTTGCCCGATCGCACAGCTCCATCACTTGATGAACGTCGTGATCGATGAGGAAGATGCCGATCCCCTCGGCCTTCAATTGCTGAATGAGCTCAGCAACCATCTGCGTCTCGTGTGGCCCCAGTGCCGCTGTTGGCTCATCCATGATGAGAATGCGCGCGTTGAAATAGACAGCCCGTGCGATCGCCACCGATTGGCGCTGACCGCCAGAGAGGGCCGAAACAGGTGATGAAAACTTTTGAAAGTTCGGGTTGAGACGATGCATGATTTGGCGCGTTTCGGCTTCCATTGCGGCATCATCGACGAGCCCCAGCTGTGTTCGTAGTTCACGGCCCAGGAAGAGGTTGGCGGCGGCATCCAGATTGTCTGCCAAAGCAAGCGTCTGGTAGATCGTCTCAATGTTGTAGGAGCGCGCATCGCGAGGATTGGTAATGGTCGCCTTTTCACCGTTGACGAAAATCTCACCGCTATCGGGCTCATAGGCCCCTGATAACATCTTGATCAGCGTCGATTTGCCAGCCCCGTTGTGGCCCAAGAGCCCAACAACTTCGCCTGGATAAAGATCGACTGTTACATCATCGACGGCATGAATGCCCCCAAAGCTGATGTACATGTTGCGCATCTCAACAAGGGGCGTTCCCCGGTTGGCTTGAGCCATGTCAGCTAATCCCCGCCCGTTTGCGATAGACAATGTCGACCCAGACCGCGAATACCAGAACGGCCCCGACAACAATGTTTTGGTAGGGTGCATCCACGCCAACCATGGCCATACCAGATTGCAGCGACTGCATGATGAGCGCGCCGAGGATCGCACCAAAAATGGTGCCAACGCCACCAGCTAAAGCGGTGCCACCAATAACCGCCGCTGCGATCACCCGAAGCTCGTCGAGCGTACCGATATCGTTGGTGTGGTTGGCAAGACGCGCTGATGCAACAACAGCCGACAGCGCCGTTAAAGCGCCCATCAGCGCAAAAACTTTGACTGTGAGGAGCCGCGTGTTGATCCCGGACAGTTCAGCCGCATCGGGGTTGCCGCCGGTAGCAAAGATGTACCGCCCGATGCGGGTTTTCTTTGCCAGAATCGTCATGCCGATGGCGACGGCAATCAGAAGCAGAACAGAGATAGGTAGGCCGTAAGTTGCCGTGAAACCCTCCGGCATCACCTCGCCACGCGCCTCAAAAATGCGCCGCAAGCGCGCGGTAGGTATCTCATAGCTGTTCAGAATCCAGATGAAACCAAGGATGGCCCCAACCATGATGCCGGATAGCGTCATCTCAGCCCAAACAGGTTTGGTGGCAAAGCCATGTTTGCCCTTCGCGCTGCGACCACCCCACTGGACGGCCACCGCAACGATGGCTCCCAGGACACCAAGCATCCAAGAAACGGCCGGGCCGAGTGTTCCGTTGATGCCGCCAAAGATCAGGAAGTTCTGGTCGAGCGGACCAATGGTCTGGCCATTGGTGATATGCCAGCCAACGTTGCGCCAGACGAGCAACCCGCCCAGCGTGACGATAAAAGCTGGGATCGTCAGATAGCCGATGAGCCAGCCTTGGAATGCACCAACAAGCGTGCCGACTAAAAGCCCGACGAGAATGGTGATCGGCGCGGTTAACGGGTGGTTGAGGCCAAGGCCTAAGACTTCCGGGATGAACGCGGTCTGTGTCATCGCCATGATGGCAGAACAGGTTGCGAGCAGCGCACCGACACTCAAATCGATGTGGCGTGTGACGATCACGAACACCATGCCGCACGCCATAATGGCGACGGAAACGGTCTGGATGGTCAGGTTAAAAATGTTACGCGGCGTCAGGAACCGGCCATCGGTGAAAAGATCAAATCCAACGCACAGCACCAAAAAGGCACCGATCATGCCCAAGAGTCGCATGTCCAGCTCAAGCTGCTGGACCAGGTTCTTGCGTTGTTGAGGTAAGGGTCGGGTGTCTGTCTGGGCCATGTACGTTACTCCGAATGCCACCCGCTGCATACGTTGCGGCCGAGATCGAGCCTGCCAACGGCTGATAAAAAGGTGCGCCTAGACGCGCTGTGTGCCCTGACAGATGCAGGGCACACAGCCTTTTAGGCATAGCTAATCATGTGATCAGTTGCAGGGTGCAGGACCGTTGGTCACGCCTTGGCACAGAGCCTCTTGCTCGATCCAACCAGCGTCAACAACGAGGGTTAGATTGGCTGCTGTGATTGGCTGAGGTGCAAGGAAGACGGAGTTCATAGTCGTGCCACCCGGTGACGTCCACGACACAACACCATCCACATCGCTCATGGCTGAACCGCTGGCCAAAGCAACCGCGATTTCGCCAGCCGTGCGGCCAAGATCACGCGCATCTTTCCAGACCGAAACTGTCTGCGTGCCCAAGGCAACCCGGTTGAGCGCTGCATGGTCGCCGTCCTGACCTGACACAGGAATACCTTCCATGCCTTGCGCAGTCAGCGCCGCGACAACGCCGCCAGCGGTACCGTCATTGGAGGCCACAACAGCATCGACGCCATTGTCCGTTGCAGTCAGGATCTGTTCCATGTTGCGCTGTGCGTTGGCGGGCAACCAGCCGTCTGTGTAAGCCTCGCCAACAATTTCGACAGCGCCGGAATCGATGGCTTCCTGCAGAATCTCTTGCTGACCACCGCGAAGGAAGTCGGCGTTCGGGTCTGTCGGCGAACCTTTGATCATCACGTAACGGCCAGAGGGCGCAGCGTCGAATACGGCGCGGGCCTGAAGTCGGCCGACTTCAACGTTGTCGAAGGTAAGATAAAATGCTCGGTCGTCTTCGATCAGGCGGTCATAGGCGACAACGGGAATGCCTTCGTCGGCAGCAGCCTGGACAGCCGGGCCGATAGCCTGGGCATCTTGGGCCAAAACGATCAAAGCATCGACACCTTGAGCGATGAGGCTTTCAATATCGGAAAGCTGTTTCGCAGCTGAGGATTGTGCGTCTGCTGAAATGTATTCAGCACCAGCAGCTTCGAGTGCTGCCACAATGGCCGCCTCATCGGTCTTCCAGCGTTCTTCTTGGAAGTTTGACCAGCTCACGCCAACTGTTAGCGCCGAGGCAGGGGCAACAGCCGCTACCATTGCTGCCATTATGCCGGCAGCAAGTGTTTTAAGGAATTTCATGAAAGCGACCTCCCAGTCTTCTTTTTGACGTCTGGTTTTGGACGTCTTGTTTGCAGAACCCCACTAGCCGGGGGTTGGCTACGCGCAAGTAACCTAAACAAGTTTTTCGTACATACAAATTAAGTCTAACGTTGCACGACGAAGGGATGAGATAACGCCGTCGATCCCGGCCGAATTGCCTTCTTGCTGCCAGTTTAGCTTTGGGCAAGTCTGCTCTTGGGAGAGAAAGCAGCTCGTGCGCGCTCGATGACAACCGTCCAAGGATATCCGCTGATGCAAGCCAGGTTCACCGCGTGCTTCCTTACAGGACTTCTTATGTCGAGCCCCGGTGTTGCCGATGTTACTACGCCGCGCTTCGAACTAAGGCCAATCGCAGAACATATCTACACTGGCGGCTGGGAGCACTTCGTTGGCGGAGGGCTGGCCGCCTTTGACTGCAATGGCGATGACTTGCCAGAGCTCTATGCAGCTGGCGGTACCAATCCGGCGCAACTGTTTATCAACACGTCCCAAGACACGCTTTCGTTTGAAGCAGAAACGCCCGATAGCCTGGCTTTGACAGGTGTTATCGGCGCTTATCCGCTGGATATCGATAATGATGCCATCCTTGACCTTGTCGTTTTGCGCGTGGGCGAGAACATGGCTCTTCACGGTCAAGGTAACTGTGCGTTCGCACCGTTCAAGGCTATTGGCTTCAATGGTGGAAACCGATGGACAACTGCTTTCTCAGCCACATGGGAAGACGGACAAACCCTGCCAACCTTAGCTTTTGGCAACTATGTCGATCGCGCTGACCCAGATGGCCCCTTTGAGGCCTGCGACAGCAACGAGCTTTGGCGACCTTATGGGGACGTCTATGGAAACCCAGCCCTTCTAGAACCAGGCTTCTGCGCCCTCTCCCTGCTATTTTCCGATTGGGGCCGTCAAGGGCGCGCTGACTTGCGTGTATCGAACGACCGGCACTATTTTGTGCGTGGTGGAGAAGAGCAGCTTTGGGCCATGGAGTCACAGCCACGGTTGTTCACCCGCGATGATGGGTGGAACAGCCACCAGCTTTGGGGCATGGGCATTGCGTCGCGCGATCTGGATGGCGATGGTTTGTCTGAGGTTTATCTGACATCCATGGGAGACCAGCGTCTGCAAGCGCTGGATGATGGTTCTGAAGCCCCATCTTACGTGGATGCTCCTTTTGCATCGGGCACCACAGCACACCGGCCTTACACGGGCGATGACGGGCGCCCTTCGACAGGCTGGCACGCCGCTTTTGGTGACGTTCAAAATGACGGCTATGCGGACCTGTTCATTGCCAAAGGCAATGTCGAGCAGATGCCTGGCAGTGCCATGGATGATCCCAATAACCTACTGCTTGGCACGCCCGCCGGTGTTGTTTTTGAAGAGGCAGGCCTGGATGCCGGGATCGCTAGCATGGAGAAGAGTCGGGGCGCTGTCCTCACTGATCTCAATTTGGATGGGCTCGAAGACTTAGCGGTGGTCAATCGCGGTAGCCCGTTGGAGCTCTACCAGAATGTCTCCGAGCCGCACGGCAACTGGTTGCAGATCGATCTTCAGCAAGCCAGGGCGAACCGGTTTGCCGTCGGCGCACATGTTGAGGTCCGTTCTGGCAGGCGAACATGGACGCAGGAAATGACGGTGGGAGGTGGCCATGCGGGAGGCGTTTCAAACGCACTTCACTTCGGCCTGGCCACCGCTCTTGACGCTGAGCTGCGTGTTATCTGGCCAGATGGCACCATCGGCGATTGGCACACAGTGGCCACGAACCAACGCGTGAGGGTTTCACGGCCCTAACGGTCTACAGGCAGCCCGCTGGGTACACGCTGCGGAATGCCCAAGCGCCCCTCCAGAGACTGCAAATCCGTCAAGCTTTCAAGAAACGCGAGAATGTCAGCCACCTGATCGTCAGACAAATCGACAGGTGCAAGATCGTTCGCCTGAGCGATAGAGGTAAGCTCAGCCGGCGCATCGAGAATGCGCCAATCATCGGTTTTGTCCAAATGCGGCAGGACTACCTGAGATCGGTCATAAGCATAGAGCGAGCCCACCGGATCAAGGTGGTGGCGTACCACCGCCTCAAGCGTTGCATACGCACCAGCGTGGCCATAAGGTGCTGTGTGGGCGATGTTGCGCAAAGATGGGGTGCGGAATGCGAAGGCATCTTCGGGTGAGCCCGTTACTCGCATCCGACCTTCGTCGCGTGCGTGACTTTCAAAGCGCGCAGTCTTACCGGGGCCAAGCTGCGGCATGGCGACGGCATGAAAGTCGTGATCGGTCTGGAACCGGCCAGTGTGACACGCGCCGCATCCAGCAGCCCCATAGAAAAGCTCCATACCACGCAGCTGTTCGATGCTAAGCGCATCTTCGCCGGCGATATAGCGGTCATAGGGGCTGTTTGTGGCTGTCCACTCAAAGACCATGAAGTCGGCAATCACATTGCCAATATCGGCAAACGTGATTGGCGCATCCTCGCCGAGAACTTTGTTAAAAAGCGCGCGATACTCAGGGATCTCATCGACACGAGCGGCGATCTGGTCCCACGCACCACCGTCCAAAGACAGGTGACCGAGACGGACAGCTTGTGAGATTGGGTTTTCTGAGTAATGGCCGGCCATCTCGTCCGCAGACAAGACCGGAAACATAGCCTGCGCGGCAAGAACAGAGTCAAATCCTTCGGCCATCGCATCGCCCAGGGGTGTGCGGATGTTGTTGGGCTTGGTTGCGTCAAACTCCAGTCGGCCGTCGTGAAACATCACCTGGAACTCTGGTTCACCCAGATTGAAGAGCGCTGGCGCGTTGCGCGGCAATCGCTGCTCGGGCAGATTGTCAGGATCGGCAATCCGATCTGGGCCCAAGCCAATCGCGCCATCACCCAGGGAAAGAGAAACACCATCGCTCGTTCCAAACCGCGGATGATGACATGTCGCACAAGCAACTTGCTGGTTGCCCGAAAGAATTGGATCGTAAAACAACAGCCAACCAAGCTCGACGCGCGCCATATCTGGCTCCGTCGCTTTGGGAATGGCGAGCGCTGGCAGCAAAAAAATGGGCGCCAACATCAGGGCGAGTATGCCCAGTCTCATAGGGCCTCTTGGCAGATTTCTAAGGTCAAAACCTGGCGATACGGCACCTCTGGTGTCGCAACAATCGAGGGAAAAGACGGCTCGTTCATCGCGTTTGGGAAGCCCTGAGGCTCAAGACACAGACCGCCGAACGGCGCGATTGATTGCTTCCCGTGGGCATCTGCGGCTGCGCGTAAATGCGTGCCAGTATAGAACTGAAGCGCGGGTTGATCGCTCCACATGCGCAGAACCAGACCATTATCGGCCCGCACTGTGGCAACGGGATGATTATGAGCCTTGTTCACAACGAAGTTGATATCGGTACCAACGTGCTGCGGGTCATAGTCTGTCAAGGGTGCCTCTGTCCGGTAGTCGAGCCTTGTACCGTCGACACTTTCGATCGCACCCGTGGGGATCATATCGGCGTCAACAGGTGTGTACCGATCAGCTGACAGCTGCAAACGGTGGTTCCATATCTGCCCCGTGCCTTGCAGGTTGTAGTAGTTGTGCTGAGCTAGATTGATCGGGGTTGGGCGATCCACAGAGGCTTCCATGGTGTACACGACACGGCTGTCGGAAAGAGCGATCTCTACGCGCAGGTTGGCCGTTCCCGGGTACCCCTCTTCCCCGTCAGGCGACATGTAACGCAGCTCAACTCGCCTCCCAGCTGTATCCAGATCCATATCCCAAATGCGCTTGGAAAGGCCGCCTAATCCACCATGCAGATGCGTCTTTGCCTCATTGGCCGAAAGAGAAAACATCTGCCCGTCCAACAGGAATGAGCTGTTCGCTGTCCTGTTGGCGATGCGCCCGGCAATCGCGCCTAGATAGTTTGCATCGTGACAGTACGCCTCTGGATCCTGGTACCCAAGAACGATGGGTACATCACGTCCTTGGATGGAAGGCCCACTTCTGGCGGCCCCGCCTCCGGCAACCCATATCCCTTGCGTGATAGCACCGAGGTTTAAGGCGGATAACCTAACGTTTCCGTCTTCGAGGCAAACGGTCTTGAGTGCGCCATCTTTCATAAGATGGTCTTTGTAAACTGCTCACAGGCCTTGCGGAAACGTACCCAATGGTGGCAGCAGTCGTATCGGCGCCAGTCAAAACCAAGATGCTAACGTCGGTCTAAAGGCGAGCAAATGGCAACGCCATCGAGAAGAAAGTATCGACTAAGTTATTGAAAAAACTGGCAGGGGCAGCAGGGTTCGAACCCGCGACCTACGGTTTTGGAGACCGTCGCTCTACCAACTGAGCTATACCCCTAAGCAGTGGCATGTCTGCTAATCGCAAAGCGGTTCAGGATCAAGACCTCACATCAAATCCTGCAGCTTTACCCGCAAGCACGACTCCCCTCTGTTCGGGGTAAGCATGTGGCTTACAGTGGAACCAGATCTGGATCGTTCAGACGCGTCATCTGTCAGGCGAACACTATAGTTCACTGTGATACGATAGGTCACGGCTAAGCACCTCTCTCCGTTGATAGTTCAGCAGCATCCCTGAAAGACTTGAACAGAGCGCGCGCACGTTCGATAAATTCGGGCATGCGGAGCATGTAGGCGCGGTCAACCGCAACGAGTCCTGTATTTAGGCCGCCCCAAAGGAACGCAGCGACGCAATTATTAATGCCACCGGGCCCAAAGTTTTCGCAATTCATTGCCCACAGGTAATCGCCGTTCTGATCATATTGGACAACAATAAACGCATCGCTGGAAAAAGTAGACATACAGCTGCCACGGAAAAGAGAGCGCCGAGTTCCTTCCGGAACAGGATCAAACACGTCCGGTGAGTGATCATAGCGAACGGAATTCGGGAAAGGCCCTTCCGAAACCATGCACCCTTCTTTTGGTGCGAAACTACTTTGTGGCGCTCTGCTGCTCCCTCCAACCCACATGGAGCCCAAGACGTGCCGGCGGCGTTCGATCTCAGGGGTCGCCAAAACCGCTCGGAAAGTTGCCCTGACCGGCACGATGCCACGGCGCTCCATTTCCTCTCGAAAGCGCCATTGTGTTGCTCGATCAGGGAAGGAAGGCCAAGGGCGGGATTCACGATAGTTCCGCTCGTCCGGAGTGAGCATGTGAAGGCCCATGTCTTCGGCAACGATCAACATCATGCGCTGCTGTTCAAGCGTAAAGGGCGCATCGCTGTTGATCAGAAACTCAACACCAACCGATGTAATTCGGTCGCGCTCGCGGCGTGGTCCAAAATCCTGAGTGATCACCGAGACAACGTACGCTGCCGGCACTTCCATCGAAAAATGAGTGTCAACGCCATCAAGTTCGCCAGCCTTAATCCGGTCGATAGCCCGTGGATCAAAAAGATCGAACCGGATCGGCTCCATCGAGAATGCACGAATGTTACGGATTGAAGGATTGCGCGGATCGGTGGTGGTGCCGACAATCGACCCAAGAATGCGGCCGGCGACAGCGTCCAACCCAAGATAGATGCCGCCTGCCAGCCCGAGACTGATCAGGACAGTCAGCATCAAAAAACGGTTTGATTTCGCCATCAATACCAGCACGATCAAAACTCCCAGCTGATCTGGAAATGGTAGATGGTCAAGACATTTCGTCTAGTTCGTCGCTGCTACTGTTTCTAAGGCGTTAATATCACCGCCGACAATGATGGCCTCATGGGCGAGAATGGTGTCAATCGGCCAATTCCACCAAGCAACCGCCTTGATCCGCCGGACTGTCTCTTCGTCAAAACGCATTCTGACAGTCTCTGCCGGATTGCCAGCAATGACGGCATAGTCCGGCACCATACCGCCTACCACGGCCCCGGCCCCAACAATGACGCCATTGCCTATCTGAGCGCCCGGCAAAACCGTCGCGCCAGTGCCGAACCAAACATCATGCCCAATGACCGTGTCTTTGGAACCTTTCGGCATACTCGGTCTGTCATAGTCGACCCCGCCTTCAAGACTATCAAACACAGCGAAGGGATAAGTCGATATCCCATCCATGCGGTGGTTGGCAGACGATGTGATGAGCTGCACACCGTGCGCGATCTGACAGAAGCTGCCGATGATCAACTTCTCAGGGACGCCTTTGAACAGATAAGGCGCAAGCGCCATGGCCCAATTGTCCGGTGGATTGTGTGCAGACGCATAGGTGTACCGACCAATCTCCCAGTTCGGGTGGTCGATCGCAGCCTGCAGGAACACCGTGCCGGAATGCATGGACCCGTCCGGCAAGGTTATCGGATGACGTATGTCGGGAGACGGAAATGGCATCAGCGGACGGCCTGTGATAGGGCCTTCTCTAAATCATCAATAAGATCTCGCGCATCCTCGATCCCGATCGACAAACGCAAAAGCCTGGGGTGCACAGGGAATCCCTCCCCTGACACGGTTTTGCGATGCTCTATGAGGCTCTCAACGCCGCCAAGCGACGTTGCTGGATAAAACACCTTTGTGTGGCGGCAAACATCAATAGCTGTTTGTTCAGAGCCTTTCACGATAATCGACATCATCCCGCCAAACTGTCCGCTGGTTTGTCTCTTGGCGATATCGTGACCTGGATCACTGGGCAGGCCAGGATAGAGAACCGTCTCAAGCAGCGGATGACCGCTGAAATGTGTGGCGATAGTAAGCGCGTTGGCACTTGCCCTCTCCAGGCGCAAAACCAGTGTGCGCATACCACGGATGAGAAGCCAGGCATCGAAGGACTGAAGCACTGTGCCTTGCAGCTTACGCGTCAGCGCGATTGCCTCCCAAAGATCAGCGTCCTTAAGATGACCAGCGTCCCGCACTGAGAGAACCCCTGCGGTCACATCTGAATGCCCCCCAAGGTATTTGGTGGCCGAGTGAAACGAGATGTCAGCGCCAAGATCAAGCGCGCGGGTCATCGGCGGCGGCGTTGCGGTGCAGTCCGTCACCAGCATCGCGCCGGCAGCTCGCGCAATATCCGCTGCAGCGGCAATGTCGGTCACTTCCCAATTGGGATTGTTGGGCGTTTCAACCCAAACGAGAAATGTGTCGCCGTTCCGAACAGCTGCCCGCAGTTCTTCAAGGTTTCCAGCCGTATAGTCCGAGAAGGAAAAACGCCCCTTTTCAGCACCGCTTTGAACCTGATGGCGGACCCCGTGGTACATAACCTTGGGGACTACAATGTGAGCGCCCGGCGGTACCTGTTCCAGGATCGCCGTAGCCGCTGACATACCGGAGGAAAAGAGAAGTGAACTCTCAGCGCCTTCAAGCTCAGCGATGATCGCCTCTGCGTGCGAGGTCGCCTCCGAGCCATCGCGGCGATACCAATAGGGTTTGCGAATGTCATAGTCACTGTCGCGCGCATATGTAGCCGCTGGCTGGATCGGTGGCACGACAGCGCCGCTCTCCTCATCGGTATAGTGCAGCGCCTGCGCGACACGCGTGGCCAGCATTGGTTTGCTGTTGGTGGGATCAGTCATGTGGGGTCCTCAACGAAAACAGGCGGCGCAGAGTTCCCTCTGCGCCGCCTGATTGAAGTCTCTTATGGCGTATAGCCGATTCTACAATCTTGCTGTAATAAGTATAGACCTAGGAGCTATGGCTGTCGATGCTGCCAGCTCAACAAGAAGTCCTGTAGATCCGAAGACTTTTCCGACATTCCCGTTCCCGGCGGGTTGTCGGAAAAGTCGCGTTTTACAGCAGCAATATCTTCCTCAGAGAACGTAAATCCTTCGACTCCAGCATCTGTTAGATTTTGTTGGAATGCGGCTTTGAACCCCTCCAGATCGCGATATGCAGCGAATTCTCCGCCTAGCCACACCAGCGGTTCCTCAGCCTCTTCATC
>JBCCLK010000061.1:0-10817 GCA_039026935.1 Pseudomonadota bacterium
AACACCAACCCCAGTGGCTTGTCGCTGATGGGCTATCCGCTCACAGTTGCGGGGGCAGTCACGGATTTGGCGCCTGTTGGCTACACCTCACCGTGTTCCCTTTTCATCTAGCCTGCGTTGCCGCTCAGCCAGAACCATCACTGTCTTTTTATGGAAGAGGATCGCTTTGATCAACTGCGTGATGACCCGAAGTCAAAATTGATGCTTTGGCCCTTGAAGGCGTGCTGCTCGAAAGACCGCCACCAAGCGAAAGGCAAAAGAAAAAGCCGCTTGACGGAAAGTCAAACGGCTCAGTCTAGGGAGGAAACGCCAAAACGGCGCGCATCGCTCCAGGAGGAGGTGACGATGCAGCAGCACACTGGATTGTGCATTGCAACACGACAAGCGGGAAAGAACGTACGTACGACCAAGGTCTCGACAATGCCGGTATTGAAGTATGCCTTGGCTGTTTGCAGATGCGGTGCTGACAATGCTAACCAGATGAGCCTCAAGCTGCTGCCTCTGCCTAAGCCACCTAGCTTGCGTGGTTCTCCCATGACGAGGGGGACCATCACTGACGGCTTGTGAGTTTTGTCCTGCCTGTCTCTGTCGTGCCTGTGTCTGTCCTGCAATTCTTGCATCTGAGACCATCCCTGCTGGATATCGTACTGCATAAACTCACCGACAGATAAGCCGTTGCCAGTGCATAGGCATTACTTGGCATGCATAAAACGTGCAGGGATCAATCTTCCAAGCTAGAGCTTGACCTGCCCCAGGTGCTCCAAAACTCTACCTCTTTGGAAACTCCATAACGACTGTTTTAGGTAAGATTTTTTGTAAAGGAACGAATGCAGGTAGGTGGAAAATTTGCCCTTCGCAGCAGCACCGGAAATGTCCGCTCTCAAGGGGTCGCAAACACCGTCAAACGGCCCCGTGAGAGAAGAACGAAGATCGCTGGATTTACATGCTTGAGTACAAAGCTTCTTCGTAGGCGCGGTAGGTACGCATATAGGGCGCCTCCACGAAAGGCAGGGACTGGGTCATGATGACCGCCGCCAGGTTGGTCGTTGGGTCTATCCAGTAGTGTGTGTTGCATACCCCAGCCCAGCTTTGGCTGCCAGCTCTTCGGGCACCTGGCACGTCAGCTTCGGCCCGGACAAACGCAAAGCTATGACTGGTGCCTTCCGGCATCACAACGTCAGCGGTTATGGGCGGCGCTACGGTTATCATACGCTGGAATTTCAGGCCTGCCATTTGATCAGAGGTCATTTGTGTGACGGCATCCTCTGATAGAATGCGGTTACCGTTCAATCCACCCTTACTCAGCACCATACGTATAAAAGCCAGATAGTCTGGCGCCGTCGAGTAAAGGGCATGTCCCATCCCATAGAACTCAGGCTTGGGCGGAGGCGCCAATTCAAAGGGGCCAAATTTGCCATCCTCACCGCGAATGGAAACATCTGCTAAACGATCTACAAGACCGTCTGGTTCAAAAGCGGTGTCAGACATGCCCAGAGGATCAAATATTTCTTCCTGGCAAAACTTCTCGATCGAGCGGCCGTCAATCGCTTCAACCACCTGGCCCAACCAGTCTGTGCTGTGTCCATAACCCCAACGCGTGCCAGGATCGCTCATCAATGGGTTCATAAGACCCGCTTTCAAGCCGGACAGGACGGAGGCGGCCCCCGTAACTTCCAGATACTTGGCCATGTCGGTATTCCAGAACTCGTACTCCAGCCCGCTGGTATGTGTCGCAAGGTTGCGGACGGTGGCGACAGTCTTTTGCGCACGTAGGATTGGTTTGTCTCCATCCCAGCCGTCCAGAACCTGAAGCTCATTCCAGGCAGGCAAAACATCTGCGACAGGTGTGTCCATGGACAGCTTGCCCCTGTCGATAAGGATCATCGCTGCAACCGATCCAATCGCTTTGGTCATCGAGAAAATGCGAAATACCGTGTCTTCCCCGGCCGCTCGGCCTTCGGCGGCCTCACCGGCAGCGCCCGAATAGATCGTACCCTCCGCATTACATGCCATTGCCACCACGAAAGGAACATCGCCGGCCGAAACTGCCTTGTTCAGAACATCGTCCATTTTTGTCATTGTAGCCTCCCTGCATTGATGAGGTTCAATGTTTGGAAATGGCAGTAGACTGTCAACAGCACGGCCTGACCTTTGACCCCGCGAGTGGCCTTGAATGCGCGGGGTACTGGAGCAGTAACGCGGGACAAAGTGCAGCATCCGTCGCTCTACGCTCAGAGCGGACCTTGGCCGTAGTGCACAATGCGCCAAAGCCCCACCTCTTTGGAAACTCCCCAACGGTCGTTTTTGAACGCTGTACGGACAGACACAAGGCGTGCTCTCCTCAAGAGGATTGAACGCAAACCGCACGTCCATTTGTTCAGAAGAGATGGCAACTCATTGTTTTGTCGCATTTTCCGGGCGCGAAACCGTGTACACTTTCGCTGAAAATGCTCTAACAAGCGGTTCGGTGGGTTCAGATCCGTTCAGAAATCCGCAAGGGTATGATGCACTCTAAGCTTTCGCGAAAACGTTCGCATCCGGCACCACGTCATCCAATACTTTAGCCGAGGAGATCACGCCCGGCACGCCGGCGCCTGGATGTGTGCCCGCCCCGACAAGGAACAGGTTTTCACCCTCTTGAGACCGATTGTGCGGGCGGAACCAGGCGCTTTGGAACAATTTCGGTTCCATCGCGAAAGCCGCGCCATTGATGGAGTTCAGGCGGTCCTGGAAATCCTGCGGTGTGAGCATGCGCTCGGTGACGATTGTCTCACCCAGACCCGGCAGAATGGTTTCTTCCAAGCGATCCAGGATGGCCTGGCGATACGCGGGCGCTTTGTCCTGCCAGTCGGTGCCGCTCAAAAGGTTCGGCACGGGCGAGAGCACGTAAAATGCGTCGCAGCCGTCTGGTGCAAGCGATGGGTCGCTGGCGGTTGGCCGGTGGAGGTATAGGGAGAAATCTTCGGCCAGATGCTTGCGCTTGAAGATGTCCTTCAAAAGCTCGCGGTAGCGCGGACCAAGAACCATGGTGTGGTGAGGCACATCTTCGAAGCGCTTGTTGGTGCCGAAGTACCACACGAACAGGCTCATGGAGTAGGACTTGGACTTCACCTTTGCGTCCGACCAGACGCGGCGCGGCTGGTAGCGCAGGAGATGCTTGTAGGTGAAGCCGGCATCGGCGTTGGAGACGACGATATCACTGGCGATGGTCTCCCCGCCCTCCAGCGTCACGCCCGTGGCGCGCTGGCTTTTGGTGTCCCCTGCCATGTTGATGCGGTCGACCGGTGTGTTGCAGATCACCTCGCCGCCTTGGCCTTCGATCAGGTCCACCAGTCCGCGCACCAAAGCCCCTGTTCCGCCCATTGCATAGTGGACGCCGTAGGTGCGCTCCAGATGGGCTATGAGGCAGTAGTAAGACGTGGTGGTCAGCGGATTTCCGCCAATGAGAAGCGGGTGGAACGAAAAGACGACGCGCAAGCTGGGGTCGGTGAAGTATTTGCTGACCGTGGAGTAGACCGCGCGATGTCCACCCAGTTGGATGAGTTTCGGAGCGCAGCGCATCATGAACGGGAAGGAGTGGAACGGCACCTCAGCCAGCTCGCCGAACGCTGTTTTATAGATCTCCGCGCTCTTCACCATGAAGCGCTCGAACCCGTCCACATCGCCCGGGTTGAACTTGCGCACTTCGGCCCGCATGCGCTCATGGTCGCCGGAATAACGGAAGACGCGGCCATCGTCGAAGCGGATGTCGTAGTAAGGGTCGGAGGCGCGCAGATCGATATGATCGGAGAATTTTTTGCCTGCCAGTGTCCACAACTCTTCAAGCAAGTAGGGCGCGGTGATTATGGTCGGCCCGGCGTCGAAGGTGAAGCCGTCCTGTTTGTAGGTGTAGGCCCGCCCGCCCGGCTTATCGAGCTTCTCCAGGACTGTGACGCGGTAGCCCCGTGCGCCGAGCCGCACCGCTGCTGCAAGGCCTCCGAAGCCTGACCCGATGACCACGGCGCGCGGGCGTGGATCCGATGTGGTGTCAAGCATAGCGGCGCCTCTTGTATGTCATTTGTCTTGGACGGTATCACTTTGCACCTAGCGCAGCAACGCGCCACACGTAGACCGGTGCAGAGGCGAGGCACTTTTGAAACCGACGGTTCTCCTTACCCTTGGTCGGTTGCCCAAGGGGCTCGACATAGCCCGCAGTTTCCATGCTGCCGGGTGGCGGGTCGTCGTCGCTGAGCCGTTCGGTTGGCACCTGTCGGCGCTTTCCTCGTCGGTCGCGCGCAGTGTCGCGGTGACGGCCCCCAACGAGGACAAAGAGCGTTATCTCAGCGATCTTCGAAGGCTCGTGGAGGAGGAGAATATCTCTCTCATCGTGCCTGTCTCGGAGGAGACGATGCATGTTGCCGGGTTACAGGACAAGCTGCCCGATAGCGTTGCCCTGTTTACCAGCAACGAGGCATCCCTTCTTGCCCTGCATGACAAGGCGCGCTTTCCAACCCTCCTGGACGAGGCGGGTTTGTCGGCCCCGCGCACGGCCCTTTCAGGCTCCAAAGAAGCACGGGGGATCGCCAAGGCAGGTGCGTTTCTAACCAAGGATCGCTTCGGCGCGTCAGGCTCGCACGTTGCGTTCTTTGAGCAAGATGAGACCATAGTCCCCACTGAGGGGGTCGTCGTGCAAGAAACGCTGAGTGGCCAAGAGGTCGCGAGCTTTTCCATCGTGCATGCTGGTGTGGCGACCGTGACGGTGGTCTACCGCCCTGTCATCCGCGATGGCACGGTGGCGACAGTCTTCGAGCGTATCGAAGCACCGGCGGTCGTTGCCTATGTTGAACAACTGGCGGCGCAGACGCAGCACACGGGGTTTCTCTCGCTCGATCTGATGATCAGGCCGGACGGAGCGCCGACAGCCTTTGAGTGTAATCCGCGCGCCAACAGCGGCATCCATTTTTTGGAGCAAGCTGATATCGCGCCAGCGGTTCTCGACCCGGCACTTCGCCCAAGACTGCGGCGGGAAATGCGTTTGCAACAGGCCTACCCGACGCTCACCCTCCTGTGGGGTGCCATCGGCAAGTGGCCCCGCTACCGCGAAATCGGCAAAGCGCTGTTCTCTGCGCGCGATGTCACCTGGTCGTGGCGTGATCCCTTGCCGTTCCTTCTCATGACCCCCGCAACCTGGCCGCTTCTGAAGCAGGCGATCTTTGAGGGCCGTTCGCTCGGAGAAGCAGCGATCCACGACATTGGCTGGTTTGGAGAGAGCCACAAAGAGGTCACGCAACCCACGCTGCTCGAAACCGGTTAAATAAAATCAGACATAGTAAAGTGTCAGCTTTGCATGACGCTTTGTCACTGCTAGACTTCTGCCACTGTTCACGTTTAGGAGCGGCCTGTTGGTGTACAGCGGGTCGGCCAAGGGGTCAGAACCTGGTGTCTGAAGCGCGCAAACAAATACCTAAGAAATCAGGACGTGTCGCTTTCCCTTTCTCGGCCATTGTCGGCCAGGAGGCGATGAAAGAAGCGCTGCTCATCTCCGCCGTTGATCCAACGATCGGCGGTGTTCTGGTGTTTGGCGACCGGGGTACGGGCAAATCCACGGCCGTGCGAGCGCTGGCGCAGCTTTTGCCTAAGATGAAGGTGATAAAGGGTTCCGCTTACAACCTCGATCCTGACAGGGAAGATGATCCTGACCTTAAAACCCAGCAGGTGCCCGTGCCTGTTGTGGACTTGCCGCTCGGGGCGACGGAAGATCGTGTTGTCGGGGCGCTCGACATTGAGAAAGCGCTCACCGAAGGCGAGCGGGCGTTTCAACCTGGGCTCCTCGCGCAGGCCAATCGCGGTTTCCTCTACATAGATGAGATAAACTTGCTGGAGGATCACCTCGTTGATCTTCTCCTCGATGTGGCTGCCTCGGGTGAGAATGTTGTGGAGCGTGAAGGTCTTTCGATCCGCCACCCCGCGCGGTTCGTGCTGATCGGCTCCGGCAACCCCGAGGAAGGCGAGCTACGTCCGCAGCTTCTCGACCGTTTCGGCCTGTCGGTGGATGTTTCAACGCCCGAAGATATCAAGCAGCGCATAGAGGTTGTTCGTCGCCGGGATGCCTACGACCGTGATCCGCATGGCTTTGCGGACAAGTGGAAGCGCAAGGATGGCGCTGTGCGGCGGCACATTGTCGGGGCGCGTGAGCTATTGGAGAGCGTTGAGGTGCCCGATGAGGTCCTCGAGAATTCAGCGCGGCTTTGTATGGCACTGGGCACCGATGGCCTGCGCGGTGAACTCACCTTGATGCGGGCTGCGCGCGCTTGGGCTGCCTTGCGGGACCAACCTGTCGTCACCGATGAGGCGTTGAAGATGGTCGCGCCCATGGTGCTTAGCCATCGCTTGCGCCGCAACCCATTGGACGACTCCCGTGCGTCAATCCGCGTGCAGCGGGTGGTCGAGGAGGTGTTCACCAATCCTGATGCGGGAACCATATCCTCCATCGCAGCGCAATGACGGCCGCTCTAACCCTCGTCGAACCAGCGCCCGATGACGGTGATTTTCTAGATCGTAAGGTTTGCATCTGGTCTGATGCGCTTGTGGCGCTGGCCGTGTTTGCGCTTGACCCTCCCACTTTTGGTGGCATCACCATTCGTGCCCATGCAGGCCCCGTGCGGGATGCTCTGCTGAAGGCGTTTCGTGAACTTGCAGGCGAGGATGTTCCTGTCCGCAAGATGCCAAGCCATATCGCTGATGAGCGGCTGTTGGGCGGGCTTGATATGGCTGCGACGCTCAAGAATGGTCGCCCGGTCGCGAAGATGGGCTTGTTGAGTGAAGCCGATGGCGGGGTCGTCATTGTGCCCATGGCCGAGCGGATAGAACCGCTGACCGCCTCGCGGCTGTGCGCAGTTCTAGACCGGGGTGAAGTGGCGCTGGAGCGCGACGGGATCACGGCCACCTTGCAGGCCTCCATCGGTGTCATCGCGCTCGATGAGGGCATCGGCGAGGAGAGGCTGCCAGGCAGTCTAGCGGACCGTTTGGCTTTCTATGCCGACATCAACGGTCTTTCGATCCGCGAGGTTGACGCCTCTCCGCTGACACGAACTGATCTTGAGCGCGCTCGCGGTGTTCTTGCGCAGGCACCAGTGGATGAGACACTTTTTGAGACCATGACGGCGCTTGCGGCTGCCTTTGGTGTGGCCTCGATGCGCGCAGCTCTGTTTGCGGTTCGCACCGCCCGCGCCGTGGCTGCGCTCGATGGACGCGACACGGTCGAGCCAGCCGACGTTGAACTCGCCGCCCGCCTGGTGATTGCCCCGCGCGCCACACAGCTTCCCACACAGGAAGCTGAACCTGACGCGTTGCCCGAGCCGCAGGAGCCGACGGACAAGGAGGCTCAGCATGATGAGTCTCCGGAGGAGGACGATTCTGGTGGTGATGCGGAGGATGCGTCGCCACCCGACGGACCGCTGGACGATCACGTGCTTGAAGCGGTGGAAGCTGCCATTCCCGATCAGCTGTTGGAGCAGTTGAAGCTGCAGGCCGCGCTGGCGCGTTGCGCACCGCAAAGTTCCGGCGGAAAGGGCGCGCAGCAGCAAGCGCAGATGCGCGGGCGACCGATTGGATCGCGGCGTGGGCGGCTTGATGGTCGTCATAAGCTGCATCTCACCGATACACTGCGTGCCGCTGCGCCGTGGCAGCCGATCCGCAAGAGGCAGAGTACGCGAACCTCAAAGATCGTTGTCACGGGCGATGACATTCGTGTTCGTCGCTTCAAGCAAACCCAAGAAAGCGTCACGATCTTTGTGGTGGATGCTTCCGGCTCCGCTGCCTTGCACCGATTGGCCGAAGTGAAGGGTGCGGTGGAGCTGTTGCTCGCCGAAAGCTACGCCCGGCGGGACTGTGTGGCGCTGATCGTGTTTCGCGGCCGTGAGGCGGAGCTTGTTCTGCCACCGACGCGCTCGCTGGTGCGGGCCAAGCGCTGCCTTGCCGGTGTTCCAGGCGGCGGTGGGACACCGCTTGCCGCTGGCCTTGATGCCGCGCTGGACGTGGCACTGGAATGCCGCCGGTCGGGCCGCACGCCGCGCTTGGTGGTGATGAGCGATGCCGAAGCCAATGTGGGATACGATCCGACTGCGCGACGTGCCGAGGCTCTGGAAGATGCGCTTGGTGCGGCCAAGCGGATCGCTGCTGAGCGTGTGTCAGCGCTTATGATCGATACCAGTCCGCAAAGGAAAGGCAGGCGTGATCGCGGCGGGGTTCCCAAGGCTCTTCAGATCGCTGAGGCGATGGGCGGTATTCACCTTGCCTTGCCGCATCCAAGCGCGTCGGGTCTCAAAGCGTTGGTGGAGGATCATGGCGCCCACCAGATGGCAAGCTAGAGTGTTGTTGCGATGCTGATGGCGCCAGCAGGCCCGTCTTGGCGTGCGCTGTCTCGCGTGTGGCCGCACAGCGATGCAAGCCGCTTTGTCGAGGTGGGCAGCATGCGCTGGCATGTGCAGGATATGGGGCGTGAGATGGGGCAGGAGTGCACACAAGCGCCCACCCTTCTGCTTATCCACGGAGCCGGGGCCTCAACGCATTCCTGGCGCGCCATGATGCCAGCCCTTGCAGAGCATTTCCGTGTGATCGCCATTGATCTTCCAGGGCACGGGTTTTCCGGCTCACCGCCTGTCTATCGCCCAACGCTGCCGCGCGTGTCGCGCTTGCTGGGCGAGCTTCTGGACGTGCTCGACGCCGATGTGAAGCTCGTCGTGGGTCACTCGGCAGGGGCAGCTATCGGCGCTTGGATGGCCCTGCAAGATGCGATCAAGCCTGCTGGTCTGGTCGCCTTCAATGGCGCCTTCAAGCCGTTTGATGGCGCGGCGGGGACCATCTTCCCAGCGCTGGCGAAGTTGTTGTTCGTCAACCCGCTCACGCCGCGCCTCCTTGCCATAGGAGGGCGGGATGCGACCCGTGTCGAACGTCTGATTGAAGGCACGGGCTCTACGCTCGATGAAGATGCCACCAAATACTACAAGATCCTGATGGGATCGCCCGGGCACGTCTCCGGCGTTCTGGCGATGATGGCCAACTGGGATTTGGAGCCATTGGTGCGGAAGTTCCCTGATCTGGCCTGCGAAGCGTTTTTTATTGCATCATCGAAGGACCGCGCGGTCCTGCCTGCCGTGTCCAAAGAGCAGGCTGGGTGCATCGCAAGAGCATCCTATGAAGAGTGGGAAGGCCTTGGCCATCTGGCCCATGAAGAAGCGCCAGAGCGTGCCGCTGAGCGGGTCATGAGCTTCGCGCGAACTATCAATCTTTTGGAGTGAATGCGCCCTTACTTGCGACAGATTGACCGATGTGAGTAAATGACAGAAAAGCTCTGGTGCATCTTGAAGCTTGCTTTGAGGTCCGCTCAAGCGCTGATCGTAAAACGCCTATGGAACTGGTTCTCGATGTCCACGCCCACGTTTAAAGCCAGTCTTCAAAGCGGTTGGAACCAGACGGTTTGCCGCGATCTGATCCGGCGTGGCTCAAAATCCTTTTATGCTGCTTCGCTGCTTCTGCCGCAGCGTATCCGTACGCCTGCTTACGCGCTCTATGCTTTCTGTCGGTTGTCGGACGATGCGGTGGATGCTCGCGATGCGCCTGCTGATGCGGTGGAGCGTCTGCGCGAGCGGCTCGATCTTGCCTATGCTGACCGGCCCAAGGCGATCCCGGCGGACGAAGCGTTCAGCGATATGGTGCATGCGTATGAGCTGCCGCGCGCGCTGCCTGAAGCCTTGCTCGACGGGTTGTCGTGGGATGCGCGTGGCTTTGTCCCGCAAACGCTCCACGATGTGCTCGCCTACAGTGCGCGCGTCGCGTCTGCCGTGGGCGCGATGATGACCGTGCTCATGGGCGTTCGCGACCATGATACGCTGGCACGGGCCTGCGATCTGGGGCTTGCGATGCAACTCACCAACATCGCCCGTGACGTTGGCGAAGACGCCCGCAATGGGCGAATCTATCTGCCTGCTGCATGGCTGGATGAGTTCGGTGTTGATGCCGATGCTTTTCTTGCCGACCCCGTCTTTGATGAACGGTTAGGCCTGTGCGTGGAGCGGCTCTTGGAGGAGGCGGACATGCTGTATGATCGCGCGATTGGCGGCATTGGGGCGCTGCCCGCCGACTGTCGCCCTGCGATCCATGCGGCGCGACTTATCTATCGGGAGATCGGCCACAAGGTTGCCGCCAACGATTATAACAGCGTGGATAGCCGTGCGGTGGTCTCCAAGCATCGCAAACTCGTGCTCTTGGGCACCGCCTGCAACGATGCCGTTTGGACACCGCATTCTGCGCCAGCGCCTGCCATGCCTGAAACAGCTTTCCTTGTGGACGCTGTGCCACCCGCGCCAGCCGCCGAGGTCGATATTGGTTCGGTAGAAACGCGGCCTGTGGGGCGTATCGTGCAGATCTTAGAGCAGCTTGAACACCGTGAACGCGCGCAGTTTCTGCGCGCGCGCGCTGGCTAGGAGGTTTTCACCCAGGGCTGACACAGTTTGACCAAGCATGGTTTGCCAAACGTCCGTCTGCCTTTGCTCTTCCCCCCAACGGGAGCATGCTCATGGCCTATTTTACCCGACCAATCACTATCGAGTTTCCATCTGGCGATGTGAGCCAATGGTTCCAGATGTTTTCGCCAACGACGAGTTTTAACAACAGCCCCGTCAGCTTTTTCAGTATCAATCTTGGGCAATCGAGTTCCCAAGAGGTCGAAAATCGCGTGCTCGATGAAGTCGGCAGTTACGGAAAACAGCTCGGTAAGATCGGTGATGTGATGAAGGTCATTGTCGATAAGATGCTCGATGAAGGTGGTCTTTCAAAGG
>JBCCLK010000062.1:0-10074 GCA_039026935.1 Pseudomonadota bacterium
AGCCCCCTCGCTCGACCTCGGGCTCGATATCGGTATCCAGAGCTAATCACTCCAAGTCTTACTGGGCCTTCTCAAACGCCAGTATCTTGGAAAAGAACGCCGTGTCCTGGTGCACCGGCGTTAGACCTGCTTCGCTGAATAGTGCGACCAGATCCGTCGCTGCATAGCTGGTGTAGTAGGGCTCGTGGAAGAGCTGGGGGAATAGCTCCAGGAGACCGTCGTAGGCGGGCGTATCGCCAGGCTGAAGGCTATCAACAAATACGAACAAGCCCCCCGGTTTCAGTACCCGGGCAATCTCCTGCGCAACAGCGACGCGGATCTTCGGCGGCAGTTCGTGAAACAGGAAGACGCATGAGGCAAGGTCAAGAGATGCATCGCCAAAGGGCATGTCCTCGGCCTTAGCGACCATCCCCGTGTGATGCCGAGCACTCTTGAAGCGATTGATCGCGTGGCGCGTGTAAGGCTCGGAAAGATCAAGCGCCGTGATCGGCAGTCTTGGATAGGCGCGCGATAACGTCTGGGCAAAGTTGCCAGGCCCTGTCGCCAAGTCCGCAGCCCGCATGGTGCGTTGGTCTTTGCCACGCATGAAGTCAGCAACCGGGACCAGCCCCATACGCCGCATCGTGGATGTTGCGCCAGAGAAAAGAACTTCCACCTGGGTATCGTAGAGGGTGGCGGATTCTTTGCTCATCCACCCATCGGTCTGGAAATGGAAGTTCTGCTGGTAGTAGCGCGGGCGTTTGTCCGCGTTGGGAGCTTCACGTGCTTCCTGGTGGCGTTTCTGCGCGCGTCGCCGTGCAACTTCGGGCACATCTTTGAAGAAGGCCTGCGCATTGCGAAACCGCTCGGGCCATGTCTCGTCAACGGGCGGTGCGGGATAGAGCCCTGCCTCAATGTTGGCAAGGTCGCGGCGCGAGAGCGCCGCCACACCGCGCAACAGTTCTGGAACGCCCGGAGCTTTCTTAGACGGCGGGGTCACATCCGGCTTGAGTGTGGGGTCGGCCTTGATGGCCTGTTGCTGCATCCGGCGCATGCGGTATGCCTGACCGGCATACCAAGTCACGCGGGCACCCTGTTGTGCCACATAGCGGGCGCGCTGACTCCAGGTACCAAGTCCCGTTGCCTGGGGTCTTGCCGATGATGATGCAGATGCCATGCTGCTTATCCTCTCGATAGACAATCGATAGGGAAAAACATTGCGCGGCGGGCGCGATCCTTCAAGATCATACCCGCCATGCATATGCGCGACATCGCGTCCCAAGCTTGATGGCTTGGCTCTTATCCACCCATGTCGGCCAAACGCTGAAGCTTGGCGAGCGCCGTAGCTGGGCTTTCCTGGAATGCAATGGTACCGACCAGCTCATTTTGCGGGTTCATCAAGAAAACTGAGGCGGTGTGGTCCATGGTGTAGTCGCCATCATCGAGCTCCACGCGGCGAGCATAGACACGATAGTTGGCGACCACCTCGTCGATGGCGTCCTGCGTGCCGGTCAGGCCCACGATTTGATCTGAGAACGCATTGACATACTCTTCCAGGAACTCTGGCGTGTCGCGCTCGGGATCCACCGTGATCATGAGCGCGTGGATGTTTTCTGCGTCATCGCCAAGTTCATCGAGATAGTTGCCAAGCTCGAACAAGGTCATCGGGCAAAAGTCTGGGCAGTAGGTAAAGCCGAAGAAGATCGCCTTTGGCTTATCAGCGAAATCGGCATCAGTCGCGGTCTCGCCCGTGTCGGATCTGACCAGTGTGAACGGTCCGCCGATTGTATCGACGCCTTCATAGAGTGCTGACTGTGACGGTGCTTGGCCCGGGCGAAAGGTCTGGAAGCCAAAAACGCCCATGCCGACAAGCACAAGTGCGACCAGGCCCCACAAGGTGTAGCGAATAGTTTTCATCAGATTTCTCCTGCGATCAGCCTAGTGATTGTGGTCTGAGTGGTCATGATGATCATGTGCTCCATGATCCCTGTCTGTGGAACGGGTGCGCACGGGCAGCATGATCTCACGGGATTCACCGGTGGCGAAGGTCAGCGTGACGGGCACCTCTTCGCCTTCGATAAACGGGCCGTTGAGGCCCATGAACATGACGTGCAGACCACCCGGCGCGAGGTCCACCTGTGTCTCGCCCGGCAGCTCAATGCCCTCTTCAAGTTCGCGCATGCGCATGACATCGTTTTCCAAGGTCATGGTATGCAGCTCGACCCGCTCCGCGACGGGCGAGGAGGCCGAAACGAGGCGGTTCGGCTCGCTTGCGTAGTTGTAAATAGAGAGGAAACCGCCTGCCGCGCGCGCGTTCGGCGCTGTTTCCAAAGCGCGGCGATTGAAGAGGTGGAGTTCACCGATAGCGATCGTGTCTGTGCCGTGCGTTGCGACAAGGTCAACAGGCTTAACAGTGTCGGCCACCGAAGCAGGAACGGCGATACCTGCAGCCAGAGCCACGGCAAGGAGAGTCGTTTTCATTGTGTGAGTCCTTCACGTAAGACAGAAATTGGGGTCTAGGTGTGAGGAACTCCCGGTGGCGCACGTGCTGGCGCTGGACCATGGGCACGGGCATGGATCACGCCATCTGGAGCCGTACGCAGTGGCGTCAGATGCTCGCTGTCGAGGTAAAAAGAGGCGCCAAGGCTTAGCGGAAGAAGACCGGCCGCGATCTGCAGTGTACATGAGCAAAAGCCAAAGCCGTGTGCATCGCGTTCCCCATCGACATCGAGGTCGCGGTCAGCCTCGCCGGTGAAACAGATCGAGAAACCTGACGCTTCAGCCATCACCGGCGATGCTGTTAGGACAACGCCTACAAACTGCTGTGCTATGAGGGCACACAGGGCAAGAGCCGCTAGGGGGCGGCGAAGCTCTAAAAGTGTCGCGAGCCAACGCATAAACATTCTTTGACGCAAGCACGCGTCAGCTTCAAGGCAAAAGCCAATGGAAGCGTGTGTGATCCTGTCGCGGGGTTCCTGCTGTAGGGTTCCTGCGGTGGGTCTCAAGATGATTTTGTCTGTGGGCAGGGATCGCCTTGGGACAATGTGTGTCCGCATGCAGTGGCCGCTGAGCAGTCTGCGCTGAAATGTATCAACAGGCCTAGGCCGGGACGAGCGCCCGCCAGCCAATGTCCTTGCGGCAAAAGCCCTCCGGCCAATTGATAGTTTCAACAGCAGCATAAGCGCGGGCTTGGGCTTCTGCCAGCGATGCGCCACGCGCTGTCACATTGAGAACCCGCCCTCCATTGGCGCGCACTAGGCCGTCATCATCGCACTTTGTGCCGGCGTGGAAGATCATCACATTGGGATCGAGCCTCTCAGGCAGAGTGATAACGGAGCCCTTGTCGTAGCTGCCTGGATAGCCAGCCGCTGCCATAACGACGGTCATGACAGCCTCATCGCGCATCGCAAACTGGGCGTTCGACACGTCGCCTTCAGCGCAGGCACCAAGAACAGCGCACAGATCGCCATCGAACTGCATCATCAAAACTTGGGTCTCAGGGTCACCGAAACGGGTGTTGTATTCGATCAATTTGGGGCCGTCGGGTGTGATCATCAGCCCAGCGTACAGAACGCCCTTAAAGGGCGTTCCGCGCGCCTCCATCCCGGCAACGGTAGGGTGGATAATCTCGCGCATGACCCGGTCAATCATGGCTTGCGTCATGACCGGCGCTGGCGCGTAGGCGCCCATACCACCGGTGTTGGGCCCAGTGTCGCCATCGCCAACACGCTTGTGGTCTTGGGCAGCGCCAAAGAACACAGCACTTCGGCCATCACACAAGGCAAAGAGACTGGCTTCCTCGCCTTCCAAGAATTCCTCAACGACAACCTGCGCGCCAGCGGCACCGAAGACGCCGTCAAAACAATCGCGAACGGCAGACTTTGCTTCATCCATTGTTTGCGCAACCGTAACGCCCTTGCCTGCCGCAAGGCCGTCGGCCTTGATGACGATCGGCGCTGTTTGCTCATCTAGATAGGCAAAAGCAGATGCAGCATCGCCAAACGACGCATAAGCGGCCGTGGGGATGTTCACCTCATCACACAGCACTTTGGTGAAAGCTTTGGAGCCTTCAAGCTGAGCAGCGTCTTTCTTTGGGCCGAAGGTAAGCGTGCCGGACGCTTCCAGGCTATCGACCAAACCGTCAACAAGCGGCGCTTCTGGTCCGACAACCACGAGGTCCACCGCTTCAAGCGCGCAGAAATCTGTCACCGCTTCATGATCGGACAGGTCAAGGGCTAAGGAGTTCTCGATGCCGCCATTGCCCGGAGAGCACCAAAGCGCCTCCACTGATGGAGACTGTCTAAGGGCCCACACCAGAGCATGTTCGCGGCCGCCGCCACCGATGACAAGAACCCTCATGGAACCTCCGTTTCGTACGCGCATGGATGCGGCGCTTGCATCTTACACGCCGACTTGCCACATGCTGCTGATCACGTGTGCAACACCGCGACTTGCCCTGCCGCATTTGGGAGACCAGACATGTCGAACGCCGTCAACCGCTTCCTTGGTGGCTCGCCGGTGGCAGTTGTGACCAAGCTCGTTGTCATTTCTGTTCTTGTAGGCGTCGTTCTGTCGGCCATGGGCATGACGCCCGCGTTGCTGGTGGATGGCTTTTTCGACTTTTTCGCCGGGATATGGAACCTTGGCTTCGGGGCCCTCGATCAGGTCGGCAACTGGCTGATCCTTGGGGCAACGCTGGTAATACCCGTCTGGCTTTTGATGCGCATCTTTGATCGGGGCCGTGGGTAGGACCTTCGGGCAGAGTGCTTAGATAAACTCCCAAAGGACCTTATGGACAGCGGCGTGGCGCACGCCCACTTCATCGTGATCTTCGCCATATCCGCCGCCTATCACGGCGGCTAAGGGAAGTCTGCGAGAGCGAGCCGCCTCAATCACAAACCTGTCCCGGTCTTTGAGACCTTCGGTGGTCAGGGACAACCTCCCCAACTTATCAGCGACGTGGGGATCGACGCCTGCATTGTAGAACACGATGTCAGGGTGAAACGCATCCAGCGCTCTTGGGATCGCAGCTCGGATGACGTCTAAGTAAGCCTCATCCTGAGTGCCGTCGGGAAGTTCGATATCGATGTCGCCTTCGGCTTTCTCTACCGGGTAGTTGTTCGCACCATGGATGGAGAGCGTAAGCACCGTCTCATCGCCTTTGAAGATCCGGGCTGTGCCATCACCCTGATGCACGTCCAGATCAATAATCGCCACGCGCTCGACTTCACGGTCAGCCTGAAGTACCCGAGCGGCCACAGCCACATCATTGTAAACGCAAAAGCCCGCGCCCTGCTCGTAGCGCGCATGGTGACTGCCGCCAGCTGTGTTGGCAGCCAGCCCATACTCCAAAGCAAGTTTGGCGGTGAGCACCGTGCCAGCAGTCGCAAGTCGTCCACGCCGCCCGACCTCGGCTGTCATTGGCAGGCCTATATCCTTTGCGATTCTTGGGGGAACTTGGGCTTTGTTCACTCCATCCACATAGGCGGGAGCATGCGCAAGCTGCAGCCATCCATCGGGCGCCTCACGTGGCTCATGGAAGCCGCCCGGTACCAATCCTTCATCGCGCAAATGCTGGGCCAGCGCTCCGAACTTCCGCATCGGAAATCTATGCCTAGGCGGCATTGTCGCAACGTAACCTGGGTGATGCACGATCGGAAGTGCAGCCTTTGGCAATGGTGATGTGTTCGGCATCGCGCCAGATATAACGGGCCCAACGCAAAAGCCCAGTGTTCGTCAAGTTGGGGCCGCCTCTCCACTTATAGCTGTAGAAGCAGCAAGTTCGGATCGGCGAGGGGCGGTGCATGAAACCCCATAGTGCGAGTTGATTCTAGATCTTTAGCGCACCGTCGGTTTTGCTTGAGACGTCCCAAAGAAGCTTCAACCGTCAGCAAACCGGCTTGTTGAGTTCGCGATCAGCGTTAATCCGTCGCGTATGAAAGAGTCTTTGGGGCAACACGACCATTCCCCATGACGAGAAAACCGCCTAAGCGTTGCCGTTGATGAACAAATCACCGGATACTTACTCAGAAACATCGGCAGACTTCACGGTGACCCACCGCAAGGTGGCAGGCATCGCTGTGCCGGTAACGCTTGCCTACATCTCAACACCGCTTGTTGGTCTGGCTGACACATGGACGATTGGTCAGCTGGGTGACGCCGCCCTCATCGGTGCGATTGCTGTTGGCGGCATCCTGTTCGACATCCTCTTTTCGACGATGAGCTTTTTGCGCACTGGCACCACCGGCCTGGTGGCGCAGGCGTTTGGCGCAGGCAAACCGCGCGAGGAAGTCGCCATTCTACTGCGTGCGCTGGTGATTGCTCTAGGACTAGGTGTTGTTCTGTCACTGGCGCAAGGCCCGGCACTCAGTATCGGGCTCTGGTTTATCGGCGGCAGTGCCGAGGTGCAGGCCGCGGTGATCACCTATTTCTCCGTGCGCGTTCTCGCGGCGCCCCTCGCTTTGGCCAACTACGCGATCCTGGGGTACTTTCTAGGTCGCGGTCAGGCGATGACAGGCTTACTCCTGCAAACCGTGCTTAACCTCACCAACATCGCCCTCAACATCTGGTTTGTCCTCGGCCTTGGCTGGGGTGTGGAAGGCGTTGCGGCAGCAAGCGTTCTGGGTGAACTCGCAGCGCTCTTCGTCGGCGGGGCACTCATCATCCGTCAATGTCGCAAGGTGCCAATGCCTGCGCGAGCAGAGGTGTTTGAGCGCGCGGCGCTCCTGCAGATGCTTGGCGTCAACCGGGACATCATGATCCGTTCCTTCGCTCTCCTGTTCGCCTTTGCTACCTTCACCCGGCTCTCCGCACAGCAAGGGGAAGTGGTGTTGGCGGCAAACGCAATCCTGGAAAAATTCTTCCTCATATCCGGCTACTTTTTGGATGGTATCGCGGTCGCAGCCGAGCAGCTGGTGGGCCGAGCCGTAGGGGCCAAGCGTAAGACGCCGTTCGTGCGCACTGTGAAGCTCTGCGCCTTCTGGGCCGTGCTTCTATCAAGCATCGCAATGACCTTCTTCTTCGTTGCCGGTGGACCGATCATCGAGGCGATGACACCGGCGCAAGAGGTACGCGATGTGGCGCTGGCCTTCCTTGTCTTTGCTGCGCTCACCCCTGTGGTTGGAGCATTGGCCTTCCTTATGGACGGAGTCTATATCGGCGCGACCTGGTCGCGCGACATGCGCAACATGATGCTGCTCTCGCTGGTGATCTACCTCGCCGCTGCCTACACGCTGCTTCCTACCTTTGGTAACATGGGGCTTTGGATCGCATTTCTCATCTTCCTTGGGATACGCGGAGTCACTTTGTCGATGGCTTTGCCACGGCGCATGAACGCTACCTTTCACGATGCCCAGTCACCTGCCGCCATTTGAACCGCGCTCAGCGCCGCAACGGCTGCGGTGTCGGTACGCAGGATGCGGGGACCAAGCGCGATGGTGCATATGGAGGACAGGTTACAAAGCTGATCGCGCTCAGACTGTGAAAAACCACCTTCGGGGCCGATGAGAACAGCGAGCGGTTGCCCGCGAAGACCTTCAAGGGCTTGGGCAGGGTCCGCCACCTCCGCCTGCTCATCGCAGAAGATCAGGGCTCGGTCTTCCGGCCACGCGGCGAGAACGGCATCGAGCGGCTGAGGCTCACCGAAGCTTGGCACAGCAAGCACCCCACACTGCTCAGCAGCTTCCACCCCATGGGCCTGAAGCTTGTCCATCCTCAGCTTCGGGCTTTGCGTATAATCAGTGATCACCGGCGCGATATGGCCAACGCCCATTTCAACGGCCTTCTCAACCATCCAGCCGAGTCGATCCTTTTTGATCGGCGCAAAGAGAAACCATAGATTGTTCGCGGGCGCTTGAGGCCGGGTCTGTTCCAAGACATGCAACGTCCCAGCGCGCTTGGATTGGCGCTCAACTTCGACGCGCCATTCGCCATCTCGACCATTGAAGGCCAGAAGCCCTGCGCCCGTTTCCATCCGCAGGACGGTAAGGAGGTAGTGCGCTTGGGCGTTGGTGAGCTGCAGCACCGCCCCCTCGCTCAACGCGCCATCCACAAAAAGACGCTGGCTGGTGAAGTCGATCCGCGGTGGCATGCCGTTCGTCTCTTGTTCTTCGCTGACGTGCGGGCGAGAATGGATAGATGGATACGCCCGCAACCAACACGCCGGAATACTCCGTCAGCGAACTTTCCACCGCCGTCAAGCGCACGGTTGAGGATGCGTTCGGCTATGTGCGCGTGCGCGGCGAGCTTGGGCGGGTAAGCCGTCCGGCGTCCGGCCATATCTACACCGATCTCAAAGATGATCGCTCGGTGCTCTCCGCCGTCATGTGGAAAGGCACGGCGCAAAAGCTTTCCTTCCAACCCGAAGAGGGTCTGGAGGTCATCGCCACCGGGCGCATGACCACCTTCCCTGGTCAGTCGCGCTATCAACTCATCATCGATCGGATCGAACCGGCGGGCGTCGGCGCGCTGATGAAGCTTCTGGAAGAGCGGCGCAAGAAGCTCGCCGCCGAAGGGCTGTTTGATGAGGCGCGCAAGAAGCCGCTGCCGTTCCTGCCTAAAGTGATTGGCGTGGTCACCTCGCCCACCGGCGCTGTCATCCGCGATATTCTTCATCGCCTATCGGATCGAACGCCCGCGCATGTGCTCGTCTGGCCCGTACGGGTGCAGGGCGAAACGAGCGCGAAGGAAGTCACCCGCGCCATCGAAGGGTTCAATGCCCTCTCGCCGCTCTCAGATCCAACAATATCTGGTCGGCCAAGACCCGATGTTTTGATCGTGGCGCGCGGCGGCGGGTCGTTGGAAGATCTATGGGGCTTCAACGAGGAGATTGTCGCCCGCACGGCAGCTGAGAGCGCCATCCCGCTTGTCTCGGCAGTGGGTCACGAGACCGACTGGACGCTGATCGACTACGCTGCTGATGTCCGCGCACCCACGCCCACCGGCGCGGCGGAGATGGTCGTGCCGGTGAAGGCCGACCTGGTACTGACGGTTGATGATCTGGCGCGGCGGCTGACAGCCTCTGCCCTGCGCGGCGTTGAGACACGTCGGCGCGAGCTTCGATCCCTCTCCCGCGCCCTGCCCCAGGCGGATGCTCTGCTCACCCAGCCCCGCCAACGGCTTGATCAGGCGCGGCTCCGGCTGGCAGGCGCACTCAGGAGTGGAACGCTCACGCAACGAGGACGGCTCGACAAGGTGACCGCGCGGCTCACCCCGCGCCTCATCCTGGCGAGCGTTGAAGAGAAGAAGCGGCTGCTTCTCGTGCGTGGGTCGTCGCTCATTCGCGCCGAAAGCGATCTCTATCGCCGTCGTACCGAAAGACTTGCGGGCCTATCCGCCCGCGTCTCACCCCGCGCGGTGGAACGGCTGGTCGCCGAAGGCACAAAGACACTAGAACGGCTCGACGGAGCCCTCACCCGTGCGATGAAGACGCAGATTGCGGGGAAGAAGGACCGGGTCGCGCAGAGTGCCAAACTTCTCGACGCATACAACTACCGCCGCGTGCTCGACCGCGGCTTCGCCGTCATCCGCGATGAGGCGGGCACGCCCCTTCGCCAAGTCGCAGCGCTTGATGAGGCCGGAGCTGTTGAGATCGAGCTCGCCGATGGCCGCCGCAAAGCCGTGGTTGGAGACGGGGCTGCTGGGCCTGCGCCTTCAAAGGAGGTCAAACCAACCAAGCCCAAACGGGTGATTGATGCCCGCCCAACGCCCAAACAAGAAAGCTTGTTTGATTAGCGGGCACAACTAGCTCAGTGCCGACTATGCGGAGAGGCTGTGTGATAACCCCACCGATGTGATGACGGTGCTATGATCCTGGTTATTGGATCGGGAGTTTTGGATGGCGCGTTTCATTGAGGGTGCGGATCGGAGCCAGGCGCTCTTGTTGCCCGAATGTCTGGACGATTATGTCGCAGATGACAGCCCGGTTCGAGCAGTCGATGCATTTGTCGATATGCTTGATCTCGGTGCGTTGGGGTTCGCTGTCGTACCGGAAGCCACAGGGCGTCCCGGATACCATCCTGGCACGATGCTGCGAATTTACATCTATGGATATCTGAACCAGATCCAGTCGTCGCGTCGGCTGGAGCGGGAGTGTGG
>JBCCLK010000063.1:0-9344 GCA_039026935.1 Pseudomonadota bacterium
GCAAGCACGATTTCCAGATTGCGCATCACCGCGTGCGTTTGCGCCTTAATACCATCTGGAAGCGCCGCATCAGAATCATCGGGGTCGGTCGGCATCTGACCGGTGAGGATCACCCACCCGTCGGATTCGACCGCATGGGAGAACGGCGCCACTGGCTTTGCAGCCCCATGGATCATGTGGAAGAGCGGGTCGTTGGTCATCAGTTGGTCTCAAAGTCTGGCGTTTGAGCGCGACCGTAGGCAGGTTCAAACAGGCGCGCAACGGGGCGCTCCCGTGCCTTTACGGCGGGGTTTGACAAAAGGCCAGAGGCATCAAACCCAACCGATCAGGCCACGTCCTTGACAGGTCTAGTCGCAGCTTCTTGGCCCGCAGACGGTTCGACATGCTGAGCTTCGTACCCACCAGGTGACAAAACCTCACCAACATGCTCGGGATAAAGAATACCTTCAAAGGAACCACCACCTCCCAGCACAGCAAGAGGATGGTCAGTCTCAAGCACAGCTGGTAACGCGTCTTCCAACGAGCTGGATGCCTGGATGGACTCGCCGCCATTGGCAACCTTGCTCAGTGACGGCGTGTCCCGTGCGGCGATGGCACCTTCCAGGGCGTCTTCGGTCACAAAGCCAACATAGCGACCGTCGTCCTCCACAACATAGCCAACCGCAGCCCCAGACTCGCGCATCGCGGCCAACGCATTTTCCACGTTTTCGTTGGTCAAACGCAGCTTGGGCGGCTTTGCAACCACATCGACAGTAAGAACGCGTGCCCGGTTCACGTCGCGCACAAACTCCGCAACGTACTCATCGGCAGGCTGCATCAGAATGTCTGCAGGCCTACCGACCTGGACCAGAACGCCGTCTTTTAGAATGGCGATCTTATCGCCGATCTTCAGCGCTTCATCGAGATCATGAGTGATGAACACGATGGTCTTGTGAAATTTGTCCTGCAGATGAACCAACTGGTCCTGCATCTGAGAACGGATCAGCGGATCGAGCGCGGAAAACGCCTCGTCCATCAAAAGAATGTCGGCATCCGTCGCAAGCGCCCTTGCCAATCCAACGCGCTGCTGCATACCGCCAGATAGTTGGCTGGGATATTGATCCTCGTAGCCATCCAAACCGACTTGTTCGATCCAGCCGCGCGCTTTCTCTTCACGCTCGCTTTGAGCAACCCCCTGCACCTCAAGCCCGTAGCCAACATTCTCGATCACAGTACGGTGCGGGAAAAGTCCGAACCGTTGGAAGACCATCGACATGCGTTGGCGACGAAAGGCTTCGAGCTGGCGTTCGCCCAATGTGAGCACGTCCTCGCCATCGACCAGAATTTGCCCGTCCGTTGGATCAATCAGGCGATTGAAATGGCGAATTAATGTCGACTTACCGGAGCCGGAAAGGCCCATGATGACGAAAATCTCGCCCTCTTCAATCGACAGTGACACGTCGTGGATACCGAGCGTGTGACCGGTCTGGTTCAAAAGCTCAGTCTTGCCCATACCGCCCTTGACCCTCTCCAGTGCAGCGCTTGGCCGCGGCCCGAAGATCTTGGTGACGTTCTTTATTTCGATAAGACTCATAGGATCAACTCAAACCATGTTCAGTGCCCGGCAGAGCGGTAGGACTGCATCCGCGTGCCATAGGCCTGAGTGATGCGGTCAAACACGATCGCAAGCACCACAATCGCCAAACCACCTAGGAGACCGCGCCCCGGATCATTCCGCTGAAGGCCGATCAGAACAGTTTCTCCCACGCCGCGCGCACCGATCATGGATGCAATCACGACCATGGCAAGCGCCATCATGGTGGTCTGGTTGACGCCCTGCATGATCGAGGGCATCGCAAGCGGAAGCTGCACATCTTTCAGGATTTGAAAACGCGTCGCCCCGAAGGCGCGCCCTGCCTCAACCACCTCGCCATCCACCTGGCGGATACCAAGGTCGGTTAAGCGAATGAGCGGTGGCACAGCGTAAATCACCGTGGCGATGATCGCCGGTACCTTGCCAAGTCCGAGAAGCATCACAGCGGGTATGAGATAAACAAAGCTCGGGATCGTCTGCATAAGATCGAGGATCGGGTTGACGCCGGCGCGCGCCATGTTGGACCGCGAAATGAGAACGCCGACAGGCACCCCAATAACAACTGAAATAATAATCGAAACCAGCATGATGGCGATGGTTTGCATCGCCTGATCCCATAGGTCGAAGGCGCCGATGAGATACATGGCCACGCCAATTGTCACCACCAACGCCATCCTCCGGCTCGCGGCATACGCCAGCACCATGATGAGCGTCATGACTTGCAGCTCTTGCACCCAGAGCCATTCAAAGGGCCTGACTGCTTCATCACCCGCACCTTGTATAAAACGCGAGCCGAAGAAGAGGGCTGCTTCGACTGCGAATACGCCCAGAGCAATGAGACTGTTCCTGGAGATAAGATACACAAACAGGCTGATAAGACCGCCGAAAACGATCAGCAGCGTGATTTCCGGCTCTGTTCGTCCCAGGAGAAGCCGCTCAAGCACAACAAGAGGCCCAAGGATCGCGCTGGAAAACGCATCGAACTGATCACCGAAAGTGATCGTTAGAAACTCGATAAAATCATTGGTGGACCGCCTTACAGCGCGGCCCACATCAAGGAAAATGCCATTCCATTCCACGTCAGATCACCTTTGGTAAGTCTTGCGGCGTGCTTCCAGTCGTTGCGCTTAAAGGGCGGCTTTCACACGCGCGACAACGTCCGCCGGCACCCAGCTTTCCCAATCTGATGTTGTCTGAAGATAGTTGGCGGCGGCCTCATCAGCGTCAGCGTCGTTGTCTTGCATATAAGCCACAGCCTGAGAGGTCGCCAGCGTCGTTGTTTCATAGGCCTCCAGGAGTTCTGCAAGTTGAGGCGCAGCTTCAACGAACTCGGCGTTGGCACCCACATGAACGGGTGAATTAGGATAGGCGGTCGCCCTTGTTGGTTCATCACTTTCGCGCAGTTCATCCCAGATCGCCTGATCGAAGGGTTCTTCTTCCAACTGGACCAGTTGATCGCCGACCTGGCCGAACAGTCCTGTAGGCGCCCAGTAGTAAAACACCACCGGCAGTTCCCGGCGAACGCGGGTTACGATGTCAGCTGCCATGGCGCCGCCCGATCCCGGACGGAAGTTCGTGTAGAGGTCTTCAAGACCGTAGGCCTGAAGCTTGCGCGTGTTGATCTCTTCGCACACCCAACCGGCGACGCAGTTGTAGAAACGACCTCTATCTGGATCTTCAGGATCAGCAAAAAGCTCGGCATAGCGTGCTAGATCCTGCGGAGTGCGCAAGTCCGGCGCAGGGGCGTCAGACCCTTCCACCAGATAGCGAGGCACGAACCAACCTTCGAGCGCGGCGGGGAAGTTAGGACCAAGATCGACGAGTGTCCCACTATCCAGCCCATCCTGCCAAGCTGGCGGCGGATTAGCTGTCCAGATCTCCATGTTGGCATCAAGGTCGCCGCGCGCGAGACCCGTGAAGCCAGCAAGCGTCTCCACAGGGATGATCTCAACTTCGCACCCATACCCCTCACGCATGATCGTTGCTACCACTTCTGTGTGGAAGGCATGCGATTCATATCCAAGGCCCGCCATGTTTACGGGCCGATCAAGAGGGCATTCTTGGGCGTGCGCATGCGCGCTTGTTAGCCCAAATGAGAGCGCGGCAAGGCCGAGCCCTGCGAAGGTTGAAAATTTCATGTGTGGTCTCCCGTGCCTCGCGCGGCACTTAAGTGGCAGTGCGCGTGGGTGGGAAGTGGTATGCCCTCATTGGCACGGCACCTCCACGCGCTTCCATGAGCGTTGAGCATAAGGGGTGCTGGCCCCATGTCCACCCGGAAAAAGAGTGATGCTGTTGTGCCGCAGGCACGGAGCGAAACAAAAATGGTGCCCCCCGCCGGAATCGAACCGGCACTCCCGTAAAGGAACTGGATTTTGAATCCAGCGCGTCTACCAGTTCCGCCAGAGGGGCATCGGCGCTGAGACTCGCGTCAGCTGGTCGGTAGTGGCGCGGACCATACCCAGCTGCGCTGCGCCGTCAATCGTCTTTTCAGGGCAACGAGGCACACCGCGACACGCGCGCAAGCTTGATCAAAAGGTTTGCGAGCAACGTACCGATGGGTTACGCGGCCACTCACCAGGTCCTCTCCGATTTGCGAGCATTATGAGCGACGCCATACATACCAACGATACTGCCAGCCCGGACGTGCATACGGCGCTGGACCGCGTCGATCTCATCTTGGCTCGGCATCAAGGCAGAGATGCCGGTGCAAGCGCGTCTTCCATCAGCTTAGGCGATCTGTCCGAAGCGATGGAAGAACGTGCCTTCGGGCTTCTGATCCTAGCGCTCGCGCTGCCCTGCTGCCTGCCCTTTATCTACATCATCCCGCAGATCGTGGCGCTGCCAATGCTGGTCCTGACCGGGCAAATGGCGGCAGGACGAAACACCCCATGGCTGCCGCAGAACCTGACAGCGCGCACTGTCGACATCGCGCAAATGCGCTCCATCGTGGCGCGTGGCAAGCGCTGGTTTGGTTGGGCTGAACGCATCGCGCGGCCCCGGCTTCTGGCTCTGTCTGGCCCAAAAGCATCGCGGCTTGTCGGCGGGCTCTTGCTGATCCCATCAGCGTCCATCCTCGTGCCACTCCCATCCACCAACACAATGCCAGGCATCGGCGTAGCGCTCGCCTCGATTGGGCTCATTGAGCGGGACGGGCTGATGATTCTGCTTGGCCTCTTCATCGGCCTTGCATGGGTCGCGTTTCTTTTGATCTCCGCGCCACTGCTGGCTGTCTGGCTGCTCGGCCTTGTTGGCGCTTGACCTCTTGCGGTCTTGACTGGTGCACAGCTAACGTTTGATCTGCCGCTCATGAACACGCGCCGCACAGAGCCCGATCTTTATCCCGTTGACGAAGCCCATGCGAAAGTCGCCGCCGGCATCATTGTGGCTTGCGCGGTGATCTTGGCCATTGCCTGGGGCTTTGAGCTGATCGGTGGCTTCATGCCTTGCAAGCTGTGTCTGGAGCAGCGCGAGGGATACTACACCGCCATCCCTCTTCTGGCGGTTGCTTTAACGGTTATTGCAATGCAAGGCCCAGCCTGCGCTACGCGTGGGTTGATGGCCGTTGCAGGCCTGGCACTCGCGATGTCGATGGTGACAGGCCTGTACCAAGCAGGCGCGGAATGGGGCTGGTGGCTCGGCCCGAACGATTGTGGAACAGGCGCAGGCCCGACCGTTTCCGGCAGCAGCCTGCTTGATGAAATCGCAGAGACAACCATCATCTTTTGCGATGAAGCGCCAATCCGGATTTTAGGCCTGTCGTTTGCCGGCTGGAACGTCCTGGTAGCAGGGCCGCTCGCGGCTCTGGCGCTGCTCGCATCTCTATGGCCGCCAAAATCAGCCTGACCAAGCCTGATACAGGCAAACGTATCGAAATCCCACGGATGGGAACTCCAGGGGTCGAGATTCTATGGGTCGAGCTCGGTGTCCCAGTAGAGGAAGTCCATCCAGCTCTCGTGCAGATAGTTGGGTGGGAACTGACGCCCATTGGCTTGTAAATCATGCACGGTGGGTTTGTAGGGCTGTTGCCGTGGGAACATCTGCGCCACTTTGGGCATCTTGCCGCCCTTGCTCAGATTGCAAGGCGAGCAGGCGGTCACGATGTTTGTCCAAGTGGTATGGCCACCACGCGAGCGAGGCACCACATGGTCGAACGTGAGATCGTCTTTTGAGCCACAATACTGGCACTCGAACTTATCGCGCAGGAAAACGTTAAACCGGGTGAACGCCGGATTGCGCTGCGGCTTCACATAGGTTTTCAGTGAGACAACGCTCGGTAGGCGAAACTCCGTCGTCGGGCTGCGGACGGCGGTCTCATACTCTGAAAGAATGTTGACCCTATCAAGGAACACCGCCTTCACAGCCTCTTGCCAAGGCCAAAGCGATAGCGGGTAATAGGAGAGCGGGCGGAAGTCCGCATTCAGCACGAGGGCTGGGCACGCCTCCGGCTTCATCATCTTGGAAGCACCAGCAACCACCGGGTTGTCAGTGAGCTGAGATTTTTCCAGTGATACGGCGACGGTCAAGCCTGGCTCCCGGTCCGATTCGTACACAACAACATCACGCGCATGTCTATGTATAGCGTGTGTGTCAGGCTTGTGAAGGCCGCGCGAGAAACACAAGCGGGGACAAAAACTGTTTGAAATGGCAAAGATAGCGGTAGCCGGCCGCTAAACGGCAATGCCTGACCGTCCATCATTGGCCACCTCATAGTATGACCAAAGGAGCCGCGCCGCGACGCCGCGCCAAGGCGACCAGGCCTCTGCCCGTTCCGCTAGATCATCCGCTGACAGCTTCTCAGTTTGGCCCAAAGCCCAAGCGGCCGCCTTTTGAAGCGCAAGATCCCCGGCGGGCATGGTATCGGCGTGACCGAGGCAGAAGGTAAGGTAAATCTGCGCAGTCCAAGGTCCGACACCGTGAATGGCAACGAGCTGCGCCTCCACTGCCTCCACTGCCTGACTGTTCAGGGACACGAAAGCTGCATCATCTGGCAAAGCATCGGCGATCGCGCGCAACGTGCGTTGTTTGGGGCGCGACAGACCACAGTTCTTCAAATCCTCATCAGATGCGGTAGCAAAACGATCTGCCGCGAGCGGCCCAAGCACAGATACCGTTCGTTCAGTGATCGCTTTGGCGCTAGCGACTGACACCTGCTGGGCAATCACGATGCGCGCAAGACCAGCAAAATCTGACGTTGAGCGACGCATCGGTACCACATCAACGGCGTCTATCGCAGGGCCAAGCAGGGGATCGAGCGCGCGCAACGCGTCCAGTCCCTCGACCACATCTGCTTCGCATTCTATGCAACGCACCATGCCTGACTGCCCACCCAATGCCGTTTTGCGTTTTGCGCCTTCACCCAATGGCTATCTGCATTTGGGCCACGCGTTAAGCGCGCTTATCTGCCAACAATGGGCGGATGCGCTCGGGGGGCACCTTCTCTTGCGCATCGAAGACACCGATTTATCGCGTGCACGGCCGAACTTTGTCGACGCCATCCACGAGGATCTCGCATGGTTGGGCATCCGCTTTGACGGACCCACGCGCGTCCAGTCCCAGCATCTCGGGCTCTATGATGAGGCGCTGCGATCCCTCTATCAGCGCGGCTTTGCGTATCCAGCACCGGCGAGCCGCAAAGAGATGGCGGATGCTGTGACCGCTTATGAGACGGACGGAAGATCATGGCCGCGCGACCCAGACGGCAGCCCACACTATCCCTTTCGCGACCGCGATCTGGCTGCTCGTCCAGAGAGAATGCCAGACGAGCAGCCCATCCGTCTGAATATGGAAGCTGCCTGCAAAGCGCGGTCTAGAACAAAGCTTACAGTACAGACTATGGAAACACCGCACGCCGATCCAGTCGCACAGCCCCTTGATCCATCCCTCTGGGGCGACGTTCTGTTACGCGGGCGGGACCGGCCAGCCACGTACCATCTTGCGGTCGTTGTGGATGATGCCGCGCAAAGGGTAACGCATGTCGTGCGGGGCAAGGACTTGGAAGCTGCGACCAGCCTTCATCGGCTCCTCCAGGAACTCATGGACCTGCCAGCACCGATCTACCATCACCATCATTTGGTGATGGGGGAGGATGGGCGCAAACTGTCCAAATCAGAAGGCGCGAAAAGTCTGAGAGTTATGCGCGAAGCAGGCGAGACTCCAGCGGACATTCGCAGGCACTTGATGGACTAACTTGCCGCCACAAAGGGTACGCCCCAGCGCTGCAACATCCACAGCCAGAACGTCACAGACCCTATCGCGAGCACGGTCGACAGAGCGATGGAAGACGAGGCTATGCGTACGCCCGTGCCATAGCGGCTGGCGAGCAAGTGGGCATTAATGCCTGACGGACAGGCAGCGAAAAGCACCGCTACGCCGAGCCAAAGTGGCGGCAAGTGCAAAACGAAAGCGCCCATCACGAACACGATCCCAGGATGAAGGATAAGCTTCACAACGCTGACGAGCAGCGTGATGCGCATGTCACCTGCTAGCCCGTACCGCTTGAGCGCCATACCGGCAGAAAACAGAGCACAAGGCACAGCCGTTGAGCCTAGAAGATCAAGGATCTGGAAGGGGATGGAGGGAATTGAAAGCCCCGTCATCCGGTAGGCAATGCTTGCCATAATGGCGATGATGATGGGGTGTGTAATGATGGAGCCGACAAGGCTCTTCGCAATCTGCGATGCCTTGCCCTTGCGTTCGCTGCCCAGCTCAATCGAGACGGTAGCAAGCGTCATCATGATGGGAAGGTGAACAGCGATAAGAAGGAATATCGGGACGCGCCCCGCATCGCCAAACGACGTGAGAATGAGCGGAATACCCACAAGCAGCGTATTGGCCTGCGCTGCGGAGAATCCAGCCACAGTACCGGTTTGCTTATCGCGCTTAAACAGGCGCGTTACCGCGACATGGGCAAACAACCAGGCAAGGAAGGCACCGGTGAAGTAGACGATCCAATAGGCCCATGGCGAGCTATCCGAAACGTCTGCTGTCACGAGCGTCTTGAACAGAAGGCATGGTACGGCAACGGTAAACACGAAGTCCGACAAGCCATCGGCCACATGGTCCTTGATAAGCCCCGTGCGGGCGGCAGCAAATCCAATGGCAATGAGCCCAAAGACCGGGAGGACGATGGCAAGAAGCGACATGGCAAAGCGTTTGCCAGTTCATGAGGTACCGTGCAATCGTGTCATCGGCAAATAATCACACGCGATAGAAACACCTTTTGGCCAAGCCGTTTAATGCCGTCATGCACGCTTTTGCGCTGCTCTATAACCGTCTGCCCGGCGCCTATAACGGCCTTGTCGGCGCGCTTGGGTATAGCGCCCCAACGCTTGTGGCGCATGCCCTCGCCGAGGAGCTTAGCCAAGCGCAAAAACCGGCCGCTATCAATATACTCGATGCCGGTTGCGGAACAGGCCTCACGGCGCAGGCGGTGCTACAGCGGTTTCCTGGCGCAACGGTCTGCGGCTTTGATCTATCGGACAAAATGCTCGCTGAGGCGCGCAAGACCAACCGGTATGCACGGCTCCAAACGGCCAACGCGACCCAGGCCCTCCCCTTTGATGACAACAGCTTCGATGCTGCCGTTTCCTCCGGGCTCTACACCCTCGGTCACGTTGGGCCAGAAGCGCTGACACCAGTGCTAGACACGATCAAGCCAGGGGGACTTTTCGCGCTCAACATCTATGATGCAGCGTGGGAGGAGTTGCACTTTGAGGAGGCGATTAACCAGCTTGCGGCCAAAGGCCTCCTCACAGTGCGTGCGCAGGAGCGA
>JBCCLK010000064.1:0-8825 GCA_039026935.1 Pseudomonadota bacterium
AGTGGTGCATGTCCTGACAATCGGCCAGCAGCAACAAAAGCCATTCGACAGATGGTGGCCCACCACATTTGGGTTAGAGTCTGGAGGCCAGCGGGGCAAACAAGCTGGTTGCTCGCCCCGCCAGATTAATGGAAACACGTTCTAAAACGCGATGGTTCTAAAACGCTTTTCCGGGCAAGATCTGCGCCTTAGTTGAAGGTCATGAACTTGAAGTGCGGCTGGTCTTCTGGCTGCACATCGAAGTTAATGCCGTCGCTCATGCCCCAGTTCAGCACCTGGGGGTGGATGGGGATGTAGAGCACATCTTCCTGCACCTGCGCCCAGATGTCGGCAATCGACTCGTTACGCGCTTCCAGATCTGTTTCCGACGCCAGCGCAACAATCTTCTCGTCGATGGCTGGATTGGAGTAGCCGGTGTTGTTCCAGGAGCCGTAGTCACCTGTGGTCGAGTGGACAAGGAAGTTGAACACATACTCTGAATCAAACGTCGGCACGCCCCAGCCCAAGAGATAGAATTCAGTTTCCTGGTTCTGGATCAGCGGGAAGTGGTTGGCGCGGGTCTGCGCCTCCAAGTTCGCGGTGATACCGATCTGGCCGAGCATGCCGACCACGGCCTGACAGATCGCTTCATCGTTGATGTAGCGATCATTGGGGCAGTTGAAGATGATCTCAAACCCATCGCCATAACCTGCTTCCGCCATCAGCGCCTGGGCGGTTTCCATGTCGGTTTCCGGCACGGCGTCGAGCGCCTCGGTCCAGCCGTTCACGAACGGAGGCATGATGACACCGGTCGGCGTGGACTGGCCGCGCATCACCACCTGACGAATGGCATCGCGATTGACGGCCATGTTGATGGCCTGACGCACGCGCACATCGGCGAACGGGTTAGCGCCCTCAACATTGTCCGTGTCCAGATCCTCTTCGCCTTGCTGCATGCCAAGGAAAATGGTCCGGTTCTGCGGAGCCGTGACGATTTTCAAACCGTCGGTGCCGCCAACACGCTCAAGGTCCTGCACAGGAACGTCCTGCACGAAATCAACTTCGCCTGACAGAAGCGCAGCCACGCGGGTCGCCTGGTTCTGGATCGGCGTGAAGATGATGTCGGTCACTTCCATTGGGAAGTCATCGGCACCCCAATAGTCCGGGTACGCTTCCAAAACCGTACGCACTTCAGGCTCGCGAGAAACAAGCATGAAAGCGCCCGTACCATTGGCGTTACGGGTCGCGAAGTTCGTCTCGCCATTGGCGACGTCCTGCACATCAACAACACCGTTCGCTTCGGCCCAGTCTTGATCCATAATGAACAGATTGGTGAGGTTACTCGGCAGGATAGGGTTTGGGCCCGAGGTGCGGAAGTGGACGGTGAAATCGTCTATCTTGATCACCTCTTCGACCGACGCGAGCAGTTCCTTCATCGCCGACGTTTCAGATTTCGCCCGGTTCATCGAGAACAGCACATCATCAGCGGTGAACGCAGCGCCATCATGGAAAGTCACGCCTTCGCGCAGCTTGAATTCCCAAATGGAAGGATCGTCCTCAAGCGGTGCCCAGCTGGTGGCGAGCGATGGAATGATCGCGCCAGACATGTCACGCTGCAGCAAACCTTCATACATCTGGTGCGCGAGCGTGTGGGTAGGGCCTTCGTTTTGCGCATGCGGATCGAGCGTGAGTGAGTCACCAACGTTTGCCCATCGGAGCGTTTCAGCGTTGGCAGCACCGGCCAGCATCGTTGCGCCCATGAGCGCCGCAGCCGTGCGGATAAGTGTAGACGTCATAAAGAAATTTCTCCCTGTTCTTCTGTCAAACGTTCGCTACGTAGTTTCACGAAAGCGGTTTGAGATCAGCGCATTTAAGCGCAACTCAAACAGCTTGTCACGCTTGATTGCGCGTCGAAACGCCCAACGAACAGGCAGTGCTTAATGGGTGGACGAGGCCGTAACGGCAGATAAACGGTGTCGCAGAGGCCGTCGGCTTTAGTCCATCCAGTCGGGTTGGAAACGCGCCACTTCATCGAGAAGCAACGCCATACGCCGCGCCTGATAGGCGATGATCGCCTCCCCATTCCCGACCGTGGCACGAGACGCTTCACCCTGCGCGCCCGAGGCGTTGAGATCGCTGCCCATCCAGCCGAAGCCGATGGGGCCGTAAGCGCGCAGCAGTGCAAAGTCTTCGCCCAGTTTCTCCTGAAGCGAGGGAAATCGATCAGCTTCATGCATGTCCACCAATGCGGGCTCTAGGGCCAGCATGATAGATGTCTCAAGCAGCCCAGCATGAATATCGAAGGGACGATCATCGTGTGAAACAACACCCTCAGGCAGTCCAAGGCGCATCCAGTTGGTTGCGACACAAAACAAGCCAAACTGCGCACGAATGGCATGGCTTGCATCAACCATCACGCCGACATTGCCGCCATGGGCATTGATGATCACAAGTTTCTTCAGGCCTGCCCGGCGCACATTCTCCGCCAGCTCCAGGATCAACTTGAAGGCCAGATCACGGCCCAGGGACAGGGTTCCTGGCCGGTTTGTGTGCTCGGTCGAGTTGGTCACCGGCAGCGTCGGAAGCACAAGAACTTTCGCTGTGTCCGGCAACTGTGCAAACGTTGCCGTCATCAAACCATCGGCGATGCTAGTGTCCGTTGAGACTGGCAAGTGAGGCCCATGCTGCTCGGTCGCCCCAAGCGGCAGAACGGCGACATGGTCGACCAGAACCCGATCCTCAAAAGCTGTTGTTGGAAGCTCGCTCCAATACGCTTTCATGCCGCTTTTCGTCTTTGATTAGCTGTCGTTTCGATCACGGCATCTCGCAATTGTGTCACAAAAACCCTCACAGGAACGTGTTACCTCGAGAGCAGGTGATCGTGTATACTTGCCGCTATGAATAAGAAGGCAAACACGCATGTTGAGTCCGCGAATAGCGTACACCCGCAACCTAAGGAATTTCAGAAACCCCTCATGGCGTTCAACCATCGCAAAACGGTTTCTTACAGTCTTGTCCAGGCTTCAAAAGCCTATCGACAGGTCTCGTCAGGTGTTTTGAGCGAACTTGGACTGCATCCAGGCCAGGATCAAATCCTCAAAGCGCTCGCAGAAGAAGACGGCCAGACGATGGGAGCCCTTGCTGGCACATTGAGCGTTCAACCACCCACCATCACAAAGATGGTTGTAAGGCTTGGAACGCAAGGCTTTGTCGAGCGGCGCGCGAATGCCTCCGATGCACGTTCGTCCAGCGTCTATCTCACACCCGCTGGCGAAGGTCTGATCGAAGATCTGGATAAGCGCCTGAAACAGATGGAACGGCAGGCGCTCCAGGGGTTTGACGAAGAAGAACGCAAGCGTCTTCGCAAAGCATTGCGTAAGATTGAAAGCAATCTTGGCATTGAGAATGGATATGAAGCCGATCTCATCGGCGATGATCGCGACGATGTCTCAGAACCAACCGACAGCCGTGCCGCTTGAAACTCGGGATACTAGGGTCAGGACCCTAGTTCACTACAGATTGAGAATGGACTGAGTGCCTGCAAGCGGTAGACTTAATGTCATGCTGCTTGCTTAGACTAGGTTGTAAACCTGTGCAAATGACCTTGGTCGCATCAGATTATAGGCGATCAACCAATGAGCTCCCCCGATCCATCAAGCAGCATTTCGCCCCGCGGCGCGCCATCGCGCGTACAAGCACATAACGCAGGACCCAAAAACTCAGCGGCAAGCATCACCACCACGAAGGCCATTCTTTTAATGATGGCCGCGGTGGCTTGTTTCACTTTCCTCGACACCACCGCAAAATATCTCAACACCACTCTGCCCCTGCTTCAGGTTGTGTGGATGCGTTTTGTAACGCACATCATTCTTGGAATCGTAATCTTCCGGCTTTGGAAGAACATGCACAAGATGAAGACGAAGCGCCTCGGGCTTCAGGCCGCACGTGGGGTTTCGATGCTGTGCATCACGGCTCTCCATTTTTGGGCGCTTGTTTACCTCCAACTCGCTGAGGCAGTCACCATCATGTTTGCCGGACCAATGGTGGTCGCAGCGCTTGCTGGGCCGTTCATGGGCGAATGGGCTGGGCCGCATCGGTGGGCGGCCATCGCCGTCGGGTTCATCGGCGTTCTTGTCGTCACGCGTCCCGGTCTCGATGGCCTCGGTTGGCCCGCCCTCATCTCAGTGGGCGCGATGGTCAGCTTTGCCGTTTACTCGCTACTAACGCGGGTGTTGGCACAGACAGAAAATGCTGACGGCCTCATCATGTGGACGGCCATCATCCCCGCCATCGCGCTGGCCCCCATTGCGATCAGCGTGTGGGAATGGCCAACCGACCTGTTCACATGGTTCCTCATGTTTCTGACCGGGTTCTTTGGCGGCTACGGTCACTGGCTTCTCATCAAAGCGCACGCCCATGCGCCGGCGCCAACGCTCGCGCCGTTCATCTATACGCAGATCGTATGGATGGTACTCTTGGGGTGGCTCGTCTTTGACGATATCCCTACCGTCTGGACGCTACTGGGTGCCGGGATCACCATTGCAGCGGGGCTTTATCTTTTGTACCGCGAGAACGTCGCGCACAAACAGACCAAGAAACAGACAGCCCCATGATCCAGACTATTGCCGGCTTCAATCGCATCGGCGAGGAGAACGCGTTCGCCGTGCTCGCCCGTGCCAATGCACTCGCTGCACAAGGCGGTGTCGGTGGCCGCTCGGTCATCAATTTGGGGATAGGCCAGCCGGACTTTGCAACGCCCGACCATATCGTCGAAGCAGGCATTAAAGCCCTGCGGGACGGCCATCACGGGTACACCGACGCAAGAGGCATCGCTGCCGTGCGCGAGGGCGTTGCCCGCTACACCCATGAGCGCACCAGAGCTGATGTATCGCCGGACAATGTGCTGATCGTACCGGGCGGAAAAGTCACCATGTACGCTGCCATCGCCATGATGGGCGAGCCGGGCGCGGACATTCTCTATCCCGATCCGGGCTTTCCCATCTACCGCTCGATGATCGAGTTCACCGGTGCAACACCGATCCCGATCCCCATCACGGAGGAAAACGCCTTTGCCTTCAAAGCTACCGATGTTCTGCAGCGCATAACCGAGAAGACCCGTCTCATCATCCTAAATTCACCGGCAAACCCGACCGGTGGCGTGACGCCAAAAGCGGAAATCGATGCACTGGTCGCAGGGCTGGAGAAGCACCCGGATGTCGCCATCCTGTCTGACGAGATCTATGAGCGCATGACCTATGACGCCTATGGCCCGGCCGACCGGCACGTCTCGCTCCTAACCTATCCATCAATCCGCGACCGGCTTATCGTTCTCAACGGATGGTCGAAGACCTGGGCAATGACCGGCTGGCGCATGGGCTGGTCGATCTGGCCAGACGGAGACGGATCTGATCTCTACGACAAAGCCCGCAAGCTGGCCGTCAACTGCTGGTCCTGTGTCAACGCGCCAAGCCAATGGGCAGGCCTCGCCGCCCTAGACGGGCCGCAGCATGACGTCAACGATATGATGACGGCCTTTGCGCGCCGCCGCCGCTTGGTGGTGGACGGGCTCAATGCTTTACCGGGCGTCTCCTGCATTGAGCCGGAAGGCGCGTTCTATGCGTACCCCAACATCAATCAGACGGGGTTCAAAGCAAAAGACCTTGCTACCAAGCTCCTCGACGAGATGGGCGTCGCCCTTATCGGCGGGCCAGACTTCGGCATCCTTGGCGAGGGCTACATCCGCCTGTCCTACGCCGCGTCAGAAGCCAACATCGAAGAGGCGCTGGGACGGATGCAAGAATTTTTGGAGAGATGAGACCCTAAAACGTTAGACGAAAAAGCTTGCGGCTACGCCCAAAACAATCGGGACAGGTGCTGAGACGATGAGGCGAACCAACGTCACACGGCGCGGCACTGTCGCCAGCTCCCAGATGATAAGGCGGTGGAGGTTCACAAGCCCCCACGAGGTCACAAATACCACGATGATGGGCAGCGACGCGCCGGCTTGCAACGCTGCAGCCCCAAGAGCGAAGCCCACCACCGGCCCGCCGGGAATGACAGCTCCGATGACATACGCCAGGAGATAGCCGGTCACACCAGAGCCCTCACCGAGATAGGTCTGTGCGACTTCGGCCGGAACGAGCGCGGCGACGAACCCCGCGCCCAGAACACCGACAGTGAGCGCAGGCAGGATGCGCAAGAACTGATCCCACGCCTCCATGAAGCCCTTGCGCACAAGCGCCTTGTCCCGGCGCGCAGCGATCACCACCATCGCGCCCGCGATGACGTAAAGGAGCAGGGCAAAACCGAGCACGATCATGCGAGCATCCTCATGACAGCGCACTCGGGTCGACCCGATCCTTATCGGCGAGCCGTTCATCATCCGACCGGCCGGGAAGCGCTCGGGCCGCCAAACCGCACAAGATCGGAATGGGCAACGAGATAAGCGACCGCAGGATTACGAACTCCGCCCCAAAAAACGAAAGCTCCCACACGATGGCCCGGTTGATCCCAATGGTGAGCCAGCTTGTGATGAACGCGACCGTCGACCCACGATCCGCACCAGAAAGATAAAGTGCTGTGGCGATGGGGAAGATCGTCATCGGTCCGCCCGGGATGACCGCACCTGCGATCGTCGCGACGACGAGCCCCTTGAGGCCCGAACGCTCGCCGATCCAGCGAGCAACGACCTCTTTGGGGAGAAGCAACCCAAGAAAAGCCGCCACCAAGACGCCCGCGCCGACCTTGGGGAGGATGGTGAGCCAAAGGACAAAATCGTCCAGCAAGACGGCCCGGAACCTCTCCCATCCGTCGCGCAGGAAGACACCAACCGCTGCGCTGGCCGAGACGGCAAGCACGAACAGAAAGGCAAAATCCTTCCAAAAGGGTTTGCGGTTTGGCCCCGCCATCAGAGCAACTTCAGCAACAGTTGCAAACTTTTGCGCTGGCGAAATTGCGGCAAAACAACGGCATAGGCCCTGCCGGACGATATAGACTTCATAGACCCCCCTATGCCACCAGCACGATCATTATGACGGACAAGCCGATGAGCGCGATGCCCGCCACGTCGCGCAGGCTTACCGGCTCCTTGAAGTAGGCCCAGCTCGTGATCGTGGAGAAGACGAGCTCGATCTGTGCCAGCGCCTTCACCAGCGCCACCGTCTGCAAGCTGAACGCCGTGTGCCAACCGATGGAGGCCGTCACACCCACCACAGCGACAAACCCCGTTGTGCGCCAGGCGCGTACGGTGCGCATCACCTGGCCGGGCTCTCGCCAAGCTAGAAAGGCGGACAGCACGACGGTTTGCAGACCGACCGCCACCGTCAACGTCCACCCGGCTCGCACGAAGGGATCGAGCGTTTCAAAGGACAAAGCCGCGCCGCGAAAGCACACTGATGCGGTGGCAAACATCGCGCCGGAGGCAAGACCGTACCACACGGCTTTGTCCCGGAAATCAAGCGCCATAAGCCCATCCTCGCGTCGCTTAAACGCGATCATGGAAACACCTGCGATCCCGACCAAAATAGCCAGGATCGCCAGCAAGGATAAAAACTCACCGAGGATTATGGCGCCGATAACCACCGCCTGCAGCGCCTCGGTCTTTGAGTAGGCGTTACCGACGGCAAACGCGCCGTGGTGAAAACTGGCGAGCAACGCATAGGTCGCCACGACCTGAAAGAACGCGCCTGCGGCCACATAAAACGGGAAAGCATGCGGAATGGCCTCTGGCCACGCGCCCTTCACCGCCGACAAGATGCAGGCGTAGGCGAGCGCCAGAGGAAAAGCGAACAGGAAACGCGACAGCGTCGCCCCGCCCGTGGAGAGCTGCGAAGAAAGCTGTTTTTGCAGAAGGGAGCGCAGGTTTTGAAAGAACGCCGCCATGAGGACGGCAGGAACCCATAGGGGAGAGGCAAACATGCACCTCCCGTATCATAGCAGGCCCATTTAGCTAGGTCTGGCGCCTCAGGAGCGTGGTATTACTCGGCTGGCTTGGCAGCTTCAGCCTCGGCTGCTTCAGGTTCGACTTTCTCGCGATCACTGGCACCCGGCAGGAAGCGGCCGATGCCAACCGCCGCGATGGCAAGAAAGAGACCAATGGCATCCGATAAGAGCCCACCTTCGATGAGGAAGAGCGCCGCAGCCAGCATCAACCCGCGCGCAACCATGGGAAGCCGCCCGGTGAAGAAGTAACCCTGCACGCCGCCAGAAAGCAGCGCCACACCGACGGACGCTGTAATGAGCGCACGGCCTATCTCAACCCATGTGCCGTCGGCCAAAAGCGCCGGATTGTAGAAGAACATGAACGGCACGATGAACGCCGCGAGCCCAATTTTGAACGAGGTCACGGACGTGCCCATAGGGTTGGCACCCGATATTCCGGCGGCTGCATAACTGGCCAGTGCGACCGGAGGCGTGATGGCCGAGACCACCGCATAGTAGAACACGAAAAAATGCGCGGTCAGCGGGTTGATGCCAAGCGAGATGAGGCCTGGCGCGACCACCGACGCGGCGACTGCATAGGCCGCCGTTGTGGGCATGCCCATGCCGAGCAAGATCGCGATGCACATGGCAAAGAACAGCGCCAACAACTGGCTTGTATCGGCAAGCCCGAGGAGCAGCGTGGAGAACCGCGCGCCAACGCCCGTCAGCGAGATAACGCCGACAATGATCCCGGCGCAGGCGCACACGGCGATGATCTGGATCGACATGGTGCCAGCGAGGTTGAACGCCTTGAAGATCGCGCGAGGCCCCATGCGGTGCGGCGTCAGCCAGGAGACGACCGCAGCCGCAGCCGTCGCCCATATGCCAGCGCGCAGCACAGAGAAGCCCATGAACAGCGCCGTGAT
>JBCCLK010000065.1:0-8204 GCA_039026935.1 Pseudomonadota bacterium
CGCGGTCGTCTTTCCGGCCTTCTCATCGGATCGGAGCTGGCCGTTGTGGATCTTGCGCGGGGCGAGCGTGTGGCACTGATCGGCGAGAAAACCTTGTGCGATCTCTACTATGACGCGCTCACCGCCCTTGGCTGCGCGCCGCAATTGTATGACGGCGAGACAATGGTTTTACGCGGGCTGTCCTCGGTGTATGCGAAACTTGGTTCTGGAACTGAACCATCACGTTTGAGAGGCGCGCTTTGACAAAGGCAGCACGGCCCCTGGTCGCCATTTTGCGTGGCATCACACCGGAAGAGGTGGTCGATGTTGCCCAGAATATCCTGGATGCGGGCATCACCTGGATCGAAGTGCCGCTCAACTCACCTGACCCGTTGCAGTCCATTATCAAGCTGGTGAAGAATTTCGACCGGCAGGCCGTCATCGGTGCAGGCACCGTTCTGACGGTGGAAGATGTGACAGCGGTCGCCGAGACGGGTGCACGGCTGGTGGTCTCGCCTAACTTCAATGCTGAGGTGGTCCGGCTAACAAAAGCCAAAGGCATGATCTCGCTGCCTGGCGTGTTTACGGCAACGGAGTGTTTTGCTGCGCTCGATGCGGGAGCAGATGGGCTGAAACTGTTCCCCGGTGACGTTTTGAAACCAGCAGGCCTCAAGGCTATCCGCGCCGTTCTCCCTGCGACCGCGACGACCTATGCTGTGGGTGGTGTGAACGCGCAAACCTTGCCGGACTGGCTGGAGGCAGGCGCGCAAGGGTTCGGGTTCGGTTCGTCGATCTACGCGCCGGGGTTGCGGGCTCATGAGGTTGCCGCACGGGCACGCGAGTTGGTCGCCGCTTTTGATGCAGCGCTCGGGATATGATGCGCCTCTTCGATGCGACTCGCTGCCAGATCGGTGAGGGCCCGCTGTGGCATCCAGAACGGCAGGCGCTGTTCTGGTTTGATATTCTGGGCAAGCGGCTCTTGATGCGCTCGGTGACGCAGTTCCGCCAGTGGATGTTTGAGGAGATGGTGTCCGCCGCCGGCTGGGTGGATCGCAGCACATTGCTCGTGGCCAGCGAAACAGCGCTTTGGCACTTCAACATAGAGACTGGCGAGCGCGCCCAGATCGCAGCGCTTGAGGCGGACAACCTTCAAACCCGGTCCAACGATGGTCGGGCTGACCCTTGGGGTGGTTTCTGGATCGGTACGATGGGGAAGAAAGCTGAGCCCGGGGCCGGTGCGATCTATCGATTCTACAAAGGCGAAGTAACACGCCTGTTCGGGTCGATGACGATCACCAATGCGATTGCCTTCGCGCCGAACAAGAGCGCAGCGACGTTTTGCGATACGGTGACCGGTAAAGTCATGCGTGTGGCGTTGGACGCTGAAACAGGCTTGCCGAGCGGTGCACCGCGTGTGTTCCTCGATCTTACTGCTGAAGGGTTGAACCCCGACGGCGCTGTTTTCGACACTGAGGGGTGTTTATGGCTAGCCGAGTGGGGGGCGTCGAGGGTGGCGCGCTATGCACCCGATGGGACGCGCCTTACCAGCGTGATCGTGCCAACGCCGCATGCGTCTTGCCCTGCGTTTGGCGGCGCTAATCTCTCAACGCTCTATGTCACGACGGCGCAGGACGGGCTATCTTCAGATGACGCGGGATGGGATGCCGCTGGTCAGGTCTACAGCGCTCAGGTAGACGTATCGGGCCAGCGCGAGCATCAAGTTACACTCGATTAGGGTCGTAGACCCAGATTTGGCTTTCGCGCCTTGAGTCCCTACGTTGCGTGTTCACCAGTTCTTCTTAAGGCAAGGCACTTCTTCATGCTTGATCGTCTCAAAGCCCTTTTCGCTGATCCCAAGCCAGAGGAAGCTGATGCGTCTGTGTTCGCCCCCGACGATCCGCGCGTCGCGGTTGCCGCTCTCCTCGTGCACATGATCCGCATCGATGGCGTTGTAACGGAGGACGAGACGGCGGTGATCCGTCAAGCGCTTGAGAAGCAGTTCAGCGTGCACAGCGACAAGCTTGATGAGTTGGTGGCCGAAGCCGAGGCGCGCGATGATGAAGCCATTGACCTTTACCGATTCACCTCTGTTCTGAAGGGCAAGATGTCTGAAGAAGAACGTGAGGAGGTAATCGAGCTTCTTTGGCGCGCGGTCTATGCTGATGGCACGGTCAATGAGCTTGAGGACAACATGGTTTGGCGCACCGCCGAGCTTTTGGGCGTGTCCCGGCGGGTGCGCATGATCTTGCGCAAAAAGGTTGCCGAATCCACGCAATAGATGCGCAGGCGACAGGTTACTGCGCTTTCCGTCACAAAACCGTTTTCATTAGATCACTGATGTGACTGGACAAATGGACTTAGGCTCGGTTTTGTGGCCGCCATGTTGGAGCGTACATATAAGCCGATGTTGGTGATTCTGCACCAGGAAACGTCCACGCCGGGCCGCGTGGGGCACAAGCTTATGGCGCGCGGGTACTCCCTTGATATACGCCGACCGGCCCTTGGCTGCACCCTTCCCGAGACGCTTGATGAGCATTCAGGTGCTGTGATGTTCGGCGGGCCCCAGTCGGCCTATGACGACGATGATTTTATCGCCTGCGAGACAGATTGGATCGGCGTCCCGCTGAAAGAAGAGCGGCCCTTCCTGGGCCTGTGCCTTGGTGCGCAGATTATGGCGCGGCACTTGGGCGCCGAGGTGAAGCCGGATCCAGACGGTCATGTGGAAGTTGGCTACTACCCGATCACGCCAACGCCTGAGGGGGAGGCGCTCTTGGATTGGCCGTCCATGGTCTATCAGTGGCACCGTGATGGTTTTGATTTGCCAGATGGCGCGACGCGCCTTGCCACCGCCGATAGCCGTTTCCCTGAACAAGCTTATCAAGTTGGGCCAGCTGCTTTTGGGCTTCAGTTCCACCCCGAACTTACCATGGCGATGACCTATCGCTGGACGGTGAAAGGCGCGGAGCGGATGGCCTGCCCTGGTGCACAGCCGCGCCGCGCGCACATCGAAGGGCGCCTGCGCTACGACGCAGCTGTTGACGTGTTTTTGGAGCGTTTGCTTGATGTGTGGCTCGCGTCTGACTCGCTCGCAATCGATACAAAAACGGCGACCGCGATGAACGTGGCCGCCGAATAAATCTGTATCGGAACGATTGAGCTTTAAAACTTACTCGGCTGCGTCCGCAGGGGCAGCGTTCAACAGGCCGTAGCGCTCTTCGCCGATTGTCTCCAGAAGCTGAAGTTGGGTCTCAAGAAAATCGATGTGGCCTTCCTCGTCGATGAGGAGCTGCTCGAACATCTTCATCGTCACGTAGTCGCCCTCTTCATTGCAGACATCGCGCGACTTGGAATACGAGGCGCGTGCATCATACTCGCCAGCGAGATCGGCTTCCAGAACCTCTTTCACGGTCTGCCCAATGCGCAACGGCGCGAGGGTTTGCATGTTGGGGTGACCTTCCAGGAACAAGATCCGCTCGGTGATCTTGTCGGCATGCTCCATTTCCTCCAGCGATTCAGCGCGCTCTTTGGCAGCCAGCTTCGCATAGCCCCAGTCTTCCAGAAGACGGTAGTGCAGCCAGTATTGGTTGATGGCACCAAGCTCTAAAAACAGAGCTTCGTTGAGGCGCTCGATGACTTTCTCGTTGCCCTTCATGGCGGTCTTCCTTCAGTGTCCGGGGCTGGCAGCCCTCGGATGAAAGGCCGCCTAATCGCGTTGGAGAGTTGGACGCACCGGCGCGGCGTGAAGCCTTGCGGCGGCGGCACTTACCAACCTACGATCCATATTGACGGATGGATGAGTAGTTTGGAACTCTTCTAATGTGCGAACAATTATCCCAACAACCTGGGGAAAGCAACCGCAGCATTTTCCACGTTTGCCCAGCTCTCGATAGACAAGGCCAGGTGTGATCAGGCGATAGGGATCGTTCTTCAAAAGCCCGCAGACAGCTTCTGTGATCTCGCTCGACGTTATGACATTGCAGTGGCAAATTATCATACGGTTCCCGATCGTGCCGCGTGGCACCGTGCGCCTGCATCTGGTAGCTATGCCGCGTGGCACGGCTCCTCATGCAGGTTTAAAAAAAACACATCATTGTTGCACCTGATTGGCAAGATAAAAAACATCTGATGACAAATGGTTTATGCGCGTGGCACGCGCATCGTAGACGGTGGGCTCTTGTTTGTGCCCTGTTGGTTATCTCCATACTCTCAGCAGCTCTGTCATCAGCCAGAGCGGACGCGCAGGATGCGCCTGCCCGTCACGCGCTGATCATCGGCATCAATGACTATGAACGGGCGCGTGATCTGAACAATGCGGTCCATGATGCGCGGGCGATTGCTGGTCGGCTTGATGCATTGGGCTTCTCCATCTTTTCTGGCGGGGCGCTTGAAAATCCGACCCGTGCTCATCTCATAGCGGCGATGCGTGGGTTCGCGGCTCAACTCCCTGAGGGTGCTGTGGCGGTTGTCTACTTCGCCGGGCACGGCTTAGCGCTTGGTGGCAACAGCTATCTGATCCCAGCCAATGACAGCCTGATTGTGTCCCGCGATGATGTGCACGGGCATGCCGTTGCCCTGCGCACCTTGACCGGGCGGCTTGCCGGGCGTCCCGGTGTCATCGATCTTGTTCTCATTGACGCTTGTCAGGCAAATGGGCTGCGTGGGTCTGGAGCAACGGCGCTTTCGGGCGCCGGAGCGGCGGGCGACTTGGTGGCAGGCGCTGACGGTGCGACGACACTTGTCTATGCCGCTGCGCCTGGCCAGATCGCACTTGATGGGGATGGAGATCACAGCCCGTTTGCGGACGCTATACTTTCTGCGTTGGAGGAGCCTGACCCGACACTGGACGCCGCTCTCGGGTCGATTGCGCGTGAAACGCATCGGTTGAGCGACGGGGCACAGACTGTTTGGACACTGCGCACCTATGGTGCCGTTGATGCACCGTTTTTTGTGCCGTAAAGCTGACAGCGCCCTTAGCGTAGTTTTATCGCATGTGCCACGATGAGGCTTCAGGAGTAATGATGATCAAGGGAATATCCATGAAACGGCAACCTCGTTGGAGCTTGGTTCCAAAAATGCTTGCCTGCTCGGCGTGGATAGCAGGCAGTGTGGGTGGCGCGGTGATGTTACCGGCTAGTCCTGTTTATGCCTTCTGCGCCGAAGGGCGCGTGATGGGCGGCTGTGTGACCTCCATAGAGACGTTTCCATGGCAGGTCTCGTTGTTCCAAACCGGCAGTAGCTCGCAGGTTGATGCGCATTTTTGTGGTGGCTCGGTCATTGATCCGCGCTGGGTTTTGACGGCGGCACACTGCATCGAAGATCTTGTTCCTACCGACCCGAGCTCCATCGCCGTCTACTTCGGTTCAACGAGCCTGGAGGCCGGCGGGCGGATCGTTGATGTTGAAACGATCTATGCTCATCCTGCATATCTCGGTGTTGGGTCCGACGACATTGCGCTGTTGGAGCTTGCCAACCCCATATCGGTTCCAACCATCTCTTTTCCCGGCGCAGATGGAGACGGTTTGGAGCGTAGCGGCACGGATGCTGTGGTGATTGGTTGGGGCAATACCCCAGGAGAACAACAGATCTCAGGAACCGTCGGCGGGAAGGGCGGTGAGAGCGTTGTTGAGACCCGGGAAGTCTTCGAAACCTCGCCGCTGCTCCTGGGTGCTAGCGTGCCGATTGTCGCCAATCGTCTTTGCGATGAGGATGGCGATACTGAAACACTATGCGCCGGTTTTGAAGACGTCCGCGTTGATGCCTGTGCCGGAGACAGTGGCGGTCCGCTGCATGTGCAAACGGCGACGGGCTTTGTGCAGGTCGGTATTGTATCTGGCGGTACGCTGTGCGTGGACGAGGGAGAGCGTTTCTCCACCTACACGCGCGTGTCTGCCTACGCGGAATGGATCCGTGCAACGCTTGCTGGCGAAACGGAAGTCGCGGATCTACGCCGCTTTCCTGATTTTTCCCTGGAGGCGACCTTCTTTGATGAAGAAATCGTAACTGGCTTTACCCCTGATCCGGTGAGGTACGCCTTGCAAGCGGGTGGGTCTCTTTCTGTGGGCCACATCACTGACACGTGCGCTGGATTTGTCGCCGACGCACCTGATGTGCGCATCACCTATGAAGCGGGCGATGATTATCCGCTGCGTTTCTTCGTTGAGGGTAGCGCGGACACGACGCTGCTTATCAATCGGCCGGACGGTGAATGGTTGTGCAATGATGATCGGGTCGAGGGGGATCTCAATCCAGAGATTTTCCTTGGTCGGCCCATGACCGGCCAGTATGATATCTGGGTGGGAACGTACGAAGACCCCGATGCGCTGGGTGAGTTTCCAGAGGTCGTGCTCGGTGTGAGCGAGTTGGAGCGCTAGGCTTTCACAGCGCTGACCAACCTGGCACTCAACGTCACCCTACCGTGTCTCTCCCTTAAGGCTTCAATCGCTGGAACGGAGCAGCGTTGAAGCGCTTGAACCCTATGTCATGAATCTGAATAGGTCTTAAGGACATCGGCGAACAGCCAGCATGAGGTGATAGCTTGGCTCGAAAATGGCTTCCAATAGCAGTTTTGCTGGCGCTCTTGGGCGTGGGCGGCGTTTATCTTTACTTGTATCCGCCCCTCCCACGGCCGCCTGAGATTGGCCGATCGCTGCCCGCCAATCTGTCCGAGGCAAACGCTGAGTTTAAGCGGCGCGTTGAGGCGCAGTTCCCCCTGCCGATGTCAGACGACGCGCTACGGGCGCAACTGACCGAACAAGGCTTCCATGTATCCAACGGTGACACTGTTGCGGTCTTTGAGAAGCGACACTATCCCTGCCGACTGCGCTGGAGCATCTTCTGGGAAGAAGAAGACGGCGCTGTGACGGCCTTTGACACCATGCATGGCGGTATCTGCCTGTAACGACCGGTATGGCCTATTTCTCATCTGCCTTTTGAGATCTCCCTTCAACCGATGGCTTTCATAGAGACCATCGGAGGTCTTTCTGCCTGATTGACGTGCTTTGTGCTGTGGGTTGATGCAGTTGCGGTGCCGGATGGCTGTTGTTGGGTGTCTTCGGGTGGATGAAGGCGCACTGAGTGCATTATTGTGTCACGTACTGCCCAGGATTTGCTCACGCCGGTGAGAGCATGGGGCTCACAAACCTGCGCTGGAGGCGTTGGCGGGATAAAAAAAGCCCTCAAAAGCGATAAAAACTGCATCCAAAAGTCTAAGGGGGTGGCGCAATGCTCCCCATCTCCACACGCCCCTGTGTCTGGCCATTGCCGCTCAAAGCCCGAGGAGCCGGGGCCTACGGGTCTTCCCTCACATGTTTCCCAGCCACGGTAACTCAGGCTCGCGAGCGGCTCTCATGAGTCTCACGCCCGCGTGACGGGCGTTGATCGGTACCCCAGTAGTCATTCAGCCAGAACAGTATACATTCAACGTCATCGGAGCGGGACACAACGTTCTCGCTCACAACCAAAGTAAAAAGGACTATAACAATGAAAACTCTTGCTCTCGCAACTATCGCCGCTGCTCTTACTGTTGGTGCAACTGCCGGTAACGCTTTCGCCGATCCAAACGACTTCGATCGCGCTGTTGATGCAACCGTCATCTCTGCAGATGCTGATTCAGGCATCCTGATGCTCGACAATGGTTGGACGCTTGACAGCAACACGCCACACTTCGCGTTCCCCAACGGCGCATCGGCTGGCGACAAGGTTCGCGTTCAATTCGATGGCATCGACTCCAACCTGCGCAGCGTTCGCGTCATTGGCTAAGACTTGATCGAGCTAACGCTCAAACCTTCTATCAATGATCGGGGTGGCAAACCGCCACCCCATTCCCCCCAAACCTTTTAAACAAACCCCCCAAAGGATTTAGACCCATGAAAACTCTTCTTATCGCCGCTGCTGCCGTTTCCCTCGGCCTTTCCGCTGGTACCGCTTTCGCAGATCCCAACGATTTCGATCGCGCTGTTGATGCAACCGTCATCTCTGCTGATCAGGGCCTGGGCAAGTTGACCCTCGACAATGGCTGGACGCTTGACAGCAACACGCCAAACTTCGCTTTCCCTAGTGGCGCATCGGCTGGCGACAAAGTTCGCGTTCAGTTCGATGGCATCGACTCCGAACTGCGCAGCGTTCGCGTCATTGGCTAAGACTTCTTTGCGCTAACACAGCGCCCCAAGACCAATAAACCTCCCTACCCATGCCCCCCTGGCGGTGACCTCAATAGGTCGCCGCCA
>JBCCLK010000066.1:0-8113 GCA_039026935.1 Pseudomonadota bacterium
ATCTCATCAGCCACGACAATGCGCATCATGTCGTTTTCCCAAAGACGACCGCACTCAATCTTGAAATCAACCAGACGGATGCCCGCCCCCAAAAACAAGCCGCTCAGAAAGTCGTTCACGCGGATGGCAATCGCCATCATCTCGTCGATTTCCTGAGGATTGGCCCAGCCGAAGGCTGTGATGTGCTCGTCTGACACCATCGGGTCACCCAGCGCGTCATTCTTGTAGTAGAACTCGACAATCGAGCGCGGCAGGGCGGTGCCCTCGTCAAGGCCAAGACGTTTGGTCAGAGAGCCTGCTGCAACGTTGCGTACGACGACCTCAACCGGGATCACTTCTACTTCGCGGATGAGTTGCTCGCGCATGTTCATGCGCTTGATGAAATGCGTGCCGATGCCAAGCGCATTGAGCTGCTCGAAGATGTACTCAGAAATACGGTTGTTGAGGACGCCCTTGCCATCGATTACGGCATGCTTTTCCGCGTTTCCGGCAGTCGTATCATCTTTAAAATGCTGAACAAGCGTGCCGGGCTCCGGGCCCTCATAAAGCACTTTGGCTTTGCCTTCATAGATCCGGCGACGGCGACTCATGCGCGTATCCTTTAAACTATCAGCGGGTTGAAAGGTGCGGCGCGGCTCAGATGCACTCGCCAGCAAAGAATCCGTATAAATACGCCATAGCGCAGTTCCCTTTAGCTGAACACCACAAAACGTGGACAACAGGTCTGCCACGTATTGCGTGGCAATGCTCATTGATTTGCGCCCGTTGGCTAGCTATCCCCACAGCATGTGATTTCTGTGTCCTGTGTTCGGGCACACGGTCGTGAGGAGAGTTTAAGTATGTCTACGTTCGATAAGCGCCAGGAAGGTTTTGAGAACAAGTTTGCCCACGATGAAGAGCTGCGGTTCAAGGCAAGTGCGCGCCGCAACAAAATGTTGGGGGCTTGGGCTGCTGAGAAACTTGGCGTAGCTGCAGATGAGGTTGAGGCTTATGTGAAGTCAGTGGTGATGGCTGACTTTGAAGAGCCGGGCGACGAAGATGTCTATCGTAAAGTCATGGCTGATTTCACGGAGAAGAACATCGACATTTCTGAGCATCAACTTCGCCGTGAGATGACCGACATGATGGCTAAGGCCGTCGACGAGATCCAGTCGAAAGGCTAAGGACTGATGTCAGGCCGATTTGAAGCCGGACTAGCGTTCGCGGCGGGCTTACGTGCTGGCGATAAAGTAACGCTGGGTTGGAGCAGCATCCCATCGCCGCTCAACGCTGCAGCGCTTGCTCTTGGTGGCTTTGCCTGTGTTTGCACTGACCTTCAGCATGGCATGCATGATCAGACGTCCATGGTGGCGTCCATGCAAGCCATTCACACTGCGCACAAGCAACCGGGTCTGCGTATCCCGGTTGGTCGTTTTGATCTTGCGTCTCATGCCGTTGATGCTGGCGCGCAGGTGATCATCGCGCCAATGATCAACACGGCCCGCGATGCTGAAGCTCTCGTGGCTGCGACAAAGTATCCGCCCATTGGTGAACGGTCTTGGGGCCCAGCGCTTGCGATGGATTTATGGGGTGTGGTGCCGGCTGAATATCTTTCGAAGGCAAACGATCTGATCATCACCCTTGCGATGATCGAAACTGTCGAGGCGATGGACAATCTGGACGCTATCCTAGCCGTTGATGGTGTTGATGGCGTGTTTGTTGGGCCGTCGGACCTTTCGATCACGCTCTCCAAAGGCGAAGGCCTTCAACCGGGCGCTGATCACGTTTTGGCCGCATCAGCGCAGATCGGTCGAAAATCCCGCGACGTTGGTAAAATCGCTGGTGTTTATGCTTTTGATATCGATAAGGCGCACAGCTTCTTCGACGATGGCTTCACGGTCGTAGCTGTCGGCTCAGATACTCTGGCATTGAAGGCTTTCGCTGCCGGATCGGCAGTGGTGCCTGACTAGGTGGAGCGGGCACGCTTTAGCAAGACTCCAAAGCGTAAGAGGCCTTCAGGCCAAGGTCCATGCCCTGAATCTGGGTTTATGTGCCCAGCATCGCCTGCATCTACAAACTCAGACCCCCAGTCATGGGCGCAACGCTCAGCGTAAGCAAAGCTGGCGTAGGGGTCGTTTCTGCTGGCTACCAGGAACGATGGTACTGGAAGAGGCGCGGTGGGTGTGGGTTCAAACCCGGTGAGTAGATGGCCGATGCTGCTTTTGCCGCTCAGTTCCGGCGGCGCAACGAGAAGCGCAGCGATCACGGGAAGGTTGGCGAGTCGATCGGACATATGCGCAATTGTGAGCGCGCCAAGGGAATGGCCGACAAGCGCGACAGGCCGGGTACAAAGCAGGATCTGTTTTTCGACTTCCTTGGTCCAGTCGGACAAAGCTGGCGTTTCAAAATCGGTCTGCTCGACCCGCCGGGCATTTGGCAGTTTCTCGACCCATCCTGCATACCAATAGGTGTCGTCACCACCCTTCCAGCCCGGCAGCACCAGCACATCGATGTCTGAAATTGCCATGAGTGCTGCTTTCTCGCCTCAGGCGGCGTCTGTACCGAAGACGCGGGTGAAGATCGTGTCGATGTGCTTGGTGTGGTAGGAGAGATCGAAGAGTTCGCCCAACGCTTCATCAGTGAGGTTAGCGGAGACATCTAAATCGGCTTTGAGTTCGGTGAGGAAGTCTGCGCCGTCGTGCCAAACCTTCATCGCGTTACGCTGGACGAGCGTGTAGGCGTCTTCTCGCGATACACCGGCTTGCGTGAGTGCAAGAAGCACGCGCTGCGAATGCATCAAACCACCCAGTTTTTCCATGTTGGCTCTCATACGGTCTGGGTAGACCACAAGGTTTTTGATCACGCCGGTTAAGCGCGCGAGCGCGAAATCGAGCGTTATGGTCGCGTCTGGGCCTACCATGCGCTCGACCGACGAATGTGAGATATCACGCTCGTGCCAGAGGGCGACATTTTCCATCGCTGGCAGCGCGTATCCGCGCACCATCCTGGCAAGGCCAGTGAGATTTTCCGTCAGCACAGGATTGCGCTTATGGGGCATTGCGGACGAGCCTTTCTGCCCCTTGGAGAAAAACTCTTCCGCCTCAAGAACCTCCGTGCGCTGCAAATGGCGGACCTCCGTCGCGAGTCGTTCTACAGATGATGCGATGACCCCAAGTGTTGCAAAGTACATGGCGTGGCGGTCGCGCGGGATGACTTGGGTGGAGACAGGTTCAGGTGCAAGGCCGAGTTTTTCGGCCACATGGGCCTCAACCGTTGGGTCGATGTTTGCGAATGTGCCGACTGCGCCGGACAGCGCGCAAGTCGCTATGTCCTGACGCGCTGCGATCAGCCGCGTTTTGCATCGGTCGAACTCCGCAAAGGCTTGCGCCATTTTGAATCCGAAGGTCACTGGCTCAGCATGGATGCCGTGAGACCGGCCAATGCACACCGTCATCTTGTGCTCCATCGCCCGGGTCTTGAGCGCATCTAGAAGCGCATCGAGATCATCAAGCAGGAGGTCCGTGGCACGGGTAAGCTGCACCGCGAAGCAGGTGTCCAAAACATCCGATGATGTCATGCCTTGGTGGACGAGGCGTGCGTCGGGGCCGACGATCTCAGCAAGGTGCGTTAGAAACGCGATGACGTCATGCCTTGTCTCGCGCTCAATCTCGTCGATCCGGTCGATATCGAAGGTGGCACTGCCGCCGCGTTCCCAGATGGTAGCCGCTGCTTCTTTTGGGATCACGCCAAGATCAGCAAGCTTGTCGCAGGCATGGGCCTCAATCTCGAACCAGATGCGGAATTTCGTTTCCGGCGTCCAGATTGCTGTCATTTCGGGGCGGGAGTAGCGAGGTATCATAAAGCCTGAGCCAGTGCGTTGGAGCCGAGCGCGGCTGTGCGGATTGCATCCATCGCAATGCCGTAGCCGGTTGGATTGTCAGGGCTGCCATGTTTAAAAATTGCTGATCCAGCTACGAGCGTGTCTGCGCCTGCCTCGGCAACCACAGGTGCTGTCTGCGGGTCAATCCCGCCGTCCACTTGGATGCGGATGGCGCGGTCGCCGATCATGCGCCGGATGTCAGCGATTTTGTCTGTTTGCGAGGGGATAAAGCTTTGTCCGCCGAAGCCCGGGTTTACCGTCATGACGAGAACAAGGTCGACCAGATCGAGCACATGCTCAATTGCCCTTGCAGGGGTTGCCGGGTTGAGAGATACACCGACCTTTTTCCCAAGGTCACGGATTGCCATCAAGGATCGGTGAAGATGCGGCCCTGCTTCGGTGTGCACGGTGATCATATCGGCACCAGCGTCGGCAAAGGCGTACAAATACGGGTCGCACGGTGCGATCATGAGATGCACGTCAAGCGGCTTAGATGTGTGCGGACGTATCGCTGCAACGACAGCAGGACCAAAAGTGATGTTTGGCACGAAATGACCATCCATCACATCTAAATGCAGCCAGTCGCAGCCTGCCTCATCAACTGCACGCACGTCATCACGCAGACGCGAAAAATCTGCCGCGAGCAAGGAGGGCGCAAGGATAAGAGGTGAAGGCATGGCTTGGCAGTGCTTCATTGCGTCCCTACGGTCAAGAGCTCTGGGCTCGCTGCTTGCGGACAATTTCAATAATCCACGGCATGAAGAAGATGGGGAACTGTCCGACCGCAAACCACAACCATGTCGTCTCCGGGATGGAGAGGCCGAGCGCCGCCACCATCAATCCCATATTTCGCAGACCTGTTGCTAAAGCGATGGAGGTCGCTTTTTCATGGTCGAAGAAACTCAGGGCGAGCCGCATGACCGCCATTTGAAACAGAGCGAGGGTAAAAGTTGCTCCAAGCAGTGTCGCAACAAACCACGGCTGGTTCGCAATTGCGGGGCCCACCCCGTCCATAACGGCGATCGCAAACACGAACATCGCGAGCACATTGATGCCATCGATCGGGCTGCGCCATGCTTCTAGCCGTTCTGTCCCAATCATACGGCGGAAGATGGCTGCCAGGGTTGCTGCGCCGATCAGAAAGCCCGCTAAACGTAGTCCAATGGTTGCGCCGTCAAACGGCAAGGCTTCGGCTGAGAAGAAGAGACGCGCATGAAGGCTCGCGGCGAAGGGCGTCGCCACGATGCACACGATCAAAAAGGCAAGTGCTGGCGCGCCCGGCAGTCTTAGTAGCCCTGCAAAGATCGGTACTGCGGCTACCGGTGGTACAGCCAGCGCAATAAACAGAGCGATGTAAAGGTCGGGATGAGAAGCGTTAAGGCCGATTGCGTGGCCGATCCAAAGAACGCCAGCGGGTAGCACTAACATCGCGACGACCACAGCCACGAGGATCATCACAGGTTGCATGAGTTCTGAGCCGATAGCCCTGAAGCCGATGCGCATGAAGGACATCGTAAGAAGCGTCAGAACAGCTTCATCAAGGAATGGGCGCACTGACGCTGCGAGAAATGGCAGTGCCATGCCCACTAGGAGGCTGAGCGCGATGGCGATCGTCCCATGACGACCAAGAAACGACAGGATGTTCACAGGTAGGGACAGAACGGTCATCGATTGTGATGTCTTACTGCACTGGGGCGGCTAAGATGCCGCGCGCAATGGCGCGTGCCATCGTGGCCGTGGCGATGGCCTGAAGGAAGGCGAGAAGACTCGGGTTTTGTATCGCTGCGCCTTTGCCGACGGATGCTCCAACAACCAAATCGCCATCGAGTGCCGTATGCGCCGGGTAGATGGCGTTGGCAATGCCATCTTGTCCGGCGACGGCGAGGGCGTGACACGCCCGTTTGTCGAGCGGCGCATTGGTAACGATGCATCCGATCGTTGTGTTCTGACCGGGCTCGGTAAGCCTTTTCATCGCAATTGCGTTTACTGAGCTGTGGGAAGATGGTGCCAGGTTGGTATCCGATCGCCAATCGCTCTTAAGTTCCTCGCCGTGTCCGAAGATATGGGCCCGCAGAGTGGAGCCATCATTGAGAAACGGACTGCCGACGGGGTTTGCTGCAACCAAAGCTGCCACGCAAAAACCGACAAGCTCTTTAGGTGCGTCATTGCCCAACACAGCCGATGCGCTGCCAAGTCCGCCTTGGCCAATGGCTGTCGTTGCACCAAAACCTGCGCCGACACGGCCGATCGACGTGTGCGACCGGAGATTTTTGAGCGCTTTTGAACCCAATGCGCGGTAGAGCGCCGTGAGGTCCGTCGGTTTGGCACCACCGTTTAGCAGATCGAACAGGATGGCTGCAGGCACGATCGGAACGCGTGCATCGCCAACGGCAAAGCCGCGGTCTTCTCTCGCAAGTGCGTCTATCACCGGGTCGACAGCGGCGAGCCCGTAGGCAGAACCACCCGCGAGCACCAACCCGTCTATTGTTTCCACTGTGCGAGCGGGGTCCAGCAGTGCGATATCGCGGGTACCCGGTGCCTGTCCCAGGATGCATACGCTGGCCGTTGCGGGTTCATCGAAGAGAAGGACTGAGACGCCGGTGTTGGCTTTCCGGTCATCAGCATGGCCGATTTGGAGTCCGTCGATGTCAGTAAGCGTGTTGGCGGCGCCTGGCTGCCATATGCGTGAAGGTTCTTGTGGTGATGTCGCCAAGCGTTGTTTCCTTTTTCCGACACCGCTCTCCATCTTGGCACATTGCAATTTCCATCTTTGAACGCCAGAAGAAATGCGGTTTCCACATTGTGATGGGTTCAGAGAGCAGTGCAGCGTCCGGTTTTTCTCCCCGCAACATTAGCGTTTGCAGGCTTCGTGGTCTTAAGCATGGGGTTCGGTGTCGTAGCCGGTAGTGCTCAAGAAAACTCTGCCGATACATTGCATATTGGCGTGCTTGCGCCGCTTTCCGGGCCTTTCCTAAGGTTGGGCTTGCAGGTCGAGCAAGGGGTCGCGCTCGCTGTCCTTGACGCCAGAGATCAAGGCCTTTCCGTTCAAGTGACCGCTGTTGATGATGCGTGCGATGAAGAACGCGGGCGTGCCGCTGCTAACCAGTTGGTGGGTGCAGGGGTTGATGCGGTTGTCGGTGGCGTGTGTTGGCGACCAGCCGTAGCTGCCCGTGATGTCTTATCTGCAGAAAGCATCCCCATGTACGCAAGCTCCGTGCGCTTTGACGGATTTACAGATGATGCCGACGGAGCGGTTTTGCGGATAAGTGGGCGCGATGATCAACAGGCCGCCTCTATCGTTACCTCGCTCGTATCCGGTGAACTTGATGAGCTACTGGGCGCATCGGTGGCTGGGTTATCTCTTGTGATCTTCCATTCTGAAGCGATCTACGGACGTACTTTGGCTGATGAGGTTCAGGCTGAGCTTGAGCAGGCGGGCATTGACGTGGCACTCGTGGAGCCTTTCAACGCCGAAGACGGCTTACGTGCAGCGGCACTTCGAGCTGATGCTGAAGAGGCCGATCTCGCTGTGGTGTTTGCAGGCCAGGCCGACAGCGCACTCCTGATTGCAGAACTTAGAGCGCAATTGCCTGATCTTGCTGTTCTAGCGGGTGATAGTGTCATGACAGCGGAATTTTCTCTTCTCGCCGATGGTGCTGCTGAGGGCGTCGTCTTTCCACGACCAACACCTTGGCGAACCCTCGCGATGGACGAGGTTTTGGCCGAGTATGAGGGCGCGAGCCCAGGTGTGTTGGCCGGTCTTACCTTGCCGTCCATGGCAGCGGCGCAGGTGGCTATTGCCGAAGCCTCAGGCAATGAGGCACCTTTCGACACGGTCATTGGACCTATCAGTTTCAATGATGTTGGAGATGCCAATGTGCCATCTTTCCAGATGTGGCAATGGCGCGATGGGTTTATTCGGCCCTTGGCCAATGCGGCTCCGGCCAGCCGATAGTACCCACCAGCTATAGTACCCACCAGCTTATGTCAGGGCAACAAGACCAGGGAAGCGTTCCAGCATCCAATTGGCGAGAAGTGTATGCCAACCCATAAGGAATGCAGCTCCTGTTGCAACCAGAAGCGCGCCAGTTGCTCGTTCCATTGTCGCTAGGTGCCGACGGAAGCCGGAGAGAAAGCGCGTGAACGGGCCAATAGCAAGCGCGCTCAAAATGAACGGCAACCCCATCCCGATTGCGTAGACGAACAACAGCCCTGCACCCTGGCCGACTGTATCACGGCTGGCCGCCACAGCTA
>JBCCLK010000067.1:0-8080 GCA_039026935.1 Pseudomonadota bacterium
TCTCACCGATCATGATGATTGACGTTGTTTCCTCATCGGCAAGGAACATCTCAAGCACGTCGATGAACTCAGTGCCTTTCACAGGGTCGCCGCCAATCCCGACCGCCGTGGACTGCCCCAGACCTTCATTCGTGGTCTGGAACACCGCCTCGTAGGTCAGCGTGCCGGAGCGCGAGACGATCCCAACATTACCCTTCTTGAAAATGGAGCCTGGCATGATGCCGATCTTGCACTCATCAGGTGTCATGATGCCCGGGCAGTTGGGCCCAAGAAGCCGAGAGTTTGATCCTTCGAGTTTTGCTTTGACCTTCACCATGTCGAGCACCGGAATGCCCTCAGTGATGCAGGTGATAAACGGGATCTCGGCATCGATCGCTTCGATGATCGCGGCTGCGGCACCCGCTGGTGGCACATAGACCACCGAGGCGTTCGCGCCCGTCGTTTCTTTGGCTTCAGCCACGCTCGTATAGATTGGAAGCTCGGTGCCTGCGGCCGGGCCAGCGCCTTCGCCAGCCGTCCAGATCTCGCCACCCTTCTTCGGGTGGATACCGGCGACCATTTGCGTGCCGTGATAGGCAAGCGCCTGCTCAGTGTGGAAGGTGCCCGTTTTACCGGTCAGCCCCTGCACGATGATTTTGGTGTCTTTATCGACAATGATGGACATTTAACAGCTCTTCGGATTTGGATATCTGACGTCTAGACGGCAGATTTTTGAGATGGATTGGTGACCAGAAGTACGCTCATGCTGGATTCTGGAGAGGTTCGGTCAGTGTCTGGAACATCAAAATTCTTTTGGTGCCGTCAGGATCGATGTTGCAGGTGAAACCCGGAGCGTTTGCTGTTTCAGCAAAGTTGATTGTCACATTGCGTGACCCGTTCGCGGAGTTGATGTTGTATCCAAAAGGTGTCTCGCCGAGCGTCACCGACGCAAGACGAAGAATTTCATCTTTACACAGAGCGATTTCATCCTCGCTCGGTGAAAGAGATTGGCACGCTCCTAAAACAAGCAAGCTGCTCAATGCCAATGAGGCCGCGAATGGTTTCACTTGTTGGCCTAACCCACTGCCTTCACGATTTTCTGAGCGGCATCGTCGAGATCATCAGCCGCGATCACGTTGAGGTCTGAGCCGTTGATCAGCGCTTTGCCCTCTTCGACTTTCGTGCCTTCCAGCCGGACCACAAGCGGTACTTGCAAGCCGACCTCTTTGACGGCTGCGATCACGCCTTCTGCGATCACGTCGCAGCGCATGATGCCACCGAAGATGTTGACCAAGATGCCCTTCACGTTGGGATCGGCGGTGATGATCTTGAAAGCTGCCGTCACCTTCTCTTTGGACGCGCCGCCGCCGACATCGAGGAAGTTCGCAGGCTCTTTGCCGTAGAGCTTGATGATGTCCATCGTCGCCATGGCAAGGCCAGCGCCGTTCACCATGCAGCCGATATCACCATCGAGCGCGACATAGGCGAGGTCGTGTTTGGACGCTTCGATTTCTTTCGCGTCTTCCTCGGTTTCATCGCGAAGTTCCATCACATCCGCGTGGCGGAAGAGCGCGTTACCGTCAAAGGAAACTTTCGCGTCAAGCACCCGCAGGTGGCCATCTTTCATGACGATCAGCGGGTTGATCTCAAGCAAGCTCATATCCTTCTCGGTGAAGGCTTTGTACAGCACGGGGAAGAGCGAGGCGGCGTCATCTGCGGCAGCGCCTGACAGCTCAAATGCGCTCACAAGTTTGGCCACGATGGCGCTATCAACGCCCGTGCCAGGCTCCACATCGATGGTGTGGATTTTCTCTGGTGTGGCTTCAGCGACGGCCTCAATGTCCATACCGCCTTCTGTTGAAGCGACAAAGGACACCTGACCAGTTTCGCGGTTGACGAGGAGTGAGCAGTAAAGCTCGCGGTCGATGTCTGCACCATCTTCAAGATACAGCCGGTTCACCTGCTTGCCAGCGGCGCCTGTCTGCTTGGTGACGAGCGTATTGCCTAGCATCTCGCCGACATGAGAAAGCACTTCATCCTTGGAGAAGGCGAGCCGCACACCGCCTTTGGCATCCTCGGGCAGTTCCTTGAACGTGCCTTTGCCGCGACCACCGGCGTGGATTTGGCTTTTGACGACCCATACAGGGCCACCAAGCTTGTCGACGGCTGGGCCAGCTTCATCGGCGGACATGATCGGTACGCCCTCGGCGACTGGCGCGCCAAAGCCCTTTAGTAGGGCCTTGGCCTGATATTCATGGATGTTCATGGACGTTCCTGCTCTGATTGCGGGCGTGTTGCGATTGATGTCAGTTTAGGATGAGTGGCAAAAACCCTCTACGTCGCCCAACGACGGACTGAAACTGTTGCCAGTTGCGGGTTGAAATGATGGGACCTTCTTCCACCGCAAAGGCAATGCCACCGCCCTGAAACAGGCTGAGCATGTCCATCGACTGTGGATTTTCAAAAAGGGTGCGAATGTTGATGCCGTGGGTAGCGCCGGTCATGCCAAGGCGCCAGTGTGGGGCTAGCAGGCGACCTTCGAGCAAGGCTTCCAGATCGCTAAGCACGGCAAGCCAGCTAGGGCCAACCTCGCCGGGAAACTCAATTGGCAGAGCCGCAACCTGCGCCTGATTGGGTATCCACTCGCGTGCGCTATCGGTCTCGGCGGCCACCCGTTCCCAAAAGATGCGGTTGTTGGCAATCATGGCCAGCATGTGCTCGCGCGCGGCGCGGGTGTCGTCGGCGTTGGGCGTCTTTTCCAAAATTTTCAGGAAGGCATAGACGAGGTCAATCGCACGCCTCTCCGTGGCAATGAACCCGGAGCTTTCGGTTGCCACTGCATCCAACTCGCTAGCGGTGGTAAAAACCTCATCCAGCGTCTCACCAGGCGAGAAGGCTAATACCATGCGGCTCGTGGCGGAGATGAAGTGGGTATAGGCCGTCAGCCATGCTGCATCGGATTGGTCAAAGTCCACGACAAGCTGGCTGCCGCTTTGGGTGAATTGCTGTGCTGCTCCTCGCAGATTGAAAATACCTGTGGTTAGTTGCAAGAGCCCTTCGCCAGGCTGCCGTACGTCGTCATCATTAACGTCAAACCAGACAGAGCTGAGGTCGACAGCGACGCTGAAATCGGCATCGTTGTCAAAGGTTGCCAAGGTGGCGCGGGCATCGGCCATATCGCTCAATACAACAGAAAAAAGGTCTTCGATGACAGCACCACTGAATGGTTCGGGATCCGGGTTGCCGGGCAAGCCTGTGCCCATCAAAGCTAAGCCTAGCGCGCCCACGTTTACGCCATAGCGATAGCGCGATTGAAAGGCGCGTTCGACAGCGCGAAGAAATTGTGTTCCGGCGCTGAGAAAGGCTTCATCTGGTTGGATGCTATCGATATCTAAGCTGTCAAGCGTTGCCTTAAGGCCCGCTTCAAAGCTGAAGGCATCGCCTGCTTCGACGCTGCGATCTTCGCTTGGAGGAACGCCCGTGTCGCTGGTGCCCTTTTGCGCCAAGGCGGTGTCTACGCTGAACAAACTTACAACCAGAAGTGCGGCGACACTGGCTGCCACCGTTCTCATGAGGGTGCTTGCTTTGAGCGTCCCGAAGCCCATGCCAGGGCTCTCCAATCTGTTTTTAAGCGAGTGTGCCGTCGATGCCGATGCAGGCTTCCATCAAGCCTTTAACTGATCCTACCGATTTGTCGAAAGCCTCGCGCTCTGCGATGTCGAGATCGATCTCGATTACCTTCTCGATGCCGTTCTCACCGATCACGGTCGGCACGCCGACATACATATCGTTCAGGCCGTACTCGCCTTTGAGGGCTGCGGCACAGGGGAGAACGCGCTTCTTGTCTTTCAAGTAGCTTTCCGCCATCGCAATCGCCGAGGCCGCTGGGGCATAGAACGCCGAGCCCGTCTTCAGGAGGCCAACAATCTCTGCGCCGCCATCTCTTGTGCGTTGGACGATATTATCCAGCGTTCCCTTCGTCATCCAGCCCATGGCGACGACATCATCAAGAGAAATGCCGCCCACCGTAGAGTAGCGCGTCAGCGGCACCATGGTGTCGCCATGGCCGCCGAGTACGAAGGCGGATACATCTTCCACCGAGACGTTTAATTCTTCTGCGATGAAGTAACGAAAGCGGGCTGAATCGAGTATGCCTGCCATGCCGCACACCTTGTTGCGGGGCAGGCCAGAGAATTTCTGCAGCGCCCAGACCATGGCATCCAGCGGGTTCGTGATGCAGATCACAAAAGCATTGGGAGCATATTTGGCGATACCTGCGCCGACCTGCTGCATGACTTTGAGGTTGATGCCTAGGAGATCATCCCGGCTCATGCCCGGTTTGCGCGGCACGCCCGCCGTGACGATGCAAACATCGGCACCCTCAATGGCCTCATAGCCGGTCGTACCCGACATCTTTGCATCAAACCCGTCCACCGGTGAGCTTTCGGCAATGTCGAGCGCCTTACCTTGCGGCACGCCATCAGTGATGTCGAACATGACGATATCGCCCAGTTCCTTCAAACCGGCAAGGTGGGCTAGTGTTCCGCCAATCTGGCCGGAACCGATCATTGCGAGCTTTTTGCGAGCCATTCTTTTCCCCGTGGAGGCCTTGCCCCTCTAAGGCGCTGAAACGTTTGTCGCCGCCGTCAGCGCCCGGCGCAGGTCGCGCCATCTTTCCTCAAGTGACGTTTAAGTAAGCTTCCCCCGCTCACCCGAATCTGTCGCAGGCGTGGTATACGTACCGTGTGTCAGACGCAAGGTGATTAAAGGCCTAAGAAACGTTTTTGCTCAATGTCTTACGTTAAGGTAAGGTGCTCTGATGAACACTTAGGCCGCTAGCGGGTTGCGAGGCGCGCGCAGATAATCCTCCGATCGCATGTCCAGCAAGCGGGATGCGGTTCTGTCGAACGCGAAGGCTTCGTTGCCAGATGTCGCTGTGTAGAGTGCTGTTGGCTCAGCAGCAGCTGAAGCAATCAGTTTGGTCCTGCTGTCATACATGGCGTCGATGAGCATGATGAAGCGCTTGGCCTCGTTGCGCTTTTCGGCCGTCATGATGGGGATGTTGTCGACCATCATGGTGTGAAAGCGCTGGGTGAGGGCAAGATAGTCCTCCGCGCCCAGGGGTTTCTCGCACAATTCTGCAAAAGAATAGCGTGCCACGCCATGGGCATGGATGGGAACGGGCACATGGCGGCCTTTGACGGTGATGCTGTCTTCTTCGCCGCTGGAATGATTGGTAAGCCGCGACCACGCTTCATCCATGGCGTGGTCTGACACAGGCCCGAGTGGATTATACCAAACAGGCGCGGCTTCCAGCTTGTCCAGCCGGTAGTCACGCCCCGCGTCCAGTTGAAAAACGTCGACATGGTGGTGCAGAAGCTCGATGAAGGGCATGAACAAGGCCCGGTTGAGGCCGTCCTTGTACAGGTCTGAAGGAAGTACGTTTGATGTGGCGACAAGCACCACATTGCGCTCGAACAGCCTCGTGAACAAACGCCCCAAAATCATGGCATCTGCAATATCAACAACATGGAACTCGTCAAAGCAGATGAGCACGGCTTCGCTGGCGATCTGATCAGCGACTGGGGGTATCGGGTCGTCCTGTTTGGTCTTGCCTGCTTTGAAAGCCTGCCGATGCGCGTGGATGCGCGCGTGCACGTCGGCCATGAAGGCATGAAAATGCGCGCGGCGTTTGCGTTTGGGCGCTGCGACCTCAAAGAAGAGGTCCATCAGCATCGTTTTACCACGACCTACGCCACCCCATAAGTAAAGGCCGTTGGTGTGGGGCGCATGTGCTCTTCGCTTGGCGAATAGCCATCCAAGAGCGCTCGACTTATGGGCGAGGCGACGTTCGGCAAGTTCGGCATTGAGGCGGTCAAGCGCCTCGGTCGCCCTGCGTTGAACAGGGTCTTCATCCAACTCACGGTTCGCGATGAGGGATGCATAACGCTCGCTGACCCGAAGATGGGATGGAAGAAGCGTTGCCTCAGGCTTCTCCGAAAGCCGCGCGGCGGGTGATGGTACTCGTTTCGCCAAGAGCGTTCTGCCCTATCGGAAGACCGTCACGGCCTGGCCCGTTTCAAACTGGCCGGAGTAGCGGGCGTCTCCGTTTTGAAAGAGCCGCGCGATTAAAGCGCCTTCACTGTCACGCAACAGAACTTGCTGACCGTCGATAGACCATGCACCCAATGCTGCCAGTTGCACATCCGCGCAGTTGCGCGTTGAGGCGCGAAAACCACCTTGCCAAGTGGTGAGCGACAAGTTGATTGCACATGTGGCGAGCGGCGTTGCCGCTGACCAGGCGCCGATAAGATCATCTTCGGCAAGCGTTGCCCCGGTCGCGCCCGCCGGAGGCACTATTGCTGGCTGTAGGGATGCGTCTGCGCCGGTGGTAGGGTCAAGCGTTGCTGTTGTAACGCCGTTGTCCGCGCTCAAAGTTGAGCTGTTGCTGAGCGCCGAGTCCGTTGGGGTTCCCGCGGCTTGATCAAGGGTCTGCCCGGCGACGGGCTGTGGGGTGCCAAAGGTAATCGGTTGCGGGAGGCTTGAAGTCGTGACGGGTGTCGTTGGAGCGGGCGTCAATGGCTCCACCCTGGTGTTCGTGTTCGACGCACACCCTGCCAAAAGTCCAGATACGCATAAAACTGCGGAGGCTCGGACAACCATTGTGCGTGATATCATATATGTCTTCCGCGACCATGCTGATCGAGAAAACTCTGTTGCGGCAATCATGCGCGTTGCCCCTAAATTTTTTGTCCCCAAGTTTTTGCCCTCAAGTCTTTTTGCCGGTTTACAACCAGCATGGGACGCCGACATGCATCATCCGGCCAAAAGATTAAAAGACCGCACTTGGTCTGAGCGCAGTCCTTTCCAAAGGTCTTATAGAAAAACTCTTGAGCCTTCGACAACCAGCTTGCTGGACTGGGTCTCTCGTCGCTCCGCGAACGTGATTTTAAGCTGTCTTAGCCATGATGTCGTCTATAAAGGTGCGGCCTGCGACGTCACTGAGATTGGTCAGGTCAGTCAAAAGCGCAGCGACTTTCGGGCGTAGATTTTCTGCTGTTTTCAGATAATCCAGATAGCGCGGGCCGGGTTGCTTTTTGTCGATGTAGCAGGCCGGATCGATATCCCAGCGCCAAACATCAACCGTCTCACCGATCGCAAGTTTTGTCGCTGGTGGGAGCTCAGCATCCAGCATGACCACATGATCAATTCTGGGCGCGCCCGCGAAGGCGTAAAGAGCAAGTGGCTTGATTGACAAGCCGCTAACTTCGATCTGCAATCGTTTCATCGCTCGCAAAAGAACTGGGTCTGTTTGCGCGTTCTCGCTCAACGTCGCCGAATAAACACGCAGTGGATGCATGGTGCTCGTGTTGGCCTCAAGCTCTCTGAGGATGTCCAAGGCCAACGCCTCGGCGAGCACCGAAAGGCCAAGGCCTTTTGCTCCAACGAAGAGGATGCCGCGATCAAACATTGGCCCTAGAAAGCTCCTCTCTAAGCACTTAGCTGTCGTGTTCGCGCAGTCTCTAGCGCGCTTTTGTGACCGTATTTTTGCAAGACACGGTCAGCGTGCGGCAGTTTAAACGCTCGCCTTAAACGACTCACTTATACGACGAATGGCGTAACCCCGATACCGGTTTCAGCCTAACTCTGCAAGCTGACGGCTAGGGAAGCCACTGTTGCGTCGTCATCCAACTGCATCGCCGCGGCGACCAAAGCCACGGCTCGCGGATGGAGTGGGACATCATCGTCGGGAATTGCGATGGAAACCACTCCGTCGCCGTCAACGCTGACACACACGTTGCTCGCGGGCACGTTTGTGCCCTCCGGGCTCGTCTCTTTGATGAGCCGTATGGGTTTATCGTCTGATTTGTTCTGCGTTGCCATCCTTTGAGTCTCTCACGGCTCAACCTACGGTGCAAGGTACGAGCGTTTGCGCAGCGTGGATGCTTGCCAACCAAGATCCGCTGAGACTGCGACCTAGGGTCAGGACCCATTAATTTTGCGGATCATGGTAGGCGTTCATTGGTTCTTCTGGAAGGCGCAAAGGCGCAGGAAACCATGAGGTTTTCAAACCTTTGCAACGCACCAGAAGGGCCAATAA
>JBCCLK010000068.1:0-6842 GCA_039026935.1 Pseudomonadota bacterium
AAGCCGGGCAAGCCGCGCCCTGTGCATTACAATTGCTGGGAGGCGGTCTACTTTGATCACAAGTTGCCAGAGCTCAAAAACATCGCCGACCGCGCCGCCGCACTGGGCGCGGAACGTTTTGTGCTGGATGATGGTTGGTTTGGCCAGCGCGATGATGACACCACGTCGCTTTCGGACTGGGAGGTTGATCCGCGCAAATATCCTGACGGGCTCGGTCCGCTGATTGGCCACGTTCACGGGCTTGGGATGAGCTTTGGCATCTGGTTCGAGCCTGAGATGATCAATCCTGACAGCGACTTGCATCGCGTGCACCCCGAATGGGCACTCGGCTCCGAGGACCAGACGTTGGGCCGCCAGCAAAAGGCGCTTAATATGGCGCTGCAAGAGGTGCGAGACTTCATCTATGAGCGGATGGCCGCCATTCTCGCCAAATATCCCATCGATTACATCAAGTGGGACCATAACCGCGTGCTGCCCATGCCCGATGCAGCGCAGACGCGCGGGTCCTACGCGCTTATCGACCGTCTGCGAGATGCTTTCCCCGAAGTTGAAATCGAGAGTTGCGCGTCGGGCGGCGGACGGATCGACTTCGGCATTCTCAGCCGGACACACAGGGTTTGGCTGTCGGACTCCAATGACGCCCTTGAGCGACTGAAGATGCAGCATAATGCGGCCTTGTTTCTGCCTATGGCGGTCACCGGTTCGCATGTCGGCCCGCGTCGTTGTCACACCTCTGGTCGGACCCTGGATATCAGCTTCCGCGCCTGGGTTGCGGCACAGCGCCATATGGGATTCGAGATGGATCCTCGGGAGTTGACCGACGAGGAAGCCGACGTTCTGCGTGAGGTCACGGCGTGGTGGAAGCGGAATCGGGACTGGCTGACCCGCGCCGATATTCTCCGGCTCGATAGCCCCGACCCAGCGGTCGTGGCCGAACAGCAGTTGTCAGAAGATGGTAGCCGCTTTGTTGCCTTTGTTGGAAAATCGGGGACAAGTGCACAGATCGCGCCAAGACCTTTGCGGCTCACGCGGCTGGATCATGAAGCGCGCTACGAGATCAACTTGATCAACCGAGGCAAGGCGGCGGCGCTGTCTCGCGGCTCGCCAGCCGTCAAGCAAGGCCCTATGGTGGTGTCCGGCAGCTATCTGCTGCATCAGGGGCTGATCATGCCGTGGTCATTCCCCGAAACCATGTGGGTCATCGAAGGACGTCGATTGTGATTGAAGTGCTGCCTGTGGGGGCTGAACGGTAATGGAACTTCAAGCGACTTACCGCGATCTTGAAGGCGCGAGCGTCTTTATCACCGGCGGCGGATCAGGCATCGGTGCAGCGCTGACCGAAGGCTTTCTGATGCAAGGCGCGAACGTGGCCTTTGTTCAGCGATCAGATGCAAGCGGTTTTGCTGACGAGATGGCCGACAAGCACGGTAATCGGCCGCATTACATGCAATGCGATATCACCGATATCGCTCGCCTGAAGGCCTGCATTGCCGAAGCGAGCGAGCGGCACGGTCCAGTCACGAAGCTCGTCAATAATGCTGCCAATGACAAGCGCCATGCGACACTGGACGTTGATGAGGAGTTTTATGATTGGTCGGTGGCCATCAACCAAAAGGCCTACTTCTTTGCATGTCAGGCTGTTGCACCGGGCATGAAGGAGGCGGGGGGCGGCTCGATTATCAATTTCTCGTCCATCAGTTACATGATGGGGAATGCAGGTTATGCAATCTACACCTCGTCCAACGCTGCCATCACCGGAATGACGCGGTCGTTCGCTCGGGAGTTCGGACCCGATAGAATTCGGGTCAACGCGCTTGGGCCAGGCTGGGTGCTGACCCAAAAGCAGCTCGACCTGTGGGCGACGCCGGAGGGTCTCGAGGACCATATGGACCGGCAGTGTCTTAAAGAACATCTCAAGCCCGAAGACATTGTTGGCGGGACACTCTTCCTAGCCTCCGATACCTCTAAGATGATGACTGGTCAGATGCTGGTCATTGATGGCGGCGTGGTGGTCACCGGCTGATGGGCGAGGGGCTTTATCCCGACTGGATTGCCGTTGACTGGGGGACCAGCAACTTGCGTGCCTACGCGATGAGCTTTGCGGATGATCGTGCGATGGCTGTGGTTCATGGAGCGGGTATGCGTGCCATTGCGGCCGACTCCACAGTTTCGTTTGAGGGATCGCTTCTGGAAGCCATCGCTCCTTGGATTGATAGTCGTTCGCATCCTGTACCGGTTTTGATGTGCGGAATGGTTGGATCCAAGCAAGGTTGGGTGGAAGCACGTTATCTAGGCCTTCCCGTGGATTTGTCGGCGTTGCCATCGGCGCTGACCCTTGTGGACGCGCACGACAAGCGCCTGCAAGCAGCGATCGTTCCCGGGCTTCGCCAAGAAGAACCGGCCAATATCATGCGTGGCGAGGAAACCCAGCTTGCCGGCTTCAGTCGGGCTGTCGCGGGCTCCGCAAGGGTCTGTTTGCCCGGTACGCACAGCAAATGGGCTCGTCTTGATGATGGGTGGGTCACTGAGTTCGGGACGTGCATGACTGGCGAACTTTTCGACTTGCTCAGTACGCGATCAATTCTGAGCCATTCGGTCGATGCCTCATCCATGCAGGCGGAAGCCTTTATCGCAGCCGTATCGGAAGCCTATCGTGCGCCGCAGCGCCTGCTCAGTGCGCTGTTTGGTATCCGCGCAGAGGACATGCTCAACGGCACCGACCCAACGGTCGCCCGCGCGCGGCTGTCTGGTCTTCTGATTGGTGCCGATTTGGCAAGTGCCGGTTTGAACAAGAGCGAGCGAATTGCTCTGATTGGTGCGCGGTCGCTCACACAAGCCTACCAAGACGCCCTTTCAGCTTTGGACTTTGCTGCCGAGGTGCACGACGGTGAAGCCATGGTGCTGGCAGGTTTGAGCGGGATCATGCGCACGATGCGCAAAACGTTGGAAGTTGCATGAGCCAAACGATGCGCCCTTTGGTGGCTATTTTGCGCGGGGTTAGCCCCGATGAAGTTGCCCTGCTTGGCGAGGCCCTGGTTGATGCGGGAATTCGTTGGATCGAGGTGCCGCTGAATTCGCCCGATCCGCTTGACTCGATCACCAAGCTGGTCGCGCGTTTTGGCGAAGCGGCCGTGATAGGGGCGGGCACAGTTGTAACCACCGAAGAGGTTGATGCGGTCGCAGCGACGGGGGCGCGCCTGGTGGTGTCGCCAAATACAAACACGCAAGTCATCGCTCTTACAAAAGCCAAGGGCATGGTATCGTTGCCGGGTGTTTTCACCCCGACCGAGTGCTTTGCCGCCCTTGCCGCCGGAGCAGACGGGCTGAAGATTTTTCCCGGCGACATCATGAAGCCCAGCGGTCTTTCGGCTTTGCGCGCAGTGTTGCCGCCGACCGCTACTACCTATGCGGTTGGAGGTGTTACTGCCGAAACCATTCCGCAGTGGCTTGCTGCAGGAGCGTATGGTTTTGGTCTGGGCTCTTCCCTTTTTAGGCCTGGCGATAGTGCAGACGCTGTGGCCGCTCGGGCACGAGAGATCGTGAAGGCGTATGATGACGCCCGCTAAGCAAAGGCGCCGCGCCATGGGGTGGGAATGTCAGGCCACGGGCAGAAAGCAGGGCAATGTTTGAGGGTCTGAAGACGCTGGTGATCCATGGAGATAGTGGAGACAGTAGTGTCTGGAAAAGTGCATTCGATCCCGCTGATGCGCGCATGGCAGTTGCTGCGCTGTTGGTGATGATGATCCGTGTTGACCAACGAGTGACTGCGGAAGAGGAAGCCTGCATCCGAGCGGCCTTGGACAGGGAGTTCTCGGTATCGGGGAAGGATCTGGAAGGTCTCATCAACGAAGCGACCGAAAGAAGTCATGAGGCGGTTGATTTGAACGATTTCACCGCTCGCTTGCGGTACGCCATGACCGATGCCCAATTGTTGGACGTCGTCGAAATGCTGTGGGAAGCCATTCATGCTGATGGGCTGGTGCACGAGTTGGAAGATACGATGATGTGGCGCGTTGCGGAGCTTCTGGGTATCAGCGTTGCGGAGCGAACCGAACTTGGTGAAAAAGTTGCCCGCCGCAGTTTGAAGAGGCGCTTGTAACGGCTGGCGCAAATCCTATCCTCTAAGAACAGTATGGCGCGCTCGGACTAGGACCTGGCAATGTTCGACCAGTTGAAGAAGCTTTTTAGCGCGGAGGTGGAAACACCAGCCGCGTCCTCTGCGTTTGCTTCCGATGATCCTCAAATCGCGGTTGCCGCACTTCTCGTCCACATGATTCGGATTGACGGCATCGTCACAGATGATGAACGCCTTACGATCCGTCGTGCTCTGGACGAGCAGTTTGGTCTATCGGGAGAACAGTTAGAGCAAGTGCTCGACGAAGCGACGCGACGGGACGATGAGGCAGTTGATCTTTATGGCTTCACGTCGACCTTGAAGTACAAGCTGACGGAAGCGCAGCGTGCCGATGTCATCGAGCTCCTGTGGCGGGCCGTTTACGCCGATGGTGTGGTCAACGAGCTTGAAGACAATATGGTCTGGCGCACAGCTGAGTTGCTTGGCGTTTCAACGCGCGAACGAATGGTTCTGAGAAAGAAAGTTGCCGAGGCTGCTGGAAACCCGACCTGAACACTGAATGGCGCGCGCAATCCGCGATCAGTTAAAGTTTTAGCCTTTCGTTTCATCAGCGGGTGAGGAGCGCGCTGGTAGTTTTGTTCACCCAGAACAAATTAATCCAATCAATAGCTCCTCGGTCTCCCAATGTTGAAGCGGATCACGCAGCACCTTAAGCGCAGCAGCGCCCGGTTTTGTCGCGACAGGCGAGGGGTCGTCGCGGTGGTCATGGGTATTGCAGTCATTCCCGTTACCGGGCTGATTGGTGCTACAGTTGATTTCTCGCGGGTCAGCGAAATTCACTCAACCTACCAGAGCGCGGCCGATGCTGCGGTTCTGGCAGCTGCGACGAGCGGTCTGAGCACGCTGGCCCAAAAGCAGAATTTGGCCGATGAAGTGTTCCGTACCCACGCGCCTGAAGGGAGCCACCGGATCGGCCAGATAACCCTTTCTGAGAGCGAACTGGGCTTGCATATCCGGGCGGCCGGCCAGATGGACACAACTCTGCTGAGTGTCATGGGCATTGATGCGGTCGACATTGGAGTCGAAGCGGTGGCGCAAGGCGCTAGCGCACCGCTTGAGATCGCCTTTGTGATCGATGCAACCAATTCGATGACGTTCGGAAGCCGCTGGACGACGGCCTATGACAGCCTTGACCGAATGCTTGAATCGCTCGACGGCGCGTCTGCAGGGCCGGAGGACTTGCGTGTCACCGTCATCCCGATGGGCGATATGGTGAACATCGGCGAGCAAAATGCCGGTTGGATTGAAACGTTCCAGATGGGTGACCTGCACAACTACACCGATGCCGAATATGAAGCGTTCAGAGCGTACGATACCGACAATGACGCCAGTGACTGGGAACTTGATCAGGATGACTGGTCGGGTTGCGTGTTTGCGCGGGAACAGCCGACAATGGCCAACCCTTATCGGCTGACGGATGTGCGCGCGAACGTTGAAACCTTCATTCCCCACGATCCGGACCAGGAGTACGGCGTGCATGGCTTGCGCTCGCTGCGATGTCCGGTGCCCATTATTGGTCCGAGTGAAGACATGCGGCAGATCATGCGCGATGTCGCGGACATCCGTCCTGCTGGCACGGGTCGGTTTGATGAGGGTATGGCTTGGGCCTGGCGGTCGCTGTCTGTCAATTGGCGCAATGATTGGGGCATTGCAGGCTATCCGCGTTCAACCGAAGACGTGCGCAAAATCATCGTGTTCATCACCGATGGCAACTCCACTTTTGAAGTTCGGTTTTTCGACGGTCACGATGAGTATGGTCACAATAACGCGGGTGTTGAGATGCTCTCCAACCTTGTGGCGGTTTGCGAAAGCGCTAAGGCTTCCGGGATCGAAGTCGTGACGTTCTTCATCGAAGGCAACCGGCATGCGGAGAAATACATGCAGGATTGTGCGACGTCGTCGAGCCACTTTTTCGATGTCACGCGCAATGTAGATATGGAAGACGCTTTCTCCACTCTTGGCAGCCGTCTGCAAGAGGCGCGGCTCGTCCGATAAGCTCAAGAGATTGCATTGAAAGCCGTGTTAGAACAAAACGCTTCTGCAGCTTAAGCAGATGGCGCAGCGAAGGTGCTGGACAAAAGCATCTGCTACTTGTCATGTGCCCGCATGGCATGCGAGCTCAAGCCGATCCTAGTTGTCTTGCATCAGGAACACTCGACTCCGGGTCGAGTGGGCCAAAAACTTCGTGCGCTAGGATACCGTCTGGACATTCGAAAGCCGCGCTTTGGCTGCCCTTTGCCGGACACCCTCGATGACCATGACGGGGCAATTATTTTTGGTGGCCCCATGTCCGCCTATGATGACGAGCCCTTCCTTAAAACGGAATGCGATTGGCTTGACGTGCCGTTGCGTGAAGGTGCGCCGTTTCTGGGCTTGTGCCTTGGCGCCCAGCTATTGGCCCAGCATCTGGGTGCCCGCGTTGCCCCTGATCCTCAAGGGCGCGTTGAAGTTGGATACTATCCATTGGAAGCTACCGCAGAGGGCAAACGCGTCATGGAGTGGCCCAAGACGGTCTATCAGTGGCATAAAGATGGCTTCGATTTACCCGCTGGTGCAACCCGCCTAGCAACCTCTTCCGGGGCTTTCCCGGAACAGGCTTTTCGGGTCGGACCGGCGGCCGTCGGGTTGCAGTTCCATCCAGAAATGACTGCAGCGATGATCTATAAGTGGACGGTCAAAGGAAGCGAACGTCTCGCTTGCACTGGTG
>JBCCLK010000069.1:0-6620 GCA_039026935.1 Pseudomonadota bacterium
GAAGACGACATTATCCGGTATGAGGACGTCTACGACAGGGTTAAAGCCGCCTGATAGAATACAATATCGCTGCCCCTCCAAATCAGCAAAGCTTCAAGCGTCCGCATGAGAAATCATGCGGGCGTTTTCATCGCAAAACGGCTCCTATCCCAAGGTATATGCCTGCTCTCCAAAGCGATGTGAAGCTACCCGTTCGCCACAAAAACAAATTTTTTCAATGGGTTAAAACATCTTCAGCAAACAGAGGATGTGAACATGGAACTCAAGAAACTCGACTATCACAACGCCGAAATCGTTGTCCCGGCCCGGCAAGAAAAATCCAGAATCAGCGTTGTGGGGCTGGGCTATGTGGGGGCCGTTTCCACTGCGTGCCTCGCCTCTTTGGGGCACAAGGTTATTGGCGTCGATATCGATCAGACGAAAATTGGTCAGATCGCCCGAGGCGAAAGCCCCATCCATGAGAATATGTTGGGTGAAACGCTATCTGAGGGCGTCGAAAACGAGCTAATCACCGCCACCGATGATCTCGCGGCCGCGGTTCGGGAAAGTGATGTCACCTTTGTGTCTGTTGGTACACCGACGGCAGCTGATGGGGGATGCGACTACAGCTACATAGAGCAATCCGCACGCTCCATGGCCGTGGGCCTGCGCCAGAAAGACGGCTTTCACGTCTTCGCTATGCGCTGTTCCATCCCGCCGGGAACCACAATGAAGGTGATGGTGCCCATCCTTGAAAACATGTCCGGTAAGACCGCAGGGCGCGACTTTGGTGTCTGCTTCAATCCCGAATTCCTTCGTGAGGGTGTGGCGATTGAGGATTTCTATGCGCCACCCAAGACGGTAATTGGCACCACGGATTTCCGTACGGCCGATATCATGCGCCGCATTTATCAGCCGGTGGACGCTAACCCGATCATGACAACCGTCGAGGTGGCAGAGACCATCAAATATGTCGACAATGTCTGGCACGCGACAAAGGTTTGTTTTGCCAATGAGGTGGGCCGTTTGTGCAAACCGATGGGCGTCGACAGTCATGCAGTAATGGACGTTTTTTGCCAGGATCAGAAGCTGAACCTATCGTCTTACTACCTCAAACCCGGTTTCGCCTATGGCGGCTCTTGCCTGCCCAAAGAAGTGCGCGCAGTGCAGCACATCGCGGAAAGCATGGGGGTGAACCTGCCCATGATTGGCAATTTGGAACGTTCCAACCGGGAACAGATCAGTGAAGCCGCTCAAATGGTGCGTAGGACGGGGGCGAAACGCGTGGGCATCCTCGGGATCGCGTTCAAACCAGGTACCGACGATCTGCGCGAGAGCCCGATCCTAGAGGTTATGGCGGCGCTCCGCGAGGAAGGTGTGGAACTGGTGGTTCACGATGCCGCCGTGACAAAGGACACGCCCCTGGAAGGGCTGCTGTCCTATGTCAAACATGCCAGCAAAGGTTTGGGCCAGTTGGCCGGATCTCTGAAGAGCATGCTGCGCGACGACGTCTCAGACGTCATGAACAACGTGGACGCGGTCATCGTGTGCCACAGCAACGAGGAGTACCGTCAGGCCGTAACTGCCTGCCCGGATATCCCCGTGATCGATGTGGTGCGTTTGTTCCCAGATGCACCTCAGGGCGATCAAATCAACGGGATCGGCTGGTAACTCAGCTGATCCACTTCTCACAAAACAAGGAATGAAGAAATGAAGATGTACGACCCAACTTCGTTGGTCGGGACCGGTCTGTCTGATCAAATAGACGGCAGCGGCCAAGACGACCAGATAGCCGGTTTGGCTGGCAATGACAGTATCAACGGTTCGGCCGGTGATGATGTGATCAGTGGCGATTATGCCGATGAGAACCTGCTTGGTGGCACGGATGATGCGACCGGTTTTGCAGACTACGCCCAGAGCGGGGCGTGGCAGGTGGAGGACCTTGCGAACGGCCATCAGGAAATGACGCAAACCATCCCAACGGAAGTGGGTGGTGTCTATAATCTGCAACTGGATTTGGCGGCCAATTTCGCCGGTGGCCGTCCGGACGGCGCCGTCGAAATCTTGGTCAATGGTGACGAGGTTGCGACGTTTACGTCCGACAGCGGTGCCTATAACGCCCATTCGGTTCAGTTCACGGCTGAGGGTGGAGAGACGGAGGTGACCATCCGTTCGATCGATGCTGGTGGCAATGGCCCGGAGATCGACACATCTGGCCCAGCTTTTCACTATCAAAAGGAGATGGATATCGGCGGCGAAACGGTCACTGTGTCTGCCTTCGCCGATGGTCAACCCAATCTTTACCAGGTCCTCAACGGCACATTGCATGTCTTTGACGTAGAAACGCAGACCTACGAAAAGGCAGGAGCAGATGGGACGGTCAACGTGAACTCGATGGGGTTCAACGCAGAAGATGATCTGCTTTACGCAATTGCAGTGAAGAACGGCGTGGACTCTCAGGGCAACGCGGTGAAATCGTCTGATTTGATCATGCTTGATGCGGAGGGCAATTCTTACCTCATTGGTGAAACGCCCTACCGGTCGTGGACTGGTGACTTCGATGATCAGGGCAATCTTTGGTCGTTTGATTCCAGTATGGACCGCGTGACCGTCATCGACGTCGACAACTTTGACCCAGATGGCAACCCTGTCTCAACGGTTTACAAACTGCCAAAGGAATTGGTGGAAATCCGTGTCTACGACGTGGCATTTGATGCGGCGACGCAGAGTTTTTATGGCGTGGCCCGCCCGAAAAAGGAAGGCGAAGCGACAGAGCTTTTGGTGGTCGACATATCCAGTGGCACACCGGTTTTCTCCACAATTCCGGTCACATCAACGGTTGTCGATGACGAAACTCTGGACGGTGCCCCTGCGATGACGTTCGGGGCAGCGATTGTCGATGCTGACGGAAATCTGTTCGTAGGTGGCAATTCTGGCGACCACGACATGGACAACAGCACGCCATCGACTGGCGCCATCTACCAAGTGATTGTGGATGAGGCGACAGGCGATGCCAGCCTGCATCTGATCGAAGAAGCGCCTAAGTCTTATTCGAATGATGGTGCCGCAGACCCTACTGCGCCCAGCCCGTTCGAAGAGGTTGATCTGGAATCCAGTGTCCTGATCAAGGATCTGTCGCTGGTTGCGACAACTGAAGGTGACCTGACCTACGATGATGAGCTGAACGGCAATGCCGGTCACGATTCCCTGTCAGGGGGCATCGGAACGGACACAATCACTGGTGGCAGCTCTGGCGACAACATCGAAGGCAATGACGGAGCAGATAACTTGCACGGCGGTGCAGGCGTAAACAGCGGCAGCACGATCATTTCCACCTATGATGAAGATGGTGTCAGATATGATCAGTTTGGCAACGTCCTGGGCGAAGATGATGATGTGCTTTGGGGCGGTGAGGGTGACGACATCCTTTCAGGGTCTGCCGGTCACGATACGTTGGATGGCGGGTCAGGTGCCGATCTGTTGAATGGCGGATCTGGCAGTGACGTTCTAAGTGGAGGTGCCGACGATGACATACTGTCTGGTGGGTCGGAAGCGGATCAGCTTTTCGGTGGCACGGGGAACGACGATCTTGCAGGCGGATCAGGTGATGACCACCTTGCGGGTGATGCCGGAGACGACACACTAGATGGTGGGTCTGGCGCAGACGTTCTAACCGGTGGTAATGGTGATGACGTTCTGAACGGTGGGTCGCAGGCCGACAATCTGTCAGGTGGCATCGGGAATGACACTCTTGATGGTGGGTCGGACCAAGACACTTTGGACGGCGGAGTCGGGACAGACGTGCTGGATGGTGGATCCGGTGACGACGTACTGACCGGCGGCGATGGTGGTGACATCCTGAATGGCGGCAGCGGGGCGGACAAGCTCTTTGGCGACGCGGGCAACGACAAGCTCAATGGCGGGTCTGGCAATGACCTTCTGCTTGGCGGTGCTGGCAACGACTATCTGAACGGGTCATCGGGCGCCGACGTGTTGGATGGCGGCGACGGCAAAGATCGCCTCTACATGGGCGAGGACGACGATGTTGCGACAGGTGGCGCTGGTGCCGACCGATTTGTCTTCCGCTCCGATGATCTGGATGGATCGACTGACACGATCACAGACTTCTCAACATCGGAAGGGGACAGGCTTGATTTCCGAAAGCTTGGCGTCGACGACGGTGACGTCGACATGGAGTTGTGGTTTCAACAGAACGCGACCCTCCAGAACGGCGATGATGTCCACATCGCATTGGATGGAGGAACAAAGCTAGTGCTTGAAGATGCCGGGTCCGATTTCGACCTGATCTTTGACAGCATGTTGTTCTGAAAAAGAACGGCGCGGGTTATTCAAAACCCGCGTCTTTCGCGATCATGGCCGCATGTGTGCGATTTTTCGCATTTATCTTTTTGCACAAGGTTCGGACATGCAGTTTGATCGTCACTTCCTGAAGATCAAGATCTCGTGCGATTTCCTTGTTGGATCTACCCTTGCAAAGACCTTGAAGCACTTCGCGCTCTCTTTGACTGAACTGTTTGGTGAAGGCCGTTTCTTCAACCTCCCCTTTGTCCGCAAGGACGGAGGCCGGGATGAATGTTTCACCAGCGATCATAAATCGTACCGCGTTGACCAGGGATTTTGCGCCCATTGTTTTAGGCAAGTAGCCTATTGCCCCTAGGTCTACGGCATCATGCGCCACACGGTTAGGAGCCGTTCCACTAAGGATCGCGAATGCCTGATCAGGGTGTTTTTTCTTTGCCGTTGAAAGACCATCCAAACCGTTCATACCGGGCATGTTAAAATCCAGAAGAACCAGATCGAAAGGTCCTTTGCTTCCCAACATCTTCATAGCCGCGTCATAGTCGGCCACCGCCACTACGGCGGCACGGCCTTCTGTTTCCAGATAAGCCGCGATTGTGTCACGTACCATCTCATGATCATCTGCCAAAAGAATGCGCATTGCCGAGACCTGCCCATGTACCTGTGCTGGCGGTGAACCTAGAGCGTTTGCATTGCTTGGGCCACTCACAGCGGTGCTTGTAGTAACATCCATATTCTTTACTCCTAAAATTGCTCCAAGCCCTTAACGCTCATCAGTGATTACGCATAGAACTCTACGCCTTTAGGTGACTTGGCGGATTATTGGACGAAAAACATGGTCAAATCAGGGCATGCTAACTGCCTTTGGGGATAACAAACCTATACGAAAGGATAGTCGACTAACCTCATGCCCAAATGAACCCTCCCCGGATGCATGCCAAAAGGCGTTCATCAACTAACGCACAGCTCGGAGCATGAGACCCATGTTGAAGATGATTACGACGACAGCGACGGCCAGTGCCTTCTTTCTGGCGGCCCCTGCACTCGCAAACGATACTGTCTTAACGGTTTCAGGTGCTGTGGCTGCCTCTGACAGCGGCGAGACCTGGACATTTGACATGGACGACCTGACGGCCATGCCGTCAGAAAGCTTTGAAACGAACACGATCTGGACGGAAGGCGTGCAAACTTTCGAGGGCGTTTCGTTGAGCGTTTTGCTGGAGTTTGTGGGCGCAGATGGCGCCGAGCTGAACGCTGTCGCACTCAATGACTATGCAGTCTCCATTCCGACCAAGGACGCTGTCGAAGGCGGCCCGATCATTGCATATTCGCAAAACGGCGCGGAAATGTCTGTGCGCAACAAGGGCCCATTATGGATTGTGTACCCATATGATGGTAACGAAACATACAAATCAGAAGAATACTATTCGCGCAGCATCTGGCAACTGGACCGCATCGAAGTCGTTGCCGGTAACTAAAACCAAAACGCAGCCAAGACACTGCACAGGCAGACATGAATAGCAGATGGCCTATCATAGTATTTGTGGCTGTGCTGATTGCCAGCCTTGGATTCACCGGGTACCTTGTGCACTCCGTGAGCAAAAACCTGCGCGCACTGTCTGTCGCAAAGCATGACGATGTAAGTTGGAATCTGGCACAGCTAGAGGTGGAAGTCCTGCAATTCCAGCAGATCACCAGCAAGGCTGCAGAGAACGAAACCTCCGATTTGACTGGATTAAAACGGCGCTACGATATCTTCTACAGCCGGGTTGGTGTACTATCAGGCAGCTATCGAAAGGACTTGTTTTTAGAAGATGCCAAAGCCGCTGCAGGCATCGAGGCGTTTCAAGACTTTCTGGAACGGACAACCCCGCTTGTGGATGGCCCCCTTGATGAGCTGAGGGCGGCATTGCCACAAATACTGGCGGAGGTTGCAGAACTACGGCCAAAAGCTCGGGCGATTGCCTTGTCAGGAATTCAGGTTTTCGCAAAGCAAGACGCTCAACGCCGCGAAGACCTGTCTCAAACCTTGATCAAACTGGCGATCGCTGTGATGGGCCTTGTGTTGCTTCTCATTGTGGCAGTTTTAGTGCTGGAACGTCTTTTCCGCGAAAGCCGCAGTGTTACGCAGGAAAATCAACGGGTAAGATCTCGTTTTGAAGCAGCGATCAGTTCTTCTTTGGATGCCGTGCTCGTCGTTGATACAGCTGGCAAGATCATCGACTATAACGGGGCTGCGGCCTCTGTTTTTGGGTATGAGCCGGAGGACGCTATTGGTCAGGACATGGCCGAACTTGTCGTTCCTGATCACATGCGGGAAA
>JBCCLK010000070.1:0-6399 GCA_039026935.1 Pseudomonadota bacterium
CGGGCCAACCTGAAGACCGTGCGCATCAAGCAGCCAATCGATCTGGTTCATCTCACAACCAAGCCCGACCATGAGCACTGCGCCCAGGTTAGGGTGGCGGGCATATCCCCACATTACCCGTTGTAAGGCTTCAAACCCGGTGCCGTCGCCACCCATCCCACAGCCTGTGCCGTGCACAAACGCTGCGACACCATCGACGTTTGGAAACCCTCGCAGTCGCTCAGGGGTGAAGTGGTCAGCAATCATCCTGGCCGCCGTAGCGGAGCAATTCACCGACGTTACAATGCCAATATAGTTACGCGTTCCCACCCGGCCATTGCTACGCTTAAATCCCAGAAAGCTATCAGTGACGTCCGCACGTCGTGCGTCCCTCAAGTTGGTCCCAAATACATAATCACCTTCTACCCCAGTAAACGCCAGGTTGTGGGTGTGAACATGCTCACCAGGCGCGATAGGCCTTGAAGCCACTCCTATGCGCTGCGCGAACTTTCTGACCGGATCTCCCTTCTCAATTGCTTCAAGGGCAACCTTGTGTCCTGCGGGCACTGGATCGCGTATCGGCAAATTGTCGAAGGTTGTGCCGGGCTCCAGCCGGTGAGGTGCGATCGCAACGCTATCGCTGGGCTCAAGACGCAACAGTCCCATACTAGGCGCAGTAGGGGCCGTCGGATGGCCATCGGTGTTGCGGAATATGCTGTGCGCGCGCGAGGACATGGCGGGTGTGTTCCCACATGGCCTTCCATGCACGCCAATCCTTCAATTCTTTTTCCGGACGACTGCGCGAACGGGCGACAAAACTAGGAAACTGCTCGCGACCAGTGGATTGACCGGTCACATTGTAGCGCAGGTCAAACGACCAACGGTAACCGTCCGAAACATTCGGCAAGCTAGCATGGGGTGTGAGCGGATGCAGAATGACCGCGCCCCCTGCCCGAACAGGTGTCGGCACTGCAGCTTCCTTGGGGAGAAAGCGCTGCGTGATACCAACTTGGTTCATCGTGCAATGGGGTAACATGTCCGAGCGCTGACCGGGTTTCACTTGCAAACACCCGTTCTCGATCGTTGCGTCCGTGATCGCGACCCAAACCGTAAGCATCTCCGTTTGATCAGCACTTTCCAGGGTAACACCTCGATCCTGGTGCCAATCCGTGGAAACAATATGCGCGCGCGCTTCCTCTTGAGGTACTCGGCGTTCGGGTGGTTTGATCCGCACATGTTGAATAGGGTTCGAGGTCAGCTCAGGCCCCAGAATACTCTCCGCAACATCGAGAAGACGAGGGTGTGTCGCCAAGCGGAACACGGCCGGGCCGATATGCATTGGCGTTGTGTCTGTAATCCCATCATGTGGTAGCGAGATATCGAGTGGTTGATACCATTCGACGCCCGCATCGACGGCACGACCCAGCTTTTCGAAGAAGCCCGCATCATCACATCCAGTCCGCACGGTCCCGTCGGCTTGCCACTGATCGTAAAGCCCGTCCATGACCGATTGGTATTCTGCTTCGATCGCGGAAAGTACCTCCCCATCGAGGACGTCGTCGACCACGAGGAACCCATCCCGCTCGAACTGGGCGATTTGTTCAGCAGACAACATAGCGATTCTCCCTCAGAGAAGCAGTGTCACGATATTCGGCCAGATCAACAGGACTGAAAGTGCAAGCAATTGCACGCAGATGAACGGCAAAAACCCGCGGAAAATATCCGTAAGCGAAATGTGAGGCGGGGCAACGGACTTCAAGTAAAATGCGGCGGGGCCGAAGGGCGGCGATAGGAAGCTCACCTGCATGTTCATGCAAAACAGAACGCCGAACCAGATCGCAACATGCCGTGGGTCCAGTTCACCGATCAGACCGATTTCTTCAATGGGCAGTTCCCGCACGATCGGCAAAAATACCGGGATAATCAGGAGCACGATCCCAACCCAATCCATAAAAGCGCCCATAAACAGCAGAATGACCATCATCGTCAGCAGGACGAGCATAGTCGGCATCTCAGAGCCGACGATAAGGTTCGCGATGTAGTTCGGCCCACCGGCGAGCGTGTAGGCACCAGCGAGGGCAGCTGCGCCGATCGTTACCCAGATGATCGTGCCAGTGGACTTGAGGGTTCGCATCATGGAATCCCAGACAAGTGAAACGCTAGCCTCGCCTCGCAAAACAGCGATCATGAAGACAGCGAATGCGCCCATCCCAGCAGCTTCTGTAATGCCGGTGATGCCGCCATAGATCGAGCCCATCACCACACCGATAACAACAAGCGGCGGAACCAGGCCCTTGCCGTGTTTCCAACCCAGCATCGTGCGCTGGCGACCAAAAACCGCAAAGGCCAGAAACAGGCCAACAACAAGGGCGATCCCCAGGGGCAGCAGATCCTCGGGCATACCAAGCCAGATGGGGTCTTCACCTTCTTCAAGCACGTTTTGCCCGGTAACCGTGAAGAACAGGGCGCGCAGCAAGAGCACCACCGAGCCACCGGCAAGGATCAACGATAGAAAGCCGCCAAACATTCCCAGCTTTTGGGAGCCCGTTGGCTCACCCGGCTGGGGTTCGGGTAGCGGCGCATCTTCCGGTCTCAACTGAGTGCGTATGATGATGTAAATGATGATCATACTGGCCAGCATGAAGCCAGGGACAAAAGCGCCGGTGAACAGCGCCTTGATCGAGGTTTCTGTAATCAAGCCATAGATAATTAGGACGATGGACGGTGGGATCATGGTACCCAAAGATCCCGAGGCGCAAATGGTCCCTATGGCGAGGTTTTGGTTATAGCCAAGCCGCAACATCTGAGGCAGCGCTATCAGGCCCAAAAGCACAACCTCACCGCCAATGATGCCCGACATCGCAGCCATGATCACAGCCATGATCGACGTCACGATAGCGATGCCGCCGCGGGTGCGCGAAAGCCAGAAGTTGAGGGAGTTATACATCTCTTTGGCGATCCCTGATCGCTCAAGCAGGGCTGCCATAAAGATGAACAAAGGCACCGATATGAGGACGTATTGCGTCATCAAATCGAATATCTTTTGCGTCAACAGGTAGAGCGGCCCGGTCCCTGGCCTGCCCGTCAGCAGACCTTCGCCAAAGGTCCATGGCTGAGTAATGAGCGTTGGCTCAAACTTTAAAACCATCACCAGAAGCGCAAGCACAGCAGACGCAAATCCAAGCGGCATGCCGATCGCCAAAAAGAAGATCATGACGAAGACGATGATCAGCGAGATTGTGCCGATGTCCATCAGTCGACCCCCACGCTGCGCTTGATCGCGTCGATTTCGTCCTCGTCAATATCTTCGGGCCCGTGCGTCTCCGGTTCCAAATGCCAGTCGGCGATTAAATTTGCGATGGACTGCAATGCGATGAGCACAACCATGATGAGGATCATCGGCTGGATAGTGGCCGGGATCGGCGGGTCAAAGGCAGTACCAAACATTTCCCACCGATAGAGCTTGTTGATGAATACCTGCTGATAACTTCCAAAGACAACGCCGACGGCAAACAGCGCAATCATGGCGGTGGACACGACGTCAAATACCTTGCGCAACGGCTGCGGCACGGCGTCATAAAGCAGTGTGATACGGATATGGCAGCGCTGCTGCATCGCATACAGGCCGGAGCACAAGAAGATGAAGCCGGCGATCCATAAAGTGAGCTCATTCGCCCACTTGGTGGGAGCCTCGATGACGTAGCGCAAGAACACTTCGTACAGCATGACGCCGGTCATCGCGACGATCATGATCATCGTCGCACGACCAATAAAAAGCGCAAAACGGTCCCATGGCTGCCAGCGCTCAAACTCCATCGGCGCAACGACGACAGTCCGCGCTCCTAAGAATGCGAAGATCGGCAACAAGATCAGCGCGGCCCAATCAACGATGTCGGCAAAGCCGCCGAACAAGCCGGGCAAGTTCGGGCTGACATCTTTACGCAAGTGCAGCTCCGAGATCTGCAGGAACAGGCTCTCGCTCTCCGGTCTGAACCAATCAAGGATAAAGGCCGGTATGTGCCAGACCAACCAACCCGCACAGAGCAAGAAGGCGGAAGGCCAGAGCCACTCAACGAGCCCGCCTGGTTTCTCAGAGGCCATATACGCACCTTGGTGATATCAGGGAGTTTCGCGAACGAGCCCGGTCATCAAAACAGGACCCCACGAAACGTTGTGCGGGGACGGCAAGCTTGCCGTCCCCGAAACACGCACCGCAGTTAAGCCTAGTCCATCGCGCCGATTTCACGCAGGAAGCTCAAGTGCGCTTCAAGCAATTCCTGGCTTTCGGGGGTCGTTGCAAACTCAACCCAAGCATCTTGGACAGCCTGCCGGTAAGCGGCCATGTCTTCTTCCGACCATTGGTACATGTTGAGACCCTGCTCGGCCAAAGCAACCGAGTTCTCAGCATTGCGCACTTCGTTGATCGTTGTGTTCTTCAAACCAAGTGCTTGCATGCCGACGCGCAAGATTGCCTGGTGATGGGAAGGCATGGCATCCCAGACGTCCTTATTGCAGGCCAAGTGGTCAGCGGGCATTGAGTGGAACCCAGGGTAATTGGTGTGCTCGGCGATGTCGTAGAGGCCAAGCCCGATATTGTTGGTCAGATTTGCAGCGTCTGCACCATCAATAATGCCGGTTTCGAGTGCTGTGAAAATCTCGTTGAAGTCCATCACGATTGGCGACGCACCCAAATTCTCGAAGATCATGGTAATAACGCCCGGTGGAGAGCGGAACTTCCAGCCTTCCAGATCAGCAACACCAGAGATTGGTCGGGTGGACGAAAGCGACTCCGGACCGGGAATCCACCATCCAACGAACTCCATTCCATACTGATTGTAGAGGTTGTTCAGCGCCTCTTCACCGCCGCCATGCAGCAGCCATGCATACTGTTGATAGGGGTTGGCGTAACCGCCAGTGAGGTCGCCTGTGAACTGGAAGGCAGGGTTCTTGCCAGTTTGGTAGGCACCACCGGTCATATCACAATCGAGAATTCCAGTGGCGGCAGCATCAAACGTTTCGGCGGATGCGACCACGGACGACGCGTAAAACATCTCGATCTGGATCTCGCCATTTGACATCGCCGAGACATCTTCGATGAACTCCGCTGCCATCTGTCCAGAAAGGGTCTCCTGGCTGAAGTGGGTTTGAATGCGAAGCGTCGTGGTTTGGGCGGCAGCCGACGTTGCAACGATGCACAAAGCAGCGGCCGACGCGGAGAGCGCCAGGCTCTTGAGTGTGGACATTGGATCCTCCCTTCGTCCTTGTGGAATGCCTTTTGCGGCATTTTCTTTTGGTATGACCAAACTAGTCGAAGCATTTAGGATGCGCAATTCAAACTTTCATACGGCCACAGGATATCTCGTAAGGTATTTCTGTCGAAATCTCAGGCGGTTGATCCACAAAAGCGCCGGGTGCATCTGACCGCTCAAAAACGTTTCGGTTGCCGATCGCCCCTCGTGTGGTACGACGACACGCCAAGAAACCGGGAGAAGATCGAAGCTCGGAAATGCCAAAAATTACACAACAAGATTTGCGCTCGCGGCAGTGGTTCAACAACCCCCACAGTTCCGAGATGACGGCACTCTACCTGGAGCGCTACCTTAACTACGGTCTGACCCGAGAGGAGCTGCAAGGCGGTAAGCCGATTATTGCCATCGCGCAGACTGGCTCAGATTTAAGTCCTTGCAACAGACACCACATTGAGTTGGCGAAACGCGTCCGCGACGGGATCATCTCAGCAGGCGGGGTCTGCATCGAGGTGCCCGTACACCCGATCCAAGAAACCGGGAAACGCCCGACCGCCAATCTTGATCGCAACCTCGCTTATCTATCGTTGACGGAATCGTTGTTCGGATACCCGATTGACGGGGTGGTGCTCACCATTGGATGCGATAAGACGACGCCCGCATTGCTGATGGCAGCGGCAACAGTGAACATTCCCGCAATCGCGCTTTCGGTCGGACCCATGCTTAATGGTTGGTGGGAAGGCGAGCGTGCTGGGTCGGGCACGGTTATCTGGAAAGCTCGTGAGCTTATGGCGAGCGGCGAGATCGACAGTGATGAGTTCATGGAGATCGCGGCATCATCTGCACCATCGGTCGGCTACTGCAACACGATGGGAACCGCTACAACGATGAACTCGCTGGCCGAGGCCTTGGGTATGCAGTTACCGGGAAGTGCGGCCATCCCGGCACCCTATCGTGAACGAGGGCAGATCAGCTACGAAACTGGCAAGCGAATTGTTGAGATGGTGTGGGAAGACGTGCGGCCATCGGACATCATGACCCGCGCTGCCTTTGAGAACGCTATCGTCATCAACTCCGCGATCGGAGGCTCCTCAAACGCGCCCATCCACCTCAACGCGATCGCGTCGCATCTTGGCGTCGACCTTGACAATGACGACTGGCAGGCGCTCGGCCA
>JBCCLK010000071.1:0-5501 GCA_039026935.1 Pseudomonadota bacterium
CAAACGGCGGACGGCAAGTTCGTGGCCGTTTGGAATCCGCTGGGCCTGCACGGGCTCATCCAGGACCGCATCAACTTCTTAGGCCACCATCGGCTCGATAGCCCAACACTGGTCTCCGACACCAAGGTCCTTTGGGAGAACTTGATCGCCAAAGGCAAATCAGCGGACTCTGACTACTTTATCGGTCGTGGCCGCGAGTTTGGCGAGGCCATCTCTCTCGCCATCTGTGAACTGGTCGGAGAGCTGAGCTTCCCCGCGCTCTATGAGGCGATCAATCTGATCCCAGGCGGCGGTGATGAATGGATCGATTTTGCGTTCCACATGTCCCGCTCGCGCTTCCCCATTGTGCGCAGTGTTGAAGCGGAGATCGCAGCCTCGCGCACCGACACTGGCAATGGCTTCCGTGGGATCATTGGGGAACTGATGCGGTCCGTGGCATGCCTGTCTGACCCCTTGCTGATGGCATCGGTCTCACCACCCTATACCTTCAGAATCGAAGATTTGGTCGCCAGCGATCAGGCGTGGCAGCTTCATCTTTGCCCACCGGCTGAGTTCATCGGGGCATGGAGTCCCGTGATCAAGTCGGCCATGGTGAGCGCGATGCTTCTCAAATCCCGCGCTCCTTCAGCCAAGCGCATCACCTTCTTCATCGATGAATGCGGTCAACTGGCGGGCGGCGAGAATGGCGGGTTCCCCTTGGTGCCGCGTCTGTTCTCCTATGGTGCCGGCATTGGCTGTCAGCCCGTCGCGATCTTCCAGTCCAACGCGCAGATGAACAGCCTTGCGCCGGGCGCAAAGGATGTCATCCAGTCGGGTGCTGCCGCTGCTTTGATGTTTGCGCTGCGCGGGGACTTTGAGTCCTCCCAAGATTGCTCCCGTCGCCTCGGCACGCAGACACTGCTCTACGATGACAGGCTCGCCCAGGAGCGTGCGCATCATGCCCGCAATGAGGCGATGCGGGCCCTCTTGAGCGGTGGTGACCCCTTACAGGCGGGTCTCAGCATGGCGCACCAGAGCTATGAGGCTGGGCATCAAAGCAAGCAGCAGCGCGAGGTACGCACCATCGATGAGATCATGAACATGCCGTCCACCAAGGCCTATCTGTTCCACGAGGAGGTTGAATACCCCATCGAGATCGATCGGGTCCCTTACATGGACCGCAGAGACCTTGCTGGTCTCTATCATCCCAATCCCATGCACCCGCCCTTGGATCGCGTCACGGTCCAAACACGCTGGGGCAAGCGCATACGGCCCGTGATCACCGAACCGGTTCCAGAGCGTTTTGCCCACTTCCCGCAATATAGGGCAGGCCTCTGGTCCCGCGTGAAGGGCTAACGCATGCCAGAGCGCCAACCCATCACCTATGCCGACGCGCGCGATGACTTGCCACAAAGCGCGTTCGCGCAGCGCCTTAAAACCTTGCGCATCGCGCGCACCTTTGAAGCAGTGAACAGCAATATCCCGTCCAAACCGCCGCAACAGCAAGCCTACGCCCACACCCCCGCCCACTTGGACGACACATCCATGGTAGGGCGTGAGAGACCCTATCCCGCACCACGACCTAGCCCAGACTTCGCTGCCGATGTCGACGCCGCATCTTCGATGCACGGTGGGAGGCAGAGCGACGGCGCACACAACCCCTTCCTCACAACCAACCAGGAGAGACATCCATGTCTGACACACCCAAGAACCCGCCCACACCAAAAAACCCGCCCGTGCAAACCCTGCGTGAGGGTCCGCTCAAGGCCGCCCTGTGGCGCAATGAGAGCGAACGCGGCGCCTATCACGCGGTCACGCTCGCTCGAACCTACAAGGACAGAGACGGTCACTTGCAGGAAACCTCCAGCTTCCGCGCCAAGGACATGCTGGGCCTGTCCGAACTCGCCCGGCGTGCGCACCACCATACCCACGACCTTGATCGCGCGGCCTTCAAGGAGCAGCGCCAGGCACAGGAAGATCAAGCCCGTGCACAGAAACCCGATCACACCCGCTAAGCATCCTTCGAGGAGATGCCGGAGACCATCCCACGAATACTGAATATAGGAAGAAATTCCTTGAATAAATTCAATATTTAAGGCATGATGTTCTGCTTTTGTTCTGTATAGCATCCACGCATCAGAGCAAAACCGGCATCCAAAGCCCAAACGAAAGGAGGTCCTATGCCGAACCAACACCCGCCACCGACACATCCGCCAACGCGTCAACCAACCGAGGTTGCACCAACTGAGGTTACACCGACCCAAGTTACGCCGATCCAGGTTGGGCGAACCGAGACACCAGCCAGGCGTCCGACCATCCATTTGGACCCTGAGGAATGGCTACCTTACCTCGACGATCCCGATGCCACCTATGACGAAAAGATCGAGCTAATCGAGACGCTTTGGGGCATTGTCTTAAGCTTCGTCGATCTTGGGTGGACAATCGATACCGAAGAACCCGCTTGTGGTTCAAATCTACCCCCAGGCGATACCTTCCCATCCGTCGATTTAACGCGGGCGCTGCACGCCGCCATGGTACACTTGGATGAACCAGAAAAGGAGCCAGAAAGGGAGGACGTATGAAACCAAACACTCAAACACAGACCATCCAAGGCGCTAAACAGGCGATTGTCTATTGCCGGGTCAGCGCCAAGTCCCAGGAGACCGATGGGCATGGCCTTGAAAGCCAAGAGACCCGCTGTCGCCAGTATGCTGAGTTGAAGGGCTATGAGGTCGCAGCCGTCTTTCCCGACACGATGACCGGCGGTGGGGACTTCATGAAACGCCCAGGCATGGTCGCGATGCTCAGCTTCATGGACGCCCAGCCCGACACACCCTTTGTCGTCATCTTTGATGATCTCAAACGCGCCAGCCGCGACACGCGCGCCTTCCTTGATCTCCGCGATGCGTTCCGCCTACGCGGCATCGGCATTGAATCCCCCAACTTCAAGTTCGACGATACACCCGAAGGCGAGTTCATCGAGACGATCATCGCCGCGCAAGGGGCTTTGGAACGCAAGCAAAACGGTCGTCAGGTTGCGCAGAAGATGCGCGCACGCATGGAGAACGGGTATTGGGTGCACAATGCCCCAATTGGCTATCACTATGAGAAGGTTCAGGGGCGTGGGCGCATGCTCTTTCCCCATGAGCCGTTCGCATCGATCATCCGCGAAGCCTTTGAGGGCTTCGCCTCATGCCGCTTACAGAGCGAAGCTGACGTGGTCCGATTCTGCGAGAGCTTCCATGAGTTCCCCCGCAATAAGAACGGCGAGGTCAGGCAGGAGCGCATTCGCGAGATGCTGACCAACCCGCTCTATACCGGGCATATCTGCTCGCAGACCTACGGCATCCATTGGCTGAAAGCTCAGCATGAACCGATCATCTCGCTTGAATTGTTCGAGAAGGTGCAAGAGCGGCGGGCAAGCCGGGCAAATGCTCCACAGCGCAAGGATATCGGCAAACACTTTGCTTTGCGTGGTGTGGTCACCTGCGCGTGCTGCAATGCGCCCCTGCGCTCATCCTTCTCCCGAGGACGGCATGGTGGACGCTTTCCCTACTATCTGTGCCAGACCAAGGATTGCGAGGCCTATGGCAAGTCCACACCGCGCGACACGCTTGAGGGTGAAGTGGGCGCGATCATAAAGCGCTTGCAACCGACCAAAGCGTTGTTTGAACTGACCACCGCCATGTTCCGAAAAGCGTGGGAGGCAAGGCGCGAACAGGCCAAGGAGATCGTCCGCACCGGCAAGCGCCAAATTGCAGCGCTCGACAAGGAAATCGAAGGCATTGTCAGCCGCATCCTCAATGCCACCAACACCACCGTCGTCCGCAGCTACGAAAACCGCATTGGCAATCTGGAGAAGCAGAAGGCGCTTCTGGCCGAAAAGCTCCAAAAACAGGCCGAACCGTCCGGCACCATGGATGAGAAACTAGAACCCGTCCTCACATTCCTCGCAAACCCCTACAAACTCTGGGAAAGCGGCGACATCACCTTGCGCCGAATGGTACTCAAACTGGCCTTCGCAAGCCAAATCCAATACTGCCGAAACGAAGGGGCTAGAACCCCGAAAATAGCATTGCTATTCAAGGCTTTAGGGGCATTTAAGACCATGCAAATGGTGAATGGTGGGCCTGGAGGGACTCGAACCCCCAACCAAGCGGTTATGAGCCGCCGGCTCTAACCAATTGAGCTACAGGCCCCCGTAGCAGTTAGATGCGAGCGTCACTCCATACCGCGACTGAGCCAAACGTCAATCCGCAAGCGCATAAGTCGCTTCACGGCCTCATTGGCGCCCCAATCACAGCGCGGTACACTTGCGCAATGGTTCATGATTCCAGGTTCCCATGCATGTCTTTTGCGTCGTCTCGCCGTCTCATCATCCTTAGTGTCATTGCGCTGACCTTGAGTGTCATCGCCATCATTAAAACTGCCGTAGCACAAGAAACGAGTATCGAGCCAACGTTCGAACCTATACGCGAGGCAACGCTATCCATCACGGGCAGAGGAACGGTGAACGCTGAGCCTGACATTGCTGTTGTAAGAACTGGCGTTACGACGCAAAGCGAAACGGCGCGCGCAGCCTTGGATGCCAACAACAAGGTAATGAGCGACGCGTTCGCCGCCCTTCTGGACCTGGGCGTAGAGGAACGGGATCTTCGAACGTCAAACCTCTCTGTTCAGCCGCAGTTCACATTCTTTGACAGCGTTGATGGCGAGCGCCGACCTCCACGCATCGATGGCTACACGGTGTCCAATCGCCTAACGATTCGGGTGCGCGACCTGACAGGCCTTGGCGAAATTTTGGATCGGCTGATCACCTCCGGTGTAAACGAAATGGACGGCTTGACGTTCGCGGTCGACCAACCGGCACAGCTGGTCGCTGAAGCACGGCAGGCCGCCGTATCGGATGCATTGGCGCAGGCAAGGCTTTTAACCGAAGCTGCCGGCGTCGAGCTTGGCAGGGTCATCTCAATCTCAACGCAAGCACCGCGCCGACAGACGCCACAACCTGTCATGGCGCGGGCGACCTTGGCGGCAGAAACCCAAAGCGTGCCTGTTGCTTCTGGCGAACAAGAGATCACCTCAACCGTCACCATCATCTGGGCAATTGACAACAGCGACAGCTAGACGTCTGAAAATGCGAGCGACTTGCCACCTGCCGACTGGCACCCTACATCGTATTCGGAGTTGCAGCGTGCGTCGTTCGCACAGCAAGTGCTTCAGCTAAAGGCATACATTTTATACATCGGCAGTTTACGATAACCGTCGATCGCAGCCCGCCAGCTATGCTTACAGTGACGAGCGAGCCGCCGTTGTTCTGATTAAAAAAGCATGAACTGAAACGCGCTTTTTTGGCCCCATCGGGCACCCACTCTTTTAACGTTCGACCTTCACACTCAGGCCTTATCGTATCCGGAGTGTGTATCATGTCTGTTCTCGCTTTGACAAAGAAGCGCCTTTGTAGTTTTGCCGCGCAAGATGCTGGAGCAGTGGCAGTTATATTCGGGCTCGTAGCTATTCCG
>JBCCLK010000072.1:0-5434 GCA_039026935.1 Pseudomonadota bacterium
CTTTTCAATCAACTCTCTCTGTTTGTCCGGAAGCGACGCCATCGCCTCTTCCAAAGCTTTTGTTTCCTGTTGCAGCGCCAGGGTGTCTGCCTGGTCTGGTTCTTGTTCCGGCCCCCAAGGAAGATCCTCGGGCTCGGGCCGTCTTATCTTGCGCATCGCATCAATTTTGCGGTTCCGCGCGATCGTAAAGATCCATGTTGCCGCACTTGCGCGCGACGGATCATAGAGATGTGCCTTCTGCCAAACGGCGGCCATAACTTCTTGCGCACATTCCTCGGCCATCGTGACGTCTGCGCCGGACCGCATAAGGAACGCCTTCACGCGCGGTGCAAAATGGTGGAAGAGCTCTGCAAATGCCTCTTTGTTTTGATCATCGCGTATCCGGCAGATACAGTTTGCCCAACGCAACGCCGCGTCTTCAGACGTAGATGTTCTCGTTCCAACCGTCACTGCAGCCGATTCCGCCTTCCGTTCAATTCTACCAACACGCCTAGCACGCCCCTGTGGTGGTGGCGAGCCAGGCGTCGAATTGAGCGATGCGGTTTCGCTGTACATGGGGAGTTTACGTTCCGAAGATCAAATTGGATCAGTTCAAAACCAATTTTTTTCTTTCAAATCCGATTGCTTGGTCCGTCCGTATACAGCTCAACACAAAAAGACAGACGGATAAGAAACACATGCCATTTGAGAATGCCTCTTCCCGGCGCAAAAAGGTCGCGATCATTGGATCAGGCATCACAGGAATGGGCGCAGCCTACACGCTGGCACCCACCCATGACGTGACGCTTATTGAAGCTGAGGCGCGACTGGGTGGCCATGCGCGGACCATAGTTGCCGGCAAAAACGGTGATCAGCCAGTGGATACGGGCTTTATCGTGTTCAATTATGCCAACTACCCTAATCTGACGCGGATTTTTTGTGAGCTTGAGGTGCCAGTCACCAAAAGCTCTATGACGTTTGGCGCCTCTTTGCGCGGGGGATCTTTGGAATACGGGTTGCAAGGTGCCTCGGCTTTCTTTGCGCAGAAGAAAAATCTGCTGAACCCGATGCACTTGAACATGCTGCGCGACATCTTTCGGTTCAATGCAAATGCACAGGCCCTGGTTGAGGACCACCCAGAACTGACGATCGGCGAGTTTCTGGTCAAGCTTGGCATGGGCCGGTGGTTTCGGGACTATTATCTATTGCCGCTGACCGGCGCGATTTGGTCAACGCCAACCCGTCAGGTGGCGGAGTTTCCGGCCCATGCAATGGTGCGTTTCCTGAAGAACCACGGCCTCATGTCCTATGACGGGCAGCATCAGTGGTATACGGTCGTTGGTGGCTCTGTGACCTATGTCGACAAGATGGCGACGGCACTGCGCCGCGCGGGTGTGAGCATGCGCCTGGGTTGCCCTGTGGAAGCTGTGAAGCGCGATGGTCTGGGCGTGCAGATCAAGACGCGCGGCGTGGATTGGCAGGACTTTGACGAGGTTATCTTCGCGACGCATTCGGATATCAGCCTGGATTTGTTGTTTGATCCGTCTGATGAGGAAAAACGCCTGCTTAGCGCGGTGAAGTACCAACCAAACGAGGTGGTGTTGCATTCCGACAGATCCGTGATGCCGAAACGCGAGGCTGTTTGGTCCTCCTGGAACTATATTGAAGCCCCGGCCAAGCGCGATGGTCAGATTGACCTGACCTATTGGATGAACAGCCTGCAGCCTATCCCGAAAGATGACCCGCATTTTGTGACGCTGAACTCCAACCGCGAAATCCGGGAAGAGCTCATTTACGATCAGGTGACATTGCATCACCCGGTTTATGATCTGGCCGCTCTGGACGCCCAAAAAGGGGTGCACGCCATGAATGGGACGCGCAATACGTGGTTCTGTGGTGCCTGGCTGCGGGATGGCTTCCATGAAGACGGGCTGACGACGGGCATTGAAGTGGCTGAGGCCATTCAGGCGCGCGAAGCGGTCGCGATTGCGGCTGAGTAAGCGTTTATGAAGACGATTGATCATATCGAAGGCCACACATGGCACGGGCGCAAAGGTGCGGTGGAGAATGCGTTTCGCTATTCCATTGACTACCTTATGCTTGATGCCGAGGAAAACCTTGAGATGCCCTGGCTTTTCGGGCGCAATCGGGCGGGCCTCGCATCCCTTTGGGACAGTGATCACGGAGGACAGCCAAAGCTTGGCCGCGGGCCAGCTTGGGTGCGCGAGGTGCTGGAAACGCATGGGTTTGAGGCGCCGGCGCGGATCGAGCTTTTGGCGCAGCCGCGGATCATGGGACACGTGTTCAATCCGGTGGCCTTCTGGATTTGCCGCGACGCCCAAGGCGATGTGCCGGTGGTGATCTCGGAAGTGACGAACACCTATGGCGATCGGCACTCTTACCTGTGCTTCAGGGAAGATCATGCGCCAATCGGGCCCAAAGACGTTCTGACAGCGAAGAAGATTTTCCATGTGTCGCCGTTTCAGAAGATTGAGGGCGGCTATGAGTTCCGCTTTGATCTGCGCCCCGATCGGATCGGAATCTGGATTGATTTCACAGGCGGCAATGGCGGGCTGACGGCCACCTTGGTCGGCCCCCGGAAGACATTGACCAATGCGGGCCTTGTACGTGCATGTTTGCGCCGCCCCTTTGGATCGCGCCGGGTGCTGGCATTGATCCATTGGCAGGCCCTGAAGCTTTGGTTCAAAGGCGCGCGATTCAAAAGCCGACCCGAGCCGCCGGTGCACGAGGTCAGTAGATGACCCGCGCCCCGACCCTTCCAGCCTTTGCCATTTTCGCCGCGATGATCGCGGCGGCCGGTCTGCCCCTCTATATTCACGCGCCGAAGTTCTACGTCGATGAATATGGCGTGTCGTTGGCGGCGCTTGGCACAGTGCTGTTTGGGCTGCGCTTGCTCGATTTCGTACAGGACCCGGTCCTGGGCAAGTTGGCGAGTGTATGGCGCAACAAGCGTGGGATATCTGTGTGTATCGCGGCGCTGACCATGGCGGCCGCGATGTTGGGCCTGTTCTCCGTGCAGCCTGCCACGGCGCCTCTTTTGTGGTTCGCGGTGATGCTGACGCTGGTGTTTTCGTCGTTTTCCTATTTGACGATTTGTTTTTACGCAGAAGGTGTTTCTTCGGCCCAACGGATTGACGGGCAAGGGCATATCAAGCTCGCCCGTTGGCGCGAAACAGGCGCGCTCTTAGGGATCTGCGCGGCCTCTGTGGCCCCGATTGCCATGGGTGGATATGGCGGCTTTGCCTTTGCATTTGCCATTTTGACGGTGGTGGCTCTCTGGGCGATGCGCCGGGAATGGGTTGGGACGGCGATTGAGAGCAGCAGCGGGTTCAAGGGCGTTCTGTCAGACCCCGTTGCGCGGCGGCTTTTGATGGTGGCGCTCTTCAACGCAGCCCCGGTTGCGGTGAGCTCAACCCTGTTTTTGTTCTTTGTGGAAAGCAAATTGGATGCGCCCGGGTGGGAAGGGCCGTTTTTGCTGCTGTTTTTCTTGTCGGCTGCGCTTGCCGCTCCCTTGTGGTCGCGTCTCGCTGAGCGCGTGGGCGAACGCAAAGTTCTGCTGGTGGCCATGGTCTTGGCAATCGCGGCCTTTGGTTTTGCTGTCACCTTGGGTCCAGGCGACACATGGGCGTTCGGGCTGATTTGCCTTGCCTCCGGCGCGGCACTTGGGGCGGATATGACGCTGCTTCCTGCGCTTTTTGCGCGGCGTCTGGAAATGGTTTCGCCCGGCGCGTCCGAAGGCTTTGGCCTTTGGTCCTTTGTTTCAAAATTCACGCTGGCTCTGGCCGCGGTCACGTTGTTGCCGCTGCTGGAATCAGGCGGGTTTCAGGCTGGTCAGGAGAACACGGAAGACGCGCTCCGCCTGCTTAGTCTGCTCTACGGTGCGCTGCCATGCGTGCTGAAACTGCTGGCAATTGGATTGCTGGTTTCCATTAACTTTGAAGAGAAGGAGTAACACGGGATGACTTCTTTAATTTGGTTCCTCATGGGCGTTGTTGTGGCGCTGACAGGGGTTTTGATCGGGCAGCGGTACATCGGCTTCTCGTCGCAACGCGCTGAACATTACGAGGCTGGCACGCCGGTGATGGATCTGCGTCAGCATCTCAACGGGCCCATCAAGTGTGAAGGCGTGATCTATGGCCCCCTGGGCCGCGTGACATCGCGGTTTGACGCGGATTTTGATGCCTCCTGGGATGGCAACAAGGGCGTGATGACAGAGCATTTCCGCTATGACAGCGGCAACACGCAGGATCGTGAATGGCGGTTGGAGCTCGGCAATGACGGCTCTGTCAAAGCCGATGCCGATGATCTGGTTGGACAAGGCACCTAGCTCCAGCTGTAATTGGTGCTATGCAGCTTGTCAAGCAGGGTTTACACTTCACTACCATTGTTGTTGCTTCCATTTTCACTATCATTTCTAACAGTACTATTATCATCTTTATTTTCATTGTTATGACCATCATCGGCATTCCGATGTCCACTGTTTACCTTGACCTTTGACCTTGACCCATGCCGTTTTAGTCATTCTGTACGGAGTAGGAGACCTGCCGTTCAAGGGATTCCTGTTCTCCGTACAGCACCCTAACGGATCGCTGATTGGTGAGATGTCTCCCAACATTGTCGGCCATGATAGCTCGGCTCAAGTTGGATTGGCTTGTGGCGGTACATCTCTCACTCACTTCGATGGCAAAGAAAAGACATTCGTACTTTTCAATTGGCGAGCACCAGCTGACCTTGACCCGAAGACAGAGGTTATATTCCGGTAAGGATGATGTGTGCAATGAGAGTGATCGCTGGCCCTTTCAGCGAGAGTTTGAGGTGTGTGTAATACGTTAAGCTTCGGTTTAGCGTTGTCTGTCACCAGTGCTGAAAGGCAAGATTACCCTAATCTCAACTTCTCTGCGGGCTAATTCAGCTGGAAGTGATTTGTAAAAGATCAGGTGCTGATATCACGATGATGGGCCCACGGCTCTTCGCCGCTCTCACTGATATTGCTCATCCATCTGCCACAATCTGCCGTTCTGATGTCGGATACTTTTGTTTCATTTCAGGTATACAGTAGTGCAGGACTTCAAAACTTATTGGGTGGACTGCAACTCAATCATCGTGAATGTCGATCCCTCAGCTCTGGATACTGTGGCTTCCACTACGTCAACGATTCCTCCAACTACAACAGCAACAATAACAACAACAAAGGCACCGACAACCACCACTACTACAAAAGCGCCTACAGCCACCACTACGACAAAGGCACCCACAACCATCACAACCACGAAGGCACCCACAACCACCACAACCACAAAGGCACCAACAACCACCACAACCACAAAGGCACCAACAACTACCACAACCACAAAGGCACCAACAACCACCACAACCACAAAAGCAACAACAACCACCACAAAGGCACCAACAACCACCACAACCACAAAAGCAA
>JBCCLK010000073.1:0-5411 GCA_039026935.1 Pseudomonadota bacterium
ATAATATTGGCGCAAGCGACGAACTCTGCGGAAATCAGGGGGCGACTTGTCTCAAAATTCTGAGAAATCGGTGTTATTGCCACGACGGCGCTGCGGCGCAAAGAGACACCCGGCACCAGCAAAAAATCGCGGCCGGGGGAGGATCCGGCCGCGCTGATCGTCACTTAAATGACTGGTCGCGTCATTGGTGAAGATTTGCCGCCCCGATGAGGCCTACGCCAGCTTTTGCCAAAGCTTGCGCTGTGTTTTGCATGGCAGCGTGTTTGTCCATGTAGTTAGTCTCCGCCTGCGCCATCATGCCGGATTTCTCCATCTCTTCCTTGCTGACGAAATAGTCAAAAATGTCGGAAGGATGGTCACGCGTTGCCTCTGTATCCGGCTCCCCACCTTCGTGTTTGGCAGCGATGTTTGTGACTGAACGCGCCACCTCAAGCAAGTCATCGCGGCGGTTATAGGGCTGGCGCACGATGCTCTTGTAGGCCTCGGTAATGTGATGCTCGATCCGCACGCTATCACGCATGCCAAGCTGGTCGCGGATTGCCGCAATATCCAGGATCGTTTGCGCGTTCACAGAGTTGCTCAGGTTCAGCCCTTTCAAAGGCGAACGCCCGTCACTGCGCTGCATCATCTTCGCCATGGCGAGCGTGTAAAAGACGCCGTGGGCGCTGTCGTGACCGGCGTAGAACACCGAGACTTTGAACTCGTTGTCGACGCCGAGCAGGTTGAGCATGTAGCCAATCATCAGCTGCCCGGGGCTGATATTGAGCGCTTGAATGGTGCCGCACTCGGTGTAGTAGTGTAGGTATTCATCGAGCCACTTGAGCGGATAGTCATTGGGCATGCCGATGCCGCCAAAGTAGCCTGCCAGGGTCTCCGGGCCGCCCAAATGCACGTTGGAGCCATCCACGCCATTGGTGTTGAGCGTCTCAACCACCGTGGAACCGAGGATTTGCGCCGCCGCATTCAAGGCCAGCAAGTCGCCTTGATCGCTCTCCGACTCCGCCATGTTGCGCACGCGGATGATGCGGCCGGGCATCAGCTCGCCTTCGGAAATGCAGCGTTTCGCCTGTGCGATCAGCCAAGAGAAATACTGACAAGCGCTGATCTCAAGCGTGACTTCCGTCCCGGTCGGAGCAGCGTCGCTCGCGCCCTGCTTCGCTGCGTAATCTTTCATCGAGATGAAGGCCCCACCGGCAATCTGCGCCTCCAGCCATTCAAGATCTGCCAGATAGGGCGAACCCATGTCCTTCAGACGGGCCTTAAGGTTTCCCAGATCACGCGAGGCCGCGGCTTTGGCGTTGACCTCTTCCGGCGTGCCGTATTTCGCCACCACGTCCATAAACGGTTGCAGCAACGGATTGTCCGGGCTTCCCAGTATGGATTGAACCTCTTCCATGCCAGACTGGCTCATTGTGAGCGTTTGCATCAGATCTTTCACGATTTATCCTCCTGATTTGGACGAAGCACGGCCCGTTCCGGCACCGTCACCAGTCCGTCGCGATGTATTTGACTTCCATAAATTCGTGCATGCCGTAGTGAGAACCCTCTCGACCAAGCCCGCTTTGTTTCGTGCCGCCAAAGGGCGCGGCGGGGTCCGACACCAATCCGCGATTGAGCGCAATCATCCCTGCATCAAGTGCCTCACTCACCCGCAATCCACGTGCCAGATCGGTGGTGTAGAGGTATGAGACAAGGCCGTATTCGGTGTCGTTGGCCATCTGGATCGCCTCCTCCTCTGTCTTGAACGTGACAATCGGCGCGACGGGTCCAAAGATCTCTTCAAGCAACAAACGCGCAGATTCCGGCACATCCGCCAGAACCGTGGGCGCAAAGAAGTGCCCGTCTCCATCCATTGCTTGCCCCCCTGTGACGACACGGGCACCCTCTCCCACGGCATCGTCGACCAAAGCCTGAATGTCTTCTATGGCGGTTTCGTTGATCATCGGCCCGCATTGCACGCCGTCGTCCAGACCATTGCCGACCTTGAGCGCGGCCATCTTCTCGGCCAGCATTTCCGTAAATTTGTCGGCCACGCTTTCCTGCACCAAAAAGCGGTTGGCCGCTGTGCAGGCCTCGCCGCCGTTGCGCATCTTGGCGATCATCGCACCATCGACCGCAGCTTCTAGATCTGCGTCCTCGAACACCAGGAACGGGGCGTTGCCGCCCAACTCCATGGAACATTTCAACACGTGCTGTGCCGCCTGCGACAACAAGATACGACCGACCTGCGTTGACCCAGTAAAAGAGACCTTGCGCACTTTGGGGTGGTTCATCAGCGTGCTCATGACACCCGAAGGTTTTTTGGGCGTGATCACATTGACAATGCCCTTTGGCACACCGGCGCGATCCATGATGTCGGCCACCGCGTAGGCGGTGAGCGGTGTTTCTGTGGCGGGTTTGAGCACAACGGTACAGCCGGCAGCGAGCGCAGGTCCCATCTTTCGCGTGGCCATGGCAGCCGGAAAGTTCCAAGGCGTTATGAGGAGAGCGACACACACGGGTTGATGGTGAATGATCATGCGATTGGCACCAGACGGCGCCACATTCATCTCACCCCGGATGCGCACCGCTTCTTCAGCGAACCAGCGGAAGAACTCAGCGGCATAAGCCACCTCTCCGCGCGCATCGGTCAGCGATTTGCCGTTCTCCAAAGTGATGAGGCGCGCCAGATCTTCCGCTTCAGATTGCATAAGCTCGAAACACCTCTGCAAAATGACCGAACGCTCGCGCGGTGGTGTAGCGGCCCAGGCCGGACCCGCATCATTGGCGGCCCTTACTGCAGCCAGCGCTTCTTCGGTACCGGCATTGGCAACCGATCCAACAACAGACCCATCCGCGGGGTTCAGCACCTCAATGCGCGGCTGACCGGAGGTACACCATTCACCACCGATGAAAAGGTTGTACTCAAAACGGTTCGTCATGTGCTTGTTCATGCGGTTTCCTTGCGTCTAATGGTGAGCGTGCCCGACATGGCATTGGTCACGATTTCCTTGATCCCGTCGCGATCAAGCGGGCGCGGGTTATTGTTCACGAGCCGCGCGGGTAACAGCGATCTATCGATGATCCATTCAAGCTGATCGGCCGTGACGCCAAGCTCCGGCAGGGTTTTGGGAATTCCCACATTTGCGAAAAGACCAGCAACCATCTCAACCGCTTGGTCCGCCAAGGTCTCAGAGCTGCCACCACCCGCGCCCATCACTTGGGCCAAAACGGCGTATTCGGTCGTGCAATGGGACCGGTTGAACGCCATCACATACGGCATCAGGGCTGCCACGCCCAACCCGTGCGGCGTCTTGGTTTGCGCACCGATTGGATACTGGATCGCATGGGCCGCGGCCGTTCCGGCGGAACCGAACGACAGCCCCGCCAAGAGGGAGCCCTTTGCCATCGCGTTGCGCGCGTCTGGGTTCGCGCCCTCGAAAACCGCCGTTTCCAGATTGCGGGAGATGAGCCCCACCGCTTCCAGCGCGAACATATCGCTCAAGTCGTTTTTGCCGACGAAGACACCGGAGGTTTCCAAACCTGGGTCCGGGTCTCGCTTGATCGCGGTGAAAGCCTCAATCGCGTGGGTCATGGCATCCGCACCGGACGCCGCCGTCAACACGGCCGGGCAGCTGAGCGTCAAGGACGGATCAACTAAAGCCACGCGCGGAATGAGATAACGGCTCGAAATGCCGACCTTTAACTCGCGCCCCTGATCATCAAGTACGGCGACGGGCGTAGCCTCGGACCCTGTTCCTGCCGTCGTCGGGACCGCGATGATGGGCACAGTTGGCCCGGGAACCAGGTTCTCACCGTAAAAATTGGACAGCTCGCGCCCGTGTCGAAGGGCCAGGGCCACAAGCTTTGCAAGATCAATCGAACTGCCACCGCCTAGGCCAACGACAACATCAGGCGTGAAATCAGACTGTTTCTCGATGCAATCATGGACGCAGGATATTGGAAGTTCTGGCGTGGTTTCGGAATAGACCGCCACCTCTATGTCTTTCGCTCTCATCGCACTCAAGATCTCAAGGACCGCCGGGAAGTCCGCCACAACTGCGTCTGTGCAAACCAAAACCTTGGAGCCAAACTTTTCGATCTGCTCCGGCAACACGTTAAGTGCGCCTTCTGCGAACAACACGGTTTCTGGTGATCTAAGAACTCCCAAAGATGACATGACCGGTCGTCCTTTCAATCGCTCAAAGCGCGTAGTTCCGCCGCAAGCTGAGCGGGTAGGGTGATGCCATTTTCAAGAATTTCAGCCTCTCTCGCCGCACTGCGATCTCCGGGAACAGAGACTTTGTCGCCAGGCTCAATGGCAGGTGTCGAACGGACAGCGTCGAGGTATCTTTCAATAGATGCGCTCGCGGCACCGGAGTGCGGCTTGATCGCGAAAATCAGATCGCCTTTGTTGCAAATCTTGTCTGAATCGAGGGTGCCAACCACATCTGTTCCCAAAGCACTCTGCGTCAACGCGCCAACCAGAACCTCGAATGCCAAGCCTAATGCGTACCCTTTCGGACCGCCAAAAGGTGCAATCGCCCCAGCCTTGGCTGCCGTCGCATCAGTTGTTGGATTGCCGTCACCGTCCAGCGCCCAGCCCACGTCCAGCGTTTGGCCTGTGTCTGAGTAGTGGTGAATCTTACCCATGGACACTTTGGACGTGGCCATATCCAAGACGAAAGGCCGCTCGCCCGCCGGCACGCCGATGGCAATGGGGTTGGTGCCCAGCATCGCATACCGACCGCCATAAGGATGCACCAACGCCTCGCTGGTGGACAGAATGATGGCAATCTGCCCGTTTCGTGCCATGCGTTCGGCGTAGTAGGCCAGCATGCCGATGTGGTTTGATTTGCTGATCGCAGCTAGCGCGATCCCATTGTCATCCAGTCGATCCGTCAGTGCATCAATGGCATGCTGTGCGACAACCGGACCAAGCCCATGACCACCATCCACCTGGAGCAATGATCTCCCAACCCACTGATGCTTGCCAGTTGAATTTGGATTGGCCACACCGTGCCTTATGCGCCGGACAAGTCGCGGCAACCGGAGCAGCCCGTGCGACGCATGTCCTTTCAGTTCGGCCGCAAGCAGCGCGCTCACCTGTATCTCGGCAGCGGGTCGATTAACGCCCGCGTTGATCAAGGCAGCGGTGCCGACTTCTTGCAGGTCGTTCAGCGAGTGCGTTTCGAATTGAGGCGCTGTGATCGCATCCATGTCAGCGCCCCTGCCTGTCGAGGGACATGTTCCACGGGGCGACCGGAGTGCAGCACAGCAAGCGCGCACGCAAAGCGAAAAGGTTGCCTTTCGGGCATGAGATTTCGATTCGTATCAGCATTATCTATATTATATATAATATGTAAAAATTTGAGCAATTCGTTTCTCTCGACGGAAGAAAAATATTTTTCTCAGAGGGCGCAGCCGTGCCC
>JBCCLK010000074.1:0-5279 GCA_039026935.1 Pseudomonadota bacterium
AGTTTCCCGGCCTTGGATCATCCATTGGGACGTTCTTGGGTGAAACGCTGTTCAAGACGTCGACGCTGGGCATGGAAAGCATCGCCAGACGGCGGCTTATGCAGGATTTCAACCTGAATGATGAACTTTGCAAACTCACGGAAGAGTTCATCTTTACCTTCCCGTATGTCGATCACCCTTCGAACTATAAAAACCCACCGACCAATGCCCATGCGCTCGATGTGTTCCGGAACGACCCTGAATACCTAAACCGGATCCTTCATTTCAAAGAGCTGTTCATGACGAAGTCGGATGCGTTGCTTCATGGCGATTTGCACACGGGATCGCTCATGGTTGGGCAGAATGAGACGTATGTGATCGACGTCGAGTTTGCATTTTTCGGCCCCTTCGGCTTCGACATTGGCAAGATCATCGCCAATTTCCTGATGGCCTACACGTCGCATTTCCATCGGCCCGGCGGTCCAGACTACCAAGCCTGGTTGCTCAGTGAGGCTGTCACGATCTGGAAGGCTTTTGAGGCTGAGTTCATGAGACTTTGGGACACCACATCCGGAGCGGCTCTCTACTTCGAAGGCATGCTCGAACCGGCTGATCTCGCGGAATACAAAACGCGGTTTATGCAGAAGATTTTTGACGATGCCATGGGCTTTTGCGCGTGCTCTGTCGCGCGTCGGACGGTTGGGCTGGCTGGCGTGGCCGATGTGCGTGCCATCGAAGATCCGGATGTCCGCACACGGCTTGAATGCATGAATGTGGATCTCTCGCACTGGATCATGATGCAGTACGACGAGATCGGCGACATCGATCGTTTTGAGGCGATTGTTAAAGAGTTTTACGCAAAGCAGGCGCCCTTGAATAGGGAAGGAACAACATGTCTGACGGGATGATTGGGATTATTCCAGCAGCGGGGAGCGGCGTGCGCGCGCGTCCCTATAGCTATGAAATTCACAAAGGGCTTTTTGCCATCGACGGTCGCTCGAACCTCGAGCGGACAATCGACATCATGAAGAACGATCTTGGCATTTCCGAGGTTGTTCTCATCACCGGCTATATGGCCGAGGCTGTTCAATCGACCTTGGGTGATGGCTCGGAACTCGGTGTCAAAATCCACTATGTTCAAAACCAGCACTTGGATCGGGGTTGGGCGTGGTCGGTTCTTATGGCCAAACCGTATCTTGCGGGGCGTCACGGCTGTATCATGCTGTCGGATGAATTTTACCTGAACACCAATATCAGCGAAATTGCCAAGAGCCCTTACACCGAACACACCGTCACCGTGGCGGTCAAAACGGGTGCCGACGAGGACGCGATCAAACGCAACTTTTCGGTCGAGCGGAATGGCAATCGCATTCTCCGCCTCACCGAAAACCCCGTGAGCGTTCAAAATGACATTCTTGGTATGGCCACGTTTATCGTCGCTCCTGAGGTGTTTTCCAAGCTGGAAGCCGCCTATGACGGCGGGCGCCCTTCGGTAGAGTTTGTCAATTTTGTCGACGAGCTGATCCGCGACGGTCACTCGGTGAGCGCCTTCGATATGACCGGGGACTACATCAACCTCAATGACGTCTCGAGCCTTGAGGCCGCCAATGACATGGCGATCCGGGACCGTCTTTTGGCCGAAAAATAGGACAGCCGATCATGGGTGACGCGACCACAGGTACAGACCGCAATATTTGCATCGTTTCTCAGCGAAAGAACCGCCATAAATTTGCAAACTGTTCAATCTACGAGTTTGAGGACGTCATCCAAAGCTTGGAGACAGCGGATGTTTTCACGCCTCGCTTAAAGTCGCTTGAACACTGGCAGCATCGGACGCGACGTTTTTTGTCACAGCGGACAGGTCTCTTCGAGAAGTTTCCCTCGGGCGCCAGCAGCCCTAAGGTTGATAAACACTATGATATCTTTGGGTGTTTCTTGCAGATGCCCGTTGAACTCATGAGTGTTGATGCGATTGGCGATTGGCGCAGTCGGTGTGACATGGCTTTTTGCGTGGTCGAAGAGGTGTGGCACAGAACAATCGACCAGTACGAACCCCTGATTAAATCGCTGTCGAAGTTCGATCTCATTGTGTGTTGCTTTGCGGAAACCTGTGAACGCTTGGCCGAAGTGACCGGCAAACCGGTGATCCATGTTCCCTACGGCGTCGACGCGCTTCGGTTTCTCCCTGACAGAGGAGAGTTTGATCGCCCGATAGACATCCACTACATGGGCCGCCGCCGCCCCGAACTGCACGACGCGCTTTTGGCGCATGCCCGGGACACTGGGCGTTTCTATCACTATGACACGTTCACCAGTCTGCCGGTGACAACCGACCACAATGCCCATCGCGATCATCTCGCCAACTTGGTCCGCCGCAGCAAGCTTTTCATGGTCGATTACGCCAAGAAAGGACATGCCGATCAAAAAACCGGGGAGATGATGGGGTGGGGCCCACGCCATATCGAAGGCATGATGGGTGGCGCGGTGCAAGTTGGGTATACGCCCGACACCGCAGACTACCTTGAAAATTTCGACTGGCCGACGGTCGTGTCGCGGTTGCCAGAAGATGCCGACGAAGCTGTGAAAGTCATCTCTGACTTACTTTCGGATCCGGCGAAACTGACAGAGATGCGTCTGCAGAACTACGCACATGTTGGTCGTCGCCATGATTGGTTGCAACGGTGGCGCCAGATCACCGAGTTTTTTGGCCTGCCCGATACCCCGGCCATGGCGGAACGAGAGGCCAAAATCGACGCCACCACGGCGCGGCTGACGCGACGCGCATCGGATCAAGTCGTCTCGATTGGATCGATTGGTGGCGCAAAGAGATAACCTGCACCACTCGGTCTAAGCCATTTGAACTTAGAATCAGAATTATAGTGAGCGACCCCGGGGCGCCTCTGGGCACGTCTCCGGATACAGTGCTCTGAAGTGTAAAGCTCCCGTCGGATTGTTTTGATATTGCCCCTTGATACTGGCGGCTCTGGCTTGGCGCCTGTTCAACAGCACCGTTCCGTGTGATTGCCGTGAAACGGGACACACATTGTCTCATCCAACCCACGACCTGCATTCGCTTCTGGAAACTCTTTTCCAGCGTTGGTTGCGTCTCACGGTCCCCCGTTTCCTCAAGAAACAAGGGGACACCATATCAATTGGGGAGGCCGAGGTCATCGACATAGGTGATCTTGCTTGGGCACACCTTACGCGAATGGCCCTTGGTGCCCCTGATACAGAACAGAAACAAATGAAGCATGTTCGTCCTGAAACGGACACATGACCGAAACCTGACGACCCTAGGTGCTGTCTACGAAAGACACCAAGGACCGTTCAGATGACACGTTTTGCAAGTAACACCACTTTTAAGATCACGCCCACCACGGCGGGGATCGCGTTCGCGTGGGTCGGCATGGCGATCTATGCCGCGTCAAACTCTATCGCGACGTGGCTGGTGAACATCGGCGAGGCAAACCCCTTGGCGGATGGCAGCAACGCGATCACGTTCTCCAATCTCTTCCTGCTTGGGTTGCTGATCTCGTTGGTGCCGATGTGGGCTTTGTTTCGCAAAGACTGGACCCGCGCAAAGCTGCGCGCGCTCAGCCTGAGAGAGCACGGATGGCTCACGCTTTCGGCCTTCTTTTCCTCCGCGCTCACACCGGGCCTGTTTTTCTTCGCCTTGGAACACTGCAACGTCACCAATGTGGTTTTGATCAGTCGCATCGAACCGATCCTCTTTCTCTTGGCCGCATTTGTGTTCCTGAAGGAACGGATTGACGGGCGGGTCATGGGCGCCGGGTTGATTGCCCTTGCTGGGGCGGTTTTGATGATCAGTCTGCGGGTCCGCGATGCGCAATGCGTATTTGACATCGGTGAGTTTGCCGCGATCGCGGCCACGCTCTCCTATGTGGCCTCGACACTGATCGCGCGTCGGACTCTGCGCCAGGTGCCGATGGGTATCTTCTCCATCTATCGCACGGCCGCCGGCACCGTCATGTATTTCGGTCTGATCTCGGCGCTCCAAGGGCCGCAAGAATTCAACGGTATCTTCGCACCGGTGTTGTGGCAGTGGGTGTGGCTCTATGCGGGCATTGCGATCGTGGCAGGGCAGCTGATCTGGTTCTTCGCTCTGAAATACGCGCGGTCTGGCGACCTCTCCTTGGCCACGTCAGTCTCGCCTTTGATCAGCATCCTCTTTGCGATGGTGATCCTCGGCGAAGAGCCAGGTGTGGGCTTCTTCCCCGGTGCCGCCCTGATCCTGCTGGCCGTCTTCGTGGCACAAAGCAAGACGAACCCGGCAGAGATCATGGCCAGAGTGAAGGCTGTCGATATTAGAAGACTGGGTCAGCGGCGGGCCAAGACCGCTTTGGCACCAATCGGATCTTAAGATCCCTTACCCCGGATCATAAATGTAGCCGATGCCGCGCACGGTTTTTATGATCTGGGGTTTTTGCGCGTTCGGCTCAATCTTCCGTCTCAGCCTCGAAATGCGAATGTCGATGCTGCGATCAAACGGATCCCACGACCGGTCATGGGCCTGTTCCAGGATCTGATCCCGGTTCAATACCCGGCCCTTGTTGCGGGCAAAGAGGCTCAGCAGACTGTATTCCATTGCCGTCAGCGCAACTTCTTGTCCGTCAGCGTCCAGCAGTTTGGCCGCCGTCAGATCGAGGGTGAAATCACCGAAGGGCGCAGTGTCTGGTTTCTCAACCGGCCCACTTGATGCATCGGGTGCCGCCGGCGTTTGCCGTCGGAGGACAGCCTTGATCCGGGCCTCTAGCTCGCGCAGATCAACTGGCTTACTAAGGTAGTCATCCGCGCCCATCTCAAGGCCCACGATCTTGTCGATCACCTCGCCCGCGGCTGTCAGCATCACAACAGGCACCCGGTTTGTCGTTCGCAGCGTGCGCAGCGTTGTCAGACCGTCCTCACCGGGCATGTTGATATCAAGAAGGATGAGATCGATCTGCTGATCCGCCATGGCCGTACGAAGACCATCGCCACTGCTCACCGGCACCACGCCAAAGCCGCGCTTGGTCAGATACTCTTCCAGCATCTCGCGAACATCAGGTTCGTCATCGCAGACACAGATGGTGGCGCCAGAATTCATGAGGGTTGCGCCGATTGGGACAGGATGTTGGCCACGAAAGCGCGCAGTTCCTTTGGCGAAACAGGTTTCTCAATGTACGGCCGTTTGGCCTCGCTGAGAAACCCTTGGGACGCGCGCCCCATCGTATCGCCTGTGACAAATCCGGTTCGTGACACGAGGTGCGGGAAATCGCGCGAGATGTGTTCGAAGAACCCGC
>JBCCLK010000075.1:0-5054 GCA_039026935.1 Pseudomonadota bacterium
ATCCATTGGCCGCAAGGCACCTCAACCTGCCGTAACTTCGTGACAATCTCTTCCGGCTTGTGTCGCTCGATTCCCATGTTCGATCCTCCGTTTCCTAACCATAGGTGCGGACCAATTCAGTGGGGGAGGATCAGTTGGCCTGCGCTTCGAATTCACCCGCGACAGAGGCAATGTTCTCGTTCCTGATCCACCCAACTCTGATATCATCAAGGAAGCTTTTGAAGGTTATGCGTCAAGCCGATTTGCAACCCAAGCCGACGTCGCGCGCTTTATGGGACGTTTCCCTGACTTCCCGGGAAACAAGAACGGCAAGGTCAAACAGCACAAAGTGATGAAGACCCTTACCAACCCAATCTATGCCGGATACATAAGCTCCCCGGCCTACGGGATCGATTGGCTCAAAGGTAACCACGAACCGTTAGTGTCGCTGGAGACCTTTGACAAGGTGCAAGCGCGCCGTGGTAAGGCCGCCTACGCGCACAAACGGGCCAATATCGGGACGATTTTGCTTTGCGTGGCATAGTCGCCTGTGCCTGCTGTAAGTCCCCTCTACGCTCGTCCTGGAGCAAGGGGGAATACAAGAAGTACCCGTACTACCTATGTCAGACTCGCGGCTGTGAAATGTACAGCAAATCTATCCCGCCCGATAAGATCGAAGGTGAGGTAGGCGACATTCTGAAGACCATGCAGCCGATGGAAGGCTTGATCAATCTGGCCACGGATATGTTCAAACACGTCTGGGAAGCACGGCGTCTGCAGGCCGCTGATGCGCTCGCAGCACGTAAGAAGAAAATTGACAAGATTGAGCATCAGATTGGCAAGGCAATCGATCAGATGATGAGCCTGACCAATGACGCGGTCATCAATCGCTTCGAACAGCGCATCACCGATCTGGAGAAACAGAAGGCGCTTCTGGTCGAGAAACAAGGCCAAAAGCCCGAACCAAAGGCAGCCTTCGAAGAAAAACTAGAACTCGCGCTGCGTTTTCTCTCAAGCCCTTGGAAACTATGGGAAAGTGAATAGACCACAGTGCGTCGCCTAGTGCTAAAACTGGCTTTTGCAGACCGCCTTAATACTGCCGGAATCAGGGTGCTAGAACTCCTGATTTTGCGTTTCCATTCAAAGCACGAGCCGCACTTGAGGCAGCAGGATGTTCAAATGGTGCGGTCGAGAAGACTCGAACTTCCACGGGTGTTACCCCACAGCGACCTCAACGCTGCGCGTCTACCAATTCCGCCACGACCGCACGTAGGCTGGTAAGTGAGGCGCTTCTACGCAATCGGGTTTGGCTTGTGAAGAGGGAATTTGACATCCCAAAAAGGAAACGCGGCATAAGTTTTGCCGCGTTTCCAAAGGTTGTATCGGCGAGAATTTACTCGCTGAGGCTAAACACCGGCAGCTTGCCAGTTGAGGCGGACGTCGGAATCGTTGAAGCCGTGTCCTCTCCAGAAAGCTTCAAAGTTGCCTGACGCAAGATCTCGGTTCGATCCGCTTGATCGGGTGCAAAGACCGGCGCAGATCCACTGTCGAGCGCGCCAAGTGCGGTTTGGTACCAATTGATCGCCAGATCGTCGCTTTCCGCAGCGCCGAACCCACCTTGCACATGGTGACCGACAAGCTCAGCCACAGGGCGATCTCCGAGCGCTGTCAGCAGTAGGGCGCCAGCAAGAGCGGTTTGCATGTTGTCTGTCTTATAGCCGCTTGCCATGCAGATCTGAGACGTTGTGCGTAGCTGATCTGGCGTCATGCCGGATCCCAGAATAACCGATTGCACATCCTTGAGCACCCCGTCAGCCGGTTTGCTGCCGAGCGCCGCGATCTGTGATGTCAGCAGTCCTCCGAATTGATCGCATTGCGCTTCAATCTGCTGTGGCGTGGCGCCTTGTACGGTGGCCATCAGCTCTTCACCAGAGGCAATGGAATAGGTCCGTGCCACACAGAATTGCTCACTGAGCGTAAAGCTTGGATCCGACATTGTCGCAACTGTGGTAAAGCCGCCGTTTGAATTGGTCAGCAGATTGACCTTGGAACAGAAGCTGGCCAGCGATTTTTGCTTTGGCGCTGTGTTGAATACTGGCAGAGCAGCCGTTGTTGTTTCCGGCTCCTGCGTCTGGAACTGAGGCACCGGGTTCTGCGACGGTTGTGTCGACGCCAACTGAGTTTGAGGTTGCGATTTCAGCTGACAGTTCCCGCCAACACACTCAAAACTTGCTGGTGTGGGGGAATGTACGAGTAGGTCATTGCGCCGATAGCCATCCGGCGTGGACGCGAACACCATTGTTTTGCAGGCCGTGGCGCTGCACCAAAAGCTCGATCCTGCCAGGCCTGTGTCGATGATATAGTCTGTGCTACCATCCCCGTTGAGCTCGGCCAGCTGAATAAAGCCAGACCGCTGCAACAGCTGTTCGGCAGATGGATCTGAGCTGTTGGCCACCTCATCCACGGCCTGAGAGACTTCCAACGGCAGACCGGCATAGCCCGCAGTGCGGGTTGGGGTCACAGTGCCATCGCGCTGTGCTTTCAAAACGCCACGCACGCCATCAGGAGATTTTGCAATGATGGAGGCCACGTCTTGACCGCCAGCAACGGCACGACCGTAGGCGCCAAGCAGAATGTTTCTTTCGTATTGGTTCAGCCGCCCCGTGGCGGGAAAACCCATGTAGACCTGATAGCCCGAAATCGCCGCACGCGAGCGCGATCCAAGCACGCCGTCGGCCACGCCCGCCGGGAAACCAAAGTAATTGAGAGATGTCTGAACCTGACGGTTGTCGGCACGCTGTACCGATGCCTGTGGATTTACATACACAGTTCTTGTGCGGGTTTGGGTTCGCTGCCGCTGCTGGTTGTTGTGATTTACAATCCCAGCTCCAACCGCGCCACCAATCAAACCACCCACAAGGCCACCAACAAATTCATCCGCTTTTACGGTCTCAGCAGGAATGGCTATGACCGACGCAGCCAACACGACTGCAGTAAGCTTCTTCAAAGGCATTTTTCCTAATCCTCCAGGTGAAGAGCATTCGATGATGCTGCTCGCAGCCTAACACGGGCCGGTGCTATGGGGGCAAGGGAAAAGCGTTGTCATTTTTTCTTTCCAAGCAACCGTTTGCCAGGTTCTTTGGCATTAGATACGAATCAACGCGGGTTTTCGCTGGAAAGGCAGATGGTAAGCTGGATCACATCACCGGGCCTGACGCCTTATGACTTTGCCTGTCGGGAGATGGAGACCCGTGCCGATGCTATTGCACGTGGCGAAGCGGAAGAGGCGATTTGGCTGGTCGAACATCCGCCAATCTATACAGCCGGAAGCGCGGCAGATCCCGCTGATCTACTGCATCCAGACCGGTTTCCAGTGTTTCAAGCGCGGCGAGGCGGGCAGTACACCTATCATGGTCCCGGGCAACGCGTGGTCTACGTCATGCTCAACGTGGGAAAGCGCGGTCGCGATGTACGCAGGTTCGTACAAGACTTGGAACGCTGGCTCATCGCGACACTAGACCAGTTCAACATCGTAGGCGAGACCCGCGACGGCAGGGTCGGAATGTGGGTGCGCCGTGAAGACAAGCCACGTGCGGTCACCGGGGCGGTGATGGAAGACAAGGTTGCCGCCATTGGCATCAAAATGCGCAAATGGGTGAGCTTTCATGGCCTGTCCATCAATGTGGAACCCGATCTGGATCACTTCTCAGGCATCGTGCCCTGCGGCATCGCGGAGCACGGTGTCACCTCCTTGGTTGATCTCGGACTGCCGGTGGAAATGGGCGATGTAGACACGGCGCTGAAGAAAACTTTTCCTCTCATTTTCAAAGGAATGGATGAGGTGGTTAAAGTCTGAACCGACCTACATTTGTCAGGATGGCGCCAGCGCGAAAAGGCAATAAGGGTGCGACAATAAGGAGCCCGAATTCGCCAGTCTCGCATTGCTCCGTCTGTACATGACTTCTAAAGTGTCACGTAACCAAGCATCTAAGCTCGGCCCGCGCCAACAGCCCAAACGGGAGACAGCCAATGGCAGACGCAGCCGTACACGGCCACGGACACGAAGACACCCGCGGATTTTTCACCCGCTGGTTCATGTCCACCAATCATAAAGATATCGGAATACTGTATTTGATCGTGTCAGCCTTCGTGGGCTTTATCGCGGTTTTGTTTACTGTTTACATGCGCTTGGAGCTGATGGAGCCGGGCGTGCAATACATGTGCCTTGAAGGCGCGAGATTTATTGCATCTGACGCAACCTGCACACCCAATGGGCACCTATGGAACGTGATGATCACCTATCACGGTGTCCTGATGATGTTCTTTGTGGTGATCCCGGCGCTCTTTGGCGGGTTCGGAAACTACTTCATGCCGCTGCAGATCGGTGCGCCGGACATGGCCTTCCCCCGCATGAACAACCTGAGCTTCTGGCTCTATGTGACAGGCACATCCTTGGGTGTTGCTTCCCTGCTCTCTCCTGGCGGGAATGGTCAGCTTGGGTCCGGCGTGGGCTGGGTGCTTTACCCACCGCTCTCAACCACCGAAGCGGGCATGTCGATGGATCTGGCGATCTTCGCGGTACACGTATCAGGTGCATCGTCGATCCTTGGCGCGATCAACATGATCACGACGTTCCTCAATATGCGCGCACCGGGCATGACGTTGTTCAAGGTGCCGCTGTTCTCATGGTCTATTTTCGTGACAGCGTGGCTTATCCTGCTGGCCCTCCCGGTCCTTGCGGGCGCCATTACCATGCTGCTCACAGACCGCAACTTTGGCACCACGTTCTTTGATCCTTCAGGCGGCGGTGACCCAATCCTCTACCAACACATCCTATGGTTCTTTGGTCACCCGGAGGTCTACATCATCATTCTGCCCGGCTTTGGCATCATCAGCCACGTGATCGCGACCTTCTCGCGCAAGCCGGTGTTCGGATATCTGCCGATGGTATGGGCGATCATTGCAATTGGCGCGCTTGGCTTCGTCGTGTGGGCGCACCACATGTACACGGTTGGCATGTCGCTCACTCAGCAAAGTTACTTCATGCTGGCCACTATGGTCATCGCGGTGCCCAC
>JBCCLK010000076.1:0-4904 GCA_039026935.1 Pseudomonadota bacterium
ACGGAGATTCCGATCCGAGAGATGCCGCAGAAACATGAGACACATTTGATCGCCACTAAAGACAGGGTAAACTTGAAACTGGTTTCCGAGTTCATCAACTCAGTTATTTAACATAAGATTGATTATGAGTTTTATATTAGTAATACGGTGGGCGCTACTTTGAAGTGCGACTCCTGTTAGAAAACAATGAGTTATCTAATGGGAGGAATATTGCATGGGAACGGTTTACACGCAACTGAGCTTACAAGAACGGCGCAGGATCGAAGACTGGTGGCTTGCAAAGGTCCCTGTCGCTGAGATGGCCCGTGTGTTGAAGCGTCACAAGTCGACGATTTTCAGAGAGATCAAACGCAACTTCTGGGCGGATGATGCCTTTCCCAAGAAGTACGCAGGATACTTCGGCATGGCCGCACACCAGCGCACGCAGCAACGCCGTTCCAAGAAACGCAAACTGATCCAGCATCCGGAGCTGTGCAAGACCGTGATCGCGCGCATCAAACAAGGCTGGACGCCTGAACAGATCGGCAACCGGATGATCTTTGAGGGTGCGAAGCTGCGGGTCTGCCAGGAGACGATCTATCGCTACATCTATTCCAAAGAAGGCATGGACCAGGAGCTCTGGTGGTATCTGCCCGAGCATCGCAAAGCTCGCAGACCGCGCCGCGCCAGAAAGCGCCAGAAGCCAAAGTTTGACCGTGATGTCAGCATCCTGTTCCGTCCGGATGATGTTGCGCACCGTCGCCAATTTGGTCACTGGGAGGCTGATTTGATGCTGTTCAAACAAAAGCTTGGGCAGTCAAACGTCACGTCCCTTGTCGAACGCGTCAGCCGGTTCACCGTGCTGCTGAAGAACCCGAACAAGCGCACGAAGCCCGTCATGGGGAAGATTATGGATGCCATACGTGACCTGCCCCATCTCGCGCGGAAATCGATCACCTTCGACCGCGGCACCGAGTTCGTCAGCTGGCCGCACCTGCAAGCCGAGATCGGAACCCAGACCTGGTTTTGCGACCCATCCTCACCCTGGCAGAAAGGCACGGTCGAAAACACCAATCGCAGGCTCAGAAGATGGCTCCCGCGTAAGCGCGACATCCGGCGATGCACAGATCACGATATGAAGGTGATCTGTGATCGCCTCAACAACACGCCCCGCAAATGCCTCGGATGGAACACACCCGCTGAGGTCTTCAGAGAAAAGATGATGGAAGAAATGAGTCGATACCCCTACCCTCAAAAGGAATAGGAGTCGCAGTTCAGGTATCGCTCACAACTGACATATTTCTGCTCTGCCCCGCTCTCACTCAGGTTCGGCCCAAATCTGCCGTTCACCGAACGCACAATATGCTGCGGTCGCAGCCCGCTTTTCGGACATTCGCTGTCACGACAGTGCTCCAAGTTCCCATCCCAACGATCAGTAGAGCTCTCCCGCGCGAAATCGGCGGAATCGGTGCAAAATTCAAGAAATCGGGTGACTCTTGCGCCAATCCGTTTATGATTCACGTAGAGAACCAATTTCGTGAACCACCTGGGGTGATTATGGCGCGCAGTGACCTCATAGTCGATCTTGTGAAAGCTGGCGTGTCAGGCGACACGGACTCAGTCCGTGTCACAGCCGAGGCCATCGCCGCAGACGAGCGGTCGAAGAAACATACAGGTGTTGCCGACCGCATCTCCAAAGCCCTCACCGTTGCGCCGAAGCCAGGCGCAAATGGACGTGCAGCACAACCTGCAATGCGCCTGCGCGATGGATCGGGTGGCATCCAGCGGCGTGAACCCACTAGACCCATCACTGAGCTTTTTTTGGAGAAGAAGGTCCAGTCCGCCTGTGGCGAGTTGATCGAAGAGCAGCACAGAGCAGACGTGCTTCGTGCACATGGCCTTGAACCACGGCACAGACTTTTGCTTGTCGGTCCCCCGGGGAACGGGAAAACGTCATTGGCAGAAAGCCTGGCCTATGAGCTTGCCATGCCGCTTTTTGCCGTGCGCTACGATGCGATCATCACAAGCTACCTTGGGGATACCGCCACCCGATTGAGGCGGATGTTCGACTTTGTCAGAACGGAACCTTGCGTGCTCTTTTTTGACGAGTTTGACGCTTTGGGAAAAGAGCGTGGCGACACTCACGAGACGGGTGAGATCAAGCGCGTTGTCACAACGCTTCTGATGCAGCTCGACGACCTCCCATCTTATTGCGTGCTTGTCGGTGCCACCAATCACCCCGAGTTGCTGGATCGGGCCGCATGGCGGCGTTTTGAGATCAAGCTGGAACTTGGAAAACCCAGTGATGATCAAATGACAGACTACTTTGCCATGCGCATGAAGGAGTTTGACGACAATTTTGGGTATACGGCGAAGCGGCTGAGGGCCGCGATATGCCCTCGGAATATTTCTGAAGCCGATGATTTTTTTATGGATATCCACCGTCGCCGTGCCCTTTCGCAGGGCACCGTCACGTTCCGGACGCTGGTCAAGGATCGTATTGGGGCCTGGGCGTCGCAACATGGAAGTGTAAACGGCGATGACAGATCGACCGATCCTCAGACTGCCTAACCCAAGCACAACAGATCGGCTGAATGCACGGCAGGACAAACGCAACCGCCCCAAAGGCGTTGGTCGTCAAGGACAGGGTGCCCGGTTGGGCGCTAAGTTTACGCGACTCGAAGAGGCGTTTCGCGGCGAGAACCCGGATTTTCTCTTGCGCCAGGACCCCGCTGGCATCGCCCCGGAACGCGCCTTGGTGTTCGAGGCCATTCTGCCAATAACTGATTTCCAAAGAGCCGCGGCCAAAATCGGGTTCGAGTTGCTCATCGAAGACACGATCAGTGACGACTATCAAATCCCCGAGGCACTCGTGGACGACTATGTCGAGAACGCCCAACCCACACTCTACGCCACCATGCCGTCAGAAGCCGATCTGCGCAAACTCCTACAGATGTGGAACGCATACCAGAGAGGCGAGAAAGCCGAACATGGGCTGGCACCTTGGTGGAACCTCTTTGGGATGCTCGCTGACATTCGCGTTTGGGGGCCACGCGACCGCTTAACGTCAGAGGCCCAAGCAGAATTGAGCTACCGGCTTTCGGAGGATGACAGCGCGCCGATCCGGCTTGAACTTGAGATATGGCCCACGGCGAATGTAGCCCAGAGAGCGCGTTGGTTGGCCGACACCCGTGCGCGCGTGGAAGCCTTGGGCGGACGCGTTGTCGACACAAGTTCCATATCTGAAGTTGGGTTTGCCTATGAGGCGGTTTTGGTCGAGATGCCCAGTGCCGCTGTGCGCGAGCTGCTGGCAAACCCCTTTGCACCAAATGGCCTCGCGTCGATTGATGGATTGCAATTCGTCTTGCCTCAAACCGTTGGCCAATCACTTCCCGATGTCAGCGATGGCGCCCCTCAACTTCAGTTTGGAGATCTGCCGGCCTTTGATGAAGATGCGCCCATCAAAGCGGTCTTGCTCGACGGAACTCCGATCGCAGGTCATCCGGCAATTGATGGGGGCGTTGTTATTGAGGACGTGCACGACATCGTACGCCTGTCACAAGTCGCCCACCGGCGTCATGCAACCTCAATGGCATCGCTTATGCTGCGGGGCGATCTCTTAGCAGACGGTGCGCCAATTCCGAATGCTCGTATCCTCGCCATCCCAATTCTTGTCGACCAAGAACGCGAGGCCGTGTCTCCGAACGACCGATTGTTTGTCGATATTGTTCATATTGCACTTGCGCGCGCCTTTCTTGGAGAGACCCCGCTGGCACCAGAGGCGTACCTTGTGAATTTCTCCGTCGGCATTAAAGGGTCCCATTTTGCCGGTCGGATCAGTTCGCTGGCGAGACTTCTCGATTGGTGGGCAGATCAGCAGGGCATCTTGTTTCATGTCTCGGCGGGCAACGTCCCGGACGCGCTCACGATCCCCGATATGACAGTATCCGCCTTTGAGGATGCGTCACCCGAAATCCGACGCGACCACATCGAAGCCGCCCAACGAAACGCGAGACACAAGCGCACATTGATGGCACCGGCCGAAGCCATGAACATTGTGACAGTCGGTGCCGCATCTTTGGATGAAACTGCGCCGCGCGCCCCCCAGCAAGCTGGTGTCATCCCGGTTCATGAGGAGGGCGACCTCACACCGGCTTTGTCCTCTGCAATTGGCCTCGGTGCGTATCGATCAATCAAGCCTGATTTCCTGGCTCTGTCTGGCGCGCATGAGGTCAGAGCCACGCCAGCGGCCAAGGACATTCGACTGAACGTTGTGACGCAAACGCAAAGGACCGGGCTCAACGTCGCAACTGTCCAACGCGGCAACCCCTCGACCTATCGTACACGGGGAACAAGCTGTGCCAATGCGATGGCGTCGCGCGCGTCGCTTTTCGCGGCTGCTGCCCTTACCGCACCTGATGGTCCATTTGATGGGTTTGATCTGACGACACGAGATCAAGCGCTGATCTCAAAAGCCCTCAGTGTCAACGCAGCTCGGTGGCCGGAGGCTGCATTGGCGAGATACGGACGGGAAATGATCCGCCTCGATGGCAACCACAACCAAGCGCGAGAAGAAGTTTGCCGGTATTACGGACATGGAACGCTCAACGACGCTCTGATGCGGGAAGCCCCGGACTATGGGGCAACACTCATCGGCACTGGAACGTTGCGCAAAAACAAAGCAGCCATTTTCAATGTTCCAATGCCGCCATCGCTTGCTGGAGAACGTATCGGCCGATCCATGTTGGTCACCATCGCGTGGTTCTCCCCAGTGCTCGCGACCCGTGCCCGCTATCGCCTCGCACTTCTTGAGGCTGTCGCCCATGGCCTTGCAAGCGCGCCTCAATCAAGCCCTATCGCGCGAACTGATCGCGCCGGACATCGAAGTCTTATTGCTCAGTACCGCACCGGCAGCGACAGAGTAA
>JBCCLK010000077.1:0-4788 GCA_039026935.1 Pseudomonadota bacterium
CCGTATCGCCCTGATATGTCACTTAGGACAGGATGCTGATCATCGGTCATCAACCGTCCTTTGTAATGGGCGTCCGGCACGGTTCAATCCATGCCCACGGCGACAGAGCGCCGCTGTTTGTACGCACGCGAGGCTGAAATACCGAGAATCACCAGGCCGACCGCAAGCACGTAGCAGCCCCAGCAATGAGTTTGCTCCAACCAGCCGGTCTGTGACATCTGCAGAGTTGCGGTCGAGCCTGCGCACGTGGGAAAAGAAAGCACACTTATGCTGCCCATGTGCAGCCAGGTCTTCAGGCCGCCAACCGCAATCATGGAAAGCCCGCACAGCGTTTGCATCAAAGTCGTCATAGGTCTTCCGATCATGCTTTCCTGCATGCATTTCTAGAGATCGCGTCCCAATCGCACATAGGGGATATCCCTTATTCAGCGCCCGAAGGCTGAAAGATATGCATCGGCTGAGCTGGAACCGCCCCAACTTTCGGGGACTATCGGAGGTGTATGTCGGCGATGACGGAAATGATTGGGTCGTTCAGACGAGGGAACAATACGAGCATCTTAGGGGTCGGGGTTTTGACCGCGATCTTCCTATTTTTTGCGCTCTTAATGGCAGCCTTCGCCAAAGATGTGGCTATGGAATACCAGGCTTTGACCTTTTTGGTCCTAGCGGGTGGCTTTCTCATCGTGACTGCGCTCTGGGCGGGCGGATTGGTCGATCGGAACCCATTCGATGAGTCCGAGTATGAAAACACTTTGGTTAAGTTTGGCGTTGCCGCATCGATGTTTTGGGGCATCGCGGGGCTGCTGGTCGGGGTGATCATTGCCCTCCAACTCACTTGGCCAAACGTATTCTATTTTCCGGAACTTGGCTGGACGAATTTCGGACGCCTTCGACCGCTGCACACCAGTGCGGTGATTTTTGCCTTTGGCGGCAATGTCTTGCTGGCGACCAGTTTCTATGTCGTTCAGCGCACCTGTCGGACCCGGCTGGCGGGCGGAATGTGGCCCTGGTTTGTTTTCTGGGGATATCAGATCTTCATCGTGCTGGCCGCAACCGGCTATTTGATGGGGGTTACCCAGTCAAAAGAATATGCCGAGCCGGAATGGTATGTCGACTTGTGGCTCACCCTTGTTTGGGTGGTCTATCTGCTCGTTTTCCTGGGCACACTCTGGAAGCGCAAAGAGCCGCATATCTACGTGGCCAACTGGTTCTATCTCTCCTTCATCGTGACGATTGCGATGCTGCACATTGTCAACAATCTCTCCATTCCGGTGAGCTTGACTGGCTCCAAATCCGTGCAGGTTTTTGCCGGGGTGCAGGATGCGATGACGCAGTGGTGGTATGGCCACAATGCGGTCGGCTTCTTCCTAACAACCGGCTTCCTCGCGATTATGTATTACTTCATTCCGAAGCGCGTAAACCGGCCGGTTTACTCCTACCGCCTCTCCATTGTGCACTTCTGGTCGCTGATCTTTATCTACATTTGGGCGGGGCCCCACCACTTGCATTACACCGCTCTGCCGCAATGGGCACAGACGCTCGGAATGACCTTCTCGATCATGCTGTGGATGCCGAGCTGGGGCGGTATGATCAATGGTGTGATGACGCTGTCTGGCGCTTGGGACAAGCTCCGCACGGACCCAGTCGTTCGGATGATGGTCGTCTCGCTCGCCTTTTATGGCATGGCGACGTTCGAAGGCCCACTGATGTCGGTGCGTGCGGTGAACTCGCTCAGCCACTATACTGAATGGGGCATTGGCCACGTGCATTCCGGGGCGCTTGGCTGGGTTGGCTACATTAGCTTCGGCGCCCTCTATTGCCTCGTACCATGGCTCTACAAGAAGCAAGGGCTTTATTCAAAGTCTCTGGTTGAGTGGCACTTCTGGATCTCCACGATCGGCATTATTTTCTATATGATCTCCATGTGGTTCGCGGGGATCATGGAAGGCCTGATGTGGCGCGCTTACAATGAGTATGGCTTCCTAGAATACAGCTTCGTTGAGACCGTCGAGGCCAAGCATATCAGCTACATCATCCGGATGGTGGGCGGCCTGTTATACTTCAGCGGCGCTGCGATCATGGCCTACAACCTGATCCGCACCACTCTCGGGCATGGCGAGGCGAAAGACCTCGATCCGGCCGCCAATACCACTCTCGCGAATCCTGAGCCGCGCACCGCGTTGGCACCAGCTGAATAAGGGACTGACCTCATGGGACTGATGAACAATCACGGTGTCTTAGAGCGCCATTCTTTGCTCCTCACCATCGGTATCCTTGTCGTGGTGTCGATCGGCGGGATCATCCAAATGGCACCGCTCATGTATATGGACAACACCATCGAGAAAGTAGACGGAATGCGCCCCTATACGCCGCTGGAGCTGAAAGGTCGCGATATCTACATTCGCGAGGGCTGTTATGTCTGCCACAGCCAGATGGTCCGCCCGCTGAGAGACGAAGTCGAGCGCTACGGCCATTACTCCCTTGCGGCAGAAAGCATGTACGACCACCCTTTCCAATGGGGGTCAAAAAGAACCGGTCCTGACCTTGCGCGCGTTGGCGGCAAATATTCTGCGGAATGGCAGGTGGATCACTTGGTGGATCCGCGCGCGCTGGTGCCAGAAAGCATCATGCCGCCCTACGCCTTTTTGATGGATAAGAAGCTGAAGTATGAGGACATTGAAGACCGGCTTCGGACCGAGCGCATGGTCGGTGTTCCCTACACTGATGAAATGATCGAGAACGCCAAAGGCCATATCCTCGCCCAGGCTGACCCGAACGATAAAGGCTTCGATTTTTATGATAGCCTGATGGGGCTCTATGAAGCTGAAGCAGGCCGCGAAGGCACCGTTGAAGCGCGCGATTGGGATGGCAATCCGGACGAGATTACCGAGATGGATGCCCTTGTCGCATACCTGCAGATGACGGGCACCCTGGTCGATTTCTCAACCTACCAAGCTGATGATCTCAGCAACCGGCGATAGGAGGCAAGCCCCATGTACGAACTCCTCGCAAGTTTCGCTCAAACCGGCGGCCTCATCTATTTCGTGCTGATGTTCCTAGGCGCGCTCACCTACGCGCTCTTGCCGCGCAATCAAGAAACGTTCGACGCGGCGGCGCGGATGCCGCTCGAAGATGGAGGTCCAGACAATGGCCACTGAGATCAAAGACGTTGACGACCATAGCGGTATCGAAACAACGGGACACTCTTGGGATGGGATCAAAGAACTCAACAATCCTTTGCCTCGCTGGTGGTTGTTCGTGTGGTACGGCACGATCGTCTGGGCTGTGATCTACATGATTTTCATGCCCGCCATTCCAGCTTTGCCAGGATTGGGCAGCAACACACCGGGCCTACGAGACCATTCAGACCGTGACTTAGTCGCAGAAGCTGTTCAAGAGCTGAAAACCGCGCGAGTCGAACAGTCTGCCACCCTGCTCGAAGCCTCGTTGGAAGAAATCGAGACTGACCGCGAGCTGCAGCAATTTGCGCTCGCCATGGGGGAAAGCCTGTTCGGCGACAATTGCGCCACCTGTCATGGCGCCGGCGGCCGCGGCGCGGTCGGATATCCTATCTTGGCTGATGATGTCTGGCTCTGGGACGGTACGCTCGACGGGATCGAGTACACGCTGCGACACGGCATTCGCCATGATGACGATGACGCAACACGGTTCTCTTTGATGCCGTCATTCGGACGAGACGGTTTGCTTTCGAGCGAACAAATTGATGGCCTCACCCATTACATCTTACGGGTGTCTGGGCAGGACTTTGATGCCGGGTTAGCCGATGGCGTGACCGAGCTCTATCAGCAGCAATGCGCAACCTGTCACGGGGTGGACGCAAAAGGCGATCGCTTGCAAGGCGCGCCAAACCTAACCGATCAAGAATGGCTTTACGGCAGCACCGAGGACGCGATCTATAATACGATCTACAACGCCCGGAACTCGCATATGCCAGCCTGGCAAGATCGTCTGGATGACGCCTCTATCAAAGCTTTAGCCGTTTATGTCCACACTCTGGGCGGGGGCGAATAGGCCAACGCGCCATGGGACAAACGACGCTCAACATTCACCCCTCTTCGGGACAAGGTGGACCAACACGGCCGCCACCGCAGGATCTGTACGCCAAGCGCCAGCAAATCTATCCAAAGCTGGCGCACGGCAAATTCAGAACTGTAAAATGGGCGGTCATGGCCGTTACACTGGGGATCTATTATGCGCTCCCATGGCTGCGCTGGGATCGGGGAGACGGCATTCCCAATCAAGCTGTACTGGCAGATTTTGCGAGTGAGAAATTCTACTTCTTCTTCATCGAGATATGGCCGCAGGACATTCATTTCTTAGCCGGACTATTGATCCTCGCCTCCTTGGGACTGTTTCTCGTAACCTCTGTGTTAGGACGGGTTTGGTGCGGGTATACCTGTCCGCAAACAGTCTGGACTGATCTCTACATCTGGGTGGAACGCGCCTTTGAAGGCGACCGGGCGGCGCGCATGCGGCTCGATAAAGCGCCATGGGGACTCAACAAAGCTTGGCGCAAACTCGGCAAACACACGATCTGGTTCGTGATCGCGTTTTGGACTGGCGGTGCCTTCATTCTTTACTGGCATGATGCCCCAACGGTTGCGCAAGGATGGTTCACCGGCGAGGCGCCACTCTCGGCCTATTGGTTTGCAGCGATACTGACCCTGGCGACCTATTTCCTTGCGGGTTGGATGCGAGAGCAGGTCTGCACCTTTATGTGCCCTTGGCCACGTATTCAGGGCGCGCTGACCGATGAGCATGCGTTGA
>JBCCLK010000078.1:0-4517 GCA_039026935.1 Pseudomonadota bacterium
GCGTCTGTGGCGCAATCTCAAATATGAGTGCGTCCACCTGCATGCTTGGGCGACCGGGTCACAGGCGCGCGCCGGTATCCGCAAGTGGGTGGACTTCCAAAATACAAAACGCTGGCACACCGCTCTTGGCGGGACTTTGCCTGCCGTGATGTATAGGCAGGCGATGGACCAACACCAACCCGACCAGCAGGTGCAGTTGGTAGATTAATTTACGCCGAAATCTGTCCCACGATCGGGGAGTAGCTCAGAACAAACGCCGGTACCAATCGCTAGGCTCTAATGTAAACCCAACCCTCTGCCTGCCTATCGGCCAGGTACACAACTGCAGACGAAACGATGGTGCCGTCATTTGGCACCTCCAAATCCTGCTTCTCGAGAGAGTTGGCGCAGTAGCGCATTAAAGGCGCGGTTCGGCGGTCGTTGTTTTCAATTGCCTCGCGCGCGCCCTGCGCGTTCACAACAATCTCAACAGCAGCGGTCGGATCAGCGGCCAGGATGTTCACTGCGTTTGACCGTGCACGGCTGAGCGACGCAGCGGTTGGAGCATGCAACACTATGCGACGACCACTCACAGGGCGCTTCCTATCTCACGCACGAGTTCAGCAATTTCAGCTGTTCCGCGCTGACGCGGGCGCACTATCTCAATTGGCTTATTGGTCGCGATCGACGCCGGAGTACCTGACAGCACGATAACCCGATCCGCTAGAAAAACGGCCTCTGTGATATCGTGTGTAACGAAGACAACTGCTTTCCCGCTGAGTTGCCACACCCGCAAGAGTTCATCTTGCAAGCTTTCGCGTGTCAGAGCGTCAACAGCGCTGAAAGGCTCATCCATCAAAAGAACATCAGGCTGAACAGCAAGCGCTCGTGCGATGCCCGTTCTTTGTACTTGGCCGCCGGAAAGCTGGTGGGGATAGCGGTCCCTGAGATCGTCTAAACCCGTCAGACGCAGAACCTCATCTATCCGCTCGTTTCGTTCTGTATTGGTCAGCTGGAGCCCCTCGAGCCCGAAAGCCACATTGGCATCCAGCGTGCGCCACGGCATGAGCCGCCCGTCTTGGAAGACAATAGCCCGACGCCGCCGACGGCGGTTCTCTGCCGCATCAAGGGTGATGCGGCCTGCCTGTGGCTGAAGAAGGCCGGCAAGGACGCGCAGCAGCGTTGATTTGCCCACACCGGACCCGCCGACAATTGCGATGAATTCCCCCGGCTGCACGCTCAATTCAAACCTATCCAGAACCGGCCGATCAGATCCTGGAAACCGCAGGACGATGTCTTGGGCTCTTAAGACGGACGCCATCGCAGTGCTCTGTCTTCAACACGCCCGAACAACCAATCACTGCAGCTGTAGACCACCGAGATGGCAAGCATGTAGACCACAACCGCTTCGTAAGCTCCAACGCCGGCAGCGGAGTTCATCTCCTGCCCCATTCCTGGAACACCCAGAAGTTCAGCTGCAATCAGTGTCATCCAGGCCTGCCCAACGCCTGTGCGAAGACCGGCAAAAATACCCGGCGATGCAGCTGGGAGCGTCACTGAAACGTGGAGTTTCACATAGGCCCCTTGGCCGAAGGCCCGCGCCAACTCGTGAAAGCGCGGATCAACATTGCGAACTGCAGAATAGGTGGCGAAATAGTTGACCCAGAACACGCCTATCGCGATCACGAACGCCGCGCCTGCATGGCTCACCTTGAACCACGCGATGGCAAAGACCACCCAAGCCAAAGGGGGGATCGGCCGCAAAATGCGCGCAAGCCAGGCGTGAAGACCGTCAAAAAGTTGGTTTGTCGCAGCGCCCGCACCCACGAGAAAGCCGAGGATGCTGCCAAGTCCCAGACCCCAGGCATAGTGGATAAGACTCGAGCTGATGGCCGGTAACAACCGACCCGAGCTCAGCTCGTCCAGCGCCGCCGATGGCACTAAGAACGGATCTGGCATGGTGCCTCGCCGGACCCACTCCAGGGTTTCAGCAGCCTTCCACAAGGCCAAAAATGCAGCGAGCCCGAGCAAACCCAAGAAGATTGCTCGGACCCGTGAAGTGTCGGTAGCTTGAAACAATGCGCTACATTCCCGCAACACTGTTGTAGATCGTCAGATCAAACAACTCGCTGAGGTTTACAGGTTGCCTTAGCGTGCCCAGTTCTGCCTGGAAGTCGTGCATGACTTGCGTACCATCAACGATGGCGTTGGGGTTAGCCACGAAGCTGCCTTCGGACCTGCGAAGCGCAGCGGTCACGATGGCGGGATCAAGGCGACCACCGCCGACATAGGTTGCCACCGATGGGGTTGCGCGGTCGGGGTCGTCCGAAAGGATATTCGTTGCCCGAATGTGCGCCTCAACCAGGGCGCGGACCGCCTCCGGTTGCTGTGCGATAGCATCCTCGCGAACCGCCAAAACAGCACCTGGCTGATTGGGGAATAGCTCCGAACCACTCGCCACCACGGCAGCGCCGTCTTGGCGGTCAAGAACAATGCTGACGACGGGTTCCAGGATGGCCGCGCCATCCACGGCATCTGTGAGGAGCGCCTGTTGAACCTGGGCTGCACCTTGATACACGATGTCGACTTGTGAAGGATCAGCCCCCAGCTGATTGCGCAGCCAGAACTGAAAAACTGTTTCTGGCACCGATCCAACCGGGAAGGTTGTGATGACCGGTTTGCGGCCATGGTCTTCGGCAAACCGCTCAAATGCTGTAGCGTGATCGCCCTCAAAATAGGGCGCGAGCTCTCCAAGCGCCACGATAGAGATCTGCTCGACGATGTTGGACGCAACAACCTTGATGTCAGCACCGCGCGCGCGCGCGACCATGGCGGGGCCAATGCCCAAATACGCAACATCCAGCTGTCCAGCCAAAAGGGCTTGGACCATGGCCGGCCCGTTCTGGAACGGGACGAGGTCCGGTTCGATCCCTGCATCATCCAACCACCCTTCTTCGAGTGCGACGAAGAGTTGTGAGATCGGGAGAATGGGCATGTACCCCACTTCAAGCTCAACGGCATCTTGAGCGCTGGTCTGCGTGACACCGAATGAAAGAGCGAGCGTGAGAAGGGTTGAGAGAATAAACTTCATGATGAAACCTCCAGTAGCGTGACGCACTAAATGGGGTATTCACCGATGACTCGATAGTTGGTTTTGAAAATAAATTATAAATTACAAATGCTTAAGTGGTTTTAGCACACCATCGCGGAAAGCCTCAAAACCCTGGGTTGAAATGCTCCAAACTGCCCGGTTCGTGGAATTTCACTGCACCGCATCCACATCCAGGCGGCCACGAAAGCGCGTCCACCGATGAGTCGACAAGACTACGCCATCGTTAAGAACGCCTGGCCCAGGCTGCACGCACGCGTCGACATGGAGCCCGCCAGAGCGTCTCCATTAAACGCCGATTCAGATCGAGGGTGACGTTCTCGCCGGATTTTAATCACGGTCCCCGACAGAGGAGGTGATGATGTCACGCGCTTATGGGAACGATCTTCGGGAACGGGTTTTAGATGCAACGGACACCGGAACGTCGGCCCGTTCGGTTGCGGCTCGGTTTGGGATCGGTGTTGCCACAGCGATTGTTTGGATCAGACCGGCGAGCGCACGGCCCGTCGTCAAGGCCAGCCACGCGGCTCACGGCTTGACGCCCATGAGGCTTTCGTCGTGTCGATGATTGATGAGACCAAGGACATCACGCTTAACGAGATAGTCGCTCGGCTGCATGATGAGGTGGATGTCATGATCAGTCGCATTGGCCTCAATGTCTGGCTGCGCGGACGGGTCTGGACGAAAAAAAAGTCCGCCCATGCGTTGGATCAGGACCGACCCGACGTCCTGAAGCGACGGCTGGACTGGTTCGATGGGCGGTTGGACCTCGACCCTTCAAAGCTCGTCTTCATCGATGAAACTGGGCTTTCAACAAAGATGGCCCGCTTACGTGGGCGTGCCCAAGGCGGTGAGCGGTGCCGGGCGGGCGTACCGCATGGTCATTGGAAGACGACAACCTTCACAGGTGCCCTGCGCCTGACCTGTATGACCGCGCCCTTTGTTTATGATGGCGCCATGAACGGCACGGTGTTCCTGGCCTATATTGAGCAGGTCCTCGTTCCGACACTCTTAGCCGGTGACATCGTCATCATGGACAATCTGCCGACCCACAAAGCCTCCGGTGTGCGAGATGCCATCGAGGAGGCCGGTGCAGAACTCCGGTTCCTGTCGCCATGCTCGCCCGACTTCAATCCGATCGAAAACGCCTTTGCAAAACTCAAGGCTCCACTCGGAGCCAAGGCCAAGCGGACCATCCCGGCGCTCTGGGACACGGTCGGCGACCTCATCGATGTCTTCAAACCAGACGAATGCGCCAACTACTTTATCGCCACCGGATATGACCCGGTTTAATATGGAAGTGCTCTAGCGCCCAGAATCGGGGCGATGCGCGTGTTGTTCAGCCGAACGCCGTGGCTTTTAAACTCACAGCGTCGGTCGCAACACAACATCGTGCCTCAACCCGCTCGAAGAGGCGGCACGATCCGCC
>JBCCLK010000079.1:0-4451 GCA_039026935.1 Pseudomonadota bacterium
GCCCGAAACTTGAAAGACCATCAAGGAGCCAGTTATGCCCGCATCCTACCAAGCGACAAAACGCGGTGACGATGAACAAAAAACCTACAGCCAGTCTGCTTCGACCAATTCCGCGACAGAAACGGCCACTGTAGCGAACTTGATGAACGGCAAAAAGGACGCCGTGTTCTCCATTCGCCCGCAAAGCACTTTGAAGGATGCGGTGATGGAACTGCGCGACAAACGAATCGGCGCGCTACTGGTACGCGATGCCAATGGAGAGCTGATCGGCATTCTGTCTGAGCGTGACATTGTCCGTAAATTGGCCGACACCCCTGGCGAGACGCTGCCCAAAAAGGTCGAGGACATCATGACCAAATCCGTCGAGGTATGCGCCCCGGGTGACACGTTGGTCTCTGTTTTGCGCCGCATGACGGCTGGCCACTTCCGCCACATGCCAGTGCAGGACGGCAGTAACTTGATCGGTATGCTGACAATTGGTGACGTCATCAACTACCGCTTGACCGAGCTTGAGCATGAAGCGCTCCAGCTCAAGCAGCTCATCGTGGGCTGACGCGTCCTGGCTTTGGTCTAAAGCATAAAAAATCGTGCGACAGGGGCGACGCGATACATACCCGTCGCCCCAGTCAAAATCTATCAGTTGGATTTTACCAACTCATGCAGCTACCCGTTGTCAGCCTGCCGCCCACCGTCTTCGTACAATTGGCGATCCAGGATACGTAGCGTGACCCATGTCACAAGTGCACCTGATAACAAGTAAAGAGCAGACGCCCACAGGCCCACATAGGCGGCCAGCGCCATACCACAAAGCGGCGCAAACGCAGCTCCGAAGATCCAGGACAGATTCACCGACAAGGCGCTACCCGAATATCGATATTTCAGCGGGAACCGCTTTGGCACGATTGAGCTGGATTGTCCGTAGGCAAGGCCAAGCACAATGAAGCCAAAGATGATGTAGATCCATGGATAGGAATCGAGCGTGTAGATCGTCAAACAGAGCGGCACGATCAGCGCGACGGAGACACGCAAGACGCGTCGTTTCGTGTACCTATCGGCCAAAACGCCGGACAGAACCACAGCACCGCACGCCAGAACGCCACCGGTGAGTTCATACAAGATGATCCGGTCCATGCCATAGTCTGTAAAAAGCAATGTGTAGCTGAGCGGGAAAACCGTGACCATGTGAAAGAGCGCATAGCTGGCCACAGGTAAGAAGGTCGACAATGCCACCGTTCGCCATTGCGTCCGCACCATATCCATAAAAGGCGCAGATTGCAGTGGGGTCTCATCGGCTCCGAAATCGGCCGTAAGCAGGCGAAGGCGCGCAAAAAGCGACACGACGTTCACGGCCATGACGGCGAAAAACGCAAACCGCCAGCCGTAGGTATAAAACTCTTCCTCTGTCAGAAAGCCTGTCAGCACGAAAAACAGCGATGCTGCGACGCAAAACCCGATGGGGCCGCCCAGCTGCGGCACCATGCCATAGAGCCCCTCTCGGCCGGGAGGCGCGGCGGATTTGAGCTGTAAGGTGATCCCATCCCATGCCCCGCCAAGGCCGATACCTTGTGCAAAACGAAGTGCAGCGAGCAGGATAGGCGCGAGAATGCCAATGCGGTCGTAACTTGGAAGGAGCCCTATCGCGACGGTCGAACTGCCTAGAATCATCAACGCAAGGGTGATTTTCCCGGCCCGACCAATTTTGCGTTCCACATACCGACCAGCAAAACTGGCAAACGGCCTGGCCAAAAACGCCAAGGAAAACACAGCGAAAGAAACGACTGTTCCCGTGACCGGATCGAACATTGGGAAAAAGAGCCGCGGAAACACCAGTGCCGATGCAATCGCGTAGACGAAAAACCCGAAGAAGTCCGTGACCCGCGCCATCACCACCGTTGTGACGATGTCGTCGATCGTGACATTGTCGGAGTGCCCAGTCGATGTGTTCGTCATCTAAATCTCCACGGTTGTGCTCTCTTCTAAGCATAAAAACACACGGAAGCCAGCAAGGGGAAATTGTCGCAGTGCAGCATTCTTGATTATACTCAGGATTGCATACGTTGCCCTATAACGACTACACATTTAAGGGTGTAGGGCTTAGCAACCTCTTGGGACGCAGTCCTGCACCAACAGCAAGACGCATCGAAATGATCCGCAGCATTTGCAAACTCATAACTCTTACCGCTGTTGCCGGTCTCTTGTCTGGCTGCAACCTGGTTCTGCTCAATCCCAACGGCGATGTTGCGGCACAAAAGGGCGATCTTATCGTCTACGCGACCGTGCTGATGCTGATTGTTATTCTGCCGGTCATGGCTCTCACCGTGTTCTTCGCGATGAAGTATCGCGAGGACAATAAGAAAGCGACCTACGCGCCGGACTGGGATCACTCAATCAGTCTTGAGATCGTGATTTGGGCCGTTCCGCTTGCGATTATCATTTGCTTGGCCGGTTTGACTTGGGTCGCGACGCACCGGTTGGATCCTTACAAAGATCTTGGACGCATCTCAGAAACGCAGGCCATCGATGAAAGCGTTGAACCACTTGAGGTTCATGTCGTGTCGCTCGATTGGAAATGGCTGTTCATCTATCCAGAACAGAATATCGCAACGGTGAATGAAGTAGCCGCGATCGTCGATCGTCCGATCGAATTCAAACTGACATCAGACACAGTGATGAACGCGTTCTATGTGCCTGATCTCGCTGGAATGATTTACTCAATGGCCGGGATGGAAACAGAGCTGAATGCCGTCATCAACGTGCCCGGCACCTACGAAGGCTTCTCTGCCAACTATTCGGGCAACGGCTTCAATTACATGAATTTTGACTTCCATGGCCTCAGCGAGGATGACTTTGATGGCTGGGTGGAAAAAGTGCGCGATCAGGGCCGCGCCGCAGAGCTTGATCAGCCCGCCTACAACCAACTCCAACAGCCCAGCATTGATCACAAAGTGACCTACTACGGGTCGGTTCAGGACGGCCTGTGGCGGCGCATTGTGAACCTGTGCGCGGGGCAGCAGGATCTGTGCCTCGACGACATGATGATGGTCGATGCTTTGGGCGGCGGGGGATTGGAAGGCCTGTTTAACCGCGAAATGTTCCGCGGTATCTGTTCCGCTGAAGACCCAGGCGCTTTTATCGCCATTCTGCGGCCTGATCTAAAAGAGCGCGAAGACGAGATTTTCGCCGCCATGGATCTGCCGCCGCAGACCGATCTTTCGCAACAACTCCCTCGTCAGGCGAACTAGCACTATGGCCACAGCAGCAACCCCTACTGACGCTGGCGCAGCCCATGGATCCTACGGCATTCAGGATGTCCATTGGTTCTGGGGCAAACTCAATTGGGACATCTTTCCGTTCTACGACCCGCTGATCTTCGGCACCTTCATAGGCACGATGATCCTCGCCGGTCTCACGGTGGGCGCGATCACCTATTACCGTCTGTGGGGTTACCTATGGACCGAGTGGTTCACCTCTGTCGACCACAAGAAAATCGGCATCATGTACATGGTGCTTGGCGTGATCATGCTGCTGCGAGGCTTTTCAGACGCGCTTTTGATGCGATTGCATCAGGCCCTCGCATCCGCAGGCCATATAGGGTTCCTGCCCGCCTATCACTACGATCAGGTCTTTACCGTGCATGGCGTGATCATGATCTTCTTCGTGGCGATGCCCTTTGTCACTGGCTTCATGAACTACGTAATGCCACTACAGATCGGCGCGCGGGACGTGGCGTTTCCGTTCCTGAACAACCTCAGCTTCTGGTTGACGGTGTCTGGCGCTGTGCTGATCATGATTTCGCTGTTCGTGGGCGAGTTTGCGGCAACTGGCTGGCTGGCCTATCCGCCGCTCTCGGGGCTGACTTTCAGTCCGGGCGTGGGCATGGATTACTACCTGTGGTCACTCAACATCGCTGGCATCGGGACAACGTTATCGGGGATCAACCTCATCGTGACGCTCGTCAAGATGCGCGCGCCGGGCATGACCTGGATGAAGATGCCGATCTTTTGCTGGACGACGCTTTGCACGAACATCCTGATCGTCGCGACCTTCCCGGTTCTCAGTGCCGCCTTGGCGCTGCTGACACTTGATCGGTACCTGGGCACGACATTCTTCGATGCCACCCTTGGCGGCGACCCGATGATGTATGTGAACCTGGTTTGGATCTGGGGACACCCGGAGGTTTACATCCTCATCCTGCCCATCTTCGGTGTGTACTCCGAAGTGGTGGCTACATTCTGCAACAAGCGCCTGTTTGGCTACACATCCATGGTCTACGCGACCTGCGTGATCATGATCCTCGCCTACATTGTTTGGCTGCACCACTTCTTCACCATGGGCGCCGGCGCGAGCGTGAACTCGTTCTTCGGCATTGCTACCATGGTGATTTCGATCCCCACCGGCGCCAAGCTCTTCAACTGGTTGTTCACCATGTACAAAGGGCGGATTCGTTTCGA
>JBCCLK010000080.1:0-4382 GCA_039026935.1 Pseudomonadota bacterium
ACATAGAGCTGAGGGATGGTTGGCCAGTTGGAGTATTCCTTGATGCCCTCACGCAGGTTATCATCCTCAAGCACGTTTACATCGGTGTAGTCTACGCCGACATAAGCAAGGACTTGCGCGACCTGGCCAGAGAACCCGCACTGTGGGAACTGCTTGGTGCCTTTCATGAAAAGTACCACATCACTGCCGGTGACGGTCTCGTTGATCGAAGCGGTTACGTCTGTCATGGCCAGTATTCTTTCTTCACTTTCTTAGCGGGGCACCGATGGCCTGCGCTCATATCTCTTTGGCACCTATGCTAGATCATAGCTGGGCGCACGCAAGTTTAATTGTGGCTGTCTTATGACGGAGCAGATGTCTGAAGGGCCAGCGCGTGGAGCGTTCCGCCCATTTTTCCTTGCAGAGCATCATAGACCATTTTGTGCTGCTGGACGCGGCTTTTGCCCCGGAATTCTTCAGAGACAACAACGGCAGCGTAATGATCACCGTCGCCGGCAAGATCACGGATGTCAACTTGAGCGTCCGGCATCGCCTCAACGATCATCTTCTCAATCTCAGCGGCGTTCATGGGCATTGGGTCGGTGCTCCGCTCTATGTCTCTGCTTGCGGTTCCATAAAGGCGGGAAACCAACCTTCATGAGCGCTACGCATTTCAATCAATGATATGGCGCGACTGATCCCCAGTTTCAATTCATCGCCGCCTGTCACGCCGATGAGGAACGCTGACACACCGGCGGCCTTTGCCATCGCTAGTACTTTGTCGGTCTCGGTGGCTTTCGCTGTCATCAGATAACGTCCCTGATCTTCTCCGAAAAACGCCTCTGTTGCTTCTTCCTCGGGGGGTACTTCGACAGCCGCTCCTATCCCTGAAGCGATCGCCATCTCTGCCACCGCGACGGCTAGACCTCCATCGGACAGGTCATGTACGGCTGTAGCGATGCCGTCCTGGATAAGGGCGCGGACAAGGTCCCCAGTGGCTTTTTCATGCGTGAGATCTACGGGCGGTGGTGGCCCTTCCTCTCTTCCCAGAACATCTCGCAAATATGTCGATTGGCCCAAATGCGTACCCCAAGCGGATGGTGCGCCGATGAGGAGAAGCGTTTCACCCTCGGCAACAAAGCCAGCCCCAACGCGTTTGTGGTCAGCATTTAACAGGCCGACGCCTGCTATGGCAGGGGTGGGCAGAATGCCAACGCCGTTGGTCTCGTTATAGAGCGACACATTGCCGGACACGATGGGGAAGTCGAGTGCTCGGCAGGCTTCACCGAGACCGTTGATGGCGGCCACAAATCCGCCCATCACGTCTGGCCGTTCCGGATTGCCGAAATTGAGATTGTCAGTGATAGCCAGCGGGGTTGCGCCAACAGCGGTGAGGTTCCGCCAGCATTCGGCAACCGCTTGCTTTGCGCCCTCAAACGGGTCTGCCTCGACGTAGCGCGGTGTCACATCGCTGGTGAAGGCAAGCGCTTTGCCATCAGCACCCACCTGAACGATGCCGGCGTCGCCGCCAGGTGTCGTCAGGGACTGTCCGCGCACCAGCGTGTCATACTGTTCATAGACCCATCGTCGCGACGCTCCGTTGGGTGAACCCAGAAGGGCGAGCAGCCCATCTGCGATGTCGCCTGAGAGGTCCACGGGACCCAGCGGGGCAGGGGGCGTTGGCGCGACCCAAGGACGGTCATATTCCGGGGCTTCATCGCCCAACTCTTTGATGGGCAGGTCGGCGACCTTCGCGCCCTGGTGCCATATCTCAAAGCGTAGTGTGTCCGTGGTCTCGCCGACTTCGGCAAAGTCGAGACCCCATTTGATGAACACGGCTTTTGCTTCCGCCGCCTTGGCGGGGTCGAGCACCATCAGCATGCGCTCTTGGCTTTCCGAAAGCATCATCTCATAGGCTGACATTCTCGGCTCACGGGTTGGCACCTTGTCGAGGTCAAGCCTGATGCCCAGATCACCCTTCGCGCCCATCTCGACTGCTGAGCAGGTAAGCCCTGCTGCGCCCATGTCCTGGATTGCAATCACAGCGCCCGTCTGCATCAGTTCCAAACAAGCCTCTAGAAGGCATTTTTCCGTAAACGGATCGCCGACTTGAACCGTTGGGCGTTTATCCTCGATGGAATCGTCGAATTCCGCGGAAGCCATGGTCGCCCCACCAACCCCGTCGCGGCCTGTCTTGGCACCAAGATAGACAACTGGCAGGCCAACGCCTTTGGCCTCTGAGGTGAAGATGGCGTCAGTCTTGGCGATGCCAGCAGCAAACGCATTGACAAGGCAGTTGCCATTGTAGCGGGCATGAAACTCTGTTTCTCCACCGACCGTAGGCACGCCAAAGGAATTGCCGTAACCGCCAACGCCGGAAACGACGCCGGAGACAAGATGGCGCGTTTTGGGATGGTCTGGCTCGCCAAAGCGCAGCGCATTCATCGCGGCCACAGGGCGTGCGCCCATGGTGAAGACATCGCGCAGAATGCCACCGACACCCGTCGCTGCGCCTTGATACGGTTCGATGTAGGAGGGGTGGTTGTGGCTCTCCATCTTGAAGACGACAGCCTCGCCGTCGCCGATATCGACGACGCCCGCGTTTTCCCCCGGGCCTTCAATAACGTGTGGGCCTTCAGTTGGCAGTGTTTTCAGCCATTTTTTGGAGCTTTTGTAGGAGCAGTGCTCGTTCCACATGGCTGAAACGATACCAAGTTCGGTGAAAGTCGGCCTTCGGTTCCCGATGAGGCGTTGGAAATGCGCATACTCATCAGTCGTTAGACCGTGCATTGCAATCATCTCATCGGTGATGTTGACCGCTGGATTGAGGGGTGTCTCGTTCAACATTGAAAGTCAGTCTTGCTCTACATCGGACTTGATCTATCCGCTTGCTTGACAGGCGCGGCTGCCGCGGGCCCAGCGTTCTAAATCACCGTTGATACGCGTTACCAGTGGCGTTTGTGTTAGTGGACCAAAGGCAGAAACGACTGTGCCGACGCGCGGTAAAGATCGCAAATTGATTACCAGTTGGGGGAGGCCGCCACGTTCGTCTCGATTGACCAGTAAGATGCGTGGTTGACCAGAGAGCGACGTGATCTCCGTTTCCTGACGATAGACTGCGAAAGCCCCATCATCTGATTGGAACCAGCAAGTCCTTACGCGATCAGCAATGCGTTCTGATGTGGTACCTAGACCGCCTCGAGCTGCGAACGAGCCTTCTGGCAAGTCAATACTGACACAGCTGGTCACGACGAGTGCAATCCCCATTAGAAACAAAGCCTTAGGCTGCATGCGCCAGCAGACCTTCAAAAAGATGCGCGCCTGTCTGATGAGGCTGACACGGCAGAGTCACATTCTCTGGATGGGGCATCATGCCCACGACATTGCCACGTACGTTGGTGACGCCTGCAATGTCGGCAACGGAACCGTTGGGGTTCGTCCCGTTAGCATATCGCACCGCGATCTGATCGCCATCTTCCAAGCGCTTCACAAGATCATCGGAAGCGATGTAGTTGCCATCACCATGAGCCACCGGGCAGGGCCAAACAGCGCCCAAGGTAAATCCGCTTAGAAATGGAGAACGCGTGCTCTCAACGGCTAAGTCCACTGTCTTGCAAACAAAGCGTAGGTTCGCGTTGCGCATCAGCGCACCTGGGAGAATGCCTGTTTCTACTAAAATCTGAAATCCGTTGCAGACGCCTAGGACCGGCATGCCGTCTTCGGCTGCTCTTACCACGGCGCGCATGATAGCCGCACGCGCAGCGATTGCGCCGCATCTCAAATAGTCACCGTACGAAAAGCCGCCGGGCAGGATCACGGCCTGCGTATCAGACGGCAAATCTGTCTCTGCGTGCCATACCCTTTTGGCAGGCTTGCCCGTGGTGTGATGCACCGCGTCGCACATGTCCTGATCGCGATTGGAGCCAGGAAAGATGATGACGGCCACACTCATCGTTCAGGCCGGCACCTGTTCGCGCACCCATTCAATCTCGAAGTCTTCAATCACCGTATTGGCAAGCAATTTCTCGCACATGGCGCTAAGCTCTGATTGGGCTTCGCTCTCACTGCCAGCGATCAGCTCAACGTCCATGACCTTCCCTTGGCGCACGCTCTCAACGCCTGCGAACCCAAGGCTATGAAGCGCGCTGAGGCTTGCCTTGCCTTGCGGATCGAGAACACCGTTTTTGAGTGTGACGATGAGCCGGGCACTGAAATCGGGCATGGTCTCTTAGCCTTTGACGAGTCGAGGGCCACCGAGTGGAACCGGGTCGTTCTCATTGAGAACACCCAGGCGCCGTGCCACCTCTTGGTAGGCTTCCAACAGGCCACCTAAGTCGCGGCGGAAACGGTCTTTGTCCATCTTGTCGCCGCTCTTTATGTCCCAAAGTCTGCATGAATCTGGG
>JBCCLK010000081.1:0-4162 GCA_039026935.1 Pseudomonadota bacterium
CCGAGAGGCTGGGGTACTCCCACATGAACATCGTTTCCGGCGCCGGCCACGATGCTTGTTGGATCAACCGGCTCTACCCGACGGCGATGGTCATGTGCCCTTGCGTCGATGGCCTGTCGCACAATGAGGCCGAAGAGATCACCAAAGACTGGGCGCGGGCCGGGGCCGATGTGCTGTTCCACGCTGTCGTGGAGAAGGCGGAGATTGTGGGGTGAGGCTGCTAACCTTTGCCCTGCGTAGCGGGCTTAGTGTCCCCAGCAGGTATTTTAGTGCTCCAGGGCTTCTCCCAACGCATCACTGGCTTGGAATCAGGAATGGCTATGATCGTCGGTGAAGGCTTCGGCGATGAAGCGCCACCTTCGCCTGATGTGCCGGTCGTTGACGTCCGTGGACTCGACCTAGATGACTGTTTCGAGTTGGACTGCGCTTTCATTGCGGGCATGGCAACCTCATGAGTGACCAAAACGCGATTTTCAAAGAGATATATAGGCAAACAGAGCGCCAGATTGAAGTCCAGCTTTCGGTTGCTGGTTTGAGAGATCAGCGTTCGCTTGTGATTACCGGCTTTTCAGTTGTGTCGAGTGGCTTCTCGCTCAACGCTCATGCTTCTTCCGCAGAGCCGTTTTTCTTGGTGGCCGCGCTGTTGTTTCTCGTTGCCGCAGCTTTCGGCGCGCTCGCGGCGGTACCTCGACAGTTTTATGGCGGTGGATACCGTTTTGAAGAACTTGGCCAAGTCGCGGACAAGTTCGAAACCGAGGCCGCTCTATTCGCTAGTCTAGCCGCCAAAAATGACGACTACATCAATGCAAATGACGAAGCAGAATTTGCATCCATCAATTTGTATAGGTGCGCGCTTGGCGTCTTCTTTGTTGGAGGTTTGCTAGCGGTCATCGCAATTCTAATTCAGTCGAGAGGAACACCATGACCACCACAACCATCCGCAACGGCACGATCGTCACCGCCGATCTGACGTACACGGCCGACATCAAAATCGAAGACGGGAAGATCGCTGAGATCGGGCCGAACCTCTCCGGCGGGACCGAACTTGACGCCACCGGCTGCTATGTCATGCCTGGCGGGATCGACCCGCATGTGCATCTCGAAATGCCGTTCATGGGCACCTATTCGTCGGATGATTTCGAGAGCGGCACCCGTGCGGCACTCTCCGGCGGCACGACGATGGTGGTCGATTTTTGTCTGCCCAACCCGGAACAGAGCCTGCTCGAAGCTATCGAGCGCTGGGACAACAAATCGACCCGCGCGAACTGCGACTATTCCTTCCACATGGCGATCACCTGGTGGGGTGAGCAGGTGTGGAACGAGATGGAGACGGTGGTCAAAGACAAGGGCATCAACACCTTCAAGCACTTCATGGCCTATAAGGGCGCGCTGATGGTCGATGATGATGAGATGTTCTCATCGTTTCAGCGTTGCGCCGCTTTGGGTGCGCTGCCGCTGGTGCATGCGGAGAACGGCGATGTGGTGGCGCAGCTTCAGGAAAAGCTGATGGCCGAGGGCAACAACGGCCCCGAGGCGCATGCCTATTCGCGGCCCGCCGAGGTGGAAGGCGAAGCAACCAACCGCGCGATCATGATCGCCGATATGGCGGGCGTGCCTGTCTACATCGTGCACACCTCCTCTGAGCAGGCGCATGAGGCGATCCGCCGGGCGCGCCAGAACGGCATCCGTGCGTATGGCGAGCCGCTCATCCAGCATCTGACGCTCGACGACAGTGAGTATGCCCACCCCGATTGGGACCATGCCGCCCGCCGCGTGATGTCGCCGCCATTCCGGGACAAGAAGCATCAGAACAGCCTGTGGGCTGGTCTCGCGGCGGGCTCGCTACAGGTGGTGGCGACGGACCATTGCGCCTTCACGACGGAGCAGAAACGGAACGGCGTCGGCGATTTTCGCCTCATCCCCAACGGCACGGGTGGGCTTGAAGATCGCATGCCGATGCTGTGGACCTACGGCGTTGAGACGGGCCGGCTGACGATGAACGAGTTCGTCGCCGTCACGTCAACCAACATCGCGAAGATCCTCAACATGTACCCCAAGAAAGGCGCGATCCTTGAGGGCGCCGACGCCGACATCGTCGTCTTCGACCCCAATAAAGAGAAGACCATCACCGCCGGGGCGCAGCAGTCAGCCATCGACTACAACGTGTTCGAGGGTAAGCACGTGAAAGGCCTGCCACGCTACACGCTGACCCGCGGCCACGTTGCGATTGAGGACGGTGCAGTGAAGACGCAGGAGGGCCACGGCAAGTTCATCAAGCGCGAGCCGTTCCAGGCTGTGAATGCGGCCTACTCGACATGGAAAGAAATCACGGCCCCAAGGAAGGTGGAGCGGACAGGGATACCAGCCAGCGGGGTTTAGGGGTTCAGGGGTGCTCCTGCTTACTTTGAGGTGAGGTGGACACTTCGTTCACTCATCTCCATACAGAATGATGGTGATTTAGCTCGCGAGAAACGGCCCCTTTTGGGCGAGCTTTGGAGACGAAACCATGCAACGCACATTTTATGTTCGCGCAATCTGGGACGCTGAGAACCAAGTATACTTCTCAGAGTCTGACATAGAAGGGTTGCACATCGAGACCGCAACCATTGATCAGTTTGAAGACGTAATGCGCGATGCGGCTTCCGAACTCATTGTAGCCAACCACCTGACGATTGAGGATTATCGCTCTCAGCGCATTGCTGATCTGATACCCGCGATCCTTTGGCAGCGGCCCGAGGACGCCGCCGCCTGAACTGGCGTGGTCGACGGCCTCTACAATGAAGTGACGGCCCGCCTGAAACTGGCGGGCTTTGTGTTTCATCGACAGGGTAAAGGCTCCCACGAATTCTGGATGCACCCGGATACTGGTAAGAAAATTTTGATTGCGAGAAGCCTCAAAGGACGGGGGTTAGCCAATCGAATTCTGAAGCAAGCTGGTCTGCCTAAACTGCCGTAAAGTCTCGCGCCGAATAGGACTTGCAGCTGAACTGTGGTGTCTAGCCATCTCCCCCAATTCCATTAAACTGAGCCGGCGGCACGTTTAGTTTTTCGCCTAAGGAGTTCGCCCGATGCGCCTGTTTGCCCTCACTCTTTGTGCCGCTTTTTTCGCTGCCCCCGTCGCCCTCGCTGATGGCCATTTGCCGCCCGCTGCGATCCTGCCCATGGACGGCGTGATGGGGGACACGCTCGGATGCATGCGCGAAGCGGATTTCAACGCCAACATCACTGACCGTCCTCTGGAGCGCAGGGGCATCACAATCTCTGGGTCTGCGATCACTGGGCTTGAGTGGCATTGCACCTACGGCGCGATCTGGCCCTATAGCGATGGCCGCAACGCCTTTGCGATCCAAGGCCTCTGCTCCGGCGGTGACATCCCCTACCTTGAGCAATTCATCGCTGATTTCGCTCCGCCACCCATTGAGAGCGCAACGCTGTATCAAGCAGATGGGACCATCATTGCTGAACTTTCCATCTGCGATCTTGGCGATGGCGAACGCGGCTAGAGCGCGCGCGCGATTGGGCATTCCAAGGTCTGCCCGCGTTCGGCGTTGCGCAGGTTGAGGACGCTGGAACGGTTGGCCCAGCCCAAACCAACCGCTTTTGTGAGAAAGTGACCAAGATCCACAAACACAGCGCCCATCTGATCTCTTGAGCTTCGCGCGCGGATTGTGCAAACGGTAGGCACGCCTTCAATTCGTGCAGAGTTCCTTCCTTGTCCGCTCCCCCTGTTATTTCTGCAAAATCGCTGAACCTGACCTTTGAGACCGGCGATGGGCCCGTGCATGCGCTATCAGACGTCGATCTCGATATCGATAAGGGGGATTTCGTTTCCTTCATCGGCCCCTCCGGCTGCGGAAAGACGACGCTCTTGCGCGTGATCGCCGATCTTGAGCACCCGACAGGTGGATCGATCGAGGTGCAGGGGACGACGCCGTCAAACGCGCGGCTCAACCGGGCCTATGGCTATGTGTTTCAGCAGCCCGCACTCTACCCCTGGCGCAAGATCGAAGCGAACGTCACGCTGCCGCTTGAGATCATGGGCTACCCCAAGTCTGACCAACGAGAGCGCGCTGAAAAGGCCTTGGCGCTCGTCGATCTTGAAGGGTTTGGCAACAAATTTCCGTGGCAGCTTTCAGGGGGCATGCAGCAGCGCGCCAGCATC
>JBCCLK010000082.1:0-4008 GCA_039026935.1 Pseudomonadota bacterium
ACGGCATTCTTTTTGTGCCAGAGGTTCTGCTGGCTGCCAACGCGATGAAAGGTGGCATGGCCATCCTGAAGCCGTTGTTGGCCGAAACGGGTGCGCCCCGGGTCGGTAAGATGGTCATCGGAACGGTGAAGGGCGACATCCACGATATCGGCAAAAACCTTGTGTCCATGATGATGGAAGGCGCCGGTTTTGAAGTTGTTGACCTTGGAATCAACAACCCGGTCGAGAACTATCTCGAAGCGATCGAGAACGAAGAGCCTGACATTCTGGGCATGTCCGCGCTTTTGACCACCACCATGCCTTACATGAAGGTCGTGATCGACACGATGGTGGAACAAGGGATTCGCGACGATTACATCGTCTTGGTGGGCGGCGCGCCTTTGAACGAAGAGTTCGGCAAGGCGATCGGCGCAGATGCGTACTGCCGTGATGCGGCTGTTGCCGTTGAAACGGCAAAAGAGCTGGTCGGTCGCAAGCACAACCAACTGGCGGCAGGCTGATCTCACGCGGGGGTCCCGCATGACGTTGAGCGACGACATTCTGACAGAAGAAGGCTTGGTTGAGTCCGAGCTCGGGAAGATACTATTGATCGCGTGCGGGGCCCTCGCACGCGAAATCCTGGCCATTAGAAACATGAATGGGTGGGACCATATGGTCTTGCAGTGCCTTCCGGCCATGTATCATCTTTTCCCTGAGAAGATCGTCGAAGCCGTCGAAGACACAGTTCGTAAGAACGCCGGCGAATACGATCAGATGTTCGTCGTCTATGCAGATTGCGGAACCGGTGGCCTGTTGGAAGCAAAATGTGCGGAACTTGGCGTTGAAATGATTGCGGGCCCGCACTGCTATTCGTTCTTCGAGGGCAACGACGCTTTCGCGGCACGCGGAGAGGACGACCTGACCGCGTTTTTCCTAACGGACTTTTTGGTCAAGCAGTTCGATGCGTTTGTATGGAAGCCCATGGGCCTCGATAGGCACCCACAGCTGCGGGATATGCTTTTCGGCAACTATACCAAAGTCGTTTATCAGGCACAGACGGAGAACCCGGAGTTGCTGGAACAGGCGAAAGAACGTGCCGATCGTTTGGGGTTAGAGTTCGAGTACCGCTTCACCGGGTATGGCGATTTATCGACAGCGCTGCAAAGGCTGAACCAGTCAGCATGACAGAGATTGCGCCTTGCGAATGGCTTTGGCATACCCCGGCCCATCATGACCAATCAGCTTGCACTTTTACTTGGCTTTGCAGTTATCACGGCGCTGACCATTGATGCCTATAGCTATGATTGGGAGAACACGCTTTTCCTGTCGCGCAAGCTTTTAGACCTGATCGAATGGTTGAAGTTCTGGCGGTAGTCCCTTTTGCCGCGCGGCTAACAGGCCAGGGTCAGGGTCAACGCCCTCTTTTTCCAAGTTTCGCCATAAGTTCCTGGTGGACCTCGTTGGTCACGAATTTGCTGACGTCACCACCCAGTCGGGCAATCTCTTTTACGAGTTTCGAGGCAATGGCCTGGTGATGTGCATCGGCCATTAAGAATACCGTCTCAACCGTATCATCGAGAACACGGTTCATGCCGACCATCTGAAACTCGTATTCAAAATCCGCCACAGCGCGCAAACCACGGATGATGATAGAGGCATCCACGTCGCGCGCGCAATCGATCAGCAGGTTTTCAAAGGGGTGCACGACCAACTCTGTGCCTGTCCCCTGAACGATCTTCGACGCTTCGGCCTCAACCATGGCGACACGCTCTTCCAAAGTGAAAAGAGGCCCCTTGTCGCGATTGATGGCAACCCCCAGAACCAACCGATCCACAAGAGAGGTCGCGCGGCGAATGATATCGGCATGTCCCAAGGTGATGGGATCAAACGTGCCAGGGTAAAGTCCGATGCGCATGGGCGGGCTCCTTTAGGGGCGAATGGCGAGGTGCAGCTATCTCAAGATCGCAACGTGATCAATGGTCCGTATGAAGTCCATGGGTATCTGGGCGACTTGGCGGTTCGACATGGCGGTCTAAAGATCGCGGTGAAATTCCTCGACCAGGTGCTGTACAATCGCACGCAAGGCGGCGTCTTTGTCAGAACCTGCAGCGATAGCCTCTTCATAGACGGTTCTTTGTCGGGAAGAACTGGTCCTGCCAGCCATGTGATGTATGCGTTCGATCTCTTTTATGGACCCACAGGCTTCTGCGTCTTCCGCGACCAGTTCCATGATTTCTTCCATCAGATCCGGCATAGACACGATTTCGCGCCGCCCCAGGTCGATCAAACCTTTGGTTGTCCCATACCGTTGCGCACGCCACCGGTTCTCTGCCACGAGGAAGCGATCGTAAATGCGCCAACGCTGGTTCTTTCTCGCCAAACGGTCAAGCATGCGCACGAGGGCCTGGATCACTGCAGCAAGGGTCAGCGTATCTTCCAGCCTGGGCTGTACATCGCAAATCCGTGTCTCCAGCGTCGGGAACTTGGAGGACGGGCGCAGATCCCACCAGATTTTTGAGCTGTCCTCGATCACGCCCAAATCGACCAAGATGTTCACAGAGCGTTCGAATTCGGAAAAGCTATTCATATGCGGCGGCAGACCGGTGCGCGGCAGGTTGTCAAAAACCGTCAGCCGGTAGCTGTGCAACCCGGTATCCCGCCCCTGCCAAAAAGGTGATGAGCAGCTGAGCGCCAACAAATGCGGCAGAAAGTACATTAGCTGGGTCATCAAATCGATCCGCCGATCCGGATCCGTGATGCCCACATGCACATGCATGCCACAGATCAACATTCGCTCCACCACGCCTTGGAGATCGTATTGCAGGCTCTCATAGCGCTCTTTTCGTGTGTGGGCCTGGTTGCGCCAGTCTGAGAACGGATGGCAGGACGCCGCGATAGGGGCCAGATTGTACTGAGCAGCATGCTTTGCTACACAAGAGCGGAGCCGCCGGAGATCCTCGCGCGCATCCCCTACAGTCGCGCAAACCTTGGTGCCAATTTCAATCTGACATTTCAGGAACTCAGGGGCGACCTGATCTTCAAGCTCGGATTGGCAGGCTTCCATTAAGGCCTCTGGCGCTTCGGCCAGATCAAGACTGTCCCGGTCGACCAAGAGATATTCTTCTTCAATGCCGATGGTGAAGTCCGGCTCAGGCATGTTCATGGCGGCCTCCCTGCGGTCGTGATCACAAGAAAAGCCTGAAATCCTGTGTTTTTCCAGCGAAAACCTATGGCTCCGTGGTCACGTGCCACCATTTGGGACGTTTTGAGCGGTAGGAATGAGACGTGGGCCGGAGCGCCGCGGCACCGGGTTTGTCGAAAATGCCCAGAACAAGCGCGATCACTGGCGCATCATCCACGGCGCCAATGGTGGAGCCGCATGTTGGGCAAAACGCGCGGCTGGACTTGTCTGAAGACCGCCACAACGCGGGTGCCCCGCCCGACCCTGTCCAGCGGACGGCGTCTTTTGGGAACTCGACCCACGCCACTGTCAGCGCACCAGAATGGCGTTGGCACATCGTGCAGGAACATGTGTGAGGGAATTCGGCTGGGCCTATCGCCTCAAATCGGATGCTGCCGCACAAACAGCCACCTGTATAGATCTTGGGCATGGCGCTCTCTTCTGCAAATCGTCGTCTGAGCTTACAGTAGGTGCTTATGGTGAGAAATTTGCAAGAGAAGGCCGCGCTATGAGCGCTAGATCAGGATATTGAAACGCTCTCGAATGGCCCGGTCCTGGTCTGGGGTCAGATACTCCGGCCGATGCTCTGCCAAGATCTCATGGGCTCGCTGTTTCGCCCGCGTCCAGGCATCCGGCGCCCCGTTATCAGCCCAGGTTTTTGGATTATCGCGATCAGCCAGCAAGGGATAAAAGTAATCCCGCTCCATCGCGCCGAGCGTTTGGTCACCGCCCAAGAAGTGACCCTCTCCCAATACGGCTTCGCAGATGGCATCAAAGCCAAGGTTTTCCGGCGTGACTTCCACGCCCCTCAACGCCCGGTACGACAGAGAATGCATTTCATCGTCCAA
>JBCCLK010000083.1:0-3934 GCA_039026935.1 Pseudomonadota bacterium
CGCTGCCGCCCCGTCTCATCTAACGCAGTCGGGTTACTCAGCGGTCAGTTGTGCGACAGCACCTGTCCAGTCTTCCAAATGGAAAATGTGAGTGATCAACCCGTCTTCCATCGTTACGATATCGATGGACATGATCTCGAACGCGTTGCCGGTTGCCGGGTCGACCCCGAAAAAGGGTCCAACGGGTGTGCCTGTTGCGGTACCGCGTACGACGAAGCGTCCATCAAGTTCGATGATCTCTTCGGGGGTCCACGTTAGATCGGGCACCACCTGTCCCAAAAATGCGATGGTGTTGAGCATGCCCTGCGCGCCCGGTCCGCCCGGAGGTGTCGGGATGGAGACGACGTCCGGGGAAAACACCTGGTAATACTGGGCTTCGGTCGTCTCAGCCGGAGCCGTTAGGATGTCTGTGTAAAATGCACGGACCGTCTCCAGGTCGCTCGCGCTTGCTGAGCCGGTAAGTGTTCCGACTGCTGCCGCCGCTGCGATAAGCGTTTTGTTCATGATCATGTCTCCTATCCCACGCGTCGCGGGCTTTGGTTGAGTTTTGATGTACTACCTGGTACGAAATCATGAGATGTGTGTCAATAATTAAATACCAGTCGGTATGAAAATATGGATGAAACCCAAAAACGAAAGCGCGGGCGCCCCAGTACGTTGGATGCAGAGAGCGTGCTGGATACGGCCATGCAGGCCTACTGGAGAAAGGATCCCGCTGACGTTTCCATCAACACCATTTGCCAGATGGCAGAGGTCTCAAAGCCTGCGCTCTATCGTGAATTCGGCAACGAAGATGGATTGATGGTGGCCGTTTTGGACCGCTATGCGGAGAAGGTCCTATCGGATATTTTTGAGATACTGGCCAAAGGCATGTCATTTAAAGACACGTTGGATGCGTTGGCCTTCTTCGTCAGCGAAGACGTAAAAATGGAAACCGGGTGCGTTTTCTACAAAATGCGGGCTGGGAAACACCGTCTGGGTCCAACGACCCGCGCCCGTGTTGATGCGATCGATACCGGCGCTGTCGACGCATTCAAGGCCTATTTGGCGGGACGGCGTGAAAACGGGGACTGGATCAACACTGTGCCCGTACCCATTGCGGCCCGATATCTTGTCGAACAAATGGGTTTGGCGCTAACCCAGAGAGCGTCGGGGGAAGACCCAGAACAGGTCCGTGAAACGCTTAAGCTGGCGCTGTCAGCGATACACTAGTCCAGACGCGACTCCTTCAAGAAAAGACAAACCACCCACGTGCAGCAAGAGGCAATTAGAACACTCGCCGCAACCCAAACCGAGCCAAAACCCGACGATTTTGGCACATGTGTTTTGGAAAAGGGTTTTCCGCCGGTCGTGTGTTGTGCGTGCTGCCAGATATCGCCAGCTGCCGCGCCAATTCGACCATCGCGCCGTTCACTTCAGATAAGTGTTCGACGCCGTTCTCCAACAGAGGTTTGCCCTTTGGTCTTCGGCATACATCGCGGTAGCTGACAAAAAACCCGAGTAAATCGTGTCAAACGACCCGCAAAGACCGTCGACAGGGAAGTTCGAGGCAAACATGGCTCGCTCGGAGCCAAACGTGTCGACGCAAAAGCGGATGATGTCCTGATTATCCTCTAAGCGCCACGGTTGATTGGGAAGTCCCAGCCCGGAAATCTTCACCCTTGCCTGCGGTAAGGCGGCGAAGGCTTCCATCGCCTCTCGCCAACCGTCGAGGCACGCTGCTGAACGGTCGGAGGGAAGCCCTGCATGGTTGAGAACAATGAGCGTTTCCGGGCTGGCTGTAGCCAGATCAATGGCCTCGTGAAGGTGCCACCATGGCGTTTGCAGATCGAAGATCAGACCGCAGTCGCTCAGTCGCTTGAAGCCCTCGCGGAAAGCATCATCAGTCATACCGCCAGCCGGGCCGCCGGGCTTGGGGTTCGCGCGCGGCTTTTGACGAACCGATCGCACAAGGGGTAATCGCTCGTAGACCTTCAGCACCTGCGGGAGATCCTCGCGATCGAGCCATGCCTGAGCAACGTGACCGGCAGGCCGTCCTTGCGCATCCGCGAGCCGCTGTAGCCAAAGCGCTTCGCCTGTCGGGTCGGTCGGGTTCCATTCGCCTTCCATGGTGATGGAAGCCGTGACATCCCATCCTGCGGTCACCCGATCATAGTCAGCCAGCATGAAAGGGTGCCGTATGGCTGAATAGTCGCCGTATCGGAAGGGGATCATCGGCTCATCACGCAACCAGGGATGGTCGTTTGCCACCGGGTCCCAGAGATGGTGGTGCGCGTCGATGATCTTCATCGGCTCGCTTCTTCGTCACCCTTTTTGGGCCGATGTCGCAGGTGCCTGACGATTGGCACCGTCCAGGCCAGGAGCACAGCTATGGCAAGCATCACCGCAACAGGCCGCGAGAAGAATACCGTCACATCGCCCTGCGAGATGAGCATCGATGTCACGAAGTTGAACTCCAAGATGCCGCCCAGAACGATACCCAGGATGGCCGGAGCTATCGGGATCTTATTCTCCTCAAAGAACCAGCCGATCAATCCGAACACCAGCATGGTCAAAACACCAAAGGCAGTATTGTTGATGGCAAAACTCCCAACGATGCAGCATGCCAACACGACGGGCGTGAAGTAAGCCGACGGTATGCGCAGCAGTTGGCGCGAGGCTTTAATGATTGCCCAACCAAAGGGGATAAGAAGCATATTAGCCAGCAGAAAGGCGAAGAAGATCGCATAAACCAATTCGGGTGTGCGAACGAAGATGATGGGGCCGGGTTCGAGGCCCTTGAGGTACAAAACCCCGATCACAATGGCCGTGATGCTATCGCCAGGAATGCCGAACACCAGCGTTGGCACCCAAGCGCTCGATAGCGCGCCATTGTTGGCGGCGCCAGCTTCTATCAACCCTTCATCGTGCCCTTTGCCGAACGCCTCAGGTGTCTTGGAGTTTCGTTTTGCCAGAGCGTAGGCTACCCACGCAGCAATGTCCGCGCCCGCACCTGGCAACGCGCCGATCAACGAGCCGGTAAGCCCGCCTCGAACGACATTCGACCGGCGCTTCCAAAGCGTTGTTCCCAGACCAGGGAAGATAGGCCCCATAACCGGAGGCCGCCGCTTTTCGGCCATCGCTGAGATGTTGCGCAAGACTTCAGGCAACGCGAACATGCCGATCATGGCCGGGATGAAGCTAACACCGCCCATCAGCTCAATGGAACCGAACGTGTAACGCGGTTGACCGGCGACGGTATCGATGCCGATCATGGCTACCCAAAGGCCGAACAGAACGGAAATGATGCCCTTCAGCGCCGAATTCGACGCGATTACCGCCGCGCAGCTGAGCCCCAAAATAGCGAGCCAAAAGTACTCGACCGCAGAGAAATTGGTGGCAAATCGCGCCAGCGCCGGGGCGGCAAGCATCAACAGAAGAACGCCGATCGTACCCCCGATGCAAGCCGAAACCATGGAAAGGCCCAGGGCCCGTTCCGGACACCCCTGCTTGGTCATTGCGTACCCGTCATCGACATAGGCAGCCGAAGCCGGCGTTCCCGGTATGCGAAGCAGAGTGCCAGGAATGTCGCCTGCGAAAATCGCCATCGCGGCCAGTGAAGCAATGGCAGCAATGGCCGGTACTGGGTCCATGAAAAAGGTGATTGGGATCAGCAGCGCGACGCCCATTACGGCGGTCAGGCCTGGTATTGCCCCGATGGTGATCCCGATCAGGCTGGCCACCACAACTGTGCCGATCACATCGGGCTGAAAAACAAGGCTGAGCGCTTCTACGAAAACACTCATGTGATCACCCGCTGCCATTTGGACTTGTTGAGCGGGTGATCACATGAGTGTTTTCGCAGAAGCGCTCAGCCTTGTTTTTCAGCCCGATGTGATCGGCACAGTCGTGGTGGCCAGCCTGATCGGCATCACCATCGGGGCAATACCAGGCC
>JBCCLK010000084.1:0-3921 GCA_039026935.1 Pseudomonadota bacterium
AGAATATCCTGCGTGCCGTTGCCATGGTGCACGTCGAAATCTACCACCGCCACCCGGTCGATCCCGTGTTCCTTCTGGGCATGGCGAGCGGCGATCGCAGCGTTGTTGAAAAAACAGAACCCCATAGAGGTGGCGCGTTCAGCATGGTGTCCGGGAGGACGCGAGGCACAAAACGCGTTCTTCGCCTTGCGGGTCACCACCTCATCAACGGCTTGGCACGCGGCGCCTACCCCGCGCATCGCCGCTTCCCACGTGCCAGGCGACACTGTGGTATCAGCGTCGATCCGCACAAGGCCTTCATCGGGACAAGCATCACGAATGCCGGTGATATAGGGAAGCGGATGTGCGAGCTCGACCTGTTCGATGGTGCCCCAAGGTGCGCTTTCGCGGTCGAGCCCCATGAATCGTTCATCTTCTAACGCGCGGTCGATGGCGCGCAGCCGATCAGGCCGTTCAGGATGACCAAGCGGCGTTTCATGATCCAGATAGCTCGGATGGCTGATGTACAGCGTCTGGTGCATGGTGCTCCCCGCGATGCCAGCCTTACCGCGTGTTAAACGCGCGATGGCGAAGCTTTGTTGTTTACGGGAAGCTTCTCACCTCCGCGCTACGCGATCAACCTAGGTAGGCTCGCAACCCATATGGGCTCACTACGGATGCCAGCTAGCGAACGGTGTAGCGACCGTCGGTTCGCCATCGCCGCATCAGAGCAGCCAGAGCTTCGTCGCCATCCTCGGGTAGTTTAATAAGGACCTTCACGAGCAAATCTCCGCGCGCACCGTCTTTGCCAGGCAGACCGCGACCCTTCAATCGCATCACGCGACCGGACTGCGTGCCTTCATGTAAGGTGAGTGAAACGGTACCATCGAGCGTTGCAATGCTGACCTTACCGCCAAGTACAGCCTCATCCAGCGTGACGGGAAGATCCATAGTAAGCTGCGCACCATCGGCTTTCATTGTCGGATGGGACGCAAAGACAATGCTCACCAGGGCATCGCCCGCCTTACCGCCCGCCGACGAAGGCTTGCCTTTTCCCTTAAGGCGTATCGTCTGGCCGTTCTCAACGCCTTTGGGCAACGATACTTTGACAGCCGCTTGACCGGGCAGAGAAACTTGAACCTTCTCCTCGGCAAGAACCTCCTCCAGGGTCACTTTGGCGACAACTTTGACATCATCGCCCTTTGGTGGCTGGGCGGCACGTTGACGTGCATTCCCAGCGCCCATGCCCGGTCCACCACCCATAGGTCCACCACCCATACCTGCACCCATGCCGCCCTGGCCGAACATGGAGCGCAGCATCTCTTCTGCATCCGCGCTGCCACCATTGCCTCCTGGAAAGCCTGAGGAGGAAGAAAAACCCTGATAGCCAGGACCACGCGAACGGCTGAAGGAAGCAAAAATATCCTCAAAGCCTGGGTTGGGGCCGCCTTGCGCCCGGCCACCGCCGCCAAACGGATTGAACCCCGCCATCGTGGGGTTACCGTCGGCGCCGATCTCGCCGCGATCAAAAGCCCGGCGCTTTGTCTCGTCGCCGAGAATGTCATAGGCCGACGATACTTCCGCAAAGCGCTCCTTGGCTTTGGGGTCATCGGGGTTCTGATCAGGGTGGTAGGTTTTGGCGAGCTTGCGATAGGCAGACTTCACCGCCGCGCTGTCAGCGCCTTTTGGCACACCAAGAACCTTGTAGGGGTCACGCATAGATCGTCGCCCTGCTCAAACACATGACACACAGTTAGAAAGCAATACTGTATGTAGGTGCGATCGGCGACCGATACCAGTGCCAGGATTTTAGAGAAGCTGGCCCGCTCTAGGGGTGACAAACACCCATTGGCTGCCCTGGCGGCAGGCATCAGCGAGAAAGATCGTGTCTTCGTTAGTGCGCTCGATCTCCACGCTCACAATCCGGCAAGCGCCTTGACCAGAACTGCTGACTCGGCGAAACGGCGTCATCTCACCTGACCGTCCGGTCGCCTCATGAACCCAGGCGAATGTGCCCGGCTCGTTATCTGCGGAGAGCACTTGGGTGAGCGCTCTGCCCATTGCATCCAGATCAGACTGAGAGAGCCGGACGCCAGAATCTGCAGGCTGGCTCTGAAGCGTTGCTATCAGTTCTTCAACGGGTTGATCATCGCTGGCAGCAGAGTTTGACGCTCTATCCTGTTCAACCGGCGCAACCGCATTGAGAGAATCCGGTAGCGGCTGGTCAGATAACGGCTGGTCAGGCGACGTTTCCGTCGACGGCTCGACAACGCCGATGGACGCTGTGTGCTGCGGGCTGTCATCACCGCCAAAAACATTACCTAAAGGAATAGAAACGCTCGCGCATCCAGCCAAGAAAGTTGAGAGGGCCATCGCAGCTCCGGTTGCGCGGGTGGCGCGAAGCAAAGATCCGTCCTGACAAGCTGTGGCGAACCGGCTCATTGCATTTTTCCTCGTTGCAGCCTCAACCGCTCTGCTTTCCTCGGTGAACACACGTGTCCTCATACAAAGCCATACGAAATACTTGGCGTGCATTTCCTGGACATGGCAGGGCGAACGCGCAACATCCAAGTACATCAAAGTCTCATCAAACCATTTGGGAATTGTTAATGAACGCTAACTTCATGACCGCTGAAGATCCTTTCTTCGTGTTCAAAGCCTGGCTTGCAGAAGCCCATGAGAGCGAACCAAACGATGCTATCGCAGCGAGCCTTGCCACGGTGGGTGATGATGGGATGCCAAACGTCCGCGTCGTGCTTGTGAAAGGTGTCGGCGACAGCGGCTTCACGTTTTACACCAACCTTGAAAGCGCCAAAGGGCGCGAGCTTTTGGGCAGCGGTAAGGCAGCGCTTAACTTTCACTGGAAAAGTTTGAGACGGCAGGTGCGTCTGCGTGGACCGGTGGAGCAAGTCTCGGACGAGATCGCCGATGCCTACTATGCAAGCCGCCCACGCGGTAGCCGCATCGGTGCCTGGGCCTCTCAGCAGTCCCGGCCTATGGAAAGCCCTCAGGCACTCAAGCAGGCGGTCGCAGATCTCACCGATGCTTACGGCGAGGATGACGCGACCGGTAAACCCATTGCGCGCCCACCACACTGGTCGGGCTTCGAGTTGACACCAACCTATTTTGAGCTCTGGCATGACCGTCCCTACCGCCTGCATGACCGGATGGTCTTCACTCGCTCAACGCCTGGCGACGCATGGACGCGTCGGCAACTCTATCCATGATGAGTCAGGTTCGTTTTGCTTGAAGCACACACGCGACATCTTTGTTGCCAAGCGGTAGGTAAAGCGCATCCATCGGATCGTTTTCACCGACTGTAATCTGGCGAGCGGCTTGTTCATGGGCGCGTGCGTCGCGCGCCACGGTCAGGATGTCAGCGTAAAAGGCTGTTGGGTCCGTCTTGGTGTCGGACAGGTTCAACAGTTCAGCTGCGGCGGCATTGCGGGTCACTAAAATGGTATCCTTCAGTCTGGAGTTTTAAGACCACCGCCCGCTGCGCTCAAGATACGGCCAATTCGTGGCAACTCTTGCGGCGCAGTGCATTTGTGCGCATAGCAGCGCCAAATTATCAGCAACAGCCGAGCCACACTGCAGCTTCCATGCGCTTTCGTCCGCTTACCCGTCCCCTCAAAGCACCGCGCCGCGCCCGTATGATCGCGGCTTTGTCGTTGATGACGTTGCTTGCTGGGATCAGCCTAACGGCAAGTGGCTATGTGAGCGTGCTGGGTGCGCTTGCGAGCTTGGGTCTTGCGGCCTTTCTCGCCTTTCTTGCAGTTATTGTTGCGGTCTATGGCCTGCTCCAATCCCGGTGTGAACCCAGATGTAGCGCAGCCCATAGACCGCAACAATAACTGCAAGAAAGGCGAGAAAGGCCGCAAGACCCAAGCTCGCAAGCGCACCCAGCACGCTCACATAGCCACTTGCCGTTAGGCTGATCCC
>JBCCLK010000085.1:0-3773 GCA_039026935.1 Pseudomonadota bacterium
GAGCTGCAAGGGTACCTGTAATCAGGCCTCATAAGCCGTCTTGCTGTGGCCTTCAGCCGGGATCAGAAAGATTAGATCTATGTGCCGCATCGCATCCTTGAGCAGGGCGCGGAGCTCTACGAGTGGCTTGAGCAGGGTGCACATTTCTATGTCTGCGGCGATGCTAACAGCATGGCCAAAGATGTGCATGCCGCGCTGATTGAAGTCGTAAAGACCCATGGCGGCGTTGATGGAGAGGCCGCAGAGGCATATCTCTCCAGGCTGCGCGACGATAAACGCTATCAGCGGGACGTTTACTAAGGTTGCACGGGGGCTCTGCCCCCAACGGCGAACCCACAGGCTTAACCCTCTCCCCCGGGATATTTTTGAAAATAAAGAAGCCGCAGATCGGCGTTCTGCAAAGGCGGTTTCTTAGCCGCCTTTGAGCTTGTCCATGAAACTGGCCGCGTGGGTCATCACGACAGATGCGCCAGAGACACCCCAACCGCCGTCTACGGGCAACACAACTCCTGAGACATAGTCAGCCGCGTCTGAACACAGGTAGCCTGCCGCTTTGGCGATGTCGTCCGTGGTGCCCATCCGTTTCGTCGGCACGGACTTGATAACAGCCTCGCGGATCTGAGGCGTTGGAGCCAGCCGCGCCATGCCCTCGGTGCCGTCGATCGGACCAGGCGAAATGGAGTTCACGCGAATGCCCTCGGGCCCCCATTCCAGCGCGAGGGATTTGGTCACCATGTCGACGCCTGCCTTGGCCGCGCAAACCGGGGATTGGTGGCTCATGGCATTGAATGCTTGGGGCGCAGAGATGTTGACGACGCTGGCGCCTGGCTTGGCCAGATGCGTGTAACAGGCGCGCATCACGTGGAACGTGCCCATGAGGTCAATCTCGACCATGGCTTTCACGGCATTGGGAGAGAGATCCATCAAGCGACCTGGTACATTGCCCGCCGCACCCGAAATGAGCACGTCGATCGGCCCGCCAAAGAACTTGGCCGCCTCTTCAAAGCCAGCCTCAACGGCTGCGTAGTCGCGCACATCGAAGGTCGTGCCGCCCGCCTCAGCACCTAGGTCCTTGAGGCCCACGACCGCTTCATCCACCTTGTCTTGTTTGCGCGAGGCCACCATCAACTTGGCGCCCCACCGGGCAAAGCCCTGCGCGATGCCGTAGTTGATCCCGCTGGTGCCGCCGACGACAAACACGTTCTTGCCGGAGAAATCGAATGTCATGGTCATGTCTTGGTCCCTTTCTCAGGCCATCAGTTTGAGCGCTTCGATGAGCGGTTTGTCTTCGTTTTCCATCACGTCGAGAATGTGCCCGTGCAGGCGGCGCTTGTGTTCGCCGAAAATCCCGCGCGCCTTGTCGAAAGTGGCGGCAAACTCCATCGCTTTGTCGAAGGTTTCTTGCGCGTCAGTGCACGCCGCCTCAATCACGTAGTGTTTTTCAAGCTCCGGCGCGCCGACACGGCGACCGGTGAGCTTCATGTCGTTGAAGAGGTGATAGGGTACCGCGGTTTTCACAAAAGCGATCATGCCGGGCAGGAAGGGGATGCAAATGTCGACTTCTGGAAAGCAGAAATAGCCACGATCAGAGCGCATGAAGCGGAAGTCGCAAGCGCAGGCTAGCATTGCGCCGTTGCCAAAGGCGTGGCCGTTGATGGCGGCGATGACAGGGAAGGGGGCCAGCAGGAGGCGGGAGAACACCTCGTTCATACCGCACATAAAGCCCTTGATGTCGTCGTGACGCTGCTCTTTCAACGCGGCATTTAGGAAATTCAGATCGACACCCTGGCTCCAGTTTTTTTCATCGCTAGAGGTGATGACCATGGCTTTGATGCTCTTGTCGGCTTCGGCCTGATCAAGGGCGGACAGCATGCCTGCAGCAAATTCTGGGTTCTGCTTGTTCTCGGCGTTGTTCATGGTGACAACGGCGATTTTGCCTTGGGTTTCATACTCAATGATCGCCATGGTGCCGGGCCCTCTCGCCTGTTGCATGCCGAAACGTGCTAGCACTGGGGTCCTGCAATCAGCAACCGATAAGTTGACGTAAACTTGGGTTACGTCACGTCGGGCTGGCGGCTGTCGGGTATCTGAACTTGAAGGCGCTGCGGCAATGCGACCGTTCGTTACTTTGATAAATGGCGTTCGCAGGACGTGCTGTGATTTGGGAAACCAAGCAGGTGCCAGTTCGATCATTGTCTGACTTCCAGGTGTCGATTGCATGCGACATGAACACCTAAAACCCCTATGCGGCACACGGTGGATCGAGCGGATCGTTTTGATCACCGGCGCCACAGATGGGAATGGGCTTGAGATTGCGAAAGATTTGGCTGCACATGGCCACAGGGCGCTTTTGCATGAGCGCAGTTCCGAGCAACTGACGCGCGTGCTCAACGAAGTTGGTGGCGAAGCGGAATGATTTCTGGCTGATCTCACGTCGCTCGATGCAACGCGCGCGATGGTACACAGGATCCTTGGCGCGCACGCCAGGCTTGATGTTCTGGTCAAAAATACGGGGGTTGAAGACGCCGCACCGCATTGTTGATGGGATAGATGTTTGGTTTATCCTGGAGACGCCGGCGCCATATGTCCTCATTCAGGCTTTTTATGAAGCCACGTCAGAGGAGAGTACGCGCGTCTTGAGACCGAGTTGGCCTCCTCTTTCACGGTGTTGGTCTGTGCGCTAAGGTCTGGGTTGAAGTGATGTTGCATAGCGCTGCTGAGGATTTGGCGTCATGTCTGAAAAACACGAGCAGGGTATGCGCGTTCGCCGCACTGTTCTGGGCGATGCGCATGTTGATCGCGCAGAGGCGGAGAAGACGGCCTTTGACACCGCGTTCCAGGATCTTATTACAGAGGGTGCATGGGGAACCGTGTGGGCCAACGACGGCATAACGTTGCGCGAGCGCTCTATGCTGACACTCGCGCTGCTCGCGGCTTTGGGAAATTTTGATGAAATTCCGATGCATATCCGCGCGACATCGCGCACCGGCGCCAGCAAGTCTGATGTGCTCGAAGCGTTTCAGCACGTGGCGATCTATGCAGGCGTGCCCAGGGCGAACCGAGCATTGAAAATTGCCAAGCAAACCTATGAGGAGATGGAGCGCGATTGAACCAGCCCTTAGATGACACCAGCCAAGCGAATAATTCTGCCAAGTCTGACCCGCGTTCTTTCAATCCACGGGACTGGTCGTGGCAACCGCCCGCGCACACGCCAGAGTATCGCACATCGGTGGCGCGCTCTCCGCGTCTTGCGCTTGTGCCATTGGCAAACGGGATCGGGGAGTGCTCGAGCCCGGTTTTCGGACCGGGTGATATCGGTAAGCAGGACCACGACCTCTTGCAAAACTACGCGCGTCCCGGCGAAAGCCCGATTGGCGAGCGCATAATTCTCTATGGTCGGGTTCTTGATGAAAACGCGCGCCCGGTGCCTCACACATTGGTTGAGCTTTGGCAGGCCAACGGGGGCGGACGGTATCGTCACGTAAATGACACATATCTTGCGCCGATTGATCCCAATTTCGGGGGCTGCGGTCGCACGCTGACCGATGCCGAGGGGCGCTACAAGTTCTTGACGGTCAAGCCTGGCGCCTATCCGTGGCGCAATTGGAGCGAACACTGGCGGCCGGCGCATATACATCTGTCGCTGTTCGGTGTGGGCTTGGCGCAGCGCTTGATCACGCAGTGCTATTTCGAAGGTGACCCGCTGATCGCGAAATGCCCTATCGTGAACGCGGTGCCCGGCCAAGCCGCGCGGGATCGTTTGGTGGCCTCGC
>JBCCLK010000086.1:0-3736 GCA_039026935.1 Pseudomonadota bacterium
GAAGCGGAACGTCTTTTCGGTCCCACGGTACTCAGCGCTGAGCCAGAATTTCCCAGGGACGAAACCTTCCAGTGAACGTCCGTCGAACCTCAAACTTATTGTCACGACCGGGCATTGAATAGAGGGCTACCGCTCCCCCATCTCGAAGCAGCTGACCATCCAAGACAACCGGGGCTTCGCAGCTGCCCTTGGTATCGAGTGGCGTGACTATGATATCCGCCATCGCGCAGTCCTCCGCTAGTCCAGCTAGATCAGTGTCGAAGGCAACGCTGACATCCTTAGACAAATACGCAATGCATCCCAAGGGATCACAACTCCAGGACGTGCTGCCGGTATCTTCCGGGCGAAGGCCCAAACGCTGCTTCCAGCGATCGAAGGCGAAACTGTTTGCCCTTCCAGGCGTCCTGTCGAGGTACGATGCAGTGCTGCTGGTTTCTGGATGATAAAGTGCCGCCATCTGCCCTGTCGAATTGATGATGAGGGAAGGCCGCTCTTCAAAAACGCCGGTGAAAACCAGGAAGCCAAGAGGCACGATCGCTAACAGCCGGGCACGCCCGATAAAGAGGCCAGCAGCAACAAAAGCACTGACCACCAACAATAGGCTGGTCAAAGTGATGGCACGAATTGGCACGTCGGCCAGGTCAAACGCGCTCACCCACGCAGCTGCGGCAAGGATGTAATCCACCCCCCAGCCCATGATCGCAAGAGGCAACCCCTCAAGCGAAAATGGCATGGCGATCACTGCTAACAATGCAGCCGGCATGATGATGATTGAAAAGACCGGCAAAGCAAGCAGATTTCCCAGCAGACCCAAGGGCGCCGCATGCGAAAAGTGGTAGGCAGCAAAGGGTGCTGTCGCGAGCCCTGCAATAATGGATGTCAGCGCGATGGCGGCGAGCATTCTCACAGGAACGAAGACCACGCTGTACGGGCTCGACATGGATCTTCGCGACACCATCGATGCGCGATCAGATCGGATGAAAGATTGGTAGCAGGCGACGAGTGCGAACGTGGCCGCAAAAGACATCTGAAAACCCGGGCTCAACAGGCTCACCGGCTCAATCAACAGCACCACAAAGCCCGCAACAGCTATCGCTCTCATCGTCAAAGCGCGCCGACTGTTTGCCAGAGCGACAAGACTAATCAATATCATGATGAAAGCCCGCTGGCTCGACGTCCGGGCGCCGGACAGCATGAGATAAGCGACCGCAACGGCGACTGCGATCCCAACAACAGCAAGGAGCGCGCGGCTGGACGCAGCTTGGCGCGCGCCGATTGAAAGCAACGCAGTCATGATCGCCAGAGCCGAAAGGGTGACCAGCGCCATGTGCATGCCTGATATCGCCAACAGATGAGCAAGGCCGGCATGACGCAAAGCGTCATAGGTCTCCTCGGAGATCCCCTCCCTCATTCCTACGAGCAGCGCGGCAGCGAGCTTGCCTTTCTCGCCTTCAAGCGCCCGATAGGTGCGCTGTGCGACGCTGGTGCGTATGCGACTGACCTGCTCGTTTAACCAAGCGCGCGGCGCCGCGATCTGTTCTGGCTCATCAACACTGTGCGGAGCCCCTAAACTGAAACCAACCCCACCGATTTGCTGGAAAAAAAGGTCACGGCGCGGGTTCCACGCTCCGGGCATGACCGGTTCTGGCGCCTGCCCAATGCGAGCAAGCAGGCTAACCTCATCATTGACATGGAGGTCCGGTGCGTTTGCGGAGATGGATACTCTAATGCGCTTAGGTGTCGCGTCCGCTTCGAGGTCTTCCATCTCCAGCTGACCCAAAACCACGCGCTGCCGCCCGTCAGAGCGCCGTTCGACAGATTGAATTACGCCGGATACGATGCCGGTCCACTCGGCCGTTATCTGCGGTGCCGCTTTTAAGTTGGTATGGATCGCCGTTGATGTTGCACCGGCTATCATCGAGACCAAGCTAACAAGGACAAACAAGCCGCGGTGATCGCGGTAGTGGATCGAAACACACAAAACCGCAGCCAATGCGACGATGAGTGCAATCACGCTGGGCTCAAACGGGAGCCCGAAGTAAAGGGCAATCCCGCAGGCGAAAAAAAAGAGCATCCAGGCAATGCCATTGCCTCTTTCAAGCGAAGCATCGACCACTGCCAAAAGCCGATCGAACCAGCGCTGGCTCTCTACTGTGTTTTGGAAATGGGGTTCAGTCTCATAATCAGGACCGCCCCAACCGTTCCTAAGCGCCTTTTCTCGAACCTGACCGTCTGGGGGAGCGAGAACCGGCACGATGGCTACCTGTCGCGCCCATTCATGACGTCAGAGGTTGCGCCACTGCACCAAGATGATAGAGCGCTGCCGCCACTTACAACGATAAGCAAACCAACACGCCCGTTCCGCTGACTTGTTTCTTCCATGATCAGCCGCTCTCCTGCCGAAAGCTCCATAGCATGAACACCCCTCCACACTCAAAGATCGTCACCCGTTTTGCACCCTCGCCAACAGGGTTCTTGCATATTGGTGGCGCCAGGACCGCGCTGTTCAACTGGATCTACTCTAAGGCTGAAGGCGGAGAAATGCGGCTTCGCATCGAAGACACCGACAAAAGCCGGTCAAGCCAAGAAGCGATTGACGCGATACTCGACAGCCTTTCGTGGCTGGGCATCGGCTATGCGGGCGACGTTGTCTTTCAGTCCAAACAATCAGCGCGACACGCTGAAGTGGCCCATGCACTGCTTGAAGAAGGCAAGGCTTACAAATGCTTCGCGACCCCCGAAGAGCTTGAAGCTATGCGCGCTGCCGCCCGTGAAGCGGGTAAACCGCCCCGATATGACGGCCGGTGGCGTGATAAAGAGCCTAAGGATCATCCATCGGACAAACCCTACGCCATTCGCATCAAAACGCCGCATGACGGGTCGACACGTGTGGATGACCAAGTCCAGGGCACCGTGGAGACGCCCAATAAAGATCTCGATGACTTCATTATCCTAAGATCCGATGGATCACCGACCTACATGCTCGCCGTCGTGGTCGATGACCATGATATGGGCGTAACCCATGTCATCCGTGGCGACGATCATCTAACCAACGCAGCACGGCAGAGCGTGTTGTTTGACGCGCTCGGCTGGCAAAGGCCAACCTTCGCGCATATCCCCCTCATCCACGGTCCTGACGGCGCCAAACTATCCAAGCGCCATGGGGCGGTAGGGGCGGAAGCCTACCGCGATGAAGGCTTTCTAGCGATAGCGATGCGCAACTATCTGGCGCGCCTAGGGTGGGCGCATGGCGACGATGAAATCTTTTCTGACGAGCAAGCTGCCGCTTGGTTCGGCTTCGACGGCATGGGAAAATCGCCGGCCAGGTTTGACGTCAAAAAACTCACAGCGCTCAATGCGCACTACATGCGCGCGCTGGATCCAGGCGCCTTTGAACAGGCGCTTGAGAACGCCCTGCCCTATCTTCCAAATCGCTCTAAACTGCCCACCTCGATGAATTCGACACAAAAGGGTGCGTTCTCTGCCGCCCTGCCCGGTTTACGTGAGCGGGCCAAAACCCTTGTTGAGCTCGTCGAAAGCGCGGCCTTCTTATTTACTGAACGCCCTTTGACCCTTGAGGACAACGCCAAAGACCTGCTCACTGACGAGGCTGTTGCCCATCTCAGGGCACTGCTTCCGTTCCTGCGGGAGCTCGACGATTGGAGCCACAATGCTCTTGAAGAATGTCTCAAGAGCTATGCCGGCGCCGTGGGAATCAAATTTGGGCGGGTTGCGC
>JBCCLK010000087.1:0-3711 GCA_039026935.1 Pseudomonadota bacterium
CGACGCCACAAGCCTCAACTCCAAAAGCGTGGACCCTTCGAGTACCAGCCGTCACGAGACGGCCTCTCTCACCCCATCCGCTCGATCGCTGCACTCTGGTCACCATGACGCAGGGCTCTTGCAACGTATGCTGAATGCGATCCTGCCATCGACGAATGGCGGCGATCTGCGCACCGATCTTGAAGACGCGCTGTCTGAGGACCAAAGCCTAGGGCACGACTTCTCGCCCGAAGAAAGCGCGATGCTGCGCAACATCTTGAGGCTGCGAGAAACGCGCACCGAAGATGTCATGGTCCCCCGCGCGGACATTGAGGCGGTTGATCAAAACACGCCACTAGGCGCGGTGCTGGCTGAACTGCGCACCTCCGGTCACTCGCGTTTGCCCGTTTTTGACGGATCGCTCGATCAACCGGTCGGCTTGGTGCACATCAAAGACGTTGTCTCCTATCTCATCGACCAGGCACAAAGCGATGTGGCGAAACCGAAAAGCCGAACACGCAAAACAGCCCAGTCTGAAAAGGCGAAGGCGGAAACAGACGCCGCGCCTGCCATGCTTGTCGGCTTTGATCTGACCCAGATCGATCTGGAAACACGTCTTGCCGACATCGACATTATGCGTCCGCTCTTGTTCGTGCCGGCCTCCATGTCCGCCACGGATCTGATGGCGCAGATGCAGGCCAACCGCGTGCAGATGGCGCTTGTTATCGACGAATATGGCGGCACGGATGGCTTAATCTCCTTTGAAGACCTCTTAGAGACTGTCGTTGGTGACATTGAAGACGAGCATGACGATGAAGTCGCGCCGAGCTTGGAACCCATAGGCGATGGCGGTTATACCGCCGACGCACGGGTACCGATCAAGCAAGTGCAAGAGGTTTTTGGCGACCGCTTCGAGGTGGAAGAAGAAGACACCGAAGAGGTCGACACGCTGGGCGGGCTCGTTTTTACCGCGCTTGGGCGCATTCCCGTTCGTGGCGAGCTTGTGGATGCGGTGGAAGGCCTTGATATCGAGGTGACCGATGCTGACCCGCGCCGCATCAAACATCTCAAAGTCTACCCGGCTGGTCTGCGGCGACGTGATCCGCGTCAAGCACGACGAGTCCAACGCCCAGGACCAGCAAACGGTGCTTTGAGTAAAGATGAACCCCATGGTTCGCAGCATGACGTCGTGCCTGAAACGCATCGTGAAACAGACATGCCTTCACAGACCGCACAGCGGGCAACGGGTTGAATGCTCCATCTGGGTTGACGACAGTGGCGGCGAAGGCCCTTGTCGTCCTACCGATTCGTTATCCCTAGCCGGCAGGCCCGCGCGTTCATGATCAAAAGACTGCACGGCTTGGCTGACATACTCGTGCTTTTGCACGGGTGGCGCCGGACGGTGACAGCATTTCTTGCCGGCGCTGCGAGCGCGCTGGCGATGCCACCCTTTTTCGTCGCGCCCATCCTGCTTGTCACACTGAGCACCCTGGTGCTCTTGCTCGATGCTGCGGACGCTGATCCCAAGCCCACGCACCGCCGTCTCGTCCGCCCTGGACCATTCTTCTTTGTCGGCTGGTGGTTTGGCTTTGGCTATTTTCTCGCCGGGCTCTACTGGATCGCCGAGGCGCTGTTGGTGAATGCCGCCGCCCATGGTTGGCTCATTCCGCTTGCGCTTGTCTTCATCCCCGGCGGCCTTGCCGTGTTCATGGCGTTTGGCTGCATGGTTGCTGGATGGATGTGGGGCACGGGTATGGCGCGGGTCGGTGTACTCGCCGTCTGGCTCACCGTTTTTGAGTATCTGCGTGGTATCCTCTTTACCGGGTTCCCCTGGAATAGTTTCAACCACGCGCTGGGCGTTCATGAGGCATTGATCCAAGGGCATGCGCTCGTTGGGCCACATGGGGCTGGCTTTCTTGTGCTCCTGGTGGCCATGCTGCCAGCGGCCTTGTGGCCGCGCGCTATCGTCGGACGCGGGTCGCGCATCGCGACCGCTCTGGTAGCCACGATTTTTGTGGGATGGGCAGGCTATGGTGCAGCACGCCTCAACCTCGCAACCCATGAGGTGGTGGAAGGTGTTCAGTTGCGCATCGTGCAGCCCAACATCCCGCAAGACGAAAAGTGGGACCCTGACCTGCGGGATAGAAACTTCGCGCGGCTTTTAGAACTGACAAGCCAACGCACCGGCCAAGGCCAGCTTGGCGCGCTGGGCGCCACCCATATCATCTGGCCTGAATCCGCCTTCCCCTTCTTGATAAATCAACGGCCTGACGCGCTCAGTGCCTTATCAACAACGCTGCCACTGGGAACAAACCTTATCGCTGGCGCGATACGCTCCGAGCCACGCGGCAACGGGGAACGGGTCTTTCGTAACTCGATCTACGCCTTCAACGACCGCGCTGAAATCGTCGATGCCTATGACAAAGTCAGGCTGGTGCCGTTTGGCGAGCAGATTCCGTTCGCAGCGTTTCTCAATAGAATTGGAATCATACCACTCGTATCAGCCCCTGCAGGCTTCATACGTGGCCCTGGAGCAGGCACACTGACCACAGCGACGGCTCTTCCAAGCGCCACTCTCACCGGCCTGGGACTTGTCTGCTATGAAGCTATTTTTCCAGCTTTTGTACGCCAAGGTGTCTTGGAGCTTGAGCCTGATTATCTTATAAACGTAACAAATGACGCCTGGTTTGGGACGAGTATTGGACCACACCAGCATGTGTTTCAGGCGCGTCTGCGATCTGTTGAAACAGGAAAACCCATGGTGCGGGCCGCCAACACAGGCATCAGCACAGTTATGGACGGGTATGGCCGAACGTTAAGTCAAATCGATCTTGGGAACCGGGGAGTTTTAGATACCAGTTTACCACGTGCCTTGGAGGCAACGCCCTATCTTCGGTTTGGTGATCTTCCCATCCAGGTATTACTCGTCATGGTGTTAGGCATAAGTGTTTACCACTTAAGAAAGCAAATATAAGTTTTGCTTGTGAAGGCAGTTAGCCTTTTATATTGGATTTTTTGTAAAAAAATGTCGTGTTTTGCGGATCTTAGTCTCAAATGCGCTGACATAGACCTATTGATCGTTCGAAAAGGAGCATCAGAAGCATGGCGAATTCGCGTTCACCCAATCCCGTTGACGTACACGTCGGCACCAGGGTTCGTATGCGACGCATGATGCTTTCCGTCAGCCAAGAAAAACTCGGTGAGGCTCTTGGCGTCTCTTTTCAGCAAATTCAGAAGTATGAAAAAGGCGCCAATCGCATCGGTGCGGGGCGCTTGCGCGACCTGGCCAATGAGTTACGCGTGCCGATCTCCTACTTTTACGAAGATATGCCCGGATCTGACGCAGCGGCTATGGGTGGATTTGCCGAGAGCGGCACCAGTTACGTCTCCGAGCTTCTGACATCGACGGACGGGGTGGAACTCACCCGCGCCTTTTTGCAGGTCAAGGACCCTGCTGTTCGCCGCCGCATTGTCGATCTCGTCAAGTCGATCGCCGGACAGAACGGTGGCGGCGACGACGTCAAAAAAGCCGGGTAATTCAAGAGATTGGGCAGGCAAGGAAATGCGCCTATCGGTGTTTTCTAGAGTGTTTCTTGTGATCTTCGATTCACAAGAAACACTCTAAGTCTTTGTTTTGACGCGTTTTCGAACCGCAAAACCGCATACACTTTTACAAGCGTGAATCAAGCAAGTGGAAATCAAGCAAGCGTGGATCGCGAACGCACACGCCAG
>JBCCLK010000088.1:0-3667 GCA_039026935.1 Pseudomonadota bacterium
AACCAAACCCGGGAACCAGTGCTGACGCTATGCCGTAAGCGCGCGCGCCAAGGATGTCGGTGTGCAAACTATCGCCCACCATGAGCACCCGCGCGCGATCCGTGTCTCCGAGACGTTGGAAGACCACGTCGTAAATGTTGGCAAATGGCTTTCCGTAAAACTCCGGTTCTATATCCGCTACATCAGCCAGCCGGTGTGCAATATGACCTGGCTCGACGGAAAACCCGGTTTCGCGCGGCGCAACAATGTCCGGGTTGGCAACAAGCACCGGTTTGCGTCGGCGGCGGAGCGCGGCTTCCAGCAGATCCTGACGCGCGTCTGTCCAGTCGCCGGTTCCGATGAGCAAAACGGAATCGCATGTCTCGTAAGGTTTCGGATCATCGGCGAGCAATTCGGCTTGGTGCAAGCCAAGATCGCGCAAGTCGGACGACGCAGGTGCCACGACACCCCATACATGAGCGCGGTTCCCATTGAGGTTCAGAGACAAGGTCTCGCGGCTGGTCACGATGTCTTCGCACGAAAAATCAAACCCGAGCGAGACGTACTTTTTCAAAAGATCATGTGTTCCGACGCTTGCCGCGTTTGACACCACCAACACACGCTTGCCACGACGCTTGAGCTCGGCAACGCTTTCAGGAGCGCCGGGAATGACGGTCTCCCCCACGTTCAAGACGCCAAAGGCATCTAAAAGAAAGACGTCGAACTGGTCTGAAATGCTCAACAGTGTCTCTGCATATTCGATCCTGCCGGACGTCTGGGCAAAAGTAGGTAAGCGATGCCGCGCGGCCTCATAGGCGTTCAAAGCCTCGTCTGCCGTGATGCACATCATATGATGGCACCCCGCACCTTGGCAGAAACCCACTCGCTGATCACGACAGCGACCAGGATCACGATCAGGATGAGGCTCACTTGCGGCCAGGCCAGAACGTTCAATGATGCCGAAAGCTGCAGGCCAATCCCGCCGGCTCCGACCAGCCCGAGAACTGTCGACTCGCGGATGTTGATGTCCCACCGGAACACTGCGATGCCAGCGAAGGCTGGAAGGATCTGCGGAACGATACCATATGCCATAATCTGCCAGCGGCTGGCGCCAGTTGCTGTGATGGCCTCGACCTGCGTATGATCAATCTCCTCGATCGCCTCGTAAAGCAGCTTGGCGCAAAAGCCGATCGAGCGAATGGCAATAGCAACCACCCCGGCAAAAACGCCCGGACCTATGATGGCAATCAGAAGCAAAGCCCAGATCAGCGAATTGATCGAACGGGTCGAGACAATGATGAGAAGCGCAACAGGTCTGATGAACAGGGCCGATGGCGTGGTGTTGCGCGCGGCGAGAAAGGCAACCGGCACAGCAAAGCAAAGCGCAATCATGGTCCCGAGTGTCGCAATGTTCAAAGTGTCCCAGATGGGGCGGCCAAGCTGGGTGATGTAATCCCACTTAGGGGGCGTTGCACGCGTCCAGATATCGTTCGCAATGCTGGGTGCATCCCAGACAAAAAACCATGTCGTGGCCTCTGAAATTTGCTGCCAGCAGACCAGAAAAACTGCAATGCCAAGCAACCACGCGAACCAGCGCGCCAGGCTCTCGCCAGACGTGCGCCTGCGCCAGATTGCTCCGCCGTCTTGGTCCAGAACCGGCATTACTGAACCCTCGCGCGCACAACGCCCGAGAGGTACTCCAGCGCCATAACGATCCCTATGATCAACAGCAGGATCGCCGCCGCAGTGTCATATTCGTATCGGTCAAACGCGGTGTTCAGCGTCGCTCCAATACCGCCTGCGCCGACAAGGCCCAGGATCGCACTTTCCCGGAAATTGATGTCGACACGGTACATGGAAAGTCCAACGAGGCGCGGCATCACCTGAGGCTGCACCCCATAATTGATCCATTGCATCCAGCGCGCTCCGCTGGCTTTGATCGCCTCGGCCTGCACCCTGTCCATCGCTTCGATGTCCTCGGCGAGGAGTTTGGACAGAAAGCCAATCGTTGCGAACGACAACGTCAGGAAGCCGGCCAGCGGACCGAAACCAAAAATGGCCACCAATAGGATGGCGACAATAATCTCCTGAAGGGCCCGGCTGATCGCGACGATGCCCCGGCAAATCACGTAAACGGGCAAGGGTGCGATGTTTCGCGCGGCCCCCAACCCAATGGGGATGGAGATCAGTATGCCAACAACCGAAGCCGCAACGGTCATGACGATGCTTTCGAGAAGCCCACTCCAGATATCGCTCCATCGCGTGGTGAAGTCCGGGCTGGTGAAGGCAAGAACGAACTGCCAGCCGCGGTCCAGACCAACGTAGACGCGCGCCCAGTCGACCTCGATGGTCATGAAGGCCGCGATCAGGTAGGCGACAAGTCCCGTCATCAGCACCCAGCGCAACCACCTCCTTTTGACGAAAGGCGGCTTGCGCCAGCCTGTGCCCAACATGTCATCCAGCTCGCGGTGGCTCATTCTGCGGCCTCGATGTCTTTATCGCCGTCTTCGACTGTCTCGATTGTGGCTTCCCAGTCTTCTTCGCCATAGATTTCGGTCAGCTTGTCCGGTGTCAGGCCTGTTGGCCCACCATCGTAGACGATTTCACCGAAGCGAAGCCCCACGACACGGGGAACAAACATCTGCGCCAGCGCGACGTCGTGAATATTGATGATGGCTGCGAGCCCACGCTCTTTGCAAAGCTCCGTGATGAGCCTCATGATTTGCCGACTGGTTTTGGGATCGAGAGATGCGGTTGGCTCGTCTACCAGCAAAAGCTTGGGGTTCTGAATCAACGCACGGCAAATGCCGACCCGTTGCCGCTGGCCACCGGAGAGTTCGTCTGCTCGTTTGTCAGCCATGTGCAACAGACCCACGCGGTCAAGCAACCGAAACGCCTCGTCTACGTCTGACTGCGGGTACCGGCGCAAGAAAGAACGCCAGAACCCAACATAGCCGAGACGGCCCGACAGCACGTTCTCCATGACCGTCAGCCTCTCAACCAGGGCATACTCCTGGAAGATCATCCCCATCTCGCGTCTGGCTTTGCGCAGCGCCCCCGAGCCCAGCTTTGTCAGGTTTGTATCTTCCAGCATCACCGCACCGCTGGTTGGTTCAACCAGTCTGTTGATACAACGGATCATGGTGGATTTGCCCGCGCCCGACGGGCCAATTAAGGCGAGAACCTGACCCTTGGGCACGTCCAGATCAATTGCCTTGAGTGCCTGATCGCCAGTTTTGTATGTCTTGGTAAGGGTCTGAAGACGCAGCATGAGAAAGCCCCTAACGCGGCGGAGTGACAGGCCCGGCGACGGGCCCGTCAAATCAGTGAAACATTACTGGCAGGCGTAAGAGACGTCGTTTGCCGCGTCGATTTTGCGAATGACGTCCCAGAATTCCTGATATGTCATTTCCAGAAACTGGCCTTCGCCGTTCTTTTCGAACTCTTCCTGCAGGCTTGTTCCCTCCCACTCAAAGTTGAAGAAGGCATTGCGGATCTTCTCCTGAAGCTCAGGCGTCAGGTTGTAGACTGTGCCGTAGCCGGTCGTCGGAAAAGTTTGCGACTTATAGATTGAAACGAGTTGATCCTCGCTCACCACATCGCGTTCCAGCATGCGCGCCAGTACCGAGTTCGCAATGGAAGCTGCGGGGTAATCCTTGTTGGCCACCCCAAGGATCGAGTTGTCGTG
>JBCCLK010000089.1:0-3647 GCA_039026935.1 Pseudomonadota bacterium
CACAGGGCTTCCGGGATCAAGCACAGCGTGACCCACTCAATTACGACCGCGCGGAAGCAAGTCAGGCCAAGCGTCTCAAGCGTGATCCGGAAGCCCTCAAAGCCATGTTCCAGCATTGCTGGGCGGTATCAGATTCTCGTGCGGCCTTTGCAGCTGCTCTCAAGGAGCAAGGATACCTGCTGGCTCAAGGCGAGCGGCGCGGCTTCGTTGCAGTCGACACTGATGGCAAGGTCTGGTCGCTCTCGCGCTGGTGCGGGGTCAAGCCACGCGAGCTGCGCCGCAAGCTTGGACCTGAGCAGACGCTTCCAACGGTAGCAGAAGCGCTGTCAGAGCTCTCCGACCTCCAGAAGCCACAAGAGCTCACACCCGATCCAAGGTTGGCGCTGCGCCGCGCAGAGCTGGTTGCGCGCCAACGCGGGGAACGGGGAGCACTGCTGAAAGCGCAAGAACGACGGCGTGTTCAAGAGCTGAAGGGAAGACAGGCATCGATCCCCAAAGGCCTATCGGCGCTCTTCTTCAAACTCACAGGGCAGTATCAGACCCTTGTCCAGAAAGCGGAATCCGAAGCACGCGCGGCTCAACTGCGGGACCGCTTAGAGCAAAAAGCCCTCATCGATCGACATCTCGCCGCGCGACGTGACCTGACGCGGGAGTTGCGGCGCTCTGGTCTTACTCCAGGTGGCCTCACACGTTCTAAGCCTGACGCGCGCCAGGCGCTTGAGCTTCCATCCGATGATCTTGAGCTGTCACGCGAGCAGTTGCTGCGTGATCCGGCCTGCATCCTACCCGCCATATCCAAGACGCAAGCCGCGTTCACCCGCAAAGACGTGCTGCGGGCTCTCGCCAAGCGGATCGATGATCCATTTGAACTGAAAGACATCACCGATCGCGCCCTGCGATCGAATGAGCTTGTGCGCCTGCCCAGCGATAGCGATCCCGTCTTCACCACACGGGACTATCAGAACGCCGAACAGCGCCTGCACACATCCGCCGACACGCTGGCTGCGACCGCAGGTGTGCCCGTCGTTGAACGCCATCGGTCTGCTGCTATCTCCGTTCAGAACAAGGCAATGCGCATAGCCTTTGGTGGTCAACTGAGCGAGGAACAATGCGCTGCGCTCGATCACGTCCTTGGTGGCCAAAGGCTGGCCTGCGTTGTCGGTCTTGCGGGTGCGGGTAAGAGCACCATGCTGGCAACAGCGATGAATGCATGGACACGCCAAGGCATCACTGTCCATGGCGCAGCACTCGCTGGTAAAGCTGCCGATGGCCTTGAGAGCGCATCAGGCATTGCGAGCCGCACCCTAGCGTCCCTCGAAGCCAGTTGGGAGAATGGATACGAACCGATCGCAAAGGGCGATGTTCTGGTCATTGATGAAGCGGGCATGGTGGGAACGCGTCAACTGGCCCGCATCACAACCAAGATCGAAGAAATCGGCGCAAAGCTGGTTCTCATAGGCGACCCTGACCAACTTCAACCCATTGAAGCGGGAACGCCCTTCCGTGAACTGGTGGATCGGCAGGGTGCGGCCACCCTCACCGAAATCCATCGGCAGCGCGATGATTGGCAAAAGCAGGCGTCGCGAGACCTCGCAAAAGGCGATATCGCAGAAGCGGTTCAAGCCTATGAAGCCAAGGACGCCGTCAAGCGCGGCGAAGTTGCATTCGAGGCGTTGGTCGAAAGCTATGCCATGGATGTGGCGGCTAATGGCGAGAGCACTACCCGCCTCGCCTTTGCACACCGCCGCAAAGACGTGCACGCCCTCAACCAGGCTATCCGCGCCGCCATCAGGCCCGAGAACCCTGACAATCCAGACACCCTCCTGCAAACGGAAACTGGCAAGCGCGCATTTGGTGAAGGCGACAGGATCGTCTTTACCCGCAACGACCGCGAGATCGGTGTCAAAAACGGGATGCTGGGAACCGTAGAAGACGTATCTGCATCCAAGCTCACCGTCACACTGGACGGCAATGAGCAGCAAACCGTGCAGTTCGACCCAAGAGCGTTCCAGACCTTCGATCACGGCTACGCGGTGACGATCCACAAATCCCAAGGCGCGACGGTGGATCAAGCCTTTGTGCTCGCTTCACACTCAATGGATCAGCACCTTGCCTATGTCGCCATGACCCGCCATCGAGACCGGATGCATCTGTTCGTTAGGCCCGATGATCAACCTGGTTGGGCCAAGCAGGATAGAAGCCCAGAACGGCAGCACGCGTCTCCCCATCGATCCGGGCCGTCGATGGGGTAAACGCGCATTGTTAGGCCGCTTTAGGTAGAGTGCGCCCTGCTTTGAATCGTTCAACACCTGCGAGACGCTTCTGCGCGGTCTCGACATGCGCTTGATCAATGTCGATCCCCAGATAGCGACGGTCACTTAGGGCCGCTGCAACGGACGTTGAACCGGAACCGGAGAAGGGATCGCACACAAGATCGCCTGGCTTTGAGAACGCACGGATGAGAGGAACCAAAATTTCAACCGCCTTCTCGGTCGGGTGGTGCTTGTTGCCGGAGTAAACCCAGTCCATCACGCTTGGCAGCGGGTTCGCTGGCTTCGATGGATTGCCTTTCGCCAGTACATACGCGCTCTCATGGCGATACTGCGTGTAGCTTTGCCGTGATGCGTAGGACTTCTCCCAGATGATCTGGCTTACAATGCGCAGGCCCGCCCGCTCCCATGCCGCCGAGAACTGCGGCAGTGCGGACCACCCGGAAAAACAGATCGCGTAACTGTTCGCCTTCATGACCCGCGCCAAAGGGTCAAAGACCGGCAAAACGCCGTTCGGGTTATCGTCGTTGATCAAACTGCGTCCATCGCGATCGTGATAGTTCACAAGGTAAGGTGGATCGGTCACCACCAGATCAATGGACCTTGTTGGAAGTGTGTTGAGAATATGGGCTGCATCGCCGCATAGGATTGAGTTGGAAGTCATGCGCGTCTCCTTTCGTTACCCATCCGGAATTGGATAGGGGTTGCACATGCAACCCTGCCTGAGCGGCTGAGCGTGCGGGGTGAATGCGCAAGGAGAAAGCGCGGCGGGCGCACAATCCCGGACTTGATCCGGGGGCGGAGCCTCGGGAGACCGCGCCCTTGCGCAGAGGGGCCGCTAAAGGCCCCCATACCTCTGAGGTTGGTAGAAGTTCAGCGACCTTGGCTGACAAAAGCCTCAAAAGCTCAGGGGATTTAGGAAGGTGATTTGGAGGGCGGCAAATGACGGCTCTGCGGGACAAAGCGGTCATCGCCTCGATAGAGGCCTCGAGTGGGAAGCTGACATTACCCGTTTAGTTGGTTCGCTTCCACTTCATCCCCACAACAACGGTTCACATGCGGCCCTGATCCCCAATCGCCCCTTCCTAGATGAAGGGCAGCGGCAGAACGTTGTCGAGCAGTGCTTGCGTTCTTGGGTTGGCTGAATGATGCAAAACATCGGAGACCAAGCCCGCTTCTACCACTTGGCCGGCATCAAGCACGACAACGCGCTGGCAGATGTCCTGCACCACCGCAAAGTCATGGGTGATCACAAGATAGCTCAACCCCGTTTCCTGGTGCAGGTTCGCCAGCATCCTTAAAACCTGAGCCTGCACGGAGACGTCCAGCGCGGACAGAGGCTCATCCAGAACGAGAAGCTTAGGCTCAGGAGCCAAG
>JBCCLK010000090.1:0-3450 GCA_039026935.1 Pseudomonadota bacterium
GATCCAATTTCAGCGCGTTTGACCTGCGGCACGATGCTGACAGTGTGCTGACGCACGGCGCCGGGCAACCAGAAAATCGCCCCTAGCGTCAAAGCGAGACATATCGCAAACACAATTCCAAACCGCAGCCGCCCGGGATGCGGGCGTCGGCGTTCGATCACGGATCGCAGCTTTTCGATCGCGTCGATCATATCCGCTTCGGCGCCTGGGAATTCCAGCGTTTCGCCTTCATCCCCCGCAGGATGATAGATCGCAGGCCGTTTGCCCGGGTTTGCTCGGATCACGGCTGCCAGCGACCAATGGGTCAGCGGACGATCCTGCATGTCCGAGATAATGAGCGTGGCGTCCCCAATCGACGCGATCACATCCATGCGCTGCGTCTCGCCCGCGGGGCGCCACAGTCCACTCGCTTCAATCCGTTGGTACTTATCCAATGCGGTCATGGATGACCGTGCCTGTGCTGCTCGTTTTTTTGAAGCTTACCCGGTTTTTGCGCGCGCGTGAAGCCAGATCAATCGTCGTCTTCCACAAGACCTGCCCGATGGCGCATGCGATCACGGATCACATAGATCATTCCACCAAGGAAAAGCGCGGCCATAGCAAACCATGTCAGCGCATAGCTGAGATGGGAGTTGCGGAAGTTGACCTGTGTCAACCCGCCGCGCGGCCAGCTTTCGTCACCGCCCATGTGATCTGCATCAACAAAGTATTTTGCAGTTCGTCCCAGACCTGCCGCCGCTGACAGCGCTACGACGTCGCGCGAAAACCAGCGACCTTCGTTCGGGTCGTTTTTTTCAAGTAGCGTTCCATTCGGTTCCGTCATGCGCAAAAGGCCAGTGATTGAGACAGATCCGTTTGGTTGTGCCCAATCGTCTTCCCGGCTGCCCGCGGGGACAAACCCTCGATTGATCCACACGATACGCGTGTCGGTTTGTAAAGGCGTCATCAGCCACGACCCGGCGCCGAGCTCCGTCAGGGCTTTCACTCGCTGGGTCTGGTCATGCATGAAAACGCCATCTTCTGTGACAACGCGAAGGTAGGCGTGATCATCCTCCGTCACCGCGCCAAAAGGCGCATCGACCGGTTCACCGAAGGCGCGCGCCTCAACCGTTTCAATTAGATCAACCTTCCACTGCAACCGCTGAACCTGCCAGACGCCCAAGCTCAGCATGGTCATTAACACCACAGCGGCAATGATAAGGATTGTCATATCCACCCAAAGCGGCCGGCGAGGGCCGTCTGGCGCGCTCATTGGAGGTCGCGGACCCGCCTGATGGTGTCATGCGCGGGCATCATGTTTTCATGCAGGTGGAACATCACCCAAATAGACCCTGCTAGAATGATTACCAGCACGACCGCCGTGAAGAGCAGGGACATGAATTGCCAGCCGTCCTCTGCACCGACAGACACGTGTAGGAAGTAATTCACATGCACGAGAATCTGCACCGCGCCTAAACCAAAAATGATGACCAGCGCCCAGAGTAGGCTGATATCGACCTCTGCCATCACCACGTAAAACGGAATTGCCGTCAGAACAACGGAGAGCACAAACCCGATGAAATAGGATCGGTAAGATCCATGGGCATCATTGCCCTGTGACACGTGGTTGTCGGTTTCAGCGCTCATAGCAGAACTCCGGCAAGGTAGACGAATGAGAAAACGCCGATCCAGATAAGGTCGAGGAAGTGCCAGAAGAGGCTCAGGCACATGATGCGGCGTTTGTTTTCAGGGGTCAGGCCGTGCAGCCTGACTTGGATCAGCAGGATGACCAGCCAAATGGATCCCCCTGTAACGTGCAGGCCGTGTGTCCCCACCAAGATCCAGAATGAGGACAGGAACGCGCTGGCCATGGGCGTCGCGCCGACGTGCCAAAGATGCGAAAACTCTAGATATTCAAGATAGAGAAAGCCCAAACCAAAGGCCAAAGTGACAATGAGCCAAATGCTCATCACCTTGGCGTTGTTCTGCTGCATGTTTATGGCCGCGAACCCGTAGGTTATCGACGACAAGAGCAAAAACGCGGTGGCAAGCGCGATCTTCTCGATCTCGAAAAGATCAGACGGTGCAGGGCCGGCGGCGTAGTTTTGTCCAAGGACTGCGTGCACGGCGAAGAGGATGCCGAAAAGCAGGCAATCGCTCATCAGGTAAAGCCAGAACCCCAGCATTGTGCCCGTTTCATGGTGATGCTCGGCGGCGTCATCATGGGCGTGCTCATCCTCGAAAACGTGAAATTCGTAGGATCCATCGTCGGCGCTGCGACTGTCTATTGTTGTCATTGGCTCACTCCGCCGCCTGCTGAGTAAGCGACGTTCGGCTGTGCTCCATTTTGCGCACGTCCTCGGCCGGTATGTAGTAATCGCGGTTGTAGTTGAACGTGTGTCCGATCGCCCAGAAAAGTGAGGCGAAGAATGTCAGCAGGGACAACCACCACACGTGCCAGATCAGAGCAAACCCCATAACGGTCATCAGACCGGCGATGACCACACCGCTGGAGGTGGAATGCGGCATGTGAATGGGCGTGTAGCCCTTGGTCGGTCTGCTATACCCGTTGCGCTTCATGTGCTCCCAGGCATCCAACTCGTGAACGCGGATGTTGAAAGCAAAGTTGTAGTAGGGCGGTGGTGACGTGGTCGACCATTCAAGCGTGCGGCCGCCCCATGGATCACCTGTTTCATCTCGCAGCTCTTCGCGCTTCATGATCGAGACGACGATCTGGATAACAAAGGCGCCGATCCCCAGTGCAATGAGGCCTGCGCCAATGAGTGCCGTGAAGAAGTACCCCGCATAGATCGTTTCCTCGAACTGGCTCAGACGGCGCGTTACGCCCATCAGGCCCAACACGTAGAGCGGCATGAAGGCAAAGTAGAAGCCAACAACCCATCCCCAGAAGCTGACCAAGCCCCAGAACCGATCGAGTTTAAAGCCAAACGCTTTGGGCCACCAGTAGTTGATGCCCGCGAAGATGCCGAACACCACGCCGCCGATGATGACATTGTGGAAATGCGCGACCAGGAAAAGCGAGTTGTGCAGCACATAGTCAGCCGGTGGAACAGCCAGCAGAACCCCGGTCATACCGCCGATCACAAATGTCAGCATGAAGGCCACGACCCACATCATTGGCAGCTCGTACCGGATCCGCCCTTTGTACATTGTAAAGAGCCAATTGAAGAGCTTTGCCCCGGTCGGGATCGAGATAATCATCGTCGTGATCCCGAAAAACGAGTTCACATTGGCGCCCGCACCCATGGTGAAGAAGTGGTGCAGCCACACGATGTAGCTCAGGATCATGATCACGCAGGTCGCGTAGACCATGGATGTATAGCCAAAGAGTCGTTTGCGGCAGAAGGTCGGCACGATCTCGGAAAAGATTCCGAAAAATGGCAGAGTTAGGATGTATACCACCGGGTGGCCCCAAAAACAGATTATGTTTACGTACAAAATACGCTTTCC
>JBCCLK010000091.1:0-3285 GCA_039026935.1 Pseudomonadota bacterium
AAGCGCTGGTGGCTGTGCCAAGAGCGATGACTGCAGCCGCTGAAAATCTCCTTATTGACATTGTATTGGCACCCTTTGTTTCCTTAAGACTCTGTTAAGGAGTGCTACTCCCATAGACTTCCCAGATCAAACGCGAAGCGGTGTGTGCACAGGCTGCCGTTTCCCTCAATACCTGGCGGCGACGAGACTTTTAGCGTGATTAAACAGAAACGTAGCGCCACCGGCTGTGCGGGTATGGCCCTACCTTCGTTGCGTGTATTTCTGTTGTAGTGTGGTAGGTCAGCTACAATTTTTGTTCAGCACCAATAGATCCTGAGTGTCCCGCCATCTCGCACCATCTGATGATCAACCGCCCAAAGCGTGGAAGGTTTCGACGCCGACGATATGGCACGGCATAACGCTGGGGCGTTGGTTGGGCCTGCTTTCACAGAACCAATGGGCCATTTCGGCAAATCGTTTGCCCCGTGCCCTTTTGCTGTTCCCCATAGCAACGATGAACTCGCTCCTTACGCTTCTCGCAAAGTCTTCGGGTGACGCGATTTCTGACGCTGCCAATCTGCCCCAAGACCCCATTTTCGTTATCGGTCACTGGCGGACGGGGACCACAGCCATGCACGAGCTACTTTTAGCCGACCCTCGGCACTCCAGCGCAACGACCTATCAGGTGATGGCGCCGAACCACTTTTGGCTGTCGCACAAGCTGCTGCGCTCCCCGCTATCAACTTTGTTCCCCGATACCCGAGGCTTTGACGCCATGCGGTTTGACCTTGAGGCACCTCAAGAAGATGAGTTTGCGATCAACGCGCTTGGCGATGGATCTCCATACGCTTTCTTTGGCTTTCCCCTGCAGGCCTACAAACGTGATGGAAGGCATGTCTTTTCGAGGGCGTTTGCTGAGGGTGAAAACCGTTGGGTGCAGCCCTGGCTGAGATTATTGATGAAGGTTCAGGCCGATCAGAAAGACGGCAACCTAGTTCTCAAGAACCCAACGCATATGGCTCGTATCAAGACACTTGTCTCGCTGTTTCCCAAGGCCCGCTTCGTCCACATGGTGCGGCATCCTTACGAGGTATTTGGCTCAATGCGCACCATGATGGCGCACATGTTGAGCTTTCAGGCCTTTCAATCAGATTCCCTAAATCAGCAGCAGATTGATCAGATAATTCTGCACACGCTGCCCGAGCTCTACCGGCGTTACGACAGTGAAAGCCATCATATCGCGGAAGACAGGCTGCACATCGTCAAGCACCACGATTTGGCAAGGGATCCGGAAGGCGTGTTGCGGACGTTGTATGATTGCTTCTCGCTTGAAAGGTCGCGCACCGCCGATCCGAAACATTCTGCGGTTTTGGAGAGTATTTGCGGATACACACCAACAGACCATGGTCTGTCGCCCGATGAGAAGAAAGCCGTCCGCGACCATTGGGCCGAGTATGCCCAGCGATATGGCTTCGAGCTTTAGATGGCCTCGACCTTTGCCCGGTTCGGCACCAACCCGGAACTGGCAAGGGCCTGCACCGCCCTATCAATCTCGGCCTCTGTGTGATGCGCTGTCACAAAGAACCGTATGCGTGGACGGGAGTTCGGCACCGAAACGCGAACAACCGGCGGCGCAAAAATACCGTGCTTCATCAGGTATCGAGATGCATCTATGGTGTCCGCATCGTTCCGAAAATACACCGGGACAATTCCACGCCCAAACGATGAGCCGGTATCGAACCCATTTTCTTGCAAGCCGTTTTTCAGCCGCTTTGTAAGTTCGGCAAGACGGCAAACGCGATGGGGTTCTTGTATCGCTTTCCGTACGGCGGCATCTGCCGATGCAGCGACGGCTGGCGGTAGGCCAACCGAGTAGACAAACCCTGGAAGCAGAAGCCGCAGAGCCTCGCAGACGCTCCGGTCGGCTGCGATAAAACCCCCGCATGATCCAAATGCCTTGGAAAGTGTACCCACCACCAGATCGATGTCATCGGTTGGAATGCCAAAGTGGTCGCAGATTCCCCGCCCAGCATTCCCCAAAACGCCATGTGAGTGGGATTCATCAAGCATCAACCACGCATCGTATTCGCTCTTGAGAGCAATCATGTCTGGCAAGTCTGGGATGTCGCCGTCCATGCTGAACAAGCCCTCGGTGACGATTAGACAGCGCCTGTAACTCGCCCGCTCAGTTCGCAGAAGGCTGCGCAAATGCGCATTGTCATTGTGTCTGAACGCCATGCACGTTGCCCGCGAGCCGTTGATGCCCGCCATGATACTGGCGTGGCTCAGTTCATCGTACAGGATGAGATCCTTGGTTTGCAGCAGCGTACTTAAAAGCGTTTCATTGGTTACGTAGCCGCTGACAAAGACCAGTGCGGCTTCTTTACCAACAAAGTTGGCGAGCGAACTTTCGAGTTGGCGATGAAGCAACCGCTCGCCACCAACAATACGCGAACCGAGTACGCCGGTTCCGTGATCGGCTATGGCGTGGACTGAGGCAGCCTGAACCGACGCGTCCTGCGACAAGCCAAGATAATCGTAGCTGGAGAAACTCAGAAACTGCAGACCGCGCGCTTCGGTCTCTGCCTTCACCGCATCTACAGCTGCAAAATACAACTCCCAGGCATGGCCCTTGGTACTGCCATGTGTACGCCTGATCCGGCGCCAAAGGTAATCGTCCATCATTTCGACAGGCGTTTTTTCGGGGCTCTTTGCTGCCTCCATGGGATGGTCCGGGCCTTCAGGCTGTTGAGTATAAATGAGGTAGCTAGCCTAAGTCGGCACAATAATGAACCTGACCAATTTGACCAGTTTGAAATGGCGATAGGCGCAGCTGCATTGCGCAACGGCCAATCGTGTCTTGGCCCCCTAAAACTGTGCCATCGACGTGTCAGTGCGCTGGGGTCGGCGACACGGCCTACTACAACTGGCGCAAAAATTTTTTCAGGATAGGCCGTTCGCAGCTTTCGCGTCGGCATAATGAGACAGGCAAGTAATCGATCCAGTGGATCGATTGTATGGCGAACGCCCACGCCGCTATCAGCTTGATGCTTCAGTGATCCGTCTCAGGCCACGATAACCCAACCAAATCTGGTGCGTGGACCCGGCTTAAGACAGGCCCAGATCGTCATCAACGTTAGGTTGCGCCAATACAATCAGATCAGCTCGTATCATGCGCTGGGCATGTGGGCGCCGGTTCCCGAAACAGCGCTAGAGAAGCCGCAAATTATCGGCCAGGACGCATGGAACCAGATCCTTAGGCAAACCAGTACCTGCAAACGATGATCTATTCTTATGGAAGTTCTA
>JBCCLK010000092.1:0-3238 GCA_039026935.1 Pseudomonadota bacterium
GAAACGGATCCGCCCGTCCGTCCCTTCCAGACTGTCGAAGGCCGCGCGGCAAAACTCCATGCAGGCGTCAGTCGACACTGTCGGGTCCTCAACCTTTGCCTGCAGCTCCGGGGGAACCAATTCGCGCGCGAACGGAAGCGTATCCAAGACATTACGGTCCATGGTCACGTCCGAGACCGTCGCTCGGATACCCGATTGTCGGTAGGCGTCAAACACCACCGCCAGACGATCCAATTCCAGCGTCGGAGGATCGAACCAATCGTCGGTGAGGGTGGTCACGCCACCCTTCAGCGATTCGAGCGCAACGAGCTTGGTGCGCAGCTCCAGAAGATCAGCTGGGATCTTTCGTCCGGGCAAGATTGGGTAGGCGTAGAGCATCCACACCTCAAGCGGCATGTGCTCGTAACGTCCCTTGAAGAAGGTCTCGCCCGAATGAAGGTGGGCGTTGACCAGCCCCGGCATAACCAGCTTGCCGTGTCCATCGACTATTTCTGCTCCATCGGGCGCCAAAACATCTTCGCCGATGGCGGAGATGCGGTCACCCTCAATCAGAACAGAGGCCAGGATAGGCTCAAAGCCGTCCTGGCCTTCAAAGGTCAGAACGGTCGCGTTTTTGATTAGAATGGCCATTTCAACCCTGAACCTTAGTGTCTGCGAACAATGTCAGCGGCGCACAAAATCTGCCGGAACCCAGTCTTTGAGAACCGCGTGCGCCTCTGGTCCCAGTAAGCGCTCCTCTGGGATATCGCGCTCGCCGATTGGGCGCGAGATATGTTCAACCAGCGGGTAACAATCGACGCCCAAGGCAGCGCAATCCTCAAGCGTATTGGCGTAGTAAACCTTGTCGAGCTTCGCCCACCAGATTGCCGCCACGCACAGCGCGCACGGCTCACAGCTCGTGTAGATCTCGCAGCCTGAAAGGTCGGCCGTGCCGAGCTTGGAGGTCGCATCGCGGATCGCCAGCACTTCGCCGTGCGCGGTGGGATCGTGGCTGTCGGTGGTGTCATTGCACCCTTCACCAACAATTTCGCCATCTTTCACGATGATGGCGGCAAAAGGGCTCCAGCCCTTGTCTCTCATACCGATGCGGCTCAGCTCGATCGTGTACGCCATCAGTTCTTCAGGTGTGCGGCCCATGGGTCCCTCCGTCGATCGCTTCGCCTCTTGCTGCGAGAGTAACGCAAGTTCCGCGCCAAGATTGACCCGCACGACGCTTCTTCGACGACGTTTTGGCGATGACGGTTCGGCATGTCGCTTGCATGGGATTGCTCCGTGCCATGCGCGTGAGGAAGAGCGAAAACAGGGGAGCAAATGTGAGCGACGTCGTCATCAGGAATGGCCGGCTCATCGACGCCAAGGCAAGGAGCGCAGAGGGCGCCGACATCCTTGTGCGAAACGGTGCCGTTGCCGCCGTTGGCGCGCCCGGTCTTGCGGCGCCGGCTGGGACGGCCAGCTTCGATGCAGCGGGCGCGCTGATGCATCCGGGACTGGTGAATGCGCACACCCACGGCATGGGTAATCTGTGCAAGGGCCAGTCTGACCGCTTCACGCTTGAGCTTTTGTGGACCGGTGCGGCTGACATGCTCGACAACCAGACGCTCGAGCTGAAGCGGCTGAACACTTATATCGGCGCCGTTGAAATGGTCATGAAAGGCTGCACCTGTGCCTATGATCTCACCTTCGGCGTGCCGTTAGCGTCGACCGATGAACTGATAGCGATCGGCCAGGCCTATCTCGACGCTGGCATGCGGGCTGTCGTGGCGCCGATGATTGCAGATCTTAGCTTCTATGAGGCAATCCCTGGGCTGTTCGATACGTTGCCGCCAGACTTGCAGCGGGCAGTGCGCGTCACCGACCGGGACTCCCCAGAACTCATCCTCTCAGAGATGCGGCGGGCTCTTCAGACATGGCCCCATGACAAGGAACGCGTGCGCCTGGGCGTCGCACCGACGATCCCCCTTCACTGTTCAGACGAGCTCATCCAAGGCTCGGCTGTGTTAGCAAGAGAGTTCGCTGCACCCCTGCATAGCCATGTGGCCGAATCGAAGACGCAGGCTGTTTCAGCCCTCAAACGCTATGGTTGCACCATCACCGCCCACATTGAAAAGCTCGGACTTTTGGGGCCAGATTTCACGGTGGCGCACGGCGTTTGGCTGGATGATGAAGACATGCGCATGCTCGCCGCTAATGGAGCGTCGGTCGCACACAACCCTGGCTCGAATATGCGCTTGGGCTCGGGGATCGCAGATGCGCGTCGGATGCTGGAGCTGGGCGTCAATCTGGCGATCGGCACAGACAGCTCCAACTGCTCTGACAATCAAAACATGTATGAGGCGATGCGCTACGCGTCGATGGTCTCGAACGTGCGAGGACCAGATTATAAGCGCTGGTTGACAACGCCGGAGATTATCAAGGCGGCGACCCAAGGGGGAGCCTATGCGACCGGGTTCGACAAGATTGGACGGATAGAGCCCGGCTATCGCGCTGATATTGTCTTTCTCGATCCGCACTCGGTGAACTGGATGCCTGTGAACGCGCCGTCCAATCAGCTCGTTCTGACCGAAGATGGAACGGCCGTTCTCCACGTCATGGTCGATGGGCAGTTGGTCGTGCACGATGGTGAGCACGTCAAGTGCGATCTTGCAGACCTTGCCGCCCAAGCAGAACTTGCACGTGCGCGATTGGCCGAACTCAATGCGCCCGCCCGGGCCCTTGGCCGGTCGCTTGAAGACTGCGTGGGCTCATTTTGCATGGGGCTTTCGCGAGCGCCCTACCACCTCGACCGATACGGAGCGACGGACGCATGACAATGTCCATCACCGATCTTTGTCTCTTGGTTGATGATATGGATCGATCCATTGCGTTTTACCGGGACGCCATGGGCCTCAAGGTGAAGCGCCTTGATACGGGGTTCGCTGAGTTCCACGCGGGTCCCACGACGCTGGCTTTGTGGTTGCGCAACGACATTGCCGCAAACCTTGATGCACCAGGGCTTCGGAAACCTGGCACCGGTATTATGGCTGCTGTGCGGCTGGCTGATCCAGAAGCGGTTGATGCAGAAGTCGCCCGCCTGGAGGGTTCTGGGATAACCATGTCCCATGCGCCTCAGGCGTGGCCGTGGAACGCCTATGCCGCCTATTTCAATGACCCTGACGACCACCTTTGGGAGATTTATAGCTGGATGGGCGCGCCGAGGACGCTTTAGGGAGATTGGCGCCCCGCTGGATGTGCGGCAGAC
>JBCCLK010000093.1:0-3207 GCA_039026935.1 Pseudomonadota bacterium
CCCTGAAGCGGTGAAACTTCTGGAAGAGCGCTATGCCCTGATGAACACAGAGTTCACCGGTGCACGGCGTCGCATGGCCCGCACGCCGGATGGCGCGAGCCTGATCGATAATGGTGTCAGCGGTGCGCCGGGGTTTCAGACAGGCAATGTCTTCACGCTCGCGGGCGTGCCCAAGATTGTTGAAAGCATGCTTGGCGATATTGGGCATCGTTTGCAGACCGGCGCTGTGGTCAAAAGCGTAACTGTGCGTGGCCAAGGCTTGCGCGAGGGCACTTTGGCAGCTGATTTAACTGCCATTGTTGAGAAATATCAGGATGTCAGTCTCGGCTCTTACCCATGGTTTCGCAGTCTCACCGATCACGGCGTTGCTCTCGTGGCGCGTGGCACCGATGAGGCCCGGTTAGAGACGGTTGCGGCGGATCTTGAAACGCTCATCAAGAATCAGGGCGTCACGCCGGAACGCCTCGACGGTGAAGCCAGTGGTAATAATGGCAGTCCGAGGCCGGGCGTCGACTGACGGCCGCGCTTCAATCTCAGTCCAAACAACAAAACCAGATAGCCTTTTCATTCGTGCGGTGGCATGGACGCAATCATGAGCGAACAGAAGATCCCATTTGAGGTGACGCGTGCCCGCAGAGCCGGTGCACGGCTGGCCGCTGTGCAAGCGCTATATCAGATGGAGCAGACCGGTCAGAGCGGAAAAGCGGCCATTCGTGACCTGATGGATGACCGTCTCGGTCTGGGCGCCGATGAAGCCCCGATTGAAGAGGCGGACCCGGATTTGTTCAAATCCATTGTCAACGCCACGATTGAGCATCAGGAAACCGTCGATAAAGCGATCCTCGCACGACTGTCCAAAGGCTGGCGACTATCGCGGCTGGACAGTACGACGCGGTCGATCCTGCGCGCAGCGGTGGCAGAAGTTGTCGCGCATCAGGAATTGTCGCGCCGGATCCTGTTGGATGAGTATGTCTCTCTTGCTCATGATTTCTTTGATAAAACCGAAGCGAATTTCGTGAACGCGGTTTTGGATAATGTCTCAAAGGATTTGCGGCCAGACGAGGCTTGAGGCTTAAGTACGCTTATGAGTGAGCGTGATTGGATCCATCGCTATATTAGACCGTTGGTTCGTGCTGAAGGTGCGGATGATCTTCGTGATGATGTTGCTGAACTATCCACGTTTTCATCTACGGTTGCGACGATGGACACGCTTGTCGAAGGTCAGCATTTCTTGAGCAGTGACCCTTTGAACACGGTTGGTCAGAAGCTGGTGCGGGTGAATGTTTCTGACATTCATGCCAAGGGGGCTGCGTCCAAAGAGGCACTTTTGTCGATTGCCTGGCCGAAGGGACGCGGGGAGGCAGAATTTGCCGATCTGATGGCAGGGATCGCGATCGATCTCAGGGCGTTTGGAATTGATTTGATCGGGGGTGATACGGTTTCGACAGACGGTCCTCTCGTTCTGACACTCAGCCTCACGGGGCAGTGTTTGGGCGATGGACCAGTAAGACGCGCTGCACAAGCGCCTGACGGCGCGAGTCTCTGGTTAAGTGGTCCAATTGGCGGTGGAGCTATCGGGCTGCGTGCTGCAATGGAGGGTGGTCTTGAGAGTGATGTTCAGCGCTATAGGTGCCCGCCAACGACGAAGTTGATGCATGCGCAGGCCGTTGCTGAGGCCGGGCTTGCGGCAATCGATGTTTCTGATGGATTACTGCTGGATGCGCTTAGTCTTGCAGAAATCAATGGGCGTGGCGCGCATATCAACCTTGATCGGGTGTGGTTGTATAGAGCCACATCTGATTTGCCGCTGATCATGGAGCAAGCAACAGGCGGGGATGACTATCAAATTCTGATGATTACGAAAGAGGGAGCTAAAGTTGATCCGGAAGCGTTCTTGCAGATTGGCCATATCAAGTCAGAGCCCGGTTTGACGCTATCTTTCCAGGGTGATCCGGTCGCACTGCCAGACCGTCTCGGCTTTGACCATCAGACCTAAATCCACATCGTAAATTCGCGCACCGCACGATATGCCTTGCAAGCAAGCGCGACCTGTAGCAGTAGGGCGCGGTTATAGGAAATGGGCCTTGTGGCCTATAGGAATAAGGGAAAAGGACGGGCTGATATGACCCTATGGTTCTGGATTGCATTAGTCGCGGCGGTCGCGGCGGTGCTGTATGGATGGCTCCAGTCGAGCACGATTTCGAAGGCCGATGCCGGGAATGCGCGCATGCAAGAAATTGCAGGCGCGATTCAGGAAGGCGCAAATGCTTATTTGAAGCGTCAATATACAACGATTGCTTATGTCGGCGTGGCAGTGACGGTTCTGCTCGTCATTCTGTTCCGCAACTGGGAAGTGCCACTTGGCTTTGTTCTTGGTGCGGTTCTCTCCGGTGCAGCAGGCTTTATCGGCATGAAAGTGTCCGTTCAGGCCAACGTTCGCACGACTCAAGCCGCAAGCAACAGCTTGCAGGCCGGCCTCTCAATGGCCTTCAAATCTGGTGCAGTGACAGGCCTTCTGGTTGTCGGTCTCGCGCTTCTTGGCGTTGTGGCTTACTATGGTCTTCTCGTTGGCGTTGTTGGCTATGAAGTGAAAAGCCGCGCGGTTGTGGACGGTCTGGTTGCCCTTGGTTTTGGTGCGTCTCTTATCTCCATCTTTGCACGCCTCGGCGGCGGTATCTTCACTAAAGGTGCTGACGTTGGTGGCGACATGGTTGGTAAAGTTGAAGCCGGTATCCCTGAGGATGACCCACGCAACGCTGCCACGATTGCTGATAACGTAGGCGACAATGTCGGTGACTGTGCCGGTATGGCGGCTGACCTGTTTGAAACTTATGCCGTGACGATTGTTGCGACTATGGTTTTGACCGCGATTTACTTTGCAGACGCAGCCTATCTCGGCGCGCTGATGCTCGTCCCGCTGGCGATGTGTGCGGTGTGTATCGTCGCCTCAATCATCGGCACGTGGTTCGTGAAACTCGGCCAAGGCTCAACCAATATTATGGGCGCGCTCTATAAGGGGCTTATCGTAACCGGCCTTCTGACCATTGGTGGTCTGGCCATTGCGGTTCAGTAGGCTCTGCCAAGCGGATTTGGTGAACTTGAAGGCGCCGGTACAGCGCTGGGTCTGCTGACAGCAGACGGGACGGCAGCGGCGACTGTGACCGGTATGGACCTGTTCTTCTGCGGCCTTGCTGGTCTCGCTGTGAC
>JBCCLK010000094.1:0-3200 GCA_039026935.1 Pseudomonadota bacterium
AGCGCTCAACGGCCTTGCCATGCGCTACTACACGGACCCCGGCTTCAAGCTCGGTGCGTTCACTAATCCAGATCCCAAGGTGAGGAAGGCTGCCCTCGACATTACCAAACGCGGGATCGACGCGTGCCTTGCCATGAACGGTAATCTGATGACGTTATGGATGGGTCAGGACGGGTTCGACTACCCCTTCCAGATGGACTACGGCGCGGCATGGGACTGGACGATCAATGCCCTCCAAAAGGTCTGCGATCATGCACCACAGTGCGAGATTGCGATCGAGTACAAACCCAATGAACCCCGCGCCTTTGCACTTATGCCTGACATCGGCACAACGCTTTTGGCCTGTAACGAGGCAAGCCGGCCAAACCTCGGCGTGACCTTAGACTTTGCCCATGTGCTCTATGCCGACGAAATGCCCGCCCACAGCGCCTATCTGGTGGGTCGCCATTCAAAGCTGCTCGGCCTTCATTTGAACGATGGTTATGGCAAGCGCGATGACGGTCTCATCGCTGGCTCGGTCCACCCAGTTGCAACGCTTGAGTTGTTGGTGGAAGCCGAACGGCAGGCGTATGATGGCGTTATCTATTTCGACACGTTTCCCGATGCCGGTGGGCTCGACCCAATCAAGGAAGCGGAAGCCTCCATTAAGCTGGTTGAGCGTCTGCGCGATGTCGCCAAAGAGCTCGTCAATCACACCGAGCTGAACCAAGCCATCGCCCAACAAGATGCGGCGACATCCATGAAGATCATCGCCGCGGAACTTTATGGAGCATGACTGGCGAGATCTTGGTCATCGGCGCCCTGCACTGGGATGTCATCTTGGACGCCCCTCGCCTGCCCCGACTTGATGAAACGCTTTTCGGACAACAAGTCCGTTACCAGCTCGGTGGGAAAGGCGGTAACCAGGCTATCGCCGCCGCACAAGCAGGTGCCGATGTAGCCTTTGCAGGCCGGGTCGGCAGCGATAGCGCGGGTGATACGATGCGCAACCAGCTAACCGAGCAGGCCATCGACGTTTCGCAGCTGACAGTCGGCGCCGGCGCTTCCGGCATGAGCGTCGCGATCTCGAACGCTGATGGGAATTATGGCGCTGTCGTCGTCTCAGGCGAAAACGTGAACGTGGATCCCACGCGCATAGAGCTCAAGCGGGACACAAAGATTGTACTTTGCCAAAACGAATTGCCGCGCGCGGTTCTTTCATATGTGGCAGAACGCATCAAAATGCATTGCGCTGAGCTTTGGCTCAATCTCGCGCCGGCCGCGGCCCTTCCCCGCCCAATCCGGGACACGATCAAGGTGCTGATCGTCAACCGTTTGGAGGCCGAGGACCTCGCAGGAGGTGATAGGTCTCCCGCAGAGCTGGTACGCATGCTCGCGGGGAGGTTCCCAAACGCCATCACCATAGTCACGCTTGGCGGAGATGGTGTCGTGTTTGCTGAGCCTGGCAAGGAGCCGCAGCACATCGATACAAAGGCAGTCCAGGCGGCGCGATCGCATGGCGCGGGCGACCGGTTTATTGGCAACCTCGCAGCAGCACGACTGCGCGGTCTAACGTGGACGGATGCCATCACACTGGCGCAGCGTGAGACTGGCAGCTTTCTCAGCGGCCAGCCTAGGTAGGCACGTCTTCCCTAAGCAAGCCTTCGGACTTGAGCTCATCCCACAGCGCAGCAGGGATATCCGCGCTCGCTGCCTGAAAGTTGCTCTTCATCTCGGCGAAGCCCTGCCCGCCCGGAATGACCGACACAACCGCAGGATGGCGGAGGGCAAACTGGAAAGCCGCATCGACAAGGCGAACCTTGTGGCCTGCACACACCGCTTCGATCTTGGCCACGCGATCAAGGATGCTCTGTGGCGCTTCATCATAGTTGTAGAACGCGCCCGGCTTCGCGCCCGTCGCCAGTATGCCCGAATTATAGGGCCCGCCAATGACAACGCCTATGCCGCGCTCCACGCAGAGTGGCATGAAGCTGTCCTGTGCTTCCTGCTCGAGCAGCGTGTAGCGACCTGCGAGAAGAAAGAGGTCAAAGTCTCCGCGCTCAATCATCCATTGGCAGGGCTGCCACTCGTTGACGCCGGCGCCAAAGGCCTTGATCACACCCTCATCGCGAAGCTTCAAAAGCGCTTTGTAGCCACCCGCCATGAAGGCTTCGAGCTTCTCACCGAGCGCTTCTTTTGAGCCGTGATTGAAGACGTCAAGATCATGCGCGTAGAGGATATCGATCCGATCGACACCAAGCCGCTCGAGACTGAATTCGATCGATCGGAAGACCCCATCATAGCTGTAATCATAGACCTCATTTCGTGAGGGCACATCGAACCACTTTCCAAAGCCATCGCGCTTGTCGGGTGTCGTTGCGCGAAACCATCGACCAATCTTGGTCGACAGCACATAGTCGTCGCGTGGTTTCGTCCGCAAAAAGCGGTTGAGCCGGGTCTCTGATAATCCAAGCCCGTAAAGAGGCGCGGTGTCGACGTACCGCACGCCGCCGTCCCAGGCGCCTTCGAAGACCGCGTGCGCGTCATCGTCGGATACCGCACGGTATAGATTGCCCAGGGGCGCTGTTCCGAGGCCTAGCTCGGTGAAGGTGACACCGCCATTCCCGAGGCGGTCCCAATGCCGCGTTGCTAACTCAGTGGTGATCGACATGCGCCCTCCCTTTTTTGGTCCACCCTAGTCCAAAAGCCTGTCGACTGCACCGCTTTGTTGCGACAACATGGTGTCTAAAAGGATGTCTTTGGGGGAATATTGGAACGCTTCACTCAGCTCTTTGGGACCAACAAGCCCGTCATCGCGATGGTCCACCTGGCCGCGATGCCCGGGACGCCGCTTTATGATGCCAACGCGGGCATCGACGGGATGATTGAAGCTGCCCGGAAAGACCTTGGCGCGCTGCAGCAAGCAGGTGTCGATGCGGTCATGTTCGGCAATGAAAATGACCGCCCCTACGAACTGGAAGTCGACCAGGCGACCTCGACGACCATGGCCTATGTCATCGGTATATTGAGAGCAGAGATAACAGTACCGTTCGGCGTCAATGTCCTTTGGGACCCTATGGCAACGGTTGCGCTGGCGAGCGCGACAGGGGCGTCCTTCGTGCGAGAGATCTTTACGGGCACGTATGCGAGCGACATGGGGTTGTGGTCTCCAGATGCGGGACAAGCGCTGAGATATCGCAAGCGGCTCGACCGTCCAGATC
>JBCCLK010000095.1:0-3143 GCA_039026935.1 Pseudomonadota bacterium
AGATCAAGCGCGTCGTCGTGTCGACCTATCAATCCGTGTCTGGTGCGGGCAAGGATGGCATGGATGAGCTTTGGGATCGGACCAAAGCCATTTACAATCCGACGTCTGAAGTGGAGCCCAATAAGTTCCAAAAGCAGATTGCGTTCAACGTCATACCCCACATCGACACCTTCATGGAGGACGGCTCCACCAAGGAAGAGTGGAAGATGGTGGCGGAGACGAAAAAGATCGTGGATACGTCGATCAAAGTCACGGCCACATGCGTGCGCGTGCCCGTTTTTGTGGGCCATTCTGAGGCTTTGAACATCGAATTTGAGGATTTCCTCGACGAGGATGAAGCCCGCGATATCCTGCGGGAGGCGCCAGGCATCATGGTCATCGACAAGCGTGAGGCGGGCGGCTACGTCACACCGATTGAGTGCGTGGGCGATTACGCGACCTTTATCAGTCGCATTCGTCAAGATAGCACGATTGAGAACGGGCTAAACCTTTGGTGCGTGTCAGACAACTTGCGCAAAGGGGCTGCTCTGAACGCCGTGCAGATCGCTGAAACGCTGGGCAATCGGGTGCTCAAGAAGGGACTTGAGCCGGCTTAAAACGGCTCGATCACGTCGAAGTCGTCTGTGATATCGCGCGTATGCGCTGATGCTGACGGGCGTGGGGTGTGAACGGTTCCTTGCATTGGGATATTGGTGAACTTCTGAGCCAGATAGGCATGGGGGTGGCCTGGGAAAGGCGCCCCGATCCTTGAGGCAAGTTTTGAGTAGCTAAACCCCAACTCAGAGGCTTTACACATCCTGCGCCCTGTGGAGCGTTGGTGCAAGGCAAGGCCGCCTCCGGCGGCCACCAGCTTGTATCCTTTAGCTTTCAGCCTTAGGTCCAACTCCTCCCAGCTTCTTGCGTAAGCGAGATCATCGGCGAGGCGCGCCCGTAAGGGAGCGACGAGCTGCTCTTCCGCCCTGACGGGCGGCCTCGCGAGTTTGCCCTTTGATATCTCTTTCGCAAGAAGATCACGCACCAACTGTCCAACGGTAACATCACGCTCTCGCGCAAGTCGGTGGGTGGCATCAGCAAGCTCGGGATGCAACTTCACATCTATCCATTCCATGCGGCTCATCAACCACAGACATGGTTACGAAAGCGTTAAGCTGACATCTAGAACCGCTCGGCCCGCAAAACCTGACAATCCACCACAGACACCACGCCAATGTGATTTTCGACCACGGCAAACGCTGCATCCAGCAAATCATCAAGCCGTTCAGGCCGGATCATGCATACGACTTGCACCATCCCTGAGCCACGCGTCACATCGCCGGACCGTTCCCATTCTCCAGACCGACCAGATCCGCCGTAGACCGGGAGGATTGTGTACCCGGTCACGCCTGCCTCTTGCAGCGCTTGCGTCAATCGAGACTGCATGGCCCGTTCAATTGTGATCTCAACGCGTTTTGCATTGTGGGTTTGCATGTCAACCTCCTGTCACCGCCTGCGCGACCGTCAAATAAAGCGGAATGCCAATCGTCAGATTGAACGGAAAGGTCACTCCGAGCGATAGGGTGAGATAAATCGATGGGTTCGCTTCGGGCAAGGCCACACGCATTGCCGCGGGCACAGCGATGTAGCTGGCTGATGCCGAGAGTGTCATCAAAAGCAGCGCGCCGCCCGTTGAGAGACCAAGCGCCAGTGCAGCGACCAAGCCGAAGAAACTTCCAAGGATTGGCATCACAATGCCAAACGCCAAGCTTCCAGGGCCAAGCGCCTAGCGCCCTCGGCGCATGCCACGTCCAGCCACAAGACCCATATCCAGAAGAAAGAGGCACAGCACGCCCTTGAAGGGGGCTACGATAAAACTGTCGATTTCCTCGAGCCCGTCTTTGCCGGTAATCCACCCAATGAAAAACGCTCCGACAAGCAGGACGATCGAGCCGTTGAGTAGAATTTCGCGCCAGAGCTGGCTGTCCATACGCCCACCTTTTTCCCCGCGCGTCACGAGCCAAAGGGCGGACAGAATAGCGGGCGCTTCCATGGCGGCAGCGACCGCAACCATGTAACCTTCTGAGGATATGCCCCGCCCTTCCAGGACAGAGGTTGCTGCAACAAAGGTGACAATCGAGATCGAGCCATAGTGCCCGGCCACGGCGGCGGCATTGAGGCGATCCATCCCCGACAAGAGCCTGAGCAGCATGAATGCTACAAATGGGATCATCGCGGACAGCACCACACCTGCCAAAAGCGACAGCCCAAGGGTCACATCAACACCATGGTCGGCCACGCTCACGCCGCCTTTGAAACCGATGGCGAAGAGCAGGTAGAGGGAAATGGCCTTGGCGGCGGCTTCGGGAAATGTGAGATCAGAGCGTGCCAGGGACGCGGCTAATCCCAATGCGAAGCTAAGCACGATGGGTGACATCAGGTTGTCGGCCGCAAGTGCAAAAATCTCTGACATCTATCGCGCACCCCCAATGAATGTGCGGCTTTATCTGAGAGAGCGGGGCGGAAGGAAAGCGAAAACGATGTGTTTTGCGCCGATTCTCAAAGGTGACCCGCGAAAGCGAGACGTCCAGACGGTTCTCAGCGCTGAGGTGTCTGGCGGCGATGGTCAAAATTTCGGAGAATTAGATGAACTTTCCATTTTCACAGCAACCATTTGAAAACCTCGTTTGCCCATATTTGATCTATGCACTGGGGGGTGCGGTAATTCGGGGTGAGTTGTGGAACTCGTGACATCATTAAAACAGCGTGAGCGTGTCATGCTGGACAGCGATCGGCTGCATGATCTCTATAAGCAGCTGGGGCAGCATGCGGCGGAAGACGTCGTGTGCCGTGCCTTGGAAGAGATGGCCGCGCGACTGTCGCATATCGAAGCGAGCTACCGGTCCGGGAACTGGGGTGACCTGCGCAAGAACGCGCGCGGTCTCGGCGCCATTGCAGACCAATTGGGCATCACAGTGCTGGCCAAGGTCGCACGCGACGTAAAAACATGCGCGGAAAGCGGCGATCCAGTGGCCACGGCGGCCACACTGGCGCGGTTGATGCGTGTCGGCGAAAGCTCATTGTCCGAAGTGTGGGACATGCAGGACATCTGATCACCTCGCCGCTTTTCTGGGGCTTGAGGCAAGACGGGGCTTGCGGGCCTCGCGCGA
>JBCCLK010000096.1:0-3084 GCA_039026935.1 Pseudomonadota bacterium
ACATCTATAACCAACAGCATCAGTTCACCTGTTTCACCAATTCTACATCGCCCGCCCTTATGGTACGCCTTTCCCCATCCCGCAAACGCAAGATCAGCCCCCCATCGTCAGCGAGCCCTTCGAAGACACCTTCTATTCGGTTCTCAACTGGGCCGGTCTGCACCATCGCCCCGTGGCCTTCGGCATGGTCCATCCAATAGTTTAGGAGCTGAGCGAAGTCGCTACGAGCTTGATCGAGACGCGTTTGAAGTGCCTGTTTCAAATCCAGCAATACATGTTCCGGCTGCAATCCAGCCTGAGCGCCATGTTCTGCGAGCGCGGTCGCCTCTTGTCCGACACCGTCTGGCGCTTGTTTGATGTTCAACCCCATTCCGAGAGCGATCCAAACAACGCCATTCGTATCTCCGGTTTCAGTCAGAATCCCGCTCAGCTTCTTGCCATCGATGCGGACATCGTTCGGCCATTTCAATTTTGGTTTCAACGACGGCACCGCCGCGACGCAAGCGTCACGTACGGCCAAGGCCGCGGCAAACGGCACGCGCCCGGCCGCCGCAAGTCCGCCTGCTTCCGGAAACAGAACAGTTGTAAAAAGATTGCCCGTTGGTGACACCCAGGAATGACCGAGCCGGCCTTTACCAGCGGTTTGCAAGCGCGCGGCTATCCATACGGGACTGGTTTCACCCCGCCGCGCGCGCCGCTTTGCTTCTTCGCTCGTACTGTCGATTTCATCGAACCAGTAAACTGGCGCGGCTTCGATCACGACAACAAGCTCGCAGCTGCTGAGGCAGCCAGCTCGCTCAGAGGATTGATGAAAATGAGAAGCGCCACACTCACGATTGCCGTCGCATAGACGGTCATAGTCACCAGACCATCCACGGACTCAAAGTTCTCAGCCTGCTCGTCGAACCACATGATTTTGACGATGCGTAGATAGTAATACATCGCGACTACGGAACTCAGGACGAGGACGATGATCAACGGCATTAATCCTGCGTTCCAACCCGCTTCCAATACGGCGAGTTTACCCAAGAACCCGAATGCCAGCGGAAAGCCGGAAACAGAGACCAGAAGAACGGTCAATGCCGTTGCCAAACCTGGTTGCCGTCGGATGAGACCCGCCAGCTCGTTGACATTCTCCACCATGCCACCTTCGCGTCTCATGGACAAAACCCCTCCGAACAGGCCAAGCGAGGCTACGACATAGGCTGTCATGAAGATCAAAAGCGACCCAGCGCCAAATTGGACGCCTGCAGCAATCGCAACCAGCGCATACCCCATATTGGCGATCGAGGAATATCCGAGCAGGCGCTTCAAATTCGATTGAGGAAGCGCCCCGACCGCCCCAATAAGCATCGACGCGGCAGCGATAATCCCAATGATCATTTGCCAGTTTTCGAAAGCAACAGCTTGCGGGAACGCGGTGAACATGATGATCGCAAACACTACCATGCTCGCCATTTTTGGCGCGGTGGCAAAGAATGCGACAACCGGACTCGGTGAACCTTCGTATACGTCTGGTGTCCAGACATGCATCGGCGCGGCAGAAACCTTAAACGCGAGCCCCGTGATCATCAGCACCATGCCGAAGAGAAGCCCCATGCTCGTATCCGCTTCAGCAACCATTTCATAACTGGTGCTGCCTGAGAATCCGTAGACCAGTGAAATTCCGTATAACAACAAACCGGACGCCAGCGCCCCAAGCACGAAATACTTCAGACCGGCTTCTGCGGACCGCGGACTGTCGCGGTGGAAGGAGGCAAGCACATAGGAAGAAAGGCTCAACGTCTCTACGCCCAGATAGAGCGTCATAAAGTTCGTTGAGGACAGGATGATCCCCATGCCGAGCGACGCGAAGATGATCAGCAGCGGATACTCGTAACGCATGGTCTGATGCCGTCGCAGGAAACCCTCGGACATTAGCAAAGCGACGCCTCCGGCAACAAAACTCACGACTTTGGCGAAATTCGAGAAACTGGTGGTTTCCACAAGCCCGTCAAAAGCTCTTCCGACATCCCAGTAGTATCCGGCCAATGCGGCGGCGGCGAAAAGGATCACTGCGCCAAGCTTGAAGGACAAACTGTTGAAACGGTCCCCGAAGATGGCGCCAATCGTAACACCAATGAGTCCCGCTGCTGCGAGCAGTAGCTCTGGTGCCATTGTGGTTAGAATAGATTCAAAATCAAACATGAGCTCTATCCTCCCGCCATCTGTGCGAGGGCGTGAAGTGACGACTCACGCGTTATGTCAAAAATGAGATTTGGCAGAATGCCGAGAAGGATGGTTCCGATCGCGAGCGGGATCAGGCAGATCAATTCCTTGGTGTTGACGTCCTCGATGGTCTCCAGGTCCGGATTGGTGATCTGTCCGAAGACGGTCTGTCGATACAACGTCAGCATATAGACAGCAGAGAAGATCACGCCGAGCGCCGCACCTGCGGCAGCCCAAGTGTTGGCTTGGAACGCTCCCACCATGGTCAGGATCTCGCCGACAAAGCCACTGGTGCCCGGCAGACCGACATTGGCCATGGTGAATAGCATGAACAAGGTCGCGTAGACGGGCATGCGGTGAACCAAGCCGCCATAAGCCGAGATCTCTCGGGTGTGCATCCGGTCATAGACGACCCCGACAATTAAGAAGAGCGCACCAGAGATCAGGCCGTGGCTCAGCATCTGGAAAATTGCCCCTTGCACCCCGATTTCCGTGAACGAGAAGATCCCGAGCGTGACAAAGCCCATGTGTGCGACCGAGGAGTAGGCGATGAGCTTTTTCATATCAGTTTGCCGCCATGCCACCAGCGACGCATAGACGATGGCCACGACCGAGATCACAAAGACGAAGGGCTGGAAGAACAAGCTCGCGTCCGGGAACATCGGCAAGCTGAACCGCAAGAAGCCATAACCTCCCATTTTCAAGAGAATACCCGCAAGGATCACGGACCCTGCCGTTGGCGCCTGGACGTGTGCATCTGGGAGCCAAGTATGCACTGGCCACATTGGGAGCTTCACCGCAAAGGATGCGAAGAATGCGAGCCAGAGCCATGTCTGCGCCCCCGGATCAAAGGCAAAACGCTCCAGCTCAACAATG
>JBCCLK010000097.1:0-2963 GCA_039026935.1 Pseudomonadota bacterium
GCCAGACGGCATGGGCGATGATTTCGGGCGGGAAGCGATGACGCTTGAAGCTGATCTGCGATGGGGTCATGGCCCTCCGCTACGCTGCCATTGGTGAGTTAACAAGCCAGAGAGCATTAACGTGACAACATCCTTCGATGGACTGCATCAGTACAGCTAGAATCCAAAAGCAGACCTCCATTCATCTTGCGGCATCAGTTGTTTTAGGGCTCTCCCCTGCCCTTCGCCGCCAGGTCAAAAAGTGTCGGCTTTCTGGATTATCGGACGGAAGAACGTCGGGCGTTGGAGTCCTAGAATTGCAAAACGATAAGCTATTCAATTCCCAGCTAGGGCAGTCTCACCAAATAGGAGATCCGACATACCGTGTCGGTTTCCCTAAACGATGGGACTGAATTGTTGGGACTCACCTCTCGGCAGACGGACCGTCTACGGTACCTACGTCTACCTCGCGTAGAAGCGGACCTTTAACGTAACACTTCAAAGGTCCGCTTTGCTTGGGGTGGAGGTTGCAAAACTCTCTTGGCAATTGCAACCGGTGAACTTGAATCTTCGGTTACCACTAGGCGGCAGTCTTAGGCGATCATTGCAAGCTGCGCCGCCGGAATGTCATCTAAGGCGCGTCTCATGGCTGGACGGGCCATCAACCTTCCAAAGTAGTCTGTCACCAGCGGAGAGAAGGTAGCGCCGGTACAGGCGGCAGCAAACATCAGCGCATAGCCCATCGAGATATCGGCAGCACTAAAGCCGCGATCCAAGATGTACTCTCGATTGCTCAGGCGTTCCTCCAACATCCCTAGGGCTTTCTCAAGCTGGTACCGGCAATAGGCGTCAAAGGCCTCGGTCACTTTATATGGTTCCTCCCCGGATGCGTGTCCGAAGGAAACCGCGATGTATCCAGACACGCCGCTTTCCCCCATTTGCAACCATTGCAGGTAGGTGGCAAATTCCGGGTCATCTGCTGGGACGTTCAGGTCTGTCGGGCCGAAGCGCGCCATGACATATTGCATGATCGCGATGGATTCATTGATCAGCGTCTCACCGTCATACATGGCCGGAACCTTGCCCATCGGGTTGATCTTGCGAAACTCGTCAGAGGCGAAATAGGCGCCGTCATAAGCAAGCGTCTTCAAGTCATAGGCGACGCCCATTTCCTCCATCAGCCAACGCGCGCGGACCGAACGGGTTCCAGGGGTGTGAAAGAGTGTCAGTGTCATATCGTGTTCCTTTATGGCCAGTGTATCGAGCTTCAGATGCCGTTTGGCGCGAGAAGCACCTTGCCGGACCGGCCACCGGCCACGGTGTAGGCCAGCGCTTCGTTGATCTGATCGAGCGTGAAGATTTTATCGATGGGTGCGTTGAGCTTGCCCTCAAGCACCAGTTGCGTGAGCTCGCCATAGACGCACTGCATTTCTTCCGGTCCTGCAGACGTGAGCCAGTTCACTAGCCAGAAGCCGCGCACAGTGATATTGTTGAAGATGATGAGATTGTCGGGAATGCTGATATCCTCGCCTGACATCCCGCCGTAGCTGACGGCGACACCACTATTTGCCAACGTCGCCGACAGGCGGCCAAACGCGTCTCCCGCTACCGCATCAATAGCCAGCACCGGCGCGGTACTCAGCTCTGCCGCGACACGTCCAGCGAGGTCTGGACCGTCGACAAACGCAGCATCGCATCCGGCGACTTGTACGTCAGCGATTGCGTTTTCGCGGCGCACGACAGACGCGACATTGATGTCGCGCGCTTTGGCAAGCTGTGTGATGTAGCGTCCAACAGCGGAGTTGCCCGCAGATTGGATGATCCAATCTCCCGGTTTAAGATCAACGTACTCGGTAAGCAGTAAGTAAGCCGTCGCCGGATTTACCGTCAGCATGGACAGTTGGTCGATGTCGGCATGCGGGATGGGAACGAGTACTTCGCTTGGGAAAACGCGTTCGGTCACCCATGCGCCCGGAGGGTCTGCCAGCAGTACCAACGTGCCAACTGGGTGCCCTTCGCCATTCACCTCGATGACTTCACCAATCCCTTCCATGCCGGCAAGTGCAGGCAGGGGAGGTTGGAGACCGTAGACACCGCCGATTTGAGCAATGTCTGACGGGTTGATCGGCGAGCGTAGGATCTTGACCCGGGACTGCCCCTCAGAAAGAGGCTGCGGATCAACGTTGCGGATATCGATCACTTCTGGGGCGTGTCCGTGCTTTTTGTAGAAGGCTTGTTGCATGTTCTTTTCCTTTGTCTCTCGGCAGGAGGAGTGTCCTCATGTGCGTTAATGAATTTCGTTCACTAACGCACATGAGGCATCGAGACTTGCGCTGTCAATACTAATGAATAAAATTCAGTAACAAAAAATGAAGCGACATCACCCAAAAGAACGCGCGACCCGGAAAGCAAACGGGCAGCCCTGCATGAAGCAGCGCTGCGGCAGTTCACCGAGCGCGGGTATGAACACGTCTCAATCGCGAGAATCGCCAAGGAGGCGGGCATTGCAGTTGGGACGGTCTATTGGTTCTACGAAAACAAGCTCTCCCTGCTACGAGCTATGCTCGAAGGCATTGGGAGCGATTTCGTCGAACGCATGCAGACGGATTGGGCGCAAGGCGGCGACTATTCAAAGCGCTTGGACCGGATCTGTGAGGGTGTATTTGACGTAGCCAAGGAAAGAAGCTCCCTGCTACGCTTGTTTACAATGACGACAGACGTAATCTACGAAGATGGCGGGCTTCCGGGCGACCGCATTCAGCAGCAGATCAAGAGCATGTATCGGGAAGCCATGGGCGAGGGGGCGTTCCGCAACGGCGATTTGGATATGATGTCGTCTATGGCACATGGCCTGGTTGAAGGGGCCATGATGCGATGGATGCGCACCGGGGCTCCATCCGAGACCAATGCATCAAAGGAACTAGCAAATGTGATGAAGCACGGCTTTCACAACTAATTATCAAGTTTAGTGAAATGAGCCCGAA
>JBCCLK010000098.1:0-2944 GCA_039026935.1 Pseudomonadota bacterium
ACTCTGGCGCTGGAGCAGGTCGCGCTATTCCCCTGAACCCTTGGGTGGCGAGGGTTTGAAGGGCTGCATACCTGCACGGGCCAGCTCGTCGGCGCGCTCGTTCATGGGGTTGCCGGCATGGCCTTTCACCCAGTGCCACGAGACCGAGTGCCTTTGAAGCGCAGCATCGAGCGCTTCCCACAGATCGCGGTTCTTGACGGGCTTCTTGGCGGCGGTCTTCCAGCCCCGCGCCTTCCAGCCGGGCAGCCATTGGGTGATGCCGTCTTTCACGTAGACAGAGTCTGTATGCAGCTCCACTGTTGACGGTCGGGACAGTGCGTTGAGCGCCTCAATAGCGGCCTGTAGCTCCATGCGGTTGTTGGTTGTCTCTTCAGCGCCACCCTTCAGCTCCTTTTCATGACCCTTGAAGGTCAGAATAGCGCCCCAGCCGCCTGGCCCCGGATTGCCCGAGCAGGCGCCATCGGTCCAAATCTCCACTGGCGTTTGCGTCATCTTAGTCAAAGTCCAGCCCGTAGAAGCGGGCATCACCCACGCCCTGATGAAAGGCGAGCTTGGTCGCGTACTCCCGCGGATCTTTGGGCACAACAAGCGCGCCCTCGGGTACCGTCAGCCAGTCATAAAGGCGCGTCACAAGAAAACGTATGGACGCACCGCGGGCGAGCAGGGGTAAGGCTTCCACTTCATTCCGCTCAAGGCGTCGCACGCTCTGATAACCGGCAACCAGCGCTCGAGCCTTCGTGACGTTAAAGGCGAGGTCTGGCTCAAAGCACCACGCGTTCAGGCAGATCACAAGATCGTAGGCGAAGGCATCGTTGCAGGCGAAGTAGAAATCGATGATGCCGGATAGCTCATTCCCAAGAAAGAAGACGTTGTCGGTGAACAGATCCGCATGAATGACGCCTGACGGTAGGTCGTTTGGCCAGCGTGTTTGCATGCGCTCCAGTTCACGCCCCATTCGGGTTCGAAACCCCGGAAAGGCCTCATCGGCACGCTTTGGGATCAAGTCGTAGAGTTGCATCCAACCATCCAGTGAAAGCGTGTTTTCGCGTCTCATTGCGAAATCAGCGGTCGCCGCGTGCATCTGCGCCAACGTTTCACCGAGTTTCCGGCAGTGGTCAGCTTTTGGTCGCCGTACAGCCACGCCATCAAGAAACGAGATGACGGTAGCAGGCCGGCCGCACAACTCGCCAAGGACAGCGCCATCGCGCCGCGCAATCGGGCTCGGGCAGGTGATATCGCGCGCTGACAGATGGTCCATGACACCGAGGAAGAATGGCAGATCGGCGGCGTTAACTCGTTTCTCAAACAAGGTGAGAATAAAGCTGCCGGCCTCGGTGCGCAGAAGGAAGTTGGAATTCTCGACGCCTTCCGCAATGCCCTTAAACGCGAGGACGACACCGAGGTCGTAATCGTTCAGAAACGCTTCAAGGTCGGCATCGCTGACATCGGTGTAAACGGCCATCAGAAGTCCAGAATGCGTCCGTCAGCCGTTCACGAAACGCATATCATCGGCGGTCAAGACAACATCACGCAGGTTTTTTGCGACCGGGAAAAGCTCATTTTCCTCAGCTGTGACAACAAGATCAACTGATGTGTCAAAGTCTTGCTTTAAGCGATCAATGACGGCGTTAACGAGGATCTCCGGCGCGGAAGCCCCTGCCGAGAGTGAAACGACCGCGCCGTGTTTCAGCCCGTCAAGCGGGATATCGTCGGCCCCAGCTATGAGAAGCCCTTTCGTGGCGCCAGCTCGTTCGGCCACCTCAACAAGCCGCTTGGAGTTGGACGAGTTAGGCGCACCCACAATCAGGAACAGATCGGTCCCCGGCGCTGCCGCCTTGACGGCCTCTTGGCGGTTTGTGGTCGCGTAACAGATCGATTCCCCCGCTGGGTCCTCAATCTGGGGGAACTTCTTTTTCAGCGCCACTATGACTTCCATGGTGTCGTCTACGGACAAGGTGGTTTGTGTGACATAGCCAAGTTGAGCTGGGTCTGGTGGCTCGTAGCGGGCGACATCTTCGGGCGTCTCAATCAAATCGACCGCGCCCGATGGTAATTGCCCCATTGTGCCGATGACTTCTGGATGCCCTTCGTGGCCGATCAAGACCACCTGTCTGCCTAGCCGCATATGCCGTGCAGCCTGCTTATGCACCTTGGAGACAAGCGGGCAGGTGGCGTCGAAGTACATAAGGTTCAACGCCTGGGCGTTCTCGGGCACCGATTTGGGAACGCCATGGGCTGAGAAGATCACTGGCGCTTGGGTCCCCGTCGGAATCTCGTCGAGCTCTTTGACAAAGACTGCGCCCTTATCACGCAGGCCATCAACCACGTACCGGTTATGGACGATCTCGTGCCGAACATAGACAGGTGCGCCGTAGGCTTTTAGTGCCATCACGACCATCTGAATGGCGCGATCAACCCCGGCACAGAAGCCCCGTGGTCCACACACCTTAAGCGTGAGTTTCGGTTTGAGATCGCTCACCACGTCCATGTCCGCTTCCTAGGCGAAGGGTTGAGAGCTTTCAACCATAGCGTTGACGCCAAGCTGCACTACATATCTGTTGCGCGAAACTGCACCATTCAAGTTCGAAAAGAAGGATACGCCATGCGTTTGTTGTCTGCTCCTGTTTTCTGCCTGGCCATCGCCGCTTTTGTGGCAAGCCCGCACGGCGAAAGCGTTGCGCAGTCGACCGAAGGCGGAACTGACCAGAGCTGTCGCTTCGAACGCGTTATCGACCTGCGCACTGGTACGCCCTCCACGATCCAGCGGTTGCTGGGCGAAGCGCGGCAGACGCAATTGGTTTTTGTCGGCGAGCGCCATGGTACCGCTGAGCATGTTGAACTTGCGCGCTGCATCCTCGAGCAGAAAGGGCAGGGACGCCCACCGGTGCTTGCTATGGAGCACGTTCCGGCAAATTTTCAGTCAAACCTCGATGAGTGGCGGCGC
>JBCCLK010000099.1:0-2912 GCA_039026935.1 Pseudomonadota bacterium
CGATGCGCGGCGGCCCTGAGGGGCCTTGAGTCCGCGCGTGCGTATTACAAAGGCGAGGAATTAGCCGCAGTCGATTGTTTCAGACTTTTTGAGGACGCTCCAGGATCACTAATGGCTGCGTAATCGGGTAGAGTGGCCGCCCTCATTCCGCTATTAGTTTCCTTTGATAGCCAGCGTGCCAATAGTTTCGATACGCACTTTTACCGCTGCGCCGAAGGAGGCTTTATGAAATTCGCGCCTAGGTCGGAACGCACTGAGTTCCTGGAAACGAACAACCTTGGCCATTTGCTCACCGCTGATCGACTGCCGGGGGCAGCCACGGTCCGTTATGTTTTTGAGCAAGAAGATCATACTCAATCCGTTTTCACACTTGCGAAGTTTCTTACAGGTCTTAGCGAAGCTCATGATGCCACGCTTGTCACTTTGGATCTCATGTATGTGTGGTCTTCCGGTAGAGATGAGCATCTTATCGCAACGGCACTTCAGTCTATGACAAATGCCAACACTGGCCGTTTGCAAGATGGAGCGATGTTTCTCTGGAATGAGCAGGAGAAGCACAAAGCGGCGACTTTGTATCATTTGGCAATGTTATTCGGATGGGATGCATACATAATCCCGAATGGTGGAACTGTCAGCGCCTTCATAAGCCACGATGGTTTTTTGGAACTGAACACAGATGGCGATCCAGAGCTTTTGGCATCCCGAGCGGAGGATGAAACTCAAAGGCATTTTTATGCTGTTTGAGTTAAAGGTGGCCTTAGGCTCGTGTTGATACGGGTTCAAAACAACCGCCAAAATTCATAGTGCGGGATGCATTCCCATCATCCAACACTCACTCAGCGGCGTGTTTGATCTGCCGCTTTGCATCTGAATAGAGGTAATCCCGCGTCACCGGCACTGCCGTCAGGCTGGGCGAGATCTGGAACTGGTACACCACCTGTTTCTGGTGCCAGAACGACACCTCACAGGCGAGCAGGTAATACCGCCACATCCGGCAGAACTTGGCGTCATAGAGCGCTTCTGCCTTGTCGATATTGGCCATGAAGCGTTCGTACCAATGGTGCAGCGTATGGGCATAGTGCGTGCGCCACACCTCTATATCGGCGAAGTGGAAATCGTTGTTTTCGATGTGGTTCGTGGTTTCCGACAGGGCCGGGCAATACCCGCCCGGGAAGATATATTTGAGGATCCACGGGTTCGTCACGCCCGGCTCGTCACAGCGCCCGATGGTGTGGATGAGTGCGATCCCATCCTCGGTCAGCAACTTCCGCACTGTCTTGAAATACTCATTGTAATGCAGCACGCCCACATGCTCGAACATGCCCACCGAGACGATCCGGTCAAACTTGCCCGTCACATGGCGGTAATCCATCAGCTCGAACTTTACCTTGTCTGACAGCCCCGCATCGGCGGCGCGTTTGTTGGCCAGCGCGTGCTGCTCTTCGGACAGTGTCACACCCACCACCTCAACACCGTAATCGCGCGCGAGCATCAATCCCATGCCGCCCCAACCGCAGCCAATGTCGAGCACCCGCATGCCGGGCTCCAGCCGTAGTTTCGCGGCGATGTGGCGCTTCTTGGCCAGTTGTGCGTCTTCGAGCGACATGTCAGCATCTGTGAAATAGGCGCAGGAATACTGCCGGTCTTCATCGAGGAAAAGATCGTAGAGCTCGCCCGACAGATCGTAGTGATGCGCCACATTGGCCTTTGACTTACTTGCCGGATTGAATTGCGACACGTAGCGGTGAATGTGGCGATAGATCTCCAGCGGCCGGTGAAACCACGGCCGGCCATTATGGGCCATGTTCATCACGGCAAGGTTCAAAAACCCGCGCAGGTCGTCGTCTTTGATGGTCAGGGTCTCATCCATATAGGCCTCGCCCACGGCCATCTCAGGCGAGATGATAAGCTTGCGGGGCAGGGCTGCCTCATGCAGCGTGAGCGCCACATGCGGACCATCCCCGTCTCCGTAGCTCTTAGTGTTTCCGTCCGGATACGTTACCGACAATTCACCTGACCGGAAAAGGTGGGTCAGGAATGTATCTAATAGTCTTATCCACATATCTCATCCCCTCACTGGTTTGACTGGCACGTGCTTTCGCCGTGCCCCAAAAATGCGATGATTATGCCATGTGTCCCAGGCTGTTCGCGAATTGGCGTAGAGTGTTGCGGAAAATTAACGTTGTGTAAACGCTTTTGCCGCCCATAAGCGGCAGGCAGCGTGCAAGTCCTGGTGACGTGCCGCACTTTCCATCATCGCCTGAGTTTCGCTTGACTTTGCCTCGCCACCCATGTGTATCGGCGCGACCAGCACACGAGGTACCAATGCACGCTTATCGCAGCCATTCTTGCGCCGATCTGACCAAAGAAAATGTGGGCGAAACTGTTCGCCTGTCGGGCTGGGTGCACCGGATCCGTGATCACGGTGGGATCCTGTTCATCGACCTGCGCGACCACTACGGCGTGACGCAGGTCCTGTGCGACCCTGACAGCCCGGTTTTTGCCGAGGTGGAAAAGCTGCGCTCTGAGTGGTGCATCCGCATTGATGGCAATGTGAAGGCGCGCGATGCTGATTTGGTCAACGCCAAGATCCCCACGGGCGAAATCGAGGTGTTCGTGCGCGACATGGAGGTTCTTGGGTCTGCCGCAGAGCTGCCGCTCATCGTGTTTGGCGATCAGGAATACCCCGAAGAGACGCGCCTCAAATACCGCTATCTCGATCTGCGCCGAGATGTGATGCAGCGCAACATGGTGCTGCGCTCGGATGTGGTGTCCTCGATCCGTCGCCGCATGTGGGACATTGGCTTTAGGGAATACCAGACGCCGGTCATCACCGCGTCCTCACCAGAAGGTGCGCGTGATTTCCTTGTTCCGTCGCGTCTGCACCCTGGCAAGTTCTACGCCCTTCCGCA
>JBCCLK010000100.1:0-2886 GCA_039026935.1 Pseudomonadota bacterium
CGATCAGAACAGCGGTTTGAATTGTCATGTGAAGGCTGCCCACGATACGTGCGCCTTCCAACGGTTTTTGACCAGCATACTCCTCGCGCAGGGCCATCAGACCCGGCATTTCGGTTTCTGCAATATCGAGCTCTTTGCGTCCAAAACCTGCAAGGCTGATATCTTTGACCACATAGTCTTTTGCCATCTAACGGCTCCTCGGGGAAAAACGGAATTGTCGGCCAGATATCACCGCCACCGCATCTCGGCAACATGCCAGTGCCTTGCATTTTCTGAGCACGGTACGTCAGCATGGTGTTTTTCATCGATCCACGCCAAACATGCATCATGGATGATCGTATCGTCAGACTTGAAGGGCGCAGAGCACTGACGCAATACATGCTGCTCATGTCTCTTTATCGATTGGTCTTCAATCGCTGGCTTTACGGGATATTCTGCCGCAGTCTGGCGCGGTTTTTCGCGCCGGGCAATCAGGTCGTGATCAACGTGGGCGTTGATCGCGAGTTTCGTGTCTATCTCAACGATGGGTATTGGACACGATTCTTGCTCTATCACCGCGATTATGAGCCAGAAGTGCGCCGCGTCATGGACGCCGCGGACGGACATACGGACGTCTTTTGTGATCTGGGGGCCAATTCAGGGCTTTGGTCTGTCTATGGGTCTGCGCTCTTTGACCGGGTGGTTGCGGTGGAAGCATCACGTGTAACCTTTGAGCGGCTTCAGGAAAATGCCGCCGCCTTGCCCAATGTAGAGACGCATCGAGCCGCGATCTATAACAGATCGGGCGAAACGCTTCGCTTTGTGAATGTCCATAACAGTCACGCCTCGGCGCATCTCGATTTAAGTGTACAATCTGCCACGCGGGATGACATCGAAGAGGTTGAGACACTAAGCATCGATGACGTGGTTCCTACTGATTTGGCAGCTCTGATCAAACTAGATGTAGAGGGGGCCGAGATCGCCGCCATCAAAGGCGCGAGCCGGGCGCTGAGGGACGGAAGTGTTCTGATCTACGAAGATCACGGGTCAGAGGCACACTCAGACGTCAGCCGCCATGTCTTGAGCTTAGGCGATATGCATATCTATGCCATTGAAGACATCGCAACGCAGGTCACTGACGCAGATCATCTGAAACGGATCAAGACGGATCGTTACAAAGGCTACAATTTTCTGGCTGGGCGTGCGGATTCCAAACTGCTGGCAGCCATCTTGGAAAATTTTGCAAATGACGGGTCTGGGCGTTAACTCTGGCCGGATACAAAACGGAGAGAGATGATGTCGACGCCACGTGCATGGCAGAAAATGCTATCGGGCCGTAGGCTTGACCTCCTCGACCCAACACCGGTTGATGTGGAAGTAGAAGACATTGCGCGCGGCCTGAGCTTCGTGGCGCGTTGGAATGGACAGACCATCGGGGACTACCCCTATTCAGTTGCTGAGCACTCTCTTCTGGTCGAGCAAATATATGGCCGATTAAACGAAACTGCGCCTGCGAAATGGCGTTTGGCCGCTCTTCTGCATGATGCGCCGGAATATGTAATTGGAGACATGATCTCTCCGGTCAAAGCCGCTGTGGGACCAGGATATGACGAGCTCGACAAAAGGCTTACGGCAGCGATCCATATTCGCTATGGACTTCCCGCTTCGATCCCGGCGACCGTAAAGCGACAGATCAAGAAGGCCGATAAGATCAGTGCCTGGCTGGAGGCGACTGAGATTGCAGGGTTTTCCGAAACGGAGGCCAACAAGTTCTTCGGCAAGCCAAATCTGAATTTGGTGGAGGGATTGAGCCTGCTACTGCGATCACCCATGGAAGCGCGAGATGCATATCTAGCGCGGCATGCGACGCTTCTGAAGGCCATGGGATGATCCACGTACGTAGCGCGGGGCCTATGGATGCCGGTCCGATGGTCGAGCTTCTGAATGAGATCATTGCGGCCGGTGGGACCACATCGATGACGGACCCCTTGACCCGCAATGATCTGATGGAATGGATGCACCATCACGTGGGGCGAAACGCCTGGGTTCTAGCCGAAGGTAGCGATGGTGAAGTGCTGGGTTTTCAATGGATTGAGCCGAAAGAGAGCCTGCCGCCAGAAGCATGTGACATTGCGACATTTGCCCGAATTGGACGCACTCGGCTGGGGACAGGATCCGCGCTTTTTGAGGCCACGCGTGCCGCTGCAAAGATGCTCGGTTATCACTGGATCAACGCGACCATCCGCGCTGACAACGCGGGTGGCTTGGCCTATTATCAAAGCCGAGGGTTTGAAACCTATAAGACCATGCGAGATGTTATCCTTCGTGATGGGCTACGTATTGACCGCATCAGCAAACGTTTCAACCTGGATTAACGAGGTGAGCGTTTGGCAAGGATGCGCTGCAATGTTCTGCGGTGCATATTCAGACGACGGGCCGTTTCAGACACGTTCCGATCACACAGTTCATAGACACGTTGAATGTGTTCCCAGCGCACGCGATCTGCACTCATCGGGTTTTCAGGCGGCGGAGGAAGCTCATCTCCCGAAGCCAGAAGAGCATTTGTAATGTCGGTGGCATCTGCAGGTTTTGACAGGTAATCTGTGGCGCCGATTTTTACAGCAGCCACTGCCGTGGCGATCGCCCCATAACCCGTCAGTACAACGACGCGGCTGTCAGGCCGTTTGTCCCGAATGGTTTCCACCACGTCGAGGCCAGTGCCATCTTCCAAACGCAAATCACAAACCGCGTAGGCCGGTGGGCGCGCCGTTGCAATGGCGCGACCGGCTGCGACGGATCCCGCAGTTTCTACCGAAAAACCACGCTTCTCCATCGCTTTTGCCAACCTCCGCAAAAACGGTTCATCATCATCGACCAGCAAAAGTGATTTGTCTTCGCCGATGTCTC
>JBCCLK010000101.1:0-2868 GCA_039026935.1 Pseudomonadota bacterium
CCTTATGGTGCGGGAGAGAAGAGGAGAGATGACATGAGCGATGATGCAGCACGGCACGCCGAAAAGATGGCCAAGAAGAAGGCCGCGCGGGACAAGATCATGGCGACCAAGACCGACAAAAAAGGGCTGGTCATCATCCATACCGGTAAGGGCAAAGGTAAATCCTCTGCGGCGTTTGGCATGATCTTTCGCTGCATTGCGCATGATATGAAATGCGCTGTGGTGCAATTCATCAAGGGTGGCATGTCGACGGGCGAGCGAGATCTGATCATGTCGAAGTTCACCGATATCTGCGCATTTCACACCATGGGCGAAGGCTTTACCTGGGAGACCCAGGACAAGGAGCGCGACATTGAAATGGCGCAGGCTGCGTGGGCCAAGGCCAAGGACCTCATTCGCGATGAAAGCAACCACATGGTTCTGCTCGATGAAATCAACATCGCACTCAGGTATGACTACATTGACGTGAACGAGGTCGTGGCTTTTCTAGAGGCCGAGAAACCCGAAATGACCCATGTGGTGATGACCGGTCGCAACGCCAAGGATGAGCTTATCGAGATCGCCGATCTGGTCACCGAGATGGAGCTTGTGAAGCACCCGTTCCGCTCTGGCATCAAAGCGCAGATCGGGGTGGAGTACTAAACCGATCTGCACCTTGTACCGCGTGGTCCTCGCTAAAACCGGAACGTCGCGCCGAACACAAGATCAAGCGTGGCATAGTCTGTTCTCAGGATGGCGCTGGTTGGCGAACGCAGGGATTGGCTTCCGGCATCAAAGTAACGCAACTCGCCGTTGAGTGACCATCTTTCGGCGATCGGCACGTCTGCACCCACCATCAACTGATAACCGAAGATACCTGATTTGCTGTACTCGCCAATCGGCCCTGTGACGACGTCAAAATCTATTTCAGTGACATATGCCAGACCTGCCCCGACATAAGGCGTAATGCGCGCCGTGCCGATGGGGGAAAAGTCATAGAAGGCATTCAAGGCAAAGCTGGTAGATGCAAGATCCCCTGTGATGCCCAGCTTGCCGTCGGCATCTCCGGTCCGATAGGCATATTCCAGCTCTCCCCGGAGACCGCTGCCAGAAAGGCTGTAGCCAACAGCGCCACCCGCCAGGAAACCGGTGTCAAATCCGACCTTGCCGAGCGCCGCTCCGGACAGATCTGCATCTGAGAGGAAAGACGCGCCTCCCAGGAGCTTAAGGTAGAACCCGTCGGAGGCATCCTGTGCCAATGCGCCTCCCGCACTACCGATAAGCAGGATTGAAACGCTCGCAAGACGAGCTTTGGTGCAGATGTTCATTGGGTTGTGTCTCCTCGCGACGAACTTGGTTTGCCAGCGCGTTTGAGACACACATCGCGGGCATTTTTGACTTCGCCAGCCGGTTTGCACCAATGAACACATTTTCTGCACCACTGGCAGACGTCGCCGACGTCGGCCTAACCCTCTGAGGTCTTGCGCAGTGCGCTGCGAAAAGCTGTGCGATAACTCCGGCTCACAGGGAGGGTCGGCCCGCCAACCACCTTGCACAGCATGCGGCCATTATCACTGACGACTTCGTCCACATGAGATAGCGAAACCCAATGCGATCGATGGATCTGCATTCCATCTTCCTGTTCAAGAAGCGCAACGGCTTGCCCGAACGGGAACAAGATGAGCGTGTCGCCATGTGTTGTGTAAACCCGCAGATTATGAAGCTCGGCCGACAAGGCGATGACGCGTCGGCCAAGGCGCCCAGGCACGCGCTCCCAAAAGTCAATCGCTGTCGGCTCAATGGGCGCTGGGTCTTCTTCTGGTGTCTTCGTGACGTGGCCCTGATCGACAGGCGCCGGCAATTTGCGCAGGCTTGATGCCTTGATGAGAAGCCAAACCAGAGTTGCGGGCACGAGGTAATGGGCAATTTCAGACAGTGCTTCAATGATCCAAGGTGCATTTTCATCGTCGATTGATCCCTCCGCCTCAAAGACCGCATCTACGAAGAGTGCCAGCGGAGAAAACAGGAGAGATGCGATGAGCGCTGCCAATAGGATTTGAACAACAACAGGCCGCCGAGCAATCGCCGGAAGCTTGCCCAGAGCCACCTGGGACAGAGCTAAAAGGAGGATCAATGGCCCCACATGCAGACCCCAGAAAATCAGGGCAGTGCCCATACCCAGGCCATCAGCTGCGCTTGGGCTCAGAAACGTGAGAACCACCGTTAAGCCAAGCCCGCACAAAAACAGGTAAGGCATCCAGCCCATATCGGTCAGCCAATCACTCTTTGGTTCAGGACGATCGGGTGGGTGTGAGGACGGATCTGTTGAGTGAGTCAAAGGTTAAAGCCAGATGTTCAGTACAGAGCGCGTTACAACTGAGGGTCAGCTAGCGCACGCACGCTCTAAATCTACAGACGTCTCACGGTGATGTGAGAGAGGAGGGCGATCTTGTTGGATAGGACGGAGACCGTGATGTGACCCAAACGGCGCTGGCTAGCCGGAGAGCCCGCGGTAACGGATGTCGTTTTGACCGTACGCTGCGCCAAGTCCGATTTCATCGAGATTGCCGACTTGGCCGTCGAAATGGAGCTTGTGAAGAACCGGTTCCGCTCGGGTGTCAAAGCGGAGACTAGAGCCGAGTTTTAAGCAAAAGCGCGCCACGCGTAGACGCCGCTGAGCACCACGCCGAAGAAAATGACGCCACCGCGCAGCAGCCGCGGGTTGGCGTATTTGGCTAGGCTGCCACCCAGATACCCGCCCACAGTGCTGCCCGCCATCATCGCGAAAGCCTGAGGCCATGCAATCAGGCCTCCCAAGCCAAAGACAATGATGGACATTAGCGAGAAGCTGGAGGCCAGCAGGTTCTTTATGGCATTGGCCACGTGAAA
>JBCCLK010000102.1:0-2868 GCA_039026935.1 Pseudomonadota bacterium
ATCATGAAATACTATGTATTGGACCTCTCACCGCACAATTCGATGGTGCGGTATCTGGTCGATCAAGGCTTCGACGTTTTTATGTTATCTTGGAAAAATCCGGACAAAGAGGACGCTGATCTGGATCTGCAGGACTACCTCGATCTGGGCATTCGCGAGCCGCTGAGGTGGCTAGAAGAAGAACATGGCATAAAGGCATTACACGGCGTTGGCTACTGTCTCGGCGGCACACTCCTTTCAATTGCGACCTCTGCGTATGACCGCGAGGAGGCACCTTCGCCTTTTGCGACGCTCACCCTTCTCGCCAGTCAAACAGACTTCACCGAACCCGGGGAGCTGGGAACTTTCATGACGGAAGCGCAAGTTGGATTCTTGGAAGACTTGATGGAAGAGCAGGGGTACCTTGAGGCTGGCCAGATGGCAGCAGCGTTTCAGATGCTAAGGCCCGCCGATCTGATCTGGAGCCGTGTGATCCGTCACTACCTTCTGGGCGAAAGGACTGAACCAAATGACCTTATGGTTTGGAACGCGGATGCCACGCGGATGCCGGCTAAGATGCATACGACGTACCTCCGGAGGCTCTTTTTGGAAAACGCGCTTGCGCGTCGCACGTTCAAAGTGGACGGACGACGCATCTCTTTGACCGATATCCGTGCGCCGATTTATTGTCTCGCGACGGAGAGCGACCACGTTTCGCCTTGGCGATCAGTTTTCAAATTGCTCGCCTTGACCGACACAGATGTGCGCTTCGTGCTGACGAATGGTGGCCACAATGGCGGCGTTCTGTCCGAACCTGGCCACAAGGGGCGACACTTTCGCGCTTTTGACAAGGTCGAAGGCACCCGGTTTATCGGACCGGATGCCTGGTTGGAAACTGCTGTCACCGAAGATGGGTCTTGGTGGCTTGATTGGGTGGCATGGCTGGTGGAGCGATCCCACCAAGACGTGGTCGAAGCGAAGTGGACCGCCATAAACCCGGCACCCGGAACTTACGTCTTCGATTGAGCTTTGCCGTTGCCTGGGATGTCCATCTGCTTGCTCGCATGTTCCTGAATGTCGCTCATGGCTTGCGAGCAGAACTCAACGATTTTTCCGGTCTCGTCGCGATAGTCATCCATGGCTTTTTGAACAAACTGCGCCTGGATGTGCTGAACTTCGCCGGTGTTCTTCGCGTGCAGCAGCTCGTGCTGCGTTTTGACGTCCTCTTTGACGCGTTCTGCGACAAAACTCAGCCATTCTGCTCCAACATCGCTCATTGTCTCGACCCACTTGGTGCCCAGCCAGGATAACGACCCGAGGCCAGCAGTTTGGGCATTCGTCAAGGTTTGAAAGATCTTCTCCGGCTCCAGCTGCGAAGTCGGTGTGGGCTCTGTGGATTTACTCATGGTGGGTCCTCCGTTTGAGATGCCACAGAAGATATCAATCGCCTCAACCCACAGGTTGATATTGATCAATAACGCTCACATCGAATGCCTGCATTCCAAGCTAATGAAGGATTTGATGTTATCTGGCCTGACCGCCGCTGAGGTCGCAGAAGCGCGACGAGAATTCGGCCTAAACGAGATGCCAAAACTACCACCGCCGCCGTGGTGGAAAACGGCGTTGCGTCAACTCGAAAGCCCTCTCGTCTGGATATTGGTTGTCGCGGTCGTCGCGGCCGCGGCTTTGGGGGAAACCATTGATGCAGCGGTGATTGCTGCCGTCATAATCCTCAATGCTGCACTTGGTTTCGCACAGGAGTGGCGTGCCGAAAAGGCGCTTGCTGCTCTCACGGCAATGCTCGATCCACTGGCAACAGTTCGCAGAGATGGTCGAGAAACCGTCATACCAGCGCGCGAAGTCGTACCGGGAGACATCCTCATTCTGTCAACGGGCGACCGGATTGCGGCGGATGGTACGATCGTAAGCGCGCAATCTGCCGAGGTGGATGAGAGCATCCTGACCGGAGAGTCTGTGCCGGTCTCGAAAAGCAGTGGTGATCTCGCGTCAGCAGGGACATCGCTCGTGGCGGGTCTTGCCGAAGCGCGGATCACAGCGACGGGTGTGAAGACCGACTTTGCTGAAATCGCAAAACTGACCGGTGGATTGGATCGGCGTCCGACGCAATTGCAGGTGGCTTTGGCACGCTTGGCCAAATGGCTTGGGTTCGCGGCAGTTACAGTCGCTTTGGCGGTGGCGGCGATCGGGATGATCGCCGGACAGGATCTGCTGGACATGACGCTCACGGCGATCTCATTGGCCGTTGCTATGGTGCCTGAAGGGCTGCCCGCCGTCGTCACGATCACTCTGGCTCTCGGGGCTGGGGCGATGGTCCGCCGTCAAGCGCTTGTGCGCCGCATGCAAGCAGTGGAGACGCTTGGTGCCTCTTCAGTCATCTGCACCGACAAGACCGGGACACTCACAGAAAACAAGATGGTAGCAACATCCGCCTGGTTGGATGGAGCGCTGCATGACGTTGCAACTCTGTCGAGTGAGCAGGAAGTACAAGCGCTTTTTGGTCGACTTGGCAGGGTGGGGCGGATCTGTTCGCATGCGTCCATTTCTGAAGATCCGCACGGCAATGTGCAGGAAATTGGAAGCCCAACCGAGATTGCACTTCTGAAGTTTGCGCAGGCCGCCCCAAACAGTGGCGCTGGCGACGTTTTGCTGGAAGTGCCGTTTTCGAGCGAGCGAAAGCGTATGTCGGTTTTGCTTCGCACGTATGATGGGTTGCGGCTTTTGGTTAAAGGCGCCCCTGAAGTGGTGTTGGAGCGGGCAACGCATGTTGCCTATGCCGATGAGGATCGCATCCTGGACAGCGTTGAGCGTGGGAAACTAGAAGCCGCGCTGCAGTCTATGGGCAGCAAAGGATTGCGTGTCATCGCTCTG
>JBCCLK010000103.1:0-2859 GCA_039026935.1 Pseudomonadota bacterium
CGGTCAGTTCATATCCGCCTGACACAGTCAGCAGATCCCCGTCACCATCAATGTCGATATAGCCTCCACCGGCGCGGAAACGGTTGCCAAAGTCATAGTGTCCGTCGAGCGCCAGAAGGCTAACACCGTCACTTTCGGTGTAAATTGCGGCGAAGTCTGTTCCGCCAGCATCGTAGTCTAGACCCACAGTGGTTACCGTGTCGTCCCCATCATCAGCAATGGCCAAGCCAAACTCCAATGTGGGTGATACAGCGTAGCCAACATAGGCCGTCGTGATGGGGTCAGTGTTGTCTTCGTTCAGGTCTTCGTAGTTCAGGCCAAACGTCAAACCGTTGGTCATATATTCGCCGCCCACATTGTAGGACGTCGCAGAGTCGTCTTCGACCTTGAAGGTATTGACGCCAGCATACACAACCGCATTCGGGACGACAAAATAGCCAGCGCGAAGACCGAGTGTTGTGATGTCAACATCGCCATCCAGATCGGTGTAGCCGAAGCCGCCAGAGACAATGACATTGCCCGTCCGGTAGTCGATACCAGCCGACAAATTCGTGAAGTCGACGTCGTCTCCATCCACCGACAAATTGGTGTAGCTGGCACCGTAGGATTGATATTCAAGACCTTGTGCCACAGCTCCTGAACTCAGGACAAGCAAAGGAAGTGCAAAGGGTATTTTCGAAATTTTCATGGGAGGTTCCTCGTTAATGATTATTAACGGCTACCGTGGAGAGGGCCGACCGACAACGGCTATGGAGATCAACGGACGATGCCAAATGCGTGTGTTGCGAAATTACAAATTCGCGCAAAGGATGTGCGTTATGCGCGGTAATTGAGCCGCAAAGAAATGGCGACAAACAGCCGCTAAAGGCCGTTTATTCAGAGCCGTCTTCGCCATCCTCTTCGTCGTCTCCTTGATCGGCGATCCACGCGACGCTTACCACCTCTTCGCCCTTGCCGGTGTTGAACACACGAACGCCACCCGCAGAGCGGGACCGGAAGGAAATGCCGTCAACCGGCACCCGAATGGACTGGCCTTTGGACGTGGCCAACATAATCTGATCATCCATTTCAACCGGGAAGGAGGCCACGATCTGACCGCCACGCATCGCTTTGTCCATGGCCGTTACGCCCATCCCGCCGCGTCCACGGACAGGGTAATCATGCGATGAGCTCAGCTTGCCGGCACCGCTTGATGTGATCGTCAGGATCAGGTTCTCGGCCGCCGACATTTCCGCGTACCGTTCTTGCGCCAGCGGTCCAGAAGCGTTGCCGTCTTCGTCGTCACTGCCTTCATCGTCCGTCACGCCCGCCATCGCGCGCCGCATCTTGAGGTAGGCCGCCCGTTCATCCGGGTCTGCTTCAAAATGACGGATCACCGACATCGACACGACTTTGTCATCGCCCGACAGTTTTATGCCCCGCACCCCCTGAGATGCCCGCGAGTTAAAGACCCGCACATCCGTTGAGGGGAACCGAATGGCCCGGCCGGAATTTGTCACCAGCATCACATCATCCGTTTCAGAACAAATGCGCGCGTTAATCAGCGTGGTGTCCTCGTCATCCTCAAACTTCATTGCGATCTTGCCGTTGCGCATCACATTGGTGAAATCCGACAGCTTGTTGCGGCGGACACCGCCAGCGCTGGTCGCAAACACGATCTGCAAATCATCCCAGTCCTTTTCATCCCGGTCGACGGGCATGATCGCGGCGATGGAGACCCCTGTCGGGATCGGCAGGATATTGACGATGGCCTTGCCCTTGGAAGTCCGAGAGCCGGACGGCAAGCGCCATGTCTTGAGCTTATAAACCATGCCATCGGTCGTGAAGAACAACAGCTGGGTGTGCGTATTGGCCACGAATAGGGTGGTGACGACGTCGTCTTCTTTGAGACTGCCACCAGACAGCCCTTTGCCGCCGCGTTTCTGGGACCGGAAATCGGCCAGTGCGGTCCGCTTGATGTAGCCGCCCGCTGTGACCGTCACAACCATGTCCTCACGCTCGATGAGGTCTTCGTCCTCCATGTCACCGGACCATTCGACGATCTCGGTGCGGCGGGGGACGGCGAACAGGTCTTTGACCTCTGCCAGTTCATCCCGAATGATCCCAAGAATCCGCTCGCGCGAGCCAAGAATGGCTAGGTATTCCTTGATCTTGCCCGCCAGTTCCTCAAGCTCATCCGTCACCTCTTGAACACCAAGCTGGGTCAGGCGCTGCAGCCGAAGCTCCAGAATGGCGCGGGCTTGGGTTTCGGACAGGTTATAGGTGCCGTCCTCGTTCATCGTATGTGTCGGATCGTCGATCAGTCGGATGAAGGGTGCGATCTCTTCCGCCGGCCAGCGGCGGTCCATCAGGGCGGCGCGTGCCGTGGGCGCATCGGCTGAGGCCCGAATTGTTGCTACAACTTCATCCACATTGCTCACGGCGACGGCCAGACCGCACAGGATATGAGCCCGGTCGCGCGCTTTGCGCAGATCAAACGCCGTCCGGCGGATCACCACATCTTCCCGGAAATCAAGGAAAGATGTCAGGAACCGGCGCAGCGTCAGCGTCTCTGGTCGGCCCCCATTGAGAGCCAACATGTTGCAACCAAAGGACGTCTGCATCGGGGTAAAGCGGAACAGCTGGTTCAATACGACCTCAGCTGTGGCATCTCGTTTCAGTTCGACGACAACCCGGACCCCATTGCGGTCGCTTTAGTCCTGCACATGGGCGATGCCTTCGATTTTCTTGTCACGGGCCGCCTCTGCAATCTTATCGATCATGGCGGCTTTGTTCACTTGATACGGGATCTCGTCGATCACGATCGCCCAGCGGTCACGGCGCAGTTCTTCGACGCGCGTTTTGGACCGGGTGATGACG
>JBCCLK010000104.1:0-2855 GCA_039026935.1 Pseudomonadota bacterium
ATGGCCGGAATTGGCTCCATCGTGATCGTGAACGGCAGCATCAGCGCGGCACCGGTTGTGGCGTTAAGCCCCGGCAATGCACCGATCACCACGCCGCCAAGCGTTGCCAAAAAGATGAGGAAGAGGAGACCGGGGTCCATGAGGGCGTAGAGCCCGCCAACTAGCGCTTCCATTGCCCTCTACCCATACCAGAGGTTTGTCAGCGCCCCGCGGGGGAAGCGCACTTCGAAGATCTGATCAAACAGAAAGAAGACAGCGGTGGGGGCGATCAGCGCAACCAGAACCAGTGCCCACGTCCGTCGCTCACCCCACAGGAACGCAAGAGCTCCGGCGAAGATGCCAAGGGCAAGGAACAGATCGATCTGCGTGACCAAACCGAAAACCGCAAACAGTCCCATACTGATCCAGACCATCTTGTCCGGTGCCGCGATGTCGACCACAGGGTCGAGCATCATGACAGCGAGCGATAGAACAGCGATCAGAACGATCACGAGCTGAGGGAAGTGTTCCGGCTGCATACCACGCAGCAGAATGGGTGGCACGCGATCAAACTGGGTGGTCAGCCAAAAGGCGACGCAGCAGAAAGCGATCAGGCCGAGAGGAACCGCGATGCGGGCCATGTCCACGTCCTTTGAGTGGGCGCGATTAAGATCGTTGCGAAAAGGATAATCGATGGGTGCGAACCCCTGGTCCGCCGGGGAGGAAAGCGGACCAGGGCACGCGACGTGCTTATTCGATGAAGCCAAGTTCACGCAAAGCTGCATCCATATCGGACTGCATGGAGCTGAGCTGATTGCCCCAAACGTCTGAACCTGCAACCGAGGTTGCATCCAGACCGACCGAGGTCAGGAAGCCCTGGTAAACAGTATGGTTCATCGAAGAGATCAGCGCGTCTTCGATCTTCATCGCGACCTCATCGGGCGTATCCGCATGCACAACAAAGCCACGCACCGTCGAGAAGTTGGCGTCAATACCAAGCTCCTGAGCGGTCGAAACATCGGGAAGGGCACTCATACGCTCAGGTGCCAGAACGACGATCGGGCAAATGTCGCCTGCTTCGATCTGCGATCCGGCCTCAGCGAGGTTCAAAACCGCGACATCGACCGCGCCTGCAACACGCTGTGTGGCGAGCTCACCGCCACCTTCGAAGGGCACGATATCAGGCGTTGCCAGATCACCACGGCGCACAAACATGAAGGCGGACACATCGTCGATGCCACCAAGGTGCGTGGTGCCATACTTCAGGCCTTCCTCACGCTGCGCTTCAACGAACGCTTCGGCGCTGTCATAGACACCGCAACGGGTCATCAGGATTTGAGGATCATCGGTACCGCGCGCGATTGGGCGGACGTCATCGAGCGTCATTTCGGTGTTGCCAAGCGCAACTGTGGCCGAGTGACCAATCGTAAAGGTCAAGATGCTGTGACCGTCGGCTTCTTGCTCAAGATAGTAGTCCATCGCGACGGCGCCACCGCCGCCACGACGATTGACGACAACCATGTCGGTGCCAAGTTCGCGGCGTGCGCGGATCATCATCATGCGCGTCGTCACATCAGTGCCGCCGCCATTACCGGCGTGCGTCACGACCTCAATGGTTCGGGCTGGGAAGTCTTCCGCCACTGCGCCTGTGCAAACGGTGGCGGTGGCAGCGGCTGCCAGCAAGAGCTTCTTCATCGAATTTTCCTCCTTGAATGCGCGCGTTCGTTCGCGCGTCTGGGAGGTCCTTAGCAACAAAAGATATTTTGGTATACCAAAATTTTCTTAGTCCTGCTTTCCCTAGCCTTCCGCCACTTGTCTTTGGCGAGTGCGAGCAAAACTTCTACGCGCTGCACGTGGCCGCCGAATGCGGAAAGGCGCGTTCAGCAAGCCTGGCATCGTCGCACCGGTTTGACGGTTGGCATGTTTCTGCAGGCTTTTCCCTTCCGCGATCGAGACATGATCAAGACCATTTCAAGTCCGCTGTCTCGACTGGCCGTTTCAGAGTACCTAGTCTCGCCTCAATCGGCTGAGGTCTCAGGGTCGCAGGGTCTTAGGGTCTTAGGGTCTCGGCCCCGGGCAGGGATCGTCACGTCACGCTCGAAGCCTAAGAGCCGTCCCACGAAAGCAGCCCAAAGTGGCCAGCAGCAGGGCGGGTTCTTGTGTTGCCAGACAGTGTGCCGTCGAGAGGTTTGGCCGTGCGCCGTGGCACTCAGACGGATGCTAACCGTTCCGAATGGCTGAACACGGTGAAGCCGGCGCCTCGACTGTGCGCGATGAGCGTGATGCCAGCATCCATCGCCACTTCCACCGCGAAGCTTGTTGGTGCCGATACGGCGATGATCATCGGGCAGCCGACCAGAGCGGTTTTCTGCACCAATTCCACCGAAATGCGGGACGTCAGTACGATGGCGCCGCTCTGGACCGGTTGCCCGCCCAACAGAAGCGCGCCGATGAGCTTGTCGAGGGCGTTGTGGCGTCCGACATCTTCGCGCACGGCGACAATCCCCGCCTCAGGGACAAGGAAGCCTGCACTGTGTGCCGCATGGGTCTGATCGTGGAACGGCTGATGGTTGCGAAGCTGCTCGGTCGCATTATTGATCTCATCGGTTGAGAGCATGGTTCGCGCGCTTTTCAGACGGGGTACCGATCGTGCTGCTTCCTCCAAGCTGTCGATGCCGCATAGGCCGCAGCCGACCGGACCTGCCATGGACCGGCGCCGGTTCGCGAACGCTTCAGCCTTGTCATCCTTAAGCCAAAGCCGCGCTTCGATCCCGCGATCATGATCGAGCACTTGAAGTTCTACAATGTCGTCGAGGGCGGAGATGAACCCCTCGGTCAACGCAAAGCCAACGGCAAAGTCTTCAAGATCAGACGGC
>JBCCLK010000105.1:0-2720 GCA_039026935.1 Pseudomonadota bacterium
ACGCCTGCCCCGGCAGCAATCCGCTTGCGGCGAGAAGCGTTCAAGAGTGCAGGTTTGGCACGCTCTTTTTTGGTCATGGAGGAGATGATCGCGCGCTGGCGGGCAAAGACTTTGTCATCCATGCCGGAGGCGTCGAGCGCCCGTTTGGCCTTTTTCGCGCCGGGCAGCATGCCCATAATCCCGCCGAGGCCACCCATTTTCTGCATCTGGTCGAGCTGGCCAGCGAGATCATCAAGGTCGAACTGACCCTTGGCCATTTTCTTAGCCATCTTCTCGGCCTTGGCCTGATCCATCTGGTCGCCGGCCTTTTCGACCAGCGAGACAATGTCACCCTGCCCCAAAATGCGACCCGCGAGGCGTCTGGCATCAAAAGCGTCCAGCCCGTCCAGCTTTTCCCCCGTGCCGAGGAATTTGATCGGCAGGCCCGTCACCGCGCGCATGGAAAGCGCCGCACCGCCGCGCCCATCACCATCCATTCGAGTCAATACAAGACCCGTCAGCGGCAAGCGCTCATGGAAGCGCCGCGCTGTTTCAACCGCATCCTGACCGGTGAGAGAGTCAGCGACCAGAAGCGTCTCATTCGGATTAGCAATTTTGGCGATCTCACTCGCCTCTGCCATCATCTGCTCGTCAATGCTGGTGCGGCCCGCCGTATCGAGGAAGAGCACATCATGGCCACCAAGCTTCGCTGCCTGCAGCGCACGCCGCGCAATCTCAGCAGGGCTCTGGCCTTTAATGATCGGCAGTGAAGAGACGCCATCACCGACCTGATCCGCGAGAATTGCGAGCTGTTCCATCGCCGCCGGGCGACGCGTATCGAGGCTGGCGAGCAGGACTTTCTTCTGATCGCGTTTAGCGAGGCGCATCGCGATCTTAGCCGTCGTGGTCGTCTTACCCGAGCCTTGCAGGCCCGCCATCATGATCACAGCTGGCGGATTATCGACGCGCAGGCTTGTGTCGATCTCTTCGCCACCGAGGAGCTCGATCAACCCATCATTGACGATTTTGACGACTTGCTGACCCGGTTTGACAGATCGGATCACCTCTTCACCAACGGCGCGACCTTTAATGCTTGCAATGAAGTCTTTGACGACGGGCAGAGCGACATCGGCCTCTAGCAGGGCGACACGAATTTCGCGCAGCGCAGCCGTAACGTCCTTCTCGGTCAGCGCGCCGCGCCCGAGTAGTCCGTCAAAGACACCGCCTAAGCGGTCTGTTAGCGCGTCAAACATCGCGTCTCTCCTCTGCTCATCTAAGTCGTAGGTAGATAAGCGCTCATTTCACCCGGACAAAGCAAAAGCGCCCCACTGAGCGTAACTTCGCCGAGTGGGGGACATCCCTGACCTCACAGTGTCAGCAATGTGCGCTTCCAGATTTGCGCGGATTTCGCAGGTGTAAAGCACGCCGTGGACTGGAAATCAAGCGATCTAAGCGTTGGACACTGTTGCTTGATATTGCGCCCGAGTCAGCACGGCCTTCGCTTCATCCCGTAAAAGGGACAGCATGACGACATCGACCCAGGTGCCGTCGGCCAGTTTCGTATGCTGGCGCAAGATGCCTTCCCTCACCGCGCCGAGGCGCTCAATCGCAGCAATGGCACGTTCATTCGCGCTCTCAACCTGCCACTCCAAACGCTTCGCGCCCCAATCAATAGCCCGCTGGATCATCAGTATTTTGACCGCGTCGAACACGCCTTTCCCTCGCAAATGCTCCGCCAGCCACGTATAGCCGAGGCGCACACGGCGGTGCAGTTTGCTGGGATCCAGAAAAGCGGTCACCCCGACAAAGCGATGACCATCATTCGGATCAAACAGCGCCATCGGAACGGCTTCACCTGTCTTTCCGCTTTTCAGGGTGTAATCGAAATAGGTATCAAATCCGGCACCGCGCTGAATGGCAGGCATCGACATCCACATATGATCGACAGCGCTCGTCGCGCGAAGGTCCTCACGATGATCCTCAGACAGAGGATCGATGCAGACCAGATCGTTCATAAGGCCAGGCGCGTTCAATTCCATCGTCGCAAACTGCCTATCACATCAAAAAACTGCAAGCTGAATCTCAACTTTGCGTTTAAAAGGGGCTCCGGCCGGTCTTTTGAGGGGAGGGAGGAGACCAGCCGGAGCCGCGCAACTTCGGCAGCGGGGGGTTTGGGGGATCAGATGCCGCCGATTGCGTCTTGAATGTCCAAAATGGCACCTTCGACCTGCGTTACAAGTGCACGATTGATGACATGTTTGTGAGGTGTTTGTGAGGTCGCCAAATTGATCTTATGACCGCAGTACCTAAGTCAAAGTCATGCATCTCCCCACGCTCAGACAACTCGAATTCTTATGCGCGATCTCAGAACACGGCTCGTTCTCAAAGGCAGCCGACGCAAGCTTTGTCACGCAGCCGACCCTGTCATCGGCAATCAAAGAATTAGAAGCAGCGCTTGGGGTTCAACTGGTTGAACGTGAAACGCGGGGCGCGACCTTGACCAATGCGGGGGAGGCAGCGGTCGAGCGGGCTCGGACGATCCTGTCTGATACAGCGGATTTGGTGTCCGCGGCACAACAGGCGGGTGCCCCTTTAACGGGGCCTTTCAGGCTCGGCGCTATTCCGACCGTCGCACCCTTTCTGTTACCACGCACGCTTAAAGCGCTTCGGACTGCTTATCCCGAGCTGAAGCTCTATTTGCGAGAAGATCAGACAGAACGCCTGCTTGACGATTTGAGAGG
>JBCCLK010000106.1:0-2705 GCA_039026935.1 Pseudomonadota bacterium
CGGAATTGATAGACGCCGGCGACGCAGGTCATATCAATGTTGATTCGGGGCACGGACCGTGGCCGGAAGGGCTCCTGCGCTTTGGCGTGCTGCTCAAGCGCGCACGCTGAACGAGCCCTAAGGCCGCAAACGACCCGCAAATGTGTTTATGGCTCACTCAATCCAGTTTGGAGGCTGAGGCTGCAAAAGCCTTCAAAGCGATCAGATCAGACGCGATGGCCGTCAGCGCAAAGCCCTGAGCGACGTAGGCACGCGCCTTTTCATTGTCGACCGCATAGACACCTGCGATCTTGCCCTTTGCCTTTGCTGCCTGCGCAATTGACCCTGCGGTCTCCAACACATGCGGCGCAAGCGGCTCAATACGTTGACCCGCTGCAAGCGTCAAAGAGAGGTCTGATGGTCCAACAAATACCCCATCGATACCAGGCACATCGAGAATCGCGTCGAGGTTCTCAAGTGCCTGTACGGTTTCGATCATCGCAAACGTAACAACCAGCTCATTCGCGCGCGCAAGGTAGTCTGCGGGCGTGACCCCCCACATGTCGAGCGCGATGGCGGGCCCCCACGAGCGGCCACCAATGGGTGGGTACTTCGTCTCATAAGCAAACGTTCGCGCATCATCAGGGGTGTTGATCATCGGCGCGATCACGATCTGCGCGCCGCCATCAAGCGCCCGAGAGGCGAAGTCATACCGTCCGACAGGAATTCTGAAGCCCGGCATCGAACCCGAGTGGTGAACCGACTGCAAGCTTGTCAGAACGGACGCCTCATCATGTGAGCCGTGCTGCATGTCCATGCAAACGGCGCCAAACCCACCGCGTGCGAGCGCGGCCGCGGTGTACGCTGACGGTATCGCCGTCCAACCGGTGGCGACAGGCTCGCCACGACGCAGTGCACGAGCGCGCTCAAGACCTCGGTCAAATACAGCCGACACGGTTGTTAGCTGCCGCCTTGAATTTCAGCGATTGCTCGATCCATCAGCTCTGCCATCTCTCGGCGCAACTGGTGCTCGGAAACATCGACACCCTTGGCATCGAAATCTCCCTTCACCTTTCGGTAGACATCCTCATCGCCCGGCTCTTCGAAATCGGCGAGCACCACAGACTTGGCGTAGTCGTCTGCTTCGCCCCCGCTAAGGCCAAGTTTTTCTGCAGCCCATGCGCCCAACATTTTGTTGCGCCTTGCTTCTGCCTTGAATTTCAACTCCTCGTCGTGCGCAAATTTGTTTTCAAAACCTTCTTTACGCTTGTCGAAGCTGGACATGAATGCGTTCTCCCTCACACGCGGACAATTGATTAGGTGCGGGGCCAAACCATGGACCGCATCGAATGCGTTTTCCCCACTACGGGGCGTATATGGGGGGAAAGTGAAACACAATAAAGATGGCACTAAGCCGAATGTCCCCAATAGGCCGGACTGAGCCAATTGCGCACAGGGCCCAGCATCGGGTATTCGACGCAAACAGGTGGGCGGCGAGTCGGCTATTTTGCTTTGTGTCGCCCCAATAGTCTCGAGGGCGCTGGACCTGTCTCGGCGCCACCAGCCCTAAACGTGAAACCGCAGCCCACCCACATCAAAGCCAAGACGAAGGATGCGATGAGCCGCCGCCGTAAAATCTATGAGGGAAAAGCGAAGGACCTCTATGAAGGGCCAGAGCCGGGAACACTGGTGCAGCATTTCAAAGATGATGCGACAGCTGGTAATGCCCAAAAACACGCCATCATTGACGGCAAGGGTGTCCTCAACAACCGCATCAGCGAATACATCTTCAATCACCTCAATGACATTGGTGTTGGAACCCATTTCATCCGCCGCATGAACATGCGCGAGCAGCTGATCCGTGAGGTCGAGATTATCCCGGTCGAAGTTGTTGTGCGGAACGTTGCCGCCGGTTCGCTCTCGAAGCGCTTGGGTCTTGACGAAGGAACGGCGCTGCCGCGGTCTGTGGTCGAGTTCTACTACAAGAATGATGCGCTCGGCGATCCAATGGTCTCCGACGAGCACATCACCGCTTTCGGCTGGGCCAACCCCCAAGAGATCGATGAAATGATGGCGCTTGCCATCCGGGTGAACGATTTTCTCAGCGGGCTGTTTCTGGGAGCAGGCATCAAACTTGTAGATTTTAAGATCGAGTGCGGGCGCTTGTTCGAGAACGATATGATGCGCATCGTTCTAGCCGACGAAATATCCCCTGATTCGTGCCGTCTTTGGGACATTGAGTCCGGAAACAAGCTCGACAAGGACCGCTTTCGCCGGGACATGGGCGGCGTCTTGGACGCCTATCAGGAGGTGGCGCGTCGCCTTGGTGTCTTGAATGAGAACGATCCGGCTCCAACCGGCGGTCCAAGGCTGGTGAAAGGCTGATGATACAGTTTGATGCCCGTGTCGTGATCGCCCTGAAGCCGGGGGTTCTGGATCCGCAAGGCAAAGCGAGCGCCGATGCTTTGGGCGGACTTGGGTTCTCCGGCGTTCAGAGCGTCCGGCAAGGCAAGGTCATGGATATAGAATTGGAGGCGGCGGACATTCACGCCGCCCGAAGCGATCTTGAAGCGATGTGCGACAAACTTCTGGCCAACACCGTGATTGAGGATTTTGAGATCGCCATGCTTTCAGAACGCGTCGAGGCGTAGCACTATGGCGGTAGCAGTGGTCGTGTTCCCGGGCTCCAACCGGGACCAGGACATGATCGACGCCGTCGAGCACGC
>JBCCLK010000107.1:0-2680 GCA_039026935.1 Pseudomonadota bacterium
GGCCCGCCGCGGCGCGAAGGTCGTGGTGAACGACCTGGGCGGCACAGCCCGCGGGGAAGGCCAAGACCTGTCGGTGGCGGAACGTACCGTCGAGGAAATCAAAGCCGCAGGCGGCGAGGCACTGGCGAACACGAACAGTGTGGTTCAGGGTGAAAAGCTCGTCGAGGCGGCAATTGAGGCCTACGGACAGGTTGATATCATCATCAACAATGCAGGCATTCTGCGGGACGTCGCGTTCCATAAGATGAGTGAGGACGATTGGCGGTTGATGTTCGACGTGCATGTCCACGGAGCTTATGCTGTTACGCGCGCTGCCTGGCCATTGATGCGCGAGCGAGGATATGGCCGGATTGTGAACACCACATCCGGCGCGGGGCTTCACGGCAATTTCGGTCAGGTCAACTATTCTGCCGCTAAGCTCGCGGTATACGGAATGGCTCGATCCCTAGCGGCCGAGGGGGCTGCAAAAGGAATTTTTGTCAACACCATTGCCCCCGCTGCCGCTTCCCGCATGACGGAAACGGTCATGCCGCCGGCGATGCTCAAGGCGCTCAAGCCGGAGCTTGTGACGCCGTTGGTGGTGCTGCTCTGTCACGAGAACAGTCAGACGACGGGGGATCTCTTCGAAGTGGGCGGCGGCTGGGTTTCTCAATTGCGTTGGCAGGGAACGGAGGGTGCTGCATTTGACGCCCAGAAAGGCTTTTCTCCAGAAGAGCTGCAAGCGCAGTGGACTTCGGTCACAAACTTTGACGACGCCTATAACCCCGCTGATGTGACTGCGTGTTTGACTAGAATTGGCCGCAACATTGGCGTTGACCTCAGCTTCCAGAAACAATGAACCAGATAAGGGCAGCTTAGGACGTGGACGCCGACATCAATCCGCCTATGTCAATAGTCCAGCAGCCCGTGCACGCACCACCGCGTGGGTGCGCTGCCTGACGCCGAGTTTCTGATAGGCGCGTGAGAGGTGCCACTTGACCGTGTTCTGGGAGACCGATGCATGGTCAGCAATTGCTCCATTCGATAAACCTTGCGCCACCATCGACAACAGTTCGAGCTCTCGAGGCGTCAGCGTATCGACTGTGGTGTCCTCTTCATCAGGCATCTTTGATAGCAGCGCGTCGTCACCGTACAATGATAAGAGGTGCCTAACAGATTGATGAACGGCGTCAGGGTCAGTAAGCTGATGTTGTGAAAAGCTCGCGTCGATGTCGGTCAGAATATCCCGAACCAGGGGGTGTGTACCTATGAATGTGTGGGCAAAGCCGGTCCCGTGGGCCCGCTTCAGGGCGAGGGTCAGGGCTCGCTTTGCAAAGCGGTGATCTCCGCGTTCATACTGAATAACGGCCTTGAGCGTGTGCAATTTTATCAGTCGCCAACCACGCTGCTCCCGCGATGCGGATGATATGGCTGCCTGAAGCGATCGCAGAGCGCTGTGATATTTCCGCTCATAGAAAAATCGGTATACCGACGCAATGTCCAGGTCTAAGAGTTCGGACGAAATAAGCTGCATGTCGGCAACACGATCGGAAAGACCGCTGCCATGGGCAGCCTCAAGGATTTGAATCCCCGTGTCAATATATCCGTTGAGCATGGCGTCTACAGAGCGTTTTGCAGCGATAGATGCTAGAATTCTGTTATCATTGATTTTTCTTGCGTAGACCTCCAGGCTATCGAGTATCTTTGCCGCCGCAGCGGGTTGGTTCTTCTGACTTTTGATGTCGTGCAAAGCGAGGTGGGGCAGGGCGACCCAATCAGGCGGAGACCACGACAGGATCATGGATAGCGAATCCGACAAAATCGTTTCGGCGTCATCAAGCGCGCCCGTTTCAGCGAGGAAAGCGCCATAGGTTGCAAGAAGAGAGGCGCTGCGTACCGGATAGGCGGCAACATCCCGTCGCTCAGCATCGGCCAGTTCGATCAGTGCACTAAGGGCTGCAGAAACATTACCTTTCAGTGCCGTGATGGTTGCACTGAAGAGCTGGGGGTTAGGATGGCTCCAGAGACGATCAGTATCGACATCATTCACTTGCGATTCGAGGATGTGACGTCTTGCGCTTTCGAAGTCACGTTTCTGGATATGATAGTAGGCAAGGCCGACGTTCCCGGTGTGCCTGGGAACCCCTTCAGCTTTCTTCACGGACTCAGTCATCGCGGCGGCCTCTTGGGAGAAGGCTTCGTGGTTGGCTGAAAACGTATTCAGCATGCCCGACATGATAGTGAGCGTTGTCTCACCGATATCTTCAGCGTAGGCTTGCGCCGCTTCGCGCGTATACTTCGCTTCGTCCAGACGGAACGTATAGAGAAATGCCCAAAATGCTGCACACAGAAGCTCTGGAGATGTTTCGCGAATGTTGGTTGGCAAAGCCTGGTACCAGTTGGCCAAGGTGGCCAGCCGTCCATCCTTCAGATAACCCGGCGCTGCCTCGGTGATGAGGCGCACCATCAGCGACCGGTTGTTTGAAGCGATGGCGTGTTGGATCGCCGTCTCCGTGAGACCCGTTTGCTCGTGCCACTCAGCGGCTTTTTTGTGAAGTTCAGCAATTGCATCGTCGTCAAATCGCTCCGCGGCTTCACGTTCCAGCACATCCTTAAAAAGCGGAAGCAGCCTATACCACTCCGTGTCGCCTCCAACATGTTCGAGGTAGACCCCGTGTTCCTGCAGCCTACGGATGAGGAC
>JBCCLK010000108.1:0-2643 GCA_039026935.1 Pseudomonadota bacterium
ATCATTATTCCAATACAGAACGTCATACGGTGGTGGATCATCACCCATCAGATAGTTGTTGACGACATAGTTCCATATCAAATCATTTGGACGCATCCACGCAAAGGCGTTCTGAAAGGCGATGATCTGGCACGCATGTTTGCGTGGATGCGTCCAAATGATTTGATATGGAACTATGTCGTCAACAACTATCTGATGGGTGATGATCCACCACCGTATGACGTTCTGTATTGGAATAATGATACGACAAACCTACCGGCGCAGCTGCATTCCGATTATCTCGACATGGCGCTGGAACAGCCATTCGATAATCCGGGAGAAGTTGAAGTTGCAGGGCACTTCGCGGATCTGTCGAAAGTGACGTGTGACGCTTTCGTTGTGGCGGGTGTGACCGACCATATCACGCCTTGGAAGGCGTGCTATCGCACAACCGATTTGCTCGGATCGGAGAATATTGAGTTTATCCTGTCCTCCAGCGGACACATTCAATCTCTCATCAATCCACCGGCGAACCCGAAGGCAAAGTATTTTGCTAATCCGGATGTCAACCTCACAGCAGATGACTGGGCGACGAGCGCTCAAGAAGTGCAGGGGTCCTGGTGGCCGCGTTGGGGCGACTGGATCAAAGAGCATGCCGGGGATCTGAAGCCTGCCCCTCAAGCCTGTGGCAGCGAGGAGTTCCAGCCCATCTGTAATGCACCAGGTGAATATGTGCACGAAAAGTCGTAAGACGGTTCTCACAAGCTGAGGATGAGAGCGATGGCAAAAACAACAACCAGAGCGTGCCCCTGATATTACAATGCGCGAAGTGGGCCCTGTCACGTTGCGCACAGCGCACTGGCCGGCGCCTGAAGGCTCTGATCATCTGCCGCTTCTCTTCTTCAACGGGATAGGGGCGAACCTCGAGCTTGCTATCCGCCTTGGGGATATGTTTCCAGACCGTGAGGTCATCACTTTCGATGTTCCCGGCGTGGGCGGCAGTCCTGTGACCCGCTGGCCCTATAGAGCGTGGATGCTGGCGCGCTGGGCGCGTGAATTGCTTGACCAATTTGGGATTGGGTCGGTTGACGTCATGGGCGTCTCTTGGGGCGGCGCAATGGCGCAACAGTATGCGATCCAGTATCGTAACCGTGTTGGGAAACTGATCCTGTGTGCAACAACAGCCGGTATGACCATGATTCCTGGGCGGCCGGCATCGATCCTGAAGATGGCTGACGCGCGGCGCTACACGGACCCGAATTATATGAGGGACAATTTCGCGACACTTTATGGCGACCTCGCTGATGAAAGTGCCGGTCATCATATGGACAGTTTGATGTCACCCGATCCCAAGGGATACATCTATCAAATGCTTGCTTTTGCAGGTTGGTCGAGCTTGCCCTTTATCCGGTTCCTAAGGATGCCCGCGCTCGTCGTGATGGGTGAGAAGGACGCTATTGTCCCTGTTGCAAACGGACATATCCTCAACTTTGGTCTTCCGAACAGCCGCCTGACAGTGATTCCGGATGCGGGCCACCTGTTCATCGTGACCAAGATGGAAGAGTCCCGTGATATCATTACGGATTTCCTGAACGAAGATACGCTTGAGGCGAAAGCGGCCTAACCGTCGTCTTCGCTAACGACGCCCATGAGCCAAGCGCTGACGTCGCCTTCGTCTTCACCGCGCCATGCTGACCAGGCTGTTGCGCCGATCATGCCGGAGCGTGTATGAACCCGCTCGACCCAGCCATCATCGCCTTCAGGGCCCATTTCGATCGCATGGACACCCCATAAGAGCTGCGCGCGGCGCAGACGGTGTTTGTCATTTGAACTGTAGAGGATAGGCACAGGACCGCGTTGGCGGGAAAACCGGATGAGACGACGTGTCGAGCCCGTCCGAAGGGCGAGGGCTGTTGCGCCTGCGTTTCCGGCCAAACGGAAGGCGGCGTCGGCAATAATATCAACGGGCAAATCATCCTTCGCGCCGCCGCTGAACTGATCCATGGCTTCGCGGTGATCTTCAGCGCGTTCAGTGGCGCTCATGATGCGGTCCATTATAGCGACCGCTGTCGCCGGATGACGACCAACAGCGGTTTCGGCTGACAGCATGACGGCGTCGACGCCCTGATAGATTGCCGTTGCAACGTCGCTGGCCTCCGCGCGGGTCGGAGCTGCATTATCAATCATCGATTCCAGCATCTGCGTTGCCACAATCACAGGCTTACCGGCGGCGCGGGCCGCACGGATGATGCGTCGTTGGATAATAGGAACGTCTTCTGCTGGAAATTCAACGCCCAGATCACCGCGTGCGACCATGACGCCATCTGTGGCTTCCAGAATTGGATGAAGGTTCTTGATTGCGGCAGGTTTTTCCAGCTTGGCGATCAGCGGGGCTTTATTGGTGATGAGCGCTTTGGCCTCGTGAATATCTTCCGCGCTCTGAACGAAGCTGAGCGCAACGAAGTCGACATCGACTTCCATCGCAAAGGCGAGATCTGCGCGATCTTTCTTGCTTAAAGCCTGAACCGGAAGCGCTTTCCCATGAACGGTGAAGCCTTTGCGATCCGACAACTCGCCGGGTAGGGCGCAAGTGACTTTTGGAGTTGCTCCGGCCTCGCTCACTGTAAAGCGAACCATGCCGTCATTGGCGAGAATTTCGTCCCC
>JBCCLK010000109.1:0-2615 GCA_039026935.1 Pseudomonadota bacterium
CCAAAATGAGCAAAATCACAGCGCTTGGATGGAATTCCGAATTTCTAGATATCGCATCTCTCATTTCGCGGTTTCGCATTTGGGCGACCTCCTCACTGGCAGCGTACCATTGATCAAGACAATCGCTCGCCACTGTGTTTGTTCGCGACGCAACCATGGTTGCCATTGTAACGGAGGTCCCGATGTAGTTGTTTTGCCCGCTCTCCGACCAGGTCAGAAATTCTTCGCCGGTAAATCCGTCCGCCACAGATTTCTGTGGATAGATTGCGGCTCCAACCACAAAGGCCATTGCACCTATGCAACCTGCTATGCTGTTCATATTCCATGGTTTTTGTTCAAGCGCAGGCTTTACGCCAAACGGACACAGAGGTAAACACAAACTCAGGAAAATCGGGGGGTTCGGAGCGCCTGGAGCCCGTCTCAACGCCGGAAAACAGCTTGATCGGAAAGGATGGTTTTCGATCAACTCCCATGCCAACACACCACATCCGGCCCCGCCGCATCGGCTATATCCGCGTCTCCACCGACCGCCAGCATATTGACCGCCAAGTCATCCAGCTCGAGGATTGCTGTGACGTGCTGCGCATCGAATACATCTCCGCCGTGGCAACGGAGCGGCCCGTCTTCAATCAGGTTATGGCGGAGCTCCAGACGGGTGACACGTTAGTGGTGGTCGATCTCGACCGTGCCTTTCGCAGCGCCATTGATGCCATTCTAACGGCTGACCAGCTCGACCAGCGCGGCATCCATTTCAAGATCCTGACCTTCCCGATGAACACCGCGACGGACGAGGGCGCTTTTGCCTATGGCATCCTCGCACTCGCCGCCCAGCTGGAGCGTAAGATCATCCGCCGTCGGACGAAAGAAGGCCTCGAAGCCGCCCGCCGCCGCGGTGTGCGTCTGGGGCGGCCTGCGGTGCTGAGGGATGACAAGATCCAGGATGCCCATAATTGGATGCGCGAGACCGGTTTGCCATGCCGCTACGTGGCATCCTTACTCGGCGTCTCTCGTCTGACCCTGCAGCGCAGTTTCCACCGCCTAAATCTAACGTATCCGATCGAACAGCAACCGAAAGGACCCCTGTGAAACCATCTGTCTACGACATCAAAGAAAGTGACATCTTCAGATTAATCACCGCCTTCACCGCCATCCGCAGTCCTGAAATCCGCGCCGAATTCTTGAGAACCGTCGAAGCCTGGGCCAAAGACCAGTGGCATAACTTTAATGATTTACCCGATTGCTGAGTGCCTCTAACCTAAAGCTGCCCGTTTTGTTTAAATGAAAATTCGTCCTCTTTTCCAATGACCACATGGTCATGGATGGTAACACCAATGGCATCGCAGGCTACTGAGAGTTGCCGTGTCATATCAGCATCTTGCAGGCTTGGCGTTGGATCGCCTGACGGATGATTGTGGACGACAATAATCGCACTGGAATTGAGCTCCAAAGCGCGTTTGACCACTTCTCTGGGGTAGACTGGCACATGATCTACCGTGCCTTGCGCTTGTGCTTCATCTGCAATCAAGACGTTTTTGCGATCAAGATACAGCACACGGAACTGTTCTGTTTCACGATGCGCCATAACAGTGCGACAATACGTGATCAGCGCATCCCAAGAAGAGACAACATCGCGCTCACGCAGCCTGCCTTGGCTCATGCGATGGGCAAAGGCTTCAGCGACGCGTAGATGATAAAACACCCATTCATTCGATCCATCCACTTTGAGGATGCGGTGTTTGGAAGCGGCGATAACGCCGTTCAGGTCGCCAAACTCAGATAGCAAGCGCTTTGCCAGAGGCTTTACATCAATGCGCGGAATGGCATTAAAGAGGAGCAATTCAAGAAGCTCATATTCGGGCATGGCGTCATGGCCACCGTTTAAAAACCGTGTTCTCAACCGTTGCCTATGCCCCCAATAATGCGGGCGTTTTGTACCATCTTTGTCGATGACAATACCGCCACCTGCTGTGACGTCTCGGCCGAGGCGCTCTGTATTGCGGAATGCTGGCTGGTAGGCTGGTTCGGTTGTCACGTCGGACGGCGGCATTCGTGCGTTTAGGTCCTCTAGGCCTTCCAAAGCATTCTCCGAAAAACCAGTCGCCCTACCGGATGCCTTTGCCTGATTGCGCCGCGATTTCGGCGTGTTGTCACTTCGTAGGGCGCGTTTAATGCTCGTTATCAAGCCGATGTCCATGAAGCCCCCTCCATTTCATTCCTTGGTCCAGCGCTAACCCAACAAAAGATGGTTAACCAAATCTTGATTATGGGCGATCAGAACGAAATCGATTTGGAAGATCGGTGTTTTGTGGCGGTAATTCCTCGCATGTGGCGCTCCTTCAATGCAAACTGCGCAGGTTGTACGCTATAACTTGCTGGGAGGATGTAAGGTGAAGCTTTTGACATTGAGCGGTTTGCTAATCTGCATGGCCTCATGCCTGATGGCTGATCGTATCCGTATTGGCGCTTGGAACATACAAGACCTCCATCATAACGAAGGGCATAGCCTGAGAGACTTGGGTGGATTTCAAACAGTGCGTCGCTCTGCCACTGACTTTCAGCTTCTAGAAAAGTACCGCGATCTATTTGGCTTCGATGGAACGCCTGCTGACGTGATA
>JBCCLK010000110.1:0-2605 GCA_039026935.1 Pseudomonadota bacterium
GACTTAGAACGGCTTGGAGGGACAGAACTGTACCGCTTCATGGGAACCAACAACGCCCATGCACTTTTTGAGAAGCTGGCTCTTGCCGGCATTTATGTTCGCCGTTTTGATTGGTCGGAGACTCACCTTCGCATCGGTCTGCCGGCAACGTCAGAGGCCGAACTCAGATTGAGTAGAGCGCTCAATCCTTTAGGGTGATGGGCAATCCTGGGGCAATGAATTCAACCCGGTCGCAGACTTCAGCCATGGCTTGATTGAGCCGTGCTTGTTCGTCCCGAAACACGCGGCCCAATGGCGTTTCAGGCACCAAGCCCAGCCCGACCTCATTCGAAACCAGGATGACCGGAACTGACATCGCTGAAATCGTTTCGCACATTCTTGCGGATTCCGTTTCCACGTTCCTTTCGTGGTGCATCAGATTATACAGCCAAAGCGTCAGGCAATCGACCAGGACAACATCACCGCTGCTGGCACTCAGCAATGCGTCCGTTACGTCCAATGGCGCTTCAGTCGTCGACAATCGTGCTTCACGCTCAGATTGTGTTGCTGAGAAATGCGCCTGGCCATTTCGCCGTCCCAGGCCTCTGCCTTCGCGATGAACACTCGGTTCTGACCCGCTGCCTCAGCAAGTTCCAGAGCGCGGCGACTTTTACCCGATCGCGCGCCTCCGAGGATGAAATGGGCCATGGACATGACCGCTGGATATCATGGAGATCGCAAAAGCGAAGCTATGACGCCGATCCGCCCGATATTGATTTGAGCATAAGTGTCACTTTGATGTCTTTTGAGCCCATCCCGTCGGCGCTTCGGGTCTTCGGATGGTCTATGAGATGTACCTGCAGCTCCAGGGCCGCGCTGGAGATCGGCAGCTCTCCAATCCAGGTCTGGGGCTTGCCCATAATCTTGGAGGGTCACCCATGTCGAACGTGTGTTCCATCGCCATTCTCGGCCCGGAGGCCGCCTGATGCATTTGAGCTTTGTTGGGCGCCATGTGGCCATTACGGGCGCGGGAAGCGGCATCGGCGCGGCGATGGCAAAAGGCTTCGCTGCGGCGGGCGCCAAAGTCGAAATCCTCGATCTCAATGAGGACGCCGCTGCTCATGTGGCCTCTCAAATCAAATCCGATGGTGGCTCCGCTGAGGTGCATATCTGTGACGTGACGAACCGCGGCGCTGTATCTGCCACGTTTGAGCGCATCGGACCGGTCGACACGCTGATCAACAATGCTGGATTTGCCCGGGACAAAAGCCTGACACGGATGACGGAGGCAGATTGGTCCAGCGTCTTGTCAGTGGTCCTGGATGGGGCGTTCAATTGCACCCAGGCTGTCGTGCCAGCCATGCGGAGCGCCGGATTTGGCCGCTTGATCAATATCTCGTCCCGGGCGCATCTCGGCAATCCGGGGCAAGCAAACTATTCCGCCGCAAAGGCTGGGATCATTGGGCTCACCCGCTCAAATGCGCTGGAGTTTGGAAAGTTTGGCATCACGGCGAACGCCATTGCACCTGGCCTCATCGATACGCCGCTGGTGCGGGCGATGGAGGGGTTCGATGCCATGGCGGAACGGTTTGCCGCCAACACGCCGATCCGGCGTATCGGCCAGCCTGAGGATGTGGCAAATGCCGCGCTGTTTCTTGCTTCAGACCAGGCCAGCTACATCACCGGCGACGTGATCCACGTGACCGGAGGACGTTATGGGTGATCCAGATCTGAACCTTGAATCTCGACTGGCCGTGCCGCAATTCTTCTTCGAAGACTGCACCGTGGGCGCCAGCTTCCAAACGCCCGGTCGAACGATCACAGACGCCGATATCACCATGTTTGCCGGTCTGTCAGGTGACTATAACCAGCTGCATACGGACGCAGAATTTTGCCGCGATACCGCCTTTGGAAAACCCGTTGCACACGGGCTCCTTGTGTTGGCGATCACCTCAGGACTGACCGCGCGGCTTCCACTTTTATCCGGACTGCAGGGCTCGATCCTTGGCCTCGTCAATCTGGAGTGCCGATGGCGCGCCCCCGTGTTTGCCGGTGATACGATCACGGTGAAAGTCGATATCGAAGACGTGACCGAGACGTCGAAACCCGACAGAGGGATCGTCTTGCTGAACCGCACCGCGCAAAACCAGAGCGGCCAAGACGTGATGCTTAGCGGCTGGAAGCTAATGGTGAGGCGAGCTCCAACGTCGATTGAAAGCTAGACTGCTCACCATTCAGAAAGGTGACATTTGCCTGCACGAGGTTGGCCCGTTCGAGATCAAGCTGACTGACATGCTGACCAACATAAACGGTTTGCCGCAGCCCCCGGACGCGAACGGGCTCATAGCTCGCTATTGAACGGGTCCCATTCCAAAGCTCGACCTGTATCGATTGAACAAGCGGAACGCCCTGATCAGAGCTAAACTCCAATCTCAATTGGGGCTGGTCATCTCGGGTTTCAGCATCGCTCAGATACCACCGCGTTGAAAAACCCCCTGCTTCGGTGGCGCCGACAGCGATTTCGCTAAGGGGCATCACAGGATCCTGGAACCGCTCATGCCAAAGGACGCCAAAGTACATCGACACGACAAGCACGGGCATGGTTGCGAACTGCGCTTTTGATGGA
>JBCCLK010000111.1:0-2518 GCA_039026935.1 Pseudomonadota bacterium
CCCGCCCACAACACCCACCACCCCCCCAACCCCGCTGTTTTTTGACCACCCGTGGGGTTGTGGGTGGGTGTGTTCCCCAACCTGCTCTTTTTCCCCTCGGGGTTGGGGTCCCCCGCTTGCCCCCCCCCCAAGGCCGGGTACTAACCCAAAACACCCTGTTAATCTGGGAGCGGAATGAAGTCCTCCGCATCGCCCGGCACGGTGTCAAAGCGCATATGCTTCCAGTCATCTTTTGCCTGGTCGATGCGCTCCTTTGAAGACGACACAAAGTTCCACCAGATATAGCGCTTTGAATCCATCGGTTCGCCCCCAAGCACAATGAAGCGCGCATCCGATGTCGCGCGCACCGTTATGGTATCGCCCGGACGGAAGACAAGCAGTTGAGCTGGTCCAAACGTCTCGCCAGCGATGTCGATCTCACCGGATATGGTGTAAATCCCGCGCTCTTCATAGGTCGGATCCACCGGCATAGAAGCCCCAGCCGCCAGGGTTGCGTCCGCGTAAAGTGTTGGCCAGGCGGTCTCGGTGGGCGCTTTCACGCCCATAACTTCGCCAGCAATCACCCGCAGCGAAACGCCGTGATCGTTGAGCATGGGAAGCTGATCCGCGCCGTAATGCGTGAAGGCAGGCGCGCCTTCCTCATGGGTTTCGGGCAGCGCTACCCAGCTTTGGATGCCAAACAGTTTCGGCCCAATCGCTTTGGCCGCCTCGGAGGTGCGTTCAGAGTGTACGATCCCCTTGCCGGCAGACATCAGGTTGAGCTCTCCAGGCTTGATCGACAGCTCAGTGCCGAGCGAATCTCGGTGAAGCACTTCACCTTGAAAAAGGTAGGTGACCGTTGCCAAACCAATATGCGGATGTGGGCGGACGTCGATACCGCCGCCGACCAGAAACTCAGCAGGACCCATCTGGTCGAAGAAGATGAATGGGCCGACCATCTGGCGCTTGCGCGAAGGCAGAGCACGCCGAACCTCGAACTCGCCCAAATCATGGGCCCGTGGAACGATCAGCGTTTCAATGAAATCACAGGCCGTCGCATCGCCAGGGGTAGGATCATACATAGGTTGCCAGCTCATGGCTCATCCTCCGTTGCCCGGGTTCGCCCGCCGTGAGGCGTACTGCCTTTCCCGGCGAGCCCTCAGATGGGCAGGTTTTCATTGTCTATTGAGTTGATGATGTAGCGTTTGGAGCCGGCGTGTCGATGGCCAGACGCGCGACGCACTGTTCGTCAATTTATGACGATAAAAGCGTTTTTACGCTTGTCTAAAGAAACAGAAAACCAACCAAGATACAGCCTAATCCGAGATAACCGGGCAGAGCATCGTCTAGTGTCATATCCCGGCTCAAGAGACTCTTAGTTGGATCGCTCGGATCAACCCGTGCCTGCAACCGACCTCCGATTGGGAAACGCTGCAGAAACGTCTCAGCTTGCCCTTCGGTGGTCTCAAAGGGCTCGCTGATCGCGCCGAACCTCGCCCCAAGATAGGTTTGGCCATCCACCGCGTAAGCGTAGCGCACCACGGGCCTATAGCCTTGCTCTTCGGCCCAAGGACGCAGCGATGGACTATGTTTGCCAGGTTCAATCACCGTGCCACGCACTATGGCAGGGATTTTTGTCCAGCGCGCACTCATCCACCAGTCGCGCAGTTGGTATCCCCAAATCCCAAGAAGAATGAAACCGCAGATGAGAGCGAACAGTCCGACCATGCGCGATAAGCTCGATCCCCTGTTTCAGGGGTCGAGCGGTTCGGTGCCCGCGGCCTCGCCAGTGCTGGACACGCGGATCTTTTCTACGCGCTCCTCAGCGGCCTTGAGCAAAGCATCGCAGCGCGCCTTGAGCGCTTCGCCGCGTTCGTAGATGGCGATAGAATCCTCAAGCGCGACATCACCGCGCTCAAGCCGTGTCACGATTTGTTCAAGCTCTGCCATCGCCGTCTCGAAGGTCAGACCATCGACGGGGGCTGCCTGTGTCTCGCTCATGTCTTCCTCCGCAATCTGTGCGCAAACCCTGACGATGCATAGGGTAGAACGTCAAGCGGGCCGGCAAAAATAGCGCTGAACAACACCATTGACGTCGTACCCTGTCAGGCCTGCATCAAGGTGGAGACATGCGCCGCGACTGATCGTGACAGCCCCTGTAGATCGTAGCCGCCCTCTAAAAGCGACACGAGACGGCCACCAGCGCGACGCTCGGCAAGCTCCATCAATTGTTCCGTAGCCCAGACAAAATCAGGCTCATGGAGGTGAATGTTGGCCAACGGATCGCGCGTATGCATATCGAAGCCTGCCGAAACGACCAGCAGCTCAGGTTTGAACGCGTCGAGCTTGGGTAAGATCACCTCTTCAAAAGCAGCCGTGAATTGCTCCGCGCCATCACCGGAGGCCAGCGGTGCATTGACGATGGTACCGTGTTCGCCAGTCTCTGCCACAGCACCTGTGCCCGGATAAAGCGGCGCTTGGTGCGTGGAGGCATACATGATGCTGGCATCACCCCAAAGAATATCCTGCGTGCCGTTGC
>JBCCLK010000112.1:0-2467 GCA_039026935.1 Pseudomonadota bacterium
CACCGCCTGCGACTGTTCAATGCAGAACTCGATTCCCGTAAGAAATGACAGTGCAATGCGCCAACTTGCACCCTAAGCGCCAGGATGCACCATGTGCTAACTGGATCAAACGTCACGGCGGTGGCCGCCGTTTATCTTCGCGAAGGATCTCAACGGCAAAGCTACAGATGAGTATGCATGGTCGAAATATTCAAGCCGGCCAGCAACCGCCAACGTGCCTCAATAAACGACAAAACCTGGCAAGGAATTAATATGAAATTGCACTGTTTTGGAGAGAGCGGAAACGCCTACAAGGCAGCCCTGACGCTGCAATTGGCAGACGTTTCATGGGAGCCCGTGTTTGTTGACTTTTTCAACGGAGAGACGCGTTCCCCCGACTTTCGAGCGCTGAATGTCATGGGTGAGGTTCCCGTGCTGGAAGATGGGGATACGGTCCTCACCCAATCGGGCGTGATCCAAGATTACGTGATGGACAAAACCGGCAAGTTGGGCGGCGAAAGCGCACGGACGAGACGTGCCGCATTGCGTTGGATCCTGTTTGACAACCATAAAGTCAGCGGGATTGCCGGGCCGCTGCGGTTCAATATGAATTTTCTGCCAGAAGACAAACGGAACGCTGCAGTGAATGGATTTTTGCAGACACGTCTGCGTTCAGCGCTCAAAATCCTCGAACAGCAGCTTTCGCAAACACCATTTCTGGCCGGAGATCATCTGACGGCAGGCGATTTGGCGTGCTGCGGCTACCTATACTACCCCGAGCCATTTGGATTTGAACGGGCAGAATTTCCAGCAGTTGACGCATGGCTGACCCGAATTTCGAAGACCCCTGGCTGGAAACACCTCTATGAACTTATGCCGGGCAATCCGGCTGATCGCCGATGAACACGGACCAAAGCTCATGGGTGACCTTGGGAGAGCGCATTGCCGCATTTCCATTGATATCAATGAGTTGCAAAATCAATTCGCTGGCATGACGCCACGGCACGGCTTGATTGGCGTTTACGTAGACGTCAACTTAACAGCAGGATTCGAAAGGGAGATCCGATGACCGACGCATATATCTACGATGCCGTGCGCACGCCCCGCGGAAAAGGGCGCAAAGACGGATCACTTCACGAAGTCACGGCCGCGCGGCTATCGGCGGGTGTGCTCAATGCGCTAAAGGCGCGGAACAATCTGGACGGCCATGTGGTCGAGGATGTGATCTGGGGCAATGCAACACAGGTCAAAGAACAAGGTGGATGCCTTGCACGCACGGCGGTCCTTGCATCAGATCTGGATGAACGTATCCCGGGGCTGTCCATCAACCGCTTTTGTGCCTCTGGCATGGAAGCGGTGAATTTGGCCGCCAATCAGGTCCGCGGCGGCGCCGGCGACGCCTATATCGCAGGCGGCGTTGAAATGATGGGACGTGTCGCAATGGGATCCGACGGAGCTGCGATTGCCGTCGACCCTTCCATTGCGATGGAAACCTACTTTGTACCGCAGGGCATTTCGGCCGACATCATCGCAACAGAATACGGTTTTTCACGCGATGAGGCTGACGCGCTTGCAGTTGAAAGCCAGCGTCGCGCCAAAGAGGCTTGGGACGACAGGCGCTTCGACAAATCCGTCGTCGCGGTTACTGATCAGAACGGTCTCGAAATTTTGGACCATGACGAATACATGCGGCCCGGCACCGACATGCAGAACCTGGGTGGTTTGAAAGCGTCCTTTCGGGAAATGGGTGAGGTAATGCCAGGCTTCGACAAGGTCGCGCTGATGAAATATCCGCACCTGGAAAAGATCAATCATATTCACCATGCTGGCAATTCGTCCGGGATCGTAGACGGTTCGGCGGGTGTTCTTGTCGGATCAAAGGAATTTGGTGACAAGATGGGCCTGAAACCGCGTGCACGCATCCGCCAGACCGCAAAGATTGGAACCGACCCGACGATTATGCTGACGGGGCCCGTTCCAGTGACGGAAAAGATCTTGTCGGATAGCGGGATGAAGCTTGGCGACATTGACCTCTTTGAGGTCAATGAGGCTTTCGCGTCGGTCGTATTGCGTTTCATGCAGGCATTCGACGTGGACCCAAGCGTCGTCAACGTCAACGGTGGATCAATCGCGATGGGACATCCGCTCGGGGCGACCGGGGCGATTATCATCGGCACTTTGCTTGATGAACTTGAGCGCAGCGATAAAGAAGTTGGATTGGCCACTCTGTGTGTGGCGTCTGGCATGGGGGCGGCAACGATCATCGAGCGGGTGTAAATCCCGTGTCTGACCCTGATGGCCTTTCCGCTTTTGATATCTCAGAATTGGTTCTCGAAATCACCGGCGAAGCGCTGATGATGGCAGATGCAGACCGATTTGCAGAAAGGTTCATCGTGCCACAAATCGTTGGGACCTTTGAAGGTGATCGGATGATGCAATCGCGCGAAGATCTCATTGAGACCTTCTTTGGCGTCGTGGGACCTTTGCG
>JBCCLK010000113.1:0-2448 GCA_039026935.1 Pseudomonadota bacterium
CGTTGTTAATTTGTGCTTGATTGTTGTATCGCTCACGGGCTGGTGGGTGTGTCTAAACAAAAAAGACCAGCTCAATATGAAGCGCACGCTATCACAATTGCGCAAGACGCTCAAACAATGGACTGATGCGCAGCAGCGTCTCGAGAGTGCCATCGTGGGCATTAAGATGAATGACAAGCAGGTCCAAGATATTCAGAATGAAATTTCTGCCTCCCTGGGCGACATCAAACAAGATCTCGAGCGCCTGTCTCGCCAACAGGGCGCTGACATCATCGATACTCTGAGAGATACCGTGGCTAAATTGGTCACTCACTGTCAAAACCTGGCGGACGACGTCATGGAGGAGGATGACTACGGCCAGCCAGGCGATGGGAAGCATCTTACGGAAATTGGCGTGCAGGCCTTTCACGGTCTCTTGGTGCACATGCTTGATCCGATGCGCACCCCGCGATATCTCACGACGCTGCAAGCCAAAGGGGTTCAACCCTTTTTGGCTGAACTCGACGCGCACAATGACGACGCGAATCGGCTGCTTGGGGTCGAGCTGCATGACTATCTGAAGAAGCGCGCCGCCGAAGCCGCAACGACCAAGAAGATTACGGCTGGTTCGCTGGTGAATGAGCTTGTCGATCGCCAGGTGGCTCTCATCATCATGCTCGGCGCGGATACGCTGGCGAAGAAACAAGCAGCCGATCTCGCGCTGCTGGGCGCGGCCGGGGACTGTATTAAGGATGTTCAGGACGCCATTAAGCTGCGCATTCTCACTTATCGCAGGTTCGCGGAGCAAATGGATCGTCTCAAGTCTGCAAATTCAGTGACCGGAGATAATGAGCCTGAAGAAGTCGAAAATGCCGAAGTGGCAGAGCATGAAGAGGACAAAAGTTCCGGGGAGAAGGATGACCATGCGTTCGTATGAAGGGAGAGCAGAGTAGAGTGAGCCTGCATCTTTGCAGCCCTTGTGGTGGTGGCGGCGGAGCTGGCGACATTCTATCTACACCACAGTTGATTCGTGAGACTGCCCTGTGGTGTACGACATGTGCTGCGATGATTTATTATTATAGCGTCACACTCAGAAACTGTTAAGTTGATCAGACCCAGAAAGAAGAGCAGCGTCGGGCTGCTAACGATGGCCATCGTTCGAGTATAACGCTAACCCTTAATGCGCTGGCCAGTCCTCAGGCGTACGATGCGATTCAGTTCGCGACACTTGGCAACCAGGCTCAAGGCGCCTTTTCCAACGCCAGACACTGCACGTAGCATGCCCCGCGAGCTCTATGAGTTCTCAAACGAGGCATTGGCACTGGCCGCACGATGGCCCGATGCCCATGACATCCATCAAGAGCGCTTAGTCCGTGAAATTATGACAGTCGACGGCGTTCCCTACGAGGCAGCCTTTGAGAAAATGAAAGAAATGTTCCACGTCAACTCCAACACCTCGAGTATCTTAATTATTCCACTGCACACCGGCTTGGCCATCGCCATCTTCGGCGCACTCGGCTGCATTCCATTGGTTTTCGACTACCAAGCGGCCACGGCCTTTGCCGACTTCCTTCAAGTCCATCCCGAACATTCCATTCCAGTTGATGCCTCGATGGCCTCCGTTGGCCAATACACATGGTCCTACATGGAACCGCTCCTCGGCACTGCCTCGTTCTCTATCTTATGCCTCCAGCTCCTCAGGGGGGCGATGGTCAACATGGCCTATCAGCCCTACATCGATTTCGTCCATTCTTACCGCGCAAATACACTTGCCGACGCTTATCCCGAATATAACCGCTCCATTGTCAAAGATTTCGGTCGTTCACAGCCATTTCGCGGCGCACAATTCAACCCGCTCCGGAAAGGCTAAGAGAAAATAAAAAGAAACAGGGTGTTCTATATACAATGCGGTGCCCTTGGTGCTCTGAAATATTCACACAATGGAAATTGTGTGAGTGGTTGGCCAAGAGAGCGCGCCCAGACAGAGTGAGATATTCCGAAGCTCTGTTTAGGCATTAGCAGCGTGGATAATGTGGAGCATGTCGGTTGGCTCGCGTACCTTGAGTCTCGACGCCCCAATTTTCGCACCTTCGTGACGCTCATGTTGGTCGAGTGCCTGCCAGTCCGCCCAGTCGGTCGTGTGAGGGAGCGTCCCGACAACGTCTTTATCGTCGCAGCCGGAGGTAGTCTGCGAGAAGCGTGCCAGCAGCGAAGCCACCGTCTCTTTCGCGTCGCTGATGTTGGAGCCTATTATGCCGGACGGTCCGCGCTTACACCAACCGACACAAAAGACATTGTCTTCGACAAAGCCCTTGTCATTGGTCAACGTGGTCTGCGAATGATACGGTTCTGGTAATTGCGACGTATAGCCGACGGCCGCGAGCGCCATGGAGGCTTCGATCGCGACAAGCTCGCCAGTGCCAACGGCACGCTGAGCATGCGGATCGTACCCGATGGCGATCACTTTAA
>JBCCLK010000114.1:0-2433 GCA_039026935.1 Pseudomonadota bacterium
AGCAAATCAATTGGTAGACATTATCCACTTATTTTCATTTAGTGGACATTGTCAACAAAAGGCCGAGATGCAGGATACAGAACTCGCACTTCTCATGGACCGGTTCATGCGAAGGATACATTTTGGCCTTCAAGCCAAGGCGCATTCGTTCGACACGGCCAAGGTTGGGCCAGGCGGCGGCATCGTATTGTTGACGATTGCCGAGATGGGGCGCCCTGAACTCCACGAGCTCACAAACCGTGTGGCCCGCGACAAATCACAAATGACCAGAACCATCCGTTCCCTCGAGACAAAAGGGCTGGTGTCGCGAACAACTTCCCCACGCGATGCGCGAGTCAGCCTTATTTGCCTGACCGAAGCTGGCGAGCAGAGTGTGAAGTCGATTCAGGAAGCGGTTGCGGAGACGATTTCCGAGATTCTCGCGCCCATATCGAAATCCGAGGAGGACGTGCTCAAGACACTCCTTCAGCGTGCACTTTCCGAAGATGGATCACTTTAGAGCAGATAACGATGATCCACTGCGTCGCGCGAAACGGGCAAGCGAGCGTGCCATGGGGCAAGTTGATGTGATTGCGCCGTTGCGCACCCCTCCAAGGCTTGCTATCGCCCCCCACGTTGCGTTGCGGCTGTGGCGGAACTGGTAGACGCGCCAGATTTAGGTTCTGGTATCGAGAGATGTGGGGGTTCGAGTCCCGTCAGCCGCACCATCATTCGCCTCTTGCGAATGATGCCGGAGCGCGACGTCGCGCGCAGGCCGGTGACAAATTCCATGTTTTGCTCTCACGGGCTCGCTGCGCTCGGCTGCGATGGCGCGGGCTTTCGCCCGACGCGCTCTTCGCTCGCAACCATCTGCTCCAAAGGTGATGTTCGGTAGACGGCCTACCCTCTCTGCCCAAAATTTAGGCAACTGCCGTTCAGGCGGGCGAAATCCTGAAAATCATGCCGTGTAAAATTTCGAAAATTCGGCCAAAAATAATCATTTTCGCGTCGTCATCTCCAGATTCGGTCTCATTTTCTTCCGTTCCGCGTTGAAAATTGCATTTTGTGGAGATTTTTTTGCCCGTATTGCTCGAACTGGCACAGGTGTTGCATGAGGGTTAACGACAACGCGGAACGGCATATTCCGGACCGCACCGACAGGCTGCCCACCTGGGCTCGCCGTTGCCAATGAAGGACAGCCAGCCCCGTGAAAAAGATCGAAGCCATCATCAAACCGTTCAAGCTCGATGAAGTGAAAGAAGCGCTCCAAGATGTCGGCCTGCAGGGCATCACGGTCGTGGAAGCCAAGGGGTTTGGCCGGCAAAAGGGCCACACAGAGCTTTACCGTGGCGCCGAATACGTCATCGACTTTCTTCCCAAGGTGAAGATTGAGGTCGTCGTCAATGACGATCAGGCCGATGACGCTGTTGAAGCCATCCGCAAGGCCGCCGAAACCGGCCGCATCGGCGATGGCAAGATTTTCGTGTCTGCCATCGAGCAGGCCATCCGTATCCGCACCGGCGAAACCGGTGCTGAAGCCGTTTAAGCCGGCACCCTCCCAACCAAAGACCACTTATTGTCAGAAGGGACGACAATGACCACTGCCAACGACATTCTCAAAAAGATGAAAGACGACAGCGTCGAGTATCTCGACCTGCGTTTCACCGATCCGCGCGGCAAGATGCAGCACGTCACCATGCACACGAGCCAGGTGGATGAGGATCTTTTTGCCGATGGTGCCATGTTCGATGGTTCGTCCATCGAGGGTTGGAAGGCGATCAACGATTCCGATATGGTGCTGATGCCGGATCTCGACACCACCTATATGGATCCGTTCTACGCCCACTCCACGATGGCGATCTTCTGCGACATCCTGGAGCCGGACACCGGCGAAGGTTACGAGCGCGACCCGCGCATGACCGCAAAACGCGCGGAAGCCTACATTTCTTCCGGCGGTTTTGGTGACACAGCCTATTTCGGCCCAGAGCCAGAATTCTTCATCTTTGATGACGTGCGCTTCAACGCAGACCCTTACTCCACCGGTTTCGAACTTGATTCCGATGAGCTGCCCACCAACACCGGCACAGAATACGAAGCCGGTAACATGGGTCACCGCCCGCGCACCAAAGGCGGTTATTTCCCTGTTCCTCCTGTTGATTCAGGTCAGGATTATCGCGGTGAAATGCTGTCAGTCATGGCAGAAATGGGTATCAAGGTTGAAAAGCATCACCATGAAGTGGCTGCAGCTCAGCATGAATTGGGTATTCTGTTCGACTCATTGTCTGTGAACGCTGACAAAATGCAAATCTACAAATATGCAGTGCATCAGGTTGCTCATGCATACGGCAAAACAGCGACATTCATGCCAAAGCCCGTCTATGGTGACAACGGAACGGGCATGCACGTTCACCAGTCAATCTGGAAGGATGGCAAACCAACTTTCGCGGGTAACGA
>JBCCLK010000115.1:0-2400 GCA_039026935.1 Pseudomonadota bacterium
CTTCCATTCCGAACAGCACAAGCTTAGCTGATTCAGGCTTTCGTTTGAGCAGAGTATGCTGGTAGGCGGACTGGATTATGGACTTCTATGCGAACTAATGGGACATAGTAATGAGCGTCCGATATACGGCAATGGCGGCACAGTCGAGTGGCGACGCGATCAACTCCTGAAAATCGCCCATCCATTTGATGAAAGGCTGTTTGATTGACCGACTACGTTACGCTGAACCTAAGGCATAGCCAATAATTCGTCGATGAATTCAAAAGCGAACTATTGGAAATCAGTAGTAAGGCGGAAAGCACTTTATGGTTTGGATTGACTTTTTAGACGTTCATGAATACTCAGCCGTCAGTCACGGAGGTCACCATGAGTGAAGATAGCCAGCCCGAGGGGGCGCTCTAACCTCCCGTCTTTCGTTTGAGGGGCGGTAGTAAGCGCGTCTCCCAGCGAAGGTAACAGCAGATTTCTCGCTGCCTTTTGCATGAACAAATGAAGGCCGGACTGAAATCCGGTGAATTCCAATTGATGCGTGTGCCCACATAGTCGAACGGGCGCGGGCACGCATCTTCATGCATGAAAGGGGTCACTCATGACCCGCAACATTGAACGCTTACGCAACATTGGCATCATCGCACATGTTGATGCCGGCAAGACAACATTGACAGAACGCATCCTGTTTAACACTGGCGTGATCCACAAGACCGGTAATGTTCATGATGGCAATACCGAAACGGACTCACATGCGCTCGAGAAAAAGCACGGCATAACCATTTCAACCGCAGCAACGAGCTGTAGCTGGCGTGATTATATGATCACCATCCTGGATACGCCAGGACACGTCGACTTCACTATTGAAGTTGAGCGCTCCTTACGCGTGCTCGATGGTGCCGTGGTTGTTTTCTCCGGCGTTGCGGGCGTTGAGCCGCAATCGGAAACCGTCTGGCGACAAGCTAACCGGAACGGCGTGCCGAGGATCTGCTTTATAAATAAGCTGGACAGTCTCGGCGCCGATTTCACGCGTGTCGTCGCGATGATCGAGGAGCGCCTCGGTGCGACGGCGCTTGTCGTGCAGCTGCCTATCGGTGTCGAAGCTGAATTTTGTGGCGTGATTGATTTGCCGTCCATGACAGCCTCGACCTGGAAAGGTGGTGAACAGATCATGAGCCCTGTGCCGGAAGCTCTACAGGAGAGAGCGCGCACTGCGCGCGCCAAACTAGTTGAGCATCTTGCAGAGTGGGACAGCGACTGCCTGAAAGCATATTTGGATGACGAAGGCGAGGGCCTGTCTTCCGGCGCGATCCTTGGTGCGATCCGTAATGTGTGCGTCTCCGGCAAGGCTTCTCCAGTGCTTTGTGGATCAGCATTCCGCAATATTGGCGTACAGCCTTTGCTGGACGCAATCGTGGATTGGTGTCCGTCACCATTGGACCGTCCATCAGTCGACGGTGTTCACCCCGATACGGGTGTACCGGAAACTCGGAGCGTGGATGATCCGTTTTGTGCACTGGTCGCGAAAGTGCAGGTCACGCAATTCGGACTGGTTTCAACCTTGCGAGTTTACTCTGGCAGTTTGTCAAAAGGGCAAACTGTCTGTGTGGCAAACAAGGGTGAGACGGCTCGGGTTGGCCGCATTCTTCGAATGCATGCCGATCAGCAGACTGATTTGGACGTCGCGATTGCAGGTGATGTTGTTAGCGTGATGGGACTTAAAACCGTGCAAGCAGGTGACACGCTTGCTGCGCGCGAAGCCCCGATCATGCTGGATGGTCTGCAATGTCCGGAACCTGTGATTCAGGCCGTGATCGAGCCAAAGGCGTCTGCTGACCAGGCACGCTTGTCGACCGTGCTCGCAAACATGGCGCGAGAAGACCCCTCGCTGCATGTATCAAGCGATCCGGAGACAGGGCGGGTCCTGATTGCGGGTATGGGAGAACTCCACCTTCAGATTCGTTTGGAGGACCTGGAAGAATCTCATGGCATTATAGCTACTCAAGGACGTCCGCGCGTCGCGTATCGTGAAGCGGTCACAACGCGTACGGTTGTCGATCATACGCTGCGCAAGCAGACAGGTGGACCCGGACAATTCGCTCGGGTCAAGCTTGCGATTGAGCCTGTTGACGAAGGTGAGACGGGACTTGTGTTTGAGAGCCAAATCACCGGTGGCGCGATCCCCGCGGAATTCGTTCCGGCGGTAAAGCGCGGTCTCGAAATGGCGATGCCAGATGGTCCGGTTGGTGGTTACCCGATGCTTGGCTTGAAGGCAGTACTGATCGATGGTGCGTTCCATGCAAACGACAGCTCGGCGGTCGCATTCGAGCGCGCTTCTCGGCAGGCATTCAAGCTGGCAATGGCTGATGCGAATCCCGTTCTGCTTGAGCCGATCATGAAGGTGACTGTCAC
>JBCCLK010000116.1:0-2382 GCA_039026935.1 Pseudomonadota bacterium
CTTTGGCCCAGAGGCATTCAATGAACGCGTAACCGACCTGCCGGCGGTCACCGGCACGATCGACATGACGGAAAACCGTATGAGTTTCGTCGAGACGATCAGCCAGAATATCCTGGTTGTTACAACAATTTACGCCATCCTTGGCAGCATCATAACGGTCGGGGTTTGCTATAACGCCGCGCGCATCCAGCTTTCCGAGCGCGCGCGCGAACTTGCCTCTTTGCGCATTCTAGGGTTCTCCAAATTCGACGTCGGTAAGGTGTTGGTGGGTGAGATCATGATCCTCGTCTTCTTGGCACAGCCCTTAGGTTGGTGGTTTGGGACGGAAGTGGCGCGATGGATGACTGAAGGCTTCTCCTCCGATCTTTACGCCATCCCATTGGTTCTAGAGCCGGCGACATACGCACGCGCCAGTCTGATTGTTCTGACGGCTGCTGCGATCTCGACTCTTATCGTCGCCCGCAGACTTGGTCGTCTGGACCTGATTGCCGTGATGAAAACGAGAGAGTGATCCGATGTCTATGAGCCTCCGCACATTTATCATCTCTGCTCTTGGACTCGCCTTGATCGCTGGTCTTGTTTTCACGGCCTTTAAGGACGATCCGATCCCCGTTGATGTTGCTCAGATTGCAAGGGGTGATCTTAGCGTGACTGTCAATGCTGACGGCGAAACGCGGGTCCGAGAACGATATGACGTTACCGCGCCGATAACCGGCAAGCTATTGCGCATGCCGCTCGATGTTGGCGATCCCGTTGTTGCCGGGGAGACGATTGTCGCGCGCATTGAACCCGCGACCGCGCCGCTTTTGGATGCCCGAAGCCGAGCCGAGGCGCTTGCGGTCCTTCATGATGCCGAGGCTCAGATCGCCTTTGCCAGCGCTGAGATCGCGCGAACCGAAGCGAACGTAATCTATGCAAAAGGTCAACTAGAGCGCGCGCAGGCCTTGGTTGGCTCTGGTGCCGTCACGATCACAAGGGTGGAAGATGCCGCAAATCTATTAGCAATTTCCGAAGCTGAGAACGTGTCTGCTCAAGCACGTATGTCGATGGCATTGGCGGCGAAAGAACGCGCGCAAGCTGTCCTTCAGGATCCGGAAATTGACCCCGACGCGGGCGTCTGCTGCGTGCAACTTACGGCGCCTTCGGATGGTGTTGTCTTGAGGCAGGTCAATGTGAGCTCTCGCCCAGTCCTTGCCGGCGAAAACCTGGCGGTCGTCGGGGATCCGCGAGACCTCGAAATCGTTGCAGATATTCTGTCATCAGACGCAACGCGTCTACGTGTTGGTGCTGACGTCATTTTGGAAAGATGGGGCGGCACAGACGCGTTAGAGGGTGTCGTGCGCAGAATTGAGCCGACGGCACGCACCGTGGTGTCTGCTTTGGGCATTGAAGAGCAGCGTGTGGATTTGCTGATCGACATCACCTCACCGACGCTGGAATGGGCTGGTCTTGGGCACGGGTACTCGGTCTTTGTGCGGGTGGTTGAATGGCAGGCAGATGATGCTCTGCTGATCCCATTGAGTGCTGTGTTTCAGTCAGACCAAGGATGGTTCACCTTCCTCGTTACTGAAGACGCCGTTGTCGTCCGCACACCGATTGAACTGGCCCAGCGAGATGGCCGCATGGCGATCGTTGCAACCGGGTTGAATGCCGGTGATCGCGTTGTGACTCATCCGCCTGATACGCTACGGGATGGCAGCCAGGTGGTTGAGCGGGAGCGATTCTGATGCCGGGTGCATCACTGGATCGCAGGGTCAATGCCACGCTTGCAAAACTCACAGGTGGTGTATCGCCTGCCGGTTTGGCCGTTGCTTGGACGGATTGGGCCACGCATGTCGCGCTGTCCCCGGAACGACAAAAAGAAATGGGATTGGCAGCATGTGGCGGAGCCGTTGCGGCTTCTCTGGCCGATGTGGAGGAGGATAAGCGCTTTGCGCATGCACTTTGGTCTTTGCCGCCCTATGCAGCTTACAAGATGGGCTTTCTCGCAGCGCAAAACTGGTGGCAGGCGGCACTCGCGCCGATGTCTGGTTTTGACGCCAAACACCAGCGCGCGCTAGATTTCTATGCGCGCCAAGCGCTCGATATGTGGTGTCCAACGAATTTCCCAATGACGAACCCGGTTGTTGCGGCGAAAGCGATAGAGACACGCGGTGCCAGCTTGCTGCAAGGTTGGAAGAATTGGTTGGACGATCTTGGCTCAACTCTGACAGGTCATCCGCGCCCGGCCCCAGGCTACGCCGTAGGGGAGACTTTGGCTGTCACACTGGGTGATGTCGTCTATCGGAACCGCCTCGTTGAAGTGATCCGATACCATCCGACTCAAGAGAAGCGTAAAGGCCCGCCGGTTTTCATCGTCCCAGCATGGATCATGAAATACTA
>JBCCLK010000117.1:0-2327 GCA_039026935.1 Pseudomonadota bacterium
ACGTCTGCGCCGAGCGTGACCCCAGCATCGGTTGCCAGCCGCGGGAGCAATGAAATCCCGAGATCACCAGCGACCATGTGCACCAATGTCGGCAGACTGGTCGCTGTGACATCAGCAGACCCACGCCCGCTCGGCAGATTACAAACCGCCTTGGCATGATCACGCAGGCAGTGGCCGTCATCGAGGAGTAGGATTTCCTCATTAATCAGGTCAGTCGGGCGAACGGTTTTTGCCTGAGCCAATCTATGATCATTGGGGGTGACGAGGACAAATTCATCATCACCCAGAACCATCGTCTCAATGCCAGCGGACTCCCACGGGACCGCTATCAGCGCTGCATCGAGTTTGCGGGCGCGCAAGTCATCGAGCAGGCGCTCGGTCAAATCCTCACGCAGATAGAGCTGCAGGTCCGGGAATTCAGTACGCAGGGCTTTCAGGCTTCGCGGCAACAGAAAAGGCGCAATCGTTGGAATAGCGCCGAGCCGGAACGGACCGGTCAAGGGCGCGCCCGCTTGTTGTGCGGCTGAGACAAGATCCGCTGTATCAGAAAGGATCTTGGACGCGCGCTCGACCGCCGCTTCTCCCGCGTGGGTTAGTCTTGCGCCGCGTGTTTCACGCTCGATCAACTGTACGCCCAGCGAGGCCTCCAGCTCTTTGATTGCAGATGACAGTGTCGGCTGCGTCACATAGCTCGCTTCAGCGGCTCTTGAGAATGAGCCGTGTTCGGCAATCGCGCACAAAAATTCAAGTTGTCGGAGCGTCGGAAGTTGCATGGAATCTGACTTAAGTCCTGTGTATTGAAGATCAATTTAGCGACCTCACAAACTTGTCATCCAGATGTGTCTTGCATCCTCGCATGTGGATGCCAATTTACCTCAAACAAGACGCATCCGGTGGCATCTGATCCCCCCAAGCCCCGCCACTGGATTTGCGCAGCCCCGGCCGGTTTCCTCCCTCCCCCCTCGAAGTCCGGTCGGGGCCACATTTCGACATATCGCGAGATTTGTCTTGAAGTTTGCGATTAAATAGGCAGTCTTATCCGATGGAACTCAATGCTCCCGGTCTGATGAATGAGCTGATTTGCCTTGATCCGCTGGCGGAGGAGCATAGGGAAGCCTTACGAGCGACCAGTGCTGTCGACCACATGTGGATGTCGATGCCAGCCATCCAGCGCGGCGCCGGATTTGATACTTATTTTGATTACACCTTGAAGGGCGCCAAATCTGGCGACGCGCTCGCCATGGCCCTTTTGGATCCTAATGATGGAGACCGCTTCGTCGGTGTCACTGCGTTTTTGGACCCCAGCAAGCTGCACCGTCGCGTGCGACTGGGATACACATGGCTTGCCGAGCACCTGCGTGGCAAAGGCGTGTTTGATGCTGTCAAAATGTTGATGATACAGCGCGCCATCGATTGGGGTGCTAAACGGATCGAATGGCAGGTTGAGGCCTGTAATGATCGCGCGATCGCAGCCATTGAACGCTTAGGCGCAGTTAAGGAAGGCGTCCTGCGCCAACACACGAAACTTGCGGACGGCACATGGGTCGACGTTGTGATGCTTTCGCTCCTGCGCGATGAGGCGAAGATGGTCCTGACGCGCGCCGAACACGCTGCAAGTGTACCGGGCGCTTAACGCGGCTTGATTTCTGATCCACAGCGTGCTTTACGCCGCTCAAATCCGCGCAGTTAAAGAGCGCACGTTACCAGTACTTTGAGACTGGCGATGTCCCCCACTCGGCGAAGTTACGCTCAGTGGGGCGCTTTTGCTTTGTTCGGAGATGATGAGCGCTTATCTATTGGTTAATCGGATAAGCTGAGGAGAGACGCGATGTTTGACGCGCTAACAGACCGCTTAGGCGGCGTATTTGACGGACTACTCGGGCGCGGTGCGCTGACCGAGAAAGACGTCACGGCTGCGCTGCGCGAAATCCGTGTGGCGCTGTTAGAGGCCGATGTCGCGCTACCCGTCGTTAAAGACTTCATCGCCAGCATTAAAGACCGTGCGGTCGGCGAAGAGGTCATCCGCTCTGTCAAACCCGGCCAACAAGTCGTCAAAATCGTAAATGACGGTCTGGTTGAGCTTCTCGGCGGCGAAAACGCAGAGACAGGTCTGCGCGTTGATAATCCGCCCGCTGTTATCATGATGGCGGGCCTGCAAGGCTCCGGTAAAACGACGACGACCGCCAAGATCGCAATGCGTTTGGCCAAGCGCGACAAGAAAAAAATCCTCCTCGCCAGTCTCGACACACGTCGCCCGGCCGCGATGGAACAGCTTGCCATTCTGGCCGATCAGGTCGGTGAAGGCGTGTCCTCCTTGCCGATCATTA
>JBCCLK010000118.1:0-2235 GCA_039026935.1 Pseudomonadota bacterium
CGGCTTTGGCGTCTTGCTGTTTGGCGAGTGGAGATTGCCGAACCCCATTGGCGAGCGTGAGTGGCTCGAGTTCGCCGCCAAATGGGTGCACATCGTCTCGGGATACGTCCTCGCCGCCGCCGTTGCGGGTCACGTGCTTCTTGTGCTGCGCCATCAATTCTTCATGCGTGATGGGCTCTTGTGGCGCATGCTACCGGGACGGCGCGGTTAACCGCGCTGGGATCGGTTGAGCGCATTTTAGAAGGAGCTGATCGCGTTGCTATGCGGCCTTGCTTCCGACGAACTGTTTCAAGGCTGATCCGCTGGGACGAGAAATTCCACTAGGTCTCTGAGAACCGCATCGAGCTTCTCGAGCTGCGGTAAATGGCCAGCGCCGGCTATGGTCGCAAATTCCGCCCTCGGTATCCGCTTGTGTAATGCCGTGCCCCTCTCAAGCGGTATCCATGGATCGTCCTCGCCCCACACTATCTTGACCGGGCATCGGATCTCTCCGAACAGCGGTTCGACTTCGGCAGTGAACCTCTCATCAGCCTGCGCAAACTGTCGATAAAAGCTAGGCGCTCCTTGATCGGTCAGCCATGGCGCGACGAGCGCCTCGAAGTCCTCAGGAGCCAAATCGTTGACCAATGCTCCCCTGATATAGGCTTCCACGACAGCCTTGTGGATGTGCGGTGGCAAGCCTTGGAAAGCGTCGACGTGCCGCTTCATATGCTCGAAGAAATCCGAGCCCCAGGGACGCATGGCCACCACGTTCATGAGCACGTATCTCTTGAAATCCACTCCCAGGAGCAAATGCGCCCTGAGCGTCGTCGCGCCTCCGAAGTCGTGCGCAACAACGGTTGGCGTTGATAACCCCCAATGCGTCATCATCTCGGCAAAGACTTCACCCTGAATATCAAGGGACGTGCGTTGCTTCTCAGATTTGTCCGACCTTCCATAGCCAGGCATGTCGTACCAATGCACCGTGAACGCGTTGGCCAGTTCTGGGATCACGCGATGCCACGAGTAGGAGGACCATGGCCAACCATGTGCCAAAACCAGGTCCGGTCCGTCGCCCGCGCGCCCGGCGGCGACTGATCCGGCAGACGTGCGAAAGGTTTGATCAAGCGCCCAACTAGCCATTCCGTTCCCAGTTCTCACACGCACGGTTCGCCTAAGCGGCAGGTTTTGCGGTCGCCCATAGGCCTCGCTTGCCCAGCTGTTCTTTCTTCGGCCAAGCTGTCATCCGACCCCGTTCACGCGGTGCGTTGCCTCAGCCACTTCTCAACACCCTCGCTGATCTGCCGTCGGACAAGCTCTTTCTTACTGTCGGCGGCCATCAGCACCTCTTGCGCTTTGAGAAAGTTCAGCGCGGGAAAATTGGCAATCGGCGGGGTGATAAGAATGTCTGGCGGGTGGCGTTCAAGATGCGCCTTGGTGATGGTCTGCATGCAGAGCTGTGTAGCGCCGAGAATGCTCTCCAATTGCGATGGTGGCTCGTCAACCGCATCGCCGCTGTTCTCGCCCGCCGGCTCAGGCCCGCCAATAACGTCAACCGCCACCGTCAGATCACAAGCCCCCAAGGCTCCGGTGGGTAAGGGATTGACCACGCCACCATCAACGTGGACGCGACCGTTCAGAACTGTGGGGCGAAAAACAAAGGGAATCGCAATGCTCGCTGAGACGGCCGCCTTGATGGGGCCGGCGGTGATTGTGTGCGAGCTCCAGCCATAATAGTCGGTCGTGGTAACGCTTAGCGGCGTGGTGAGTTCCTCAAAAGTGGCCTTGAGGCCCTCTGGCAGAAAGGCTGACAGCACCGCGTCCGCATCAAGCTGCATGCTCATGCCCCTGAGCGCGCCCCAATTCTTGGGGCGCATTTTCCAGACGCGCGCAGCGACTTCCCGGCTGTCGAGAAACGTGGTCATCGCGATTTCGCGCATCTGCGCGCCTGTCATCCCGGATGCTCTGCCCCAACCAATGATCGATCCGATGGACGTGCCGGCAATGCAAGAGACGGGCAGCTTCAATTCATCGATGACCTCCAGCACAACGATGTGCGCAAGACCACGCGCACCACCGCCACCCAACGCAAGCCCCAGCGTTGGAAGATCGCTTTGCGTTCGGGTTGTCGCCGTCAACGGCGTTTCAAGCACGTCGGCTAAGCTGCCCGAAGATGTTGGATGAGACTGTGAAGGGGTCATGGTCATCGCTTCGATTTTATGACACAGGGGCAAGGCATGGTGAGCACGGCATCGA
>JBCCLK010000119.1:0-2232 GCA_039026935.1 Pseudomonadota bacterium
CATCATCGCCGCACCTCCACTCTCAATCAGAGTGAATCAGTGGCAGACCAACCAATCAAAGGACTTTTTCAACACTATCTCCGCATGTGAGACATCAGACGCAAGCGCGGCGAATGACCGGATCGGATTTTGACTATTTTGACAGTCTTGAACGACTGCTTTCGGGAAGTCACGATGCACTGCCGCGACGCAAGCGAACTGAGACGAACGAGTTGACGATGTGTGATGGAAACTCAATTCGCACCTTCTAACAGCCATGTAACAAGCTGAAAAAACCCAAATATGCCGACGGCAAAAAACCAAAATGATGCTTCGATACGTCTCCTATGGTTTTTTGCGACAATCTTAAATGCGTATAGGAGCCCCCTCCCTTTTTTGGGTCGCACCGTTGTTCCGCCGTACGAATGCTCTCTGTTGTATTTTAGCTTTTAGATGGACTCTGCATACATGTTCGCCACAACGACGAACCATGACAGCGCCAAAACTGTGAAGAGAGTGATTTGGTGTAAATGTCTAGCCCCCTATTTCAGTGCCGCTAGTTTGGCATTTCTCTAATAAGGTTTCTGGAACGGGTGGGCGCATTCCGAGCGCATGATGCGGCCGGATTTGGTTGTATTGTCTGAGCCAGATGTTGATGGCGACCTGGGCTTGTTTTGTACTGTGGAACCATTCGGCGTTGAGTACTTCTCGACGAAGTGTTCCATTGAAGCGCTCGTTGTAACCGTTCTCCCAAGGTGATCCTGGATAGATTTGCATCGGCTGGATGCCAACGCGTCTGAGCCAGTCCTGAAGCGGTGCAGCGATGAACTTTGGGCCATTGTCTGATCGTATGAACTCTGGCTTGCCGTGCTTCATCATGAGCCGATGCAGCACATCCAGAACATCGGCTGCGTTCATCTTTGGCTGCACCGCCACGCAAAGTGCCTCGCGGGAGTACTCATCCAGCACCGTCAGCATTTTGTAGGGGCGACCATTGCTGAGCTTGTCATGTACAAAATCGATCGCCCAGATGTGGTTCGGATGGGTCGGCCTGAGCCGGATGACAGAGCTGTCCTTGTGATAGAGCCGCCGTCGCTTCTTATGCCGATGGGGAAGCTGCAAACCCTCTTCGCCCCATAAACGTTCAACCTTCTTATGATTAACCCGCCAGCCCTCCATGCGCAGCAGAGCGGTCACCTTGCGGTACCCATACCGCCCGTACTGTTTGGCCAGCCGGATCATCGCCAATCGCAGGGCATCGTCATTTTGAGGTTTGGCTTGATACCGTAGGCTCGATCTCGAAAGACCCAACACCGCACAGGTACGCCGTTCTGATGTGTTCAGCTTTTGACGGGTGTGGATCACGGCCTGACGCAACCCATCAACCGTCAGGCCTTGGGCTTTAAATGATCCAGGCTCTCCTTCAGGATCAGCTTGTCGAGCTGCAGATCAGCATTCGCCCATTGTCCTTGGACCAATGGCGGACAAAGGGCTCATTCTTCTTGAGCCGTTCGTTCTCTTTTTGAAGCGCTCGCATCTCCGACAACTGGGGCCTCCCCATGCCGCCAAACTTCTTGCGCCAGTAGTAATACGTCTTGTCCGAAATGCCTGCTTTCCGACAGGCACTCACAACATCCAGACCATCATGCAAATGCACGTCGATCTCGCGCAACAGCTTCAGTGCATCTTCATCCGAATATCGCTTCCGAGCCATCTTCCATCCCTCCTGTGCAATCAAAATAGTGGCACAGTTTTACGGGGCTAAGACAATCTGATCGTTTCGCGCGCGCCCACTGGCGCTTCCCCTGAAGGTATAGCCATTTCACCGGACGCGGAATGGGTCGTGACCACGAATCTTGAGGTGTCTTACGCGCCAGCGGACGATCCGCGGCATACGCCCTACTCCTCGCTCACCCTGATCGACATCGACCCCGAGACAGGGCGGCTCGAGAGCGTCGGCACCTACGCCTTCGACGGGGTCCTACCCGAGGCGGCCGTATGGGATGCCTCCAGCCGGTTCGTCGCGGTCGTCAACTACGACCAACTCGATCCGTCGCGGGAGGGTGGATCAATCGACTTTTGGAAGCTGGTCGAAGGCGCCGACACCTTGCTCGTGAAGCAGCGCCCTTCGATCCCGACACCCCATGGCCCGCATTCAATCGTCCGGGTCGACTGACGGCGGTCGCGGTCTGATCTCGGCTCCGGCTGATCGAGGGGCAGGGCTGGCCCGACCAGAGTGCGGTGTCTCTAGAG
>JBCCLK010000120.1:0-2192 GCA_039026935.1 Pseudomonadota bacterium
CAAACGGACCGTAAAGCATCAACTGTCCGCCCGAACTCAACAGCAGGCCGGAGCCTTTAAACAAACCAATCGCCGCCTCAAAGGGCGCAATATGGATCATATTTGCACAGAAAACGGCATCAAACTGACCCACAAGTGACGTCGCCCAAGCCTCTTCCGTCACATCGAGAGTCAGAGGGCCAAACAGCCGATTATGGACGCTCGCAGCCCGCCAAGCCGCTTGGCTCTTCAGGCTCTCTTTATCAATGTCGGAATAGGTCCAGCGCAGCCCCGGCAAACGATCCGTCAAATGAGCCCCATGCTCACCCGTTCCAGATGCGATCTCAAGAATGCGTGCCTCATTTGGCATCGCATCGGCAAAAACTTCTGCGATTACGTCTCTATTACGAGAAATTGACGGCGAATACCGACGCCCATCATCGGTCATAGGCCGATCCTCTAAAGCGATGGGCTTTCCGTCAGCACCGCTTGAGCTGGGATAGTCGCCCGTCATCTCTCCAGCCTTAGCCGCGCGCTGTAAACCGCTCTCTCAATACGGGCTTCAGGATTTTACCATTGGCATTACGCGGGAGTGGCTCAGCCTCAAACTGAATTTCGACCGGAACCTTGAACGCCGCCAAATGCTCAGCGACATGCGCGCGCAGGTCATCTTGGGTGACACTTGTTCCAGGTTTCAATTGTACCACCGCACCCACTTCCTCGCCCAGAACCTTGTGCGGAATCCCGACAACAGCAGCGTCCATTACGGCGGGGTGATCATAGAGCGCGCTCTCCACCTCGATGCAGTATACATTCTCGCCACCGCGGATCAGCATGTCCTTAGCCCGGTCAACGAGGAATAAGAAACCTTCTTCATCGATATAAGCCAGATCGCCTGTCACCACCCAGCCGTCCTTGAACGTCTCCGCCGTGGCGTCAGGACGGTTCCAATAGAGCTTGCAGTTCATTGGGCCTTTGACCCAAAGCTCACCGACCTCGCCTTGAGGCAGGGCTTTGCCTTCCCCATCACCGGGCACACAAACTTTCAGCTCAACGGCGCCGGGAGGCGCACCCGCACTATCGGGCCGGTTCACATAATCCTCACCCAGATTAAGTGTTGAGGTCGCGCAGGTTTCCGTCATCCCCCAACCATTGCCCGGTGCAGCTTCGGGGAAGCGTTTCTTGATCGTCGCCACAAGTTCCGGGGCTGAAGGTGCACCACCATAGGAGACTGCCGCGATCGAGGATAGATCATACTTATCCCGGTCGGGATGCTCGAGAATTTGCCAGGCAATGGCAGGCACACCACCAACCGCTGTCACTTTTTCAGCTTCAATAATCGGCAGTGCCTTGCCAGCATCCCACTTATACATGGACACGATCTTATCGCCGCGCAGCATGGTCGGGATCAGGATCGCAAACGCCCCGGTGGCATGAAAGAACGGAATCGCCAGAAGCGTTGCCCCCGGCTCGCGTTCACCCGGCTCCGGTAAGGCTTCACCGCGTCTGAGCAACATCCGCGCCTGACAGGTCATTGAGTTCAGCATGTTCGAAATAATCGCCCGATGTGAGGCAAGCGCCCCTTTCGGACGCCCTGTCGTTCCTGACGTATACATGATCGTCGCATCATCATCCGGGACGAGGTCTACGGGCGGCAAACCAATCTTTTCAAGACCGGCCCATGACGGCGCAGCCCCAATCAGGCTCTCCATCGATGTCACACGCGGATCGCCGTGCTCTTCATTGTCATCGCGCGCGATAATCACCGCTTCTAGGTCCGGCAAAGCGCCCATATGCTGACGCACGCGCTCATAGATCTGCGTATCAACGACAGCGATCTTTGCGCCGCTATCTTTCAATCCGTACTCAAGCTCTTCGCCGGTCCACCACGAGTTCATCGGCGTTGCGATGGCGCCAATGGACAGTGCCGCGAAGAAGGGAACCGGCCATTGCGGATAATTACGCATGATAATGGCGACGCGGTCACCCTTTTTAACGCCGTAGGTTTCCGTCAGGATTTTCGCAAAGTGCTCAACCGCGCGGGTCATCGCCGAAAATGTGACACGCTCATCCTCATAGACGATGTAGTCAGCATCGGCGAACTGCGGTTCTGCCATTTCCAGAATAAACCGGATGGTCGGCGGCGCCTGGTCATAGATCTTCATCGGAACGCCGTAGACTTTCCCATCGGCTAAATGGAGTGGCGATTCAGA
>JBCCLK010000121.1:0-2175 GCA_039026935.1 Pseudomonadota bacterium
CATGCCGACAAAGCCGCATTTTTGGACTTCCATACAGGTCTTGGGCCCTATGGTTATGGTGAATTGATTATGGATGGGACGCCCGAGCAAAAAGCGCGTGCGCGGCGTTGGTATGGCGATCAGGTGACAGATCCTGAAGCAGGCACCTCGACCTCAGCGCCGCTGACGGGGACGCTTTGGCACGGGACGATTGACGCTTTGCCAGACACGGAAGTGACCTTCATCGTCATCGAATATGGCACCTATGAAATCACGCGCGTTTTGGAAGCCGTTCGAGGCGACAATTGGCTTTATGAGAAAGGCGATGTCAGCAGCGATCTCGGCGCGGTGATCAAGCAGGAAATCAAAGACACATTCTATCCAAACAAAGACGACTGGAAGGACATGGTCTGGACGCGCGCGGTTGAGGTCGTCGATTTGGCGATGAAGGGATTAGCGGGTCCTGATTGAGGATGTCGCGACCGGATATCCATAATGAAATAGGATGCATCGCGACGACATGATTATCAGGCATGCCAATGCAGACGATGCAGTCGCGATTGCGACAATTCATAGAACGTCGCGTCGTTATGCCATGCCGTGGCTGCCTATCGTGCATACGCCTGATGAGGACGTAGATTATTTCCGAAAAGACGTGTTGCCCAACCAAGTCGTCTACGTCGCCGATAAGGCTGGATTCCCTATCGGATTTATCGCCTTCACCGAGACCTGGCTGAACCATCTTTATATCGCTCCTGCACATTTCAGGCATAGCATAGGTTCGAAACTATTATCGATGGCCAAGACTGAAACAGAGACACTCAATCTATGGACGTTTCAAAGAAATCAGCCCGCTAGAGATTTTTACGCAAGGCATAGCTTTGTCGAAGTTGAAGTTACCGACGGTCGGTTGAATGAAGAGAAGACACCTGACGTCCGAATGATTTGGACCGCCTGAGGGTGCGGTGTTCATAAATAATGCGAGCCTAACCCCAAAGCTCTGGTCGCGGTGGCGACACTGTCCCGTCCTCATAGACCAACCCATTCTCAATATCCTGTTTTAGCCAGAGCGGTCCGTCTAAATCGACGAGGTCTGCGGCTTGTCCCAATAGGACAGCAGGGGCCATGCTGAGGGAGCCAACGACCATGCAGCCGACCATGACGCCAAGGTCTAAACGCCTGCATTCGTTTAGCATTGAGAGCGCTTCAGTCAGCCCACCAGCTTTGTCGAGCTTGATGTTGATAACGTCGTATTTCTCAGCAAGCGCTTCGAGATCGCTTGCGGTATGAACGCTCTCATCTGCACAGACGGGCACGGCGCCGGACCGTTTGCGTAGAGCCTCGTCCTGACCAACTGGAAAGGGTTGCTCAATCAAACTGACGCCCAAATCCGCCATCTGATCCATCAGGCGCTCAAATCCGTCTGGTACAATCGCTTCATTGCCGTCAACGATGAGTTTTGCCTCGGGTCGAGCAGCTCTCACGGCGGCGACCCGGTCTAAATCCTCAGGACCGCCGAGTTTCAGCTTTAGGATGGTTGCAGGGGTCGCTTTCGCTGCCTCCCCCATGGCTTTGGCGTCGGCGATGCTGAGCGTCATGGTCGTCGTGAGGGGTTTCGGGTGTGGCAATCCTGCGCGTTTCCAGACAGGGATCCCAGTTTGTTTTGCTTCTAAGTCCCAAAGTGCACCATCGACCGCGCAGCGCGCAGCGCCAGCGGGCATCGCTGTCTGTAAGTCTTCGCGCGTTATTCCCGCTTCGAGCGCGCCACGCACGGCCTCCAATTGCGTACAGACACTCTCAGTGCTTTCGCCATATCTTGGATAGGGTAGGCACTCTCCTCGCCCTGTTACCCCGTCTTCGCTGACCCAGACGCGGACGCTCTCTGCGCTCATCCGTGAACCTCTTGAGATCGCAAATGAGGCGTTGAGCGGCGCAGAAATATGCTCAAATCGGAAGCTGCGCATTGATAAACCCTAAGCGGATGGATCAAATTTGATCCTTGCATTCCGCCCCGTCTTAAGTCCTCATCTATTAGGGTAAAGGCAGCATTAGGGATATTTCCATGCACGAACCGCGTTTCGATCTGTTCGAAGAGGATGGTCAGACCCACTTTGTTGTAAGCGGGGACTGGACAATTGCAACGATCGGGCACCTCGATGAGCCGCTACGAAAAGCGGCGACAGAATTTGCAGCGGC
>JBCCLK010000122.1:0-2152 GCA_039026935.1 Pseudomonadota bacterium
CGCGTCTACGACCGATTACGCGGGGAATTCTTCTTTCGCTGTGACAAGCCATTCTTCATAAATGTCCGGGTGAACGACTTTGACTGTGATGGGCATGTACGCATGGTCCTTGCCGCACAGCTCAGAGCATTGGCCGAAGTAAACGCCTTCTTCCTCAGCGACAAACCACAGCTGGGCAAACCGACCTGGCACAGCGTCCTGCTTTACGCCGAAAGATGGGATCGTCCAGGAATGGATAACATCTGCTCCTGTCACAGTCATGACGATGGTCGCGCCGGTTGGCACAACCACGGCTGTATCTGTGGCAAGACGAAATTCATCTTCGGAGTATCCGGCTTCTTCGAGATCAGCGATGATATCGTCGTTTAGGTTCCCCATATTGTAGCCGATCATGTAGCTTTCGAAGAAGATGTCTTCGTCAGGGTATTCGTACGACCAGAACCACTGATAACCCGTTACGGTAATATTGATGTCACCTTCCGGGATCTCTTGCTGTTTGAACAAGACGGGCAGAGAGAACGATCCGATGAACACCAAAATCACGATCGGAACAATGGTCCACGCCACTTCGAGCGGCGAGTTGTGCGTGAAGGTGGCGGGCTCAGGATTACGCTTGGCATTGTAGCGGTAGATGACCCAGCCCAGCAGGGCCGTCACAAATACCGAGATCACAGTGATGATCACCAACAACCAATTGTCGAGCCATACGATGTCGCGCATCAGTTCGGTTGTGGCAGGCTGAAAGCCCATCGCCCCTGGTTCTGGCGCGCCGATGATCGGCAAATCCTCGATTGCGGTTTGCGCTGATACCGCGGTTGCGGCCAATGCGGCCGCCACAGCGCCAAGCACCCGTGCGGTCATTGTCTTCACTGTCATGTTGATCCCTATGATCCCGATGGCTACGACGGTTGAACGCCGCGCACCCTCTGGCGAATAGGGATTACGGAATCCAATTGTATTCCGAACTGCTCATCCCATATCGTGCGCAGCAAAACAAGCGATGTCGCCGTGTCAAACAGTCGCTTTTTTCGAAACGCGACGTAGATATGGCGAAAAGGAAAGGTCCCAACATGAGCAGCGCTGACACGCCGACACCATTTCGTCCGTTTGAGACCCATTTGGACAAGGACCTGGCCCTGAACATGGTCCGAGAGGCCGTCGCGGGGGCCGATGACGGTGAGTTGTTTTTCGAACGCCGCCGATCGGAAGTTCTGTCGTACGATGATGGGCGCATCCGTACCGCCAGCTACGATGCGTCGGAAGGATTTGGACTACGGGCGGTACGCGGTGAAGTGGCTGGTTATGCCCATTCCACAACCATTGACGAACACGCAATAAAACGGGCTGTGGCGACAGCGCGTCTGGCGGTGGGGGACGGCGGCGGGACGTTGGCCGAGGCGCCACCCCGCACAAACACGGTCCTGTATTCGGATGCAGACCCCATCGCGGAAGCAACCTTTCCTGCGAAGATTGACCTTTTGCAAGAAATCGACGCGTTTTGCCGCGATCTTGACGCCCGCGTTGTCCAAGTCAGCGCAACACTGGCCGCGTCGCACCAAGAAGTCGTGATACTTCGACCGGAAGGCACGTTGGTGACAGACACACGACCCATGGCGAGGCTCAACATCTCGGTCATTGTTGAGCAGGATGGTCGCAGAGAAAGCGGTGGCATGGGTGGCGGTGGGCGCAGCGGCCTGCTTGGATTGACCACACCGGATCATTGGCAACCCGTTGCGCGCGAAGCGCTGCGGATCGCGCTGGTGAATTTAGACGCCGAACCGGCGCCAGCGGGTGTCATGGATGTTTTGCTGGGCCCCGGTTGGCCGGGGATCTTGCTTCATGAAGCGGTCGGCCACGGACTTGAGGGTGATTTCAACCGCAAAGGGACGAGCGCCTTTGCAGGTCTAATGGGCGAGCAAGTGGCAGCCAAAGGGGTAACCGTGCTTGATGATGGGACAATCCCAGATCGACGCGGCTCAATTACCGTCGATGATGAAGGCACGCCGTCGGGCAAAAACGTCCTGATTGAGGATGGCAAGCTCATTGGCTTCATGCAGGACCGCCAAAATGCGCGGCTGATGGGTGTTGCACCAACGGGGAATGGGCGTCGCGAAAGCTTCGCCCATATCCCAATGCCGCGCATGACGAACAC
>JBCCLK010000123.1:0-2147 GCA_039026935.1 Pseudomonadota bacterium
GACATCGCCGTGCTGCAATACACAGGCGGCACAACCGGCGTGGCGAAAGGCGCGATGCTGACCCATGGCAACCTGATCATGAATATGGAACAGGCCATGGAGCTGCTCGCAGGCGACATGAAGAAGGGCGAAGAGGTTATCCTCACCGCCCTGCCCCTCTACCACATCTTCGCTTTCACAGTGAACATGCTGTCGTTTTACTGGTTGGGCGCGCGCAATATCCTCATTCCGAACCCACGCCCTCTGTCGAACCTCAAACGCGCTTTTGAGAACTACAAAATCACCTGGATGAGCGGCGTGAACACCCTGTTCAACGGCCTCAACAACGAGATCTGGTTCCGCCACAGCCCACCCAAGCATATGAAATTCGCAGGCGCAGGCGGCATGGCACTGCAAGGCGCCGTGGCAGAACGTTGGCGGGACGTGACTGGGTGTGATGTGTTGCAAGGCTATGGCCTGACCGAGACCTCGCCTGTGCTGACCTTTGAACCGGTTGGAAAGGCCCGTGAGGGCACGATCGGCATTCCTGTACCATCGACCGAGGTCGCCTGTTTCGACGACAACGGCAAGAAACTGGCCATCGGGGAAGTGGGCGAAATCGCTGCACGTGGCCCGCAGATCATGAAGGGCTATTGGAAAAAGCCTGAAGAGACCGAGAAGGTCATGATCGGTGATTGGTTCCTTACCGGCGATATCGGCGTCATGGACGAAGACGGATACTTCCGCATTGTAGACCGCAAGAAAGACATGGTCGTGGTCTCGGGCTTCAACGTCTATCCCAATGACGTGGAAGACGTTATCGCGACGCATCCCGGAGTGATGGAAGTCGCCGTGATCGGTGTCCCAGACAATAGCACCGGTGAAGCCGTGAAGGCCTTCATTGTGCCGTCCGACAAGACGCTGAAACAGGACGACATCCGCAGCTTCTGCAAGGATCACCTGACCAGCTACAAGGTGCCAAAGCGCGTGGAGTTCCGGGACGAGCTTCCCAAGTCTAACGTCGGCAAAATCCTCAGAAAAGATCTGCGTGCCGAGGAAACGTCGCAAATCGCAGCGGAGTAAACGGCGATGGTTGATGAGTTTACACAAACCCTTCTGGGGATAATGGTGGCCGTGATCATGCTTGGCATGGGCGCCTCGTTGACACCGCGAGATTTCTATCTGGCGCTGCGCCGCCCCTATGGCCTCTTTATCGGCGTGGTCAGCCAATACGGGATCATGCCGTTCCTTGGTTTCTTGCTTGCCATGTTCCTTGTGGTGCCTGAGACGATCGCGCTCGGCATTCTCTTGATGGCGTGTATGCCTGGTGGCACGACGTCGAACATCTTCACCTATTTCTCCAAGGGGAACCTCGCGCTCTCAGTTTTGATGACAGTGACATCGACCGTATCTGGCGTAATCTTGATCCCGCTGATCCTGACGATCTATGCCGCCGCCCTCGATATCGAGATCCCACGCGAAGACATCGTGAAGGTTCTTTTTGTCCTTTTGGTGCCCGTCGCAATCGGCATGACGGTCCGCCGCCTGAACGCCAATGTGGGTGCCACAATGGAGTTCTTCGGTTCGATCCTAGGGGTGCTGTTCATTGTGTTCATCGCGGTGACGTGGATCCCGCAGAACTGGCAGTTTTTGTTGAGCACAACTGGCGCAACGTACACAGCGGCCATCGGTTTGGGCCTCGTTGGGATTACAATCGGCTACTTCTTTGCCAAATCCCTTCGCCTGCACCCGCGCAATGCCCGCACTGTGGCGCTCGAGACCGGCATTCAAAACGGCCCGTTGGCAATTGCCATCATTGTTTTCACATTCCCCCCGGAACAGCAGCAGGCGATCATGGCGGTCCCGGCGCTTTACTCGCTATTCATCGTCATTGTGTCGACATGCGTGACCTTTGTCTTCCGCAGGGCAAATACCGCAGCAGAGCAAAAGATGCCCGACAGCCTGCTCTGAACGGCCGAATCGGACAAACGCGAAGCACCCCAAAGCCCCGGATCAATGCTGGGGCTTTTACTTTGCGCGATGTCAAAGAGACGTGCACTCTGACCCGCTTTTTCGCTTAGGTTTGGCCTAGGCACATTTCGGGGTGGTGGATCGCTCGAGAATTCCGATAAACTTACCGTAAGGTAACTGGCCAATGCTTGACAGGC
>JBCCLK010000124.1:0-2106 GCA_039026935.1 Pseudomonadota bacterium
AACGCCGCGCACACGCTCGCGCGGAACATGACCGATCTCCCCATATCTGGAATCAAAACTGTCTTGGTGCTGTGTGACGACAAAAAAGTGCCCGTCTGGAACAGTGCCGCACGGACCAAGCGTCAACGGATCGCCTGCCTGGCTTACTTCTTTTGCGAGAGCGATTTGGACATCGTGCACGAAGAAGGCGCGCCCTTCGCACTGGACCATATCACCGGGTCCCGCCACGACACGTTTAATGAACGCAACGCCTTCATAATACGGATTTTCCGGAGGCCAGAACTCGATGAAATCGCCGACTTGGGGATCGCGGGTCTTATCTACCTTGAACGCCCAATATGGCAGGCTTTCGGTCCAATTGATTGAGACATACCACCCTCGATCCCAATCAAGGGCGGCTTTGCCCCCCATGACGGCTGCAATGGCCGTTGCCGCAATCGCAATGCGTCGCCAGCCCCGATTGAGACGTGACCTGGTAAGCGGGAGCGCCGTCATTGTGGTCTCCCATCGGAGAATTGCGGTGGATTCAGCTGCGCCGACATCGCCTCGGTTTCAGCGATCAAATCGTCGTAAATCGCTTCAATACCTGATGTGTCGCCCATGGCGGGGAGATTGACACCTCGCGCGCTCGCCAATTGCTGTGTGATTTGACGGGTTCGTGCGCGCACTTCTGGAGTGAAATCCGGAACATTCGAGCCGACCACGGCTTCGGAGGCCAGCACGACGACACCGTCTTCAGAAGCGAATTCTGAGATTGCCACATCAAGCGCGCGAGAAAACTCAGCAGTGCGTAATTCCGCTTCGGCCGCGCTGATATTCCTGCCAATGGTGGAGGCCATGTGGTCTTCAACCAGCGTTTTCATGGAGACCGAGATAAAGAGCGGCGGCTCAGGCCGCTTCATAACCGAAAACAAAGCCGCGAGGCTCACTGCAATGGCAATACCGACACCGGCGATTAAGTACCGCTTCGACTTCTCGTCTATCTGGCGATGCACGATGGCGGGAACAGGACTATCGCTCATGGCGCGCTCCTTTTTAACATGGGTGTTCTATCGATGAAGCGCGCAAGTAGGATTAGCGCCGTCAGCCCAAAGGAAAGACCCGTCAGCATCCAGACATATCGGGATGCCATCGCGCCTTCGGCGCTGGTCATGCGACCGAAGAAATTCTCCGCAAAATGCGCGGCCGACATGGCATCAAACCCGTTGAGCAACAGCACGAGGCCGGTGATGAGGCCGAGCGCCAAAACAAAAGCATGGACCGTTTCACCAAGCACTTTTCCGATGAGTTGAAACCACTTATTCCGCTGCATGGGCGACCCCCATATTTGGAGACTGCCCAAAAGCAACGGCTTCCACGGCGTCTTCTGCCGACACACCTTGGCGTTCCAAGGCTTCAATCTCTGCAAAGGTTTTTGCGTCGGATGAAAACAGAGTGACGGAGTATTTATCGAGGACCAGCCGTCCGACATGCTTGCCATTCGGCCCCATGATCAGCATTTCGGAATACTCGCCCGCTGACACCGACAACGAGCGGATGATATCGGCCGTGTGCTCATCAACAGCCAAGCGCTCAGACTTCACAACCTGCGCGACGGCTTCGGCTTTCAGCCTCAAGACAATCGCCCAGTCGGAATTTTCAAACGCCGCTTGAGCGCCCTCGGTGCGGTAATAGTCGTCAATGCCTTGGGTGCCGGTGATAATCGCGCCGCCATATTTGCGGCAGCGCCGGGCAAATCCCGCAATAAAGTCGCCAGCAGCGCCTTTGCCTAGAAGCGACCAGGCTTCATCGATAACGAGCGCCATCTTCTCAGACCGGTCCCGCATCATGCGCTGATTGATCAAGAACATGAGCGCCAGCATGACCACCGAGCGGAGTTCTGGCTTGGATTCTAGATCCTTCATCTCAAAGACGATGAGCGGATTGTCGATGGTCAGTGTTGCTTCGCCATTGAAGAACGCACCGAAAAGTCCTGCTGACGTGTATGGTTTCAAAGCGTTGGCGAGCTTGGTGCCTTCTCGGGAAGGCTTATCTTCGTCTCCTTCGAGGGCTGCGGCCACATCATCGATTCCGCCTTCGCCGCCTCTGGTTTTCCAGACTTCAGAA
>JBCCLK010000125.1:0-2076 GCA_039026935.1 Pseudomonadota bacterium
GCGGCTATGGACGATGACCGCTTCAATCAATGGAATGCCTTTCAGGTATTGTTGCGCGAAGATCTGCTTGCATTGGCCTATGGCGATCAGACAGACCCGGATCAAACGCTGATCGAGGCGCTCGCCGAGACAGCGCTCAGCGCACAGGATGATCCTGCATTTGCTGCGCTTCTGCTCAGAGTTCCAGATATCGGTGAACTCTTCCAACATCATACGCCAGCAGATCCGGCTGCGCTGAACCAGGCTCGCGCAGATGTCCGGACGGCCCTTGCACGCCAACTCGCAGACGATGCGGCCCGCATGCTGGGCGACCCAACGCCAACGCCCTTCGTACCGAACGCGGAACAAGCCGGTATCCGCGCAATGCGTTCAGCAATGATCTCCCTGACAGGCGCTCTGCGCGACCCGACTGCCGATGCGCGCCTCAAGGCTGCTTTTGACGCGGCTACCAACATGACGGAGAGCTTGTCGGCTTTGCGGGCCTTATGCGACGCCAATACCAGCCAGAAGCAAGTTGCTCTTGAAGCCTTTGCGTCCGACTGGAACAGCAATGACCTCGTTATGGACAAATGGTTCGCCGTTCAGGCGGCGACCGGCACTGTTTCAGATGTTGAGACCTTATTGCAGCACCCTCAATACGATGCCGGGAACCCAAACCGCGTCAGATCCGTCGTCGGTGTCTTCGCGATGCAAAACCTTGCCGCTTTTCACGCGCCCGATGGTAGTGGGTACGCTTTACTGGCCGAGGTGATCCGGGATGCAGATACGCGCAATCCGGCGCTGGCGGCGCGGTTGCTGACGGCATTCGAAGCCTGGAAAAAGCTGGAGCCGGTAACACGCGGTCTTGCCCAAAAAACGTTGCAGGATTTGCAAGCGTCGGATCTCTCCAAAAACGTGGCAGACATTTTGACACGCACGCTCACGTGAAGGGTTAACCAAACTTAAAACTTAAACGCTCAGACAAGATAAAAGCACGACGAGTGAGTCGTCGTTGCAGGATGAGCGGATATGTCGGGTCAAAAGACTGTGTCGGAGCAGACGGGAGTGCAGCTGCAAGTGCAGCCGCGCATCGTCGTGCTTCTTCTCATTTTGACTTTGGTCGCTGCGATTGGGTTCAAGATTGTCGATGATTTGCGCGGTCACCGTGCAGATCTCAGCAGCATCACACAACGCGAAGCGCTTGCGGTTTCCGAATATATAAACGGGAAAGCTGATGGCGTGTCGCTCACCTTGATGCACGCTTATCGCAGTGGATGGGGCCCCCGACAGACGGCCCGGTCGCACCCTGATCTTGAAACAGTTATGGGGCTTGCAGACGCGCTCTCTGCACGCGATGGCTCGCGAGCAAGGTCAGCAGGTGAAGTCGCGTCGCAAATCTTAGCCAGCGGTCAGACCGTCGGCCTGACCGCAATGGGCGATGTCGTCATTGTTTATAAACCCGACAACGGCAGTGCTCGCATAGGTTTCGTCAAGGCTGATGTCTGGATGCCTCAAGCCAATGGCGCACGGTCAATCTATTTTTCTGCGTCACCAGACCCCGAGCAAAGCTCAGGGGGCACGACACAATGCCAGTCGGTCAGTTCAGCGCTTTACGCCTGTGTCAGCAATTCAGTCCCATTCATCACATGGATGCGCGCCATTGAGCTGCTCGCCTATGCTCTCCTTTTGCTCAGTCCGGGCATTATCATTCTTGGTCTTTGGCGTCGTGCAGCGCACTCACAGTCAGCCCGTGAAGCCATTGAAGGCGAAGCAACTAAGGCGGGCCGCCTTCTCGATATTGTACAACAGGAAACAACGTCAGGGTATTGGACCTGGAACGAGGACACCCAAGAGATTTGGCTGAGCGAACCGGCTGCCATCTTGATGGGGGTCAACCAGGCCGGTTTTCATAAGCCGACACTGCTTCTGCAAACCATTCATCCCGACTATATCGAGATTATGGGGCAGGTCTTTGAGACGTTTGAAAGCCGTGAATATCTGTCCCAGACCTTTGCCCTGAGTGACAATCAGACGTGGCTAGACATCCGCGCGTCCCGAGATACAGTCACAAATGCGCTGCACGGCGTTTTGATTGAC
>JBCCLK010000126.1:0-1986 GCA_039026935.1 Pseudomonadota bacterium
GAGTGGTCAATCCGGCATCAGCGCGCCAGTCGTGTAGCAGCATGGCCGGTGGCTCAAGAAACGAAGCGGGCGTAGCATCTGGCGCCAACCTGAGTGCAATCGACGTCGTGGTGCTCGGCGCCGTGCAAATCACCGTTCCTGCAAACCGGCGCACCATGAACCGGTGGACGTGGCCGCACAAAATCAACTCCACATTGCGATAAGACAGCAAAAGCGTTTCGAGGCGTTCTTCACCAAAACACCGATACCTGTCGAGGTACGGGATGCCGCTGCGAAAGGGTGGCTGATGAAGCATCAGAAGAGTTGGGCGATCAGGCTGTTCAGCGAGGCATGAGGCGAGCCAGTCGATGGCTGAATCAGTGAGTTCACCGTGGTGGGCGCCTGGAGCCGTCACGTCGAGGCCAACGATACGGACAGGTCCAAGATCGGAAATGGCGAAATGAATCGGACCGGCCTGAGGCATGTAAGCCATATCGGAGAAGCATCTTCGGAAGGCTTCTCGTTCGTCATGATTGCCAGGTATGACAATCAGCGGCTGTTCAATTGACGAGAGAAGCTTCCGACAGTTTTCATACTCCACTGCCGTCCCGTTTTCGGTGACGTCGCCGCTCAGTATGACGACATCGGGGGCCGGGGACAGCGTCTGAAGGTGTCGCACGGCAGCGGCCAGCATTGCATTTGAATCAACCAAGCCCTGGTAGAGGGTTTTCTCGCCGCAGACGTGAGGGTCGGACAACTGGGCAATCAGCATCGGGGCAGGGGCCTGTTCATTGTTCGCGGTCAGGGGCGAGCACTTAACCTCACGCCCGCACACCCTCAAGACGATCCCAGAGGAAATTAATACCGTGGCCTGGGCGGTTGGGAGCGATGGCATTGCCGTCGCTATTCATCTCCATCGGGTTTTCAATGTACTTGTCCAACCCAAAACCATGGGCTTCGAGGTAACTCCGGTTCGGGCATGCAGCCAGCAAGTGAACTGTCACGTCGTGGGCACCGTGGGAGGTCACCGGAAAGTTGTAGGCCTCAGCCAGGGCTGCGATCTTCATGAAGGGCGTTATGCCACCACAGTTGGTCACGTCGGGCTCGGGGTACGTCACACCGCCAGCCGCGATCATGGTCTTGAACTCCCAAAGTGTGCGAAAGTTTTCTCCCGTCGCAATCGGCACACCACCGTCACGGACGATGCGGACATGACCTTCGACGTCGTCGGGGATGGTCGGTTCTTCAAGCCATACGAGTTTGATCTCCTGAAGCGCGCGCGCTCGACGGATGGCCTCGTCGGCCGTCCATTTCATATTGGCGTCTGTCATCAATGGAAAATCATCGCCAAGGTGTCTGCGCATCGCGCGGGCGCGGGCGAGATCTTCGCTCATCGCATCACGGCCTGACTTGTACTTGATGGCCCGAAAACCCTTTTCGAGGTTCTCGTCGGTCTGCTTCAGCAGATCATCGACAGACAGCTCAAGGTCGATCCCGCCTGCGTAGCAAGGAACCGCCGGATCATACCCGCCGAGCTCCTTCCAGAGCGGCAGGCCCGAACGTTTCGCTTTGAGATCCCAAAGCGCGATGTCGAAGGCGGATTGCGCTAGCACTGTCGGCCCGCCGCGCCCGCCGTAGTGCAGGCCCCACCAAACCTTTTCCCAGAGCTTCGGGATCAGATCGGCATCTTGACCGACAACGAGGTCGGGGATTTCTCGGCGCAGGATGTCGGCGATGGCACCCCCGTTATGACCTGTTGTGTACGTATACCCGACACCGGTTTGTCCGTCGGCATCGGTGACACTTGCCGTGATGATCTCGAATGCCGTCATCACGCCGTGGGTTGAATCGGTCAGAGGTACGTCGAGCGGAATGCGATAGTGATCGGCTTTCAGTGATGTAATTTTGGCCATTGCAGATAATCTTGTTTGTCAGGTGGCTTTGTGGATGGAGCTTGCAAAGCTCAGCCGGCGAGCCGCGCGGCAGCCTCTTGAACGAGGGCTGCGC
>JBCCLK010000127.1:0-1976 GCA_039026935.1 Pseudomonadota bacterium
CCGGATTCTTCGATCGCATCGATGAGAGCATGAACCTGCAAGGCTTCGCGCCCAGTGACAAGGGGAGGACGATGCTCGGCGAGCGCCTCGGCAAAGTCCTCGATCACAGCTTGATGCCAGTCGCTGGTAAAGGCCATTGGGTCAGCCCCGGCGCCGGAGCCCGCTATCTCACCGATCTCCTCACTGCGTCCATCATGAAAGTCGAGGTGCAGGTTGCCGGCGGATAGCCTTGCGCTTCCGTGTTGGCAGTGCAGCGCGATGCTTTCACCACTGCCGGGAAAGCTCGCCGTCGACGCGTGGACATGTCCGACTGCGCCGTTTGCAAAAGCGAGGCCCGCCGAAACGAAATCCTCGGCCTCCATCGAATGTGACGCGGTCGTCGCGCACATTGCGGTTACTTCGGCGACCGAACCCGTGAAAGAGAGCATCAAATCCAGCGTATGAATCGCTTGCGAGATAAGGACACCCCCTCCGTCTCGCTGATAGGTCCCGCGTCCGGGCTCGTCATAGTAGCTCTGCGGCCTCCACCAAGGGACGGTCACCTCCACAGCCACCAAGGCGCCGAGGTCATCCATGGCGTCCCTTAAATTCATGGCGGCAGGTCGGGCACGGTGCTGTAGAACGATGCCGAGCGGCACATCAAGGCTTTCGCAAAGTTCGACCAATTCGGCTGCATTTTCCAGAGTTCTTTCAACAGGCTTTTCCATTAAGATCGGTTTGCCTGCCGCAGCCAAGGCCTCAACGATATGCCTTCTTGCGTTGGGCGGTGTGGTGACAATTACGAAATCCACATCTGGATCATCGGCAATCTCCTGGGTGCTTGCCGCAATCCGGTCACAGACATCTGGAAACGAACACAGAAAACGCTCTTGGCTGTCGCGGCTAGGGGCAAATGCTGAGTGTAACGAGACCCTGTCTGTCTGCCTGAAAGCCTCGCCGTAGGTTTTGGAAACCATGCCCAGACCGACGAGTGCAGCGCGCTTCATGATGTCAGGCACTCCGAGTAACTTTCGACTTCATCCCCAAAACGCCAATTCATGAGCACGTGCCTTCTTTCCACTCAACGATAGCAAATCGCCCATCCGCCGCAAGCGGCCAAGTCATGGGGTGCGGCGCGTAAATTGCAACCGGTTGCAAATTCGCCCGTATTTGGCAAAAAGTCCTTGCGCTCCAGTTTTTCCCCGCTTTAATCATTGTCGGTTCAAATAGGGAGGAACCCCATGAAGAAAATTATGTTGGCGAGCGCGCTCGCCGCAACTGTCGCGACCGGTGCTTTTGCAGAGGCGCATGGCGAACGCTATGTCATGATCACGCACACTCAGGGTACTGACCCGTTTTGGCCGGTTGTCGAAAAGGGTGGTCGTGACGCTGCAGAAGACGTTGGCGCAACGCTCGAGTACAACTTTGATGTTTCCGGCGACATGGCAGCTATGGCTGCGTTGATAGAAGCTGCTGCTGCTTCGAACCCTGATGGGATCATCGTTTCCTTACCTGATGCTGATGCGCTTGGGCCCGCAATCAAGTCTGCTGTTGCCGACGGTATCCCGGTTGTAACCATCAACTCCGGCTTGGAATCGTCCAAGGAGCTTGGCGCGCTGATGCATGTTGGCCAGCCCGAGCGTGATGCTGGCGAGGCCGCCGGTGTACGTGCAGCTGCGGAAGGCGTGACCACAGGTCTTTGCCTGAACCAGGAAGCATTCAACACCGCTCTGGTTGATCGTTGCGAAGGCTACTTCTCTGGCGTCGGCGGTGATCTGAACATGATCGATGTGTCAAACGACCCCGCCCAGATCGAAACGCGTACGGCTGCTGCACTTCAGGCAGATCCGACGATCGACGGTGTTCTCGCAGTTGGTCCGCATGTTTGTGAAGCAGCGGTCAAGGCGATCGACGCTGTCGGCGCTGACGTTCACCTCGCTTGTTTTGACCTGTCGCCTGGTGTGATGGACATGATCGAGAGCGGCAAGGCGTCGTTC
>JBCCLK010000128.1:0-1909 GCA_039026935.1 Pseudomonadota bacterium
AAAGGCGCGATCGAAGCCATGGGCGACAAGATCACGTCGAAGAAGATCGCGCAGGAGGCACAGGTCTCAACAGTGCCCGGTTACATGGGCTTGATTGAAGATGCCGACGAAGCAGTCAAAATCTCATCCGAGATAGGCTATCCGGTGATGATCAAGGCCAGCGCAGGTGGCGGTGGCAAAGGCATGCGGATCGCTTGGAATGACCAAGAAGCGCGGGAAGGGTTTCAGTCGTCAAAGAACGAGGCTGCCTCGTCATTTGGTGATGACCGGATTTTCATCGAGAAATTCGTGACGCAACCACGTCACATCGAAATTCAAGTGCTCTGCGACAGCCACGGCAACGGTGTTTATCTGAATGAGCGTGAGTGTTCGATTCAACGCCGGAACCAAAAGGTGATTGAAGAAGCCCCGTCTCCTTTTCTCGACGAGGACACACGTCGAGCCATGGGAGAGCAGTCACTCGCCCTGGCAAAGGCAGTTGGCTATGCCAGTGCCGGTACTGTGGAATTCATCGTAGACGGTGACCGCAATTTCTATTTCCTAGAGATGAACACACGTCTTCAGGTCGAGCATCCGGTGACAGAATTGATCACGGGCGTGGACCTCGTCGAGCAGATGATCCGCGTTGCATACGGCGAGAAGTTGTCGCTGCAACAGTCTGACATTGGGATAAATGGATGGGCGATGGAAAGCCGCCTTTACGCCGAGGATCCCTATCGTGGCTTCCTGCCATCCATTGGCCGACTCACACGCTATCGCCCACCAGAAGAGGTTGCCGAAAATACGCGCGCTGTGCGGAATGATACCGGCGTCTTCGAGGGCGGCGAGATCTCCATGTATTACGACCCGATGATCGCAAAGCTATGCACCTGGGCGCCTATGCGGCCGGAGGCAATCGAGGAAATGCGCGTAGCACTCGATCGCTTCGAGGTGGAGGGGATCGGACATAACATCCCGTTTTTGTCTGCTGTGATGGATCACCCCAAATTTGTCTCAGGCGACATGACGACGGCGTTCATCGAGGAAGAATATCCTGAAGGGTTTGCGGGCGTTTCGCTGGGCGAGGCGATTTCTAAACGGATTGCCGCGGCAACGGCCGCTATGCACCGCGTCGCGGAAATCAGACGAGCACGTATTACCGGTCGCCTCGACAATCATACCCGCAAGGTCGGTACCGATTGGGTTGTTTCGGTTGGGGAACACCGGTTCCCTGTCAAAATGATTGCCGATCGCGAGGGCGCAGACGTGACCTTCGACGATGGCAATACTTTGCGCGTCACAAGTGACTGGATGCCTGGACAGTCCTTGGCCGATTTGGATGTGGCGGGAACGCCGTTGGTGTTGAAAGTCGCGCGCATTACCAATGGATATCATGTGCGGTATCGCGGTGCAGACGTCAGGGTGAGTATTTTGACCCCAAATCAGTCTCGGCTCGCCGCGTTGATGCCCGTAAAGGTTGCGCCCGACACGTCGAAGATGCTCTTGTGCCCGATGCCTGGACTAGTCGTGAAAATCGACGTCGACGAAGGGCAAGAGGTACAAGAAGGTCAGGCCCTTTGCACAGTTGAGGCCATGAAGATGGAGAACATTCTCCGCGCCGAGAAAAAAGGTGTGGTAAGCAAGGTTAACGCTGCGGCGGGCGACAGCCTGGCAGTTGATGATGTGATCTTGGAGTTTGAGTGATGCATCGACCTTGCCTTGTCGAAACCATGCGTCGCGACCTCTTGGGCGGATGCTGACGTATCGAACGTCTTTATCGATATCCAATGCACCGGCTGTGCGATCATGTCACTCTGAACTCTCAGTGTCGTACGGCCCAGTGGTCCTGAAAAAAGTCTATTGGATTGGATGCGGGACATGGTTTAAGGCACCGACCTTTTCGGCTGCAAATCAGGGGTTGCAGGGTGTG
>JBCCLK010000129.1:0-1861 GCA_039026935.1 Pseudomonadota bacterium
CAAGAGATGATCGACATGCCCGATAAAAAGCCAGACAGCCATACACTCCGCGCACTATTAGTTCGCCTTTTGGACGGATTGGAACGGGTTCACAACTCGGGCCTTCTCCACAGATCCATAAAACCTGAGAACATCGTCGTTACGGCAGAAGGTAAGCCGGTGCTCATCGATTTTGGGTCCCCGCTCAAAGCTCTCGATCCGAGTGCCGAAATCGGTTCGGAATGGCCAAAGGCAGTAAACGCTTATGACCCTCATGAGTTTTTCGTCACGGGCAGCAAGCAAGGCCCCTCCGCGGATCTCTACTCGCTGGCGGCATGTTTTTACCATTTGATTTGCGGCACGACCCCTGCGGATTGTCAGCATCGTATGTCTGCAATGTTGAGCCAGAGACCTGACCCGTACATTCCCTTGGGCAACCTGACCGACGAATTCGATGAGGCCTTTTGCAAAACGATTGACGGCGCCTTGGCCATTCTACCCAGGCACCGAATGCGTTCGGCCCGTCAGTGGCGCGAAACACTCAGCGAAAAAATACCGCAACAAAACCAACCCCAACCAAGGCGCTACGCGCTGACCAACACTTGAACTGGAGAAAAAATGAAAAGTCTTCTTCCTCGTCTGAAGGGATCGGCACTCACTGCCGCTCTCCTGGCAGCATCCATGACAATACCAACAGCCGCTGTCTCATCTGAAGTACGATTGAAATCCTCTGACGGCACGGTCGACCTTGTGGGCGACTTTGTTGAATTCAATGATGACCACTACGTGATCCGTACCGCTCTTGGCGATCTGCGTATCTCCGCTGCGCGGGTGCGTTGCGAAGGTGAGGCGTGCCCCACCTTTGACACCGCCGCCGCTGATTTGCAATTTGCAGGCTCCGATGCCATGGGTGTTGGACTGATGCCACTTCTGCTGGCAGGCTATTCCTCTTATCTTAATGCGGATGCATCGATCAAAGAGACCGGTCAGGAAGGTCAGTTTATTGCTGACTTTGTCAGCGACGGCGGCTTCGGCGAAGAGATCGGCAGCTACCTTGTGACAGCTACATCTTCTGACGATGCGTTCGCCTCTTTGATGAATGGTGATGCTCAGATCGGAATGTCATCGCGTCGGATCGTGCCGGATGAGGCGCGCGCCCTGCGTGCAGAAGGTGCTGGTAACATGATCGACCCGCGTCAGGAACACATCATCGCGGTGGACAGCATCGTTGTGATTACGCACCCATCAAACCCAGTCTCGCAAATCACAATGGAGCAGATGCGCGAGATTTACGCTGGTCGCATCAGCAACTGGAACGAGCTTGGCGGCGAAGACATGGCCATTCAGGTGGTCAGCCGCGCGAAGGACTCTGGCGCACGCGTGACATTTGAAGAGTCGATTTTCAACGATCAGGAAGTCGTTCATTCCGCGACTGAGGTGATCGCTGGCAGCAACAATGAAATGGCTGCCATGGTCAACGACATGTCCGTCGCCAGGGATTTTGGGACAGATGGCCGCATAATTAGACCAACCAGATCAGCCAGACTCTCTCTTAGATCACGCCGCCATCTGTCCCAAAATCCCTGACGACGGACACTTCCTGCGCTTCACGATGTGCCCTTGGACGTCCATCGCCACGACGTGAAAAACATTCTTGCCGAGATCGATCCCTACGACTGCAAACTCTGACATGATCCTTTCCTCCTTTTTGATCTATAGGGAGGATGACCTGAACGGTCGCGCTCCCGGAAGGGCGGACCATCCCATTACTTCTAAGCCCCGCTCGCCGCCGTGCTTGCATTGATCGTGTTCGTGCCGAGCTGAGGGTCTCAGAACGCCGGGCCTGCCGTGTTCTAAGACAGCACCGATCCACGCAACGCAA
>JBCCLK010000130.1:0-1839 GCA_039026935.1 Pseudomonadota bacterium
GAATATTGTCGGCGCTGGCCCGGGTGATCCTGAGCTGCTCACGCTGAAAGCGTTTAGATTAATTCAAAACGCAGACGTGGTTTTCTATGACAGATTGGTCAGTGATGAGATCATGGATCTTGTGCGCCGTGATGCAGAGCGCGTCTCCGTTGGCAAATCAAAAGCCAATCATTCTGTGCCCCAAGGCGACATCCATGCATTGATGATAGACGCCGCGCGACAGGGTAAGAATGTTGTGAGGTTAAAGGGCGGCGACCCGTTCGTCTTTGGACGCGGCGGGGAAGAAGTTGAGGCGCTGGGCGAAGCCGGCATTGAAGCTAGCGTTGTTCCAGGTATTTCCTCGGCCCTTGGGTGCGCAGCCTCAACTGGTTTGCCGCTGACCCATCGTGACCACGCGCAAACGCTCACCTTTGTGACAGGACATGCGAAATCTGGCGGCGTCCCGGATCTTGATTGGCGGGCGCTTGCGAAGCCAGCACAGACAGTTGTCGTCTTTATGGGGGTCGGAACGTCTTCTGTGATTGCTGAGAAGCTCATTGCCGCTGGGCGTGCGCCCTCGACGCCGATTGCAGTGATTGAAAACGGTACACGTGCAAATGAGATCAAGGTTTTCGGCTCGCTCGCAGAGATGCCACAACTGATCTCGAATGCTGGCATCAAGGGACCTGCACTCCTGATCATTGGAGAGGTGAGTTCCATACCAGCGCAAGCGCTAGAACGGTTCTCTATGGAGGTCGCAGCATGACGTCGGTGCGCCCAAAGCTAAAGCCAGACATCCCGAAAACGATCACAGCATGGGACACAGCGACCGGCAAAGTCGTCTGGATGCGCGCAGACGGAAGCTGGTCTGAAAGCCCGGACGATATCGGTATCTTCACTGGAGATGACGCAGAGACAGCCCTCGAAACAGCAAAGGCTCAAGAAGGGCAGGTGACGGATCCGTACTTCATGCAAGTCACTCAGGATGGACAGGTTGCCGGGCGCGAAACACTTCGAGAAACAATCCGCGCGAATGGCCCGACCGTGCCTTATGGGGTGGTCGTATAATGCCTACGCGCGAGATCGATAAACTCACGCTCTATGGCGACACGATGTCAGGCAATTGCCTGAAACCGCGTTGGACGGCTGATTACCTCAATATCCCCTATGACTGGGTTGAGATCGATATTTTCAATAATGAAACCCAGACAGAGGAGTTTCTGGCGCTGAACCCCGTCGGACAAGTCCCGTTAGCGCGCTGGCCAGACAGACGTATCCTGACCCAGTCGAATGCGATTATGGTTTACCTTGCACAGGGTTCAGACCTCATCCCGGAAGATGATTTTACCCGCGCACAGATGGAGAGCTGGCTCTATTGGGAGCAGTACTCGCATGAGCCTTACATTGCCGTGCGACGCTCAAAAATGAAATATCGCGGGTTGAATGAGGATGAGCTAGACCCGGACCTTCTGATCAAAGGCCGCCGGGCATTGGGCGTTATGGAAATGCAACTGACCTACACGGATTGGTTGGTCGGTGAGGGACTGACTTGCGCTGATATCGCTTTGGTCTCCTACACACGCGTCGCGCATGAGGGCGGGTTCGAGCTGTCGGAATTTCCGAGCGTGTCGCGTTGGATTGGCCGCGTTGAAAGCGCACTTAATTTGAGCGCGCCTGCGCCTGACCCGAGAACGGTGAGCTGACATGTACCGATACGACCAGTTTGATCATGATATTGTCCGTGACCGCGTTGAACAATTCCGCGGGCAGGTGGAGCGTCGTTTGTCCGGCGAATTGCTAGAGGACGAGTTCAAGCCGCTGCGCCTACAGAACGGCGTCTACTTACAGCTTCATGCTTAC
>JBCCLK010000131.1:0-1832 GCA_039026935.1 Pseudomonadota bacterium
CCCGGAACCAGGTCCAGAGACCGTGACCTATATTTCAGCAGATTTACCTGAAATCTCGCTCCCGAATACGGGGCTGCCAAGCTTCCTCCTGGTTTCAGGTCAGCCGGTTATGCTCGCCTTCGACACAGGCGTTGCGTACCAGGGGGGCATGGAGTTTTCGCTTGAAGGTCTGTCGAAACTTCAGGACGACCGCCCATAAGGTCTCCAAAACGGAGCATCCACGCCACACCTGCCGCAGCGTCGCCCCTTCCGTAGGGGTCGCCGATGCCGCATATGCGTCTCCAAGAACGATAAATCACTTGGAGGATCCCTATGGCAGTAGCAGCTTTGCCGGATGGCTGGCCGGTTATGTCAATCGCGCAAGCCAATGCAGCCATTGCCGCGTCAGATAGCCCACTCAAACTTGGTGATGGTGTGGTCAATGGCGTGCCGATGAAGATTTATGTCGATGCCCCTCCGACCATTCGCGACATTCTTTTGCTCGGCGAGATGCAGTTCGGTCATCGCGACTATCTCGTCTACGAAGATGAACGCGTGACTTACGCTGCTCTGGTGCGAGCCGTTGAGCATTTCGCCAAGATTCTAACCGAGCAATTCGGGGTCAAAAAAGGCGATCGGATCGCGGTGATTATGCGCAACTATCCTCAGTGGCCAATCCCGTTCTATGCCGCGCTCTCGATCGGCGCGATCGCAACGCCGATGAATTCCTGGTGGACCGCAGATGAGCTGGAGTATGGGCTCAGCGATTCTGGTGCAAAAGTGGCCGTTATCGATCCGCAGATCCTTGATCGTCTGAGCGGACATATTGACCGCTTGAATGATCTTGAGACGGTCATTATCGCGCGCGCAGATGACCGTCCGCTCAGCGGGAAAATCCACTCAATGGAAGCCTTGATTGGTCCGGCCAATAGCTGGAGTGACTTGCCGAAGATCGGTCTGCCGCAGGTTGATCTCGGGCCAGATGATGACGCAACCATCATGTACACGTCTGGCACCACAGGACGACCAAAAGGCGCCTTAGCCACACATCGCGCCATCATTTCGAACATGCTAAACTCGATGACGTGCCAAATGCGGATGCTGCTTCGCCGGGGTGAGCTGCCACCAGAACCCGATCCAAATGAGCAAGGCGCGACGCTGCTTTCAATTCCATTCTTTCATGCAACTGGGGCGTTTGCCGTTCTGATCCCGACGATCTTGCGCGGTGACAAAATCATCTCAATGTACAAGTGGGATGCTGGGGAAGCGTTGCCGATCATCGAACGAGAACAGGTCACTGGCGTTGGCGGCGTCCCTGCAATTGCCTGGCAATTGCTCGAGCATCCGGACCGAGACAAGTACGATCTCTCGTCAATCAAAGCCGTCTCTTATGGTGGCGCCCCCTCTGCACCCGAACTGGTTGCAACCATCAAGAAGCGGTTTCCAGAAGCCGCGCCTGGCAATGGTTGGGGGATGACGGAAACATGTGCGACCGCATCTTTGAATATTGGCGAAGACTATGTGAACCGCCCCGATAGCGCCGGTCATCCTCCGGGGGCGGTAGAGCTAAAAATCGTCGATCCGGATGGCAACACCGTGCCCGCTGGCGAAGTTGGTGAGCTGTGGTGCAAAGGCGCGATGAATTGCAAAGCCTATTGGAATAAGCCTGAAGCGACAGCGGAGACCTTTGTCGATGGGTGGGTTGTCACTGGCGACCTCGCCCGTTTGGATGAAGAAGGCTTCCTCTATTTGGTCGACCGCGCCAAGGATATGTTGATCCGCGGCGGCGAGAACATTTACTGTATCGAAGTTGAGAACGCCCTCTATGACCATCCAGCCGTTATGGATGCCTC
>JBCCLK010000132.1:0-1808 GCA_039026935.1 Pseudomonadota bacterium
AGTGGCTTTGCCGCCGATGGGATTGAGATTGGTGCCTCCATCATGCATGCGGGCGTCTGTCTGACGGTTGTCGAGTTAGGCGCGCGCGAGAATGGAAGCTGGTTTGCTGTCGAAGCCGTGCCTGAGACGCTTTCGAGAACTGTTCTGGGCGACTGGCGTGAGGGATCGCGTGTTAACCTTGAGCAGAGTTTAACGCTCGGACAGGAGCTTGGCGGGCATTTCGTATTTGGTCATGTCGACGGCGTGGGTGAGGTCGTTTCTGTTGAGGCAGAAGGACAGAGCTGGCGGCTGACGATCCGGCCACCGGCTGATATCGCGAAGTATTTTGCGACGAAGGGCTCAGCGGCGGTGAATGGGGTCTCCCTCACAGTTGCCAAAGCGCTCGACAATGGTGACTTCGAACTGGCGATCATCCCGCATACTTGGGAGGTCACGACGCTCTCAGAGTTGAAGCCGGGAAGCAGAGTTAATCTTGAGATTGATATGCTGGCGCGTTACGTGGCGCGCATGATCGGCGTGGATACGCCCGAACCGCATAAGGCTGCCCTTGCGAAGGGCGAGGAGAGCTAATTGGCTGAAGACTTTAGCGCTGCAATCTCTTCGATTGATGAAATCATTGAGGATGCGCGAAACGGCAAGATGTACATCCTCATCGATGCTGAGGACCGCGAGAATGAAGGTGATCTGATCATTCCGGCGAGTTTCGCAACGCCGGAAGCAATCAACTTTATGGCCAAGTTTGGCCGCGGCTTGATCTGCCTTGCCATGACTGATGAGCGCTCGCGCGCGCTGAAGCTCGACATGATGGCGCGCGAGAACCGCGAGAGCATGGGCACAGCCTTTACGGTCTCCATTGAAGCTGCAGAAGGCGTCACCACCGGGATCTCAGCGCATGATCGCAGCCATACGGTGATGGTCGCGATTGACCCAACCAAGGATGAAAAAGACATTGTGTCTCCGGGTCATGTGTTTCCTCTGGTTGCACGGGATGGTGGGACGCTTGTCCGTGCAGGTCATACAGAAGCCGCTGTTGATATCTCTCGCATGGCGGGGCTCTATCCGGCTGGTGTGATCTGCGAGATTATGAATGATGATGGCAGCATGGCACGCCTGCCTGAGTTGGTGACCTTTGCCCAATTCCACAATCTGAAAATTGGTACAATAGCGGACCTTATCGAGTGGCGGCGCAAGCATGACCGCTATCTTGAGCGCCGCGTTGAAGCCCCTTTGCAGAGCGCTTATGGCGACGGCTTTAAAACAGTCATTTTCCGAAATGCGCTGGATGGGTCCGAGCATATCGCCATCGTGCATGGTGAGATTACGCCGGAGGCGACAAGCCTTGTGCGCGTCCACCGCACGGATGTCCTAGCCGATATTCTCGGCGAGAAAGGCCCTCGTGAAGGTCTGGTTGCGAAAGCGATGAAGACCATTGCGGAAGCCGATCAACCCGGCGTCATCGTCTTTGTAAACACGATGCGCCCAAATGCGCTGGCCGAGCGACTGGGCCTGAAAACCGCAGATGCGGGTCCTGTTCTTACATCGTTTACACCCCAAGAACTTTCTGAGCTAGAGACTGCTGGACTCAAAGGCGTTGTCGATCAGGAACCACTCAGTGGTACACTGTCAGGAGTTGGTGCCATGCCCATCATCGGTACAGGAACTTTGGAGTTGCATGTGTCTAAGAATCTGCATGCTAACTCTTCGTTTCGAGATGTTGTGCGGAATCACAGTGATACCGTTGCTGTTCCAATACACAACGTCCTCATTGCACCGAAGTTAAGGACCAAGCGACTCATTTCAGCATCAAG
>JBCCLK010000133.1:0-1792 GCA_039026935.1 Pseudomonadota bacterium
CTTCGTCCGTTAACTCACTGGCGATCTCTGACATGATCACATGGCTGCGTTTGCCAATGCGATAGGCCTTCAACTGCGTATCAATGTAAATATTGACCTCGCCCGCAAGATTGGGCGCATCGGGCAAAAGCGAAATCCCGTCCGCCCCGTGGCATCCGACACAGGTTGCCGGTGCATCCTCTGGGCTGACCCCCTCGGGCAGTGTGGCACTTGCAGTATGCCCGGCATACCAAGCGGCCACGCTTGAGATTTGTTGATCAGAAAGACCGGCTGTGACGACGCTCATCATTTCGTGCACGCGTGTACCGCTTTTGTACGCCATGAGCTGCGCCTCAAGATACTCTTGCGGCTCTCCGCCGATATGCGGGTCAATAGGGATCTGGGCATAGCCATCGATACCATGACACGTCCTGCACATTCTTGCGATCTTCTGACCTTCAGCGAGATCTCCGGCCATCACCGGGTAGGGCCCGGCGAGCATCAGCCCGCCGAGCGCGATCACCTTCACAAACCGTATCACTCGGCGGGTTGCGGGTTATAGGCGATACGCCAGATGGCACCAGCAAAGTCATCGGAGACGAGCATGGAGCCATCCTTGAGGAAAGCGATATCCATGGGACGACCGCGATACTCTCCGGTCCGTTCATCAAGCCAGCCATCGGCAAAGACCTGTGCGCCCATGGCGTCGCCCGTCTCTGGATCGAGTGCGGTGTACATCACACGCGCGCCCACTGGTTCTACCCGGTTCCAGGATCCGTGCTGTGCCCAGAATATCCCGCCTTGGTACTCCTCCGGAAAGCTCGCCCCGCTGTAGAAGCTCATGCCAAGGTCTGCCGCATGCGCCGTCAGCTCCAGCTGTGGCTCGGTGAAGGACACGTTTTCCGGACGTGGGAACTCGCTCTCTGCAACGATTTCGATGCGAGAGTTGGTCCATGGGAAACCAAAATGCTCTCCGGCAGAGGTCTGACGATTCAGCTCGCCCGGGGGGATATCATCACCCATGCCGTCAACCTGATTGTCCGTCCACCACAGCTCTCCGGTTTCGGGGTGGAAATCCTGACCAACAGAGTTGCGCACGCCGCGGGTGAAGACTTCGCGCCCGGTGCCATCGGTGTTGATCCGGATAATGCCACCAATGCCGATTTCGTCGTAGAGCTCGATCTTGTCATTGGGCTGTACGTTGAAAGGCTGGCCAAGCGAGATGTAGATCTTACCATCAGGTCCCACGTCGCAGACGCGCGCGGTGTGGTTAAAGCTCTCCTCCTCCGCGGGGATCAATTCACCTTGTGGCACAACCACGGCCACGGCCGGGTCGGGCCCTTCAAAGAAGAACTCAGCTGCGGGGAAATTCAGAACGCGGTTGCGCTCGGCAATAAACAAAAATCCGTCCTTGGAAAAGCAAGGCCCGTTGGGAATGTCGAACGTGATGGACGGTGCAAAATCTTTGACCTCATCGGCAACGCGATTGCGGTCGCGATCCACGATCGACCACACTTTGTCTTTCCGTGTGCCTGCGAATACCACAGTGCCTTGTGGGGCTACGGCCATAGAGCGTGCGTCGGGAACAACGGCGTACAGGCTGATCTCAAACCCATCAGGCACGTTAATGCTTGGCAAAATATCGTTCAGAGCTTCCGCACGTTCGCCTCCCTGATCGATGAACGTAAAGGCGGCATCCGTCTTCTGCATATTGGTGAGTTTGTCCATGTTGTCCTCCGCGACGACAGGTGCCGCGAGAACGGTGCTGGCCATAAGAGCCGCGCACAGTTTCCTATAGTTCATGATTTTCCTC
>JBCCLK010000134.1:0-1780 GCA_039026935.1 Pseudomonadota bacterium
CGAGAAGATTCTGGCATCGACGCAAAATTCATCGGTCGAGTCACTGATCGGCGCATTCAACGAATTGCATCAAAATCTTAAAGCTCTCGAAGCCTATAAGCAACGAACTAAAAACGCAATGAAAACAAAGGTGCCAGAAATCACCAAGACCCTGGATTTGGTCAAACACCTCGCGCGCGGAGAGGATGTCAATGCCTACTACTCGCTGAGCGAATTACTGTATGCGCGTGCGCGAGTGAAACCAACGGGTTCTGTGTGCCTTTGGCTTGGGGCCAACGTTATGGTCGAGTACCCGTATGAAGAGGCGATCAGCATATTGCAGACGTCACTCAATAACGCAAAGGAGCGACTCAAGATCTGCGACCAAGACCTCGATCACCTTCGTGACCAGATTATTACCGTCGAAGTTAATATGGCGCGCGTCTTCAACTTCGACGTCAAGCGCCGCCGCCAGTCTGCCGCGGCCAAGCCAACGGCGTCGTAATCATGCTGGCCTATCATGAAATTTGACAGGATTATAGAAAGAAAGGGAAGTGGGGATCGCAGTAAGCGTCCTTCACATGGTGGAAGAGTTTTGTATAGTGTCGCGCACTGCCTTTTAGCGGCGAAGGTGCGCGTGGGGTCAGTTAGGGTTTAGTTTTCGACTGTACGCCCGACGGACGATGCCTTAAAAGGCGAGGAGTCATCGCCAGCTGTGCATGCTCCTCCATCGTAAAGTATGGCAACGACAACATGTGAGAAAAGCATGCGCACTGCGTCGAAAACAAGTCCAGCTACACAAAAATGCATTGCACGAGCTGGAACGATGGATGGAAGCCAGAGGTATCAAATGGGCTCGCGGCGCGCTCATGGCCACGAACAAGGGCGTCATCGCCGGTTATGGCTGTGTGGCAGTGCGTGAAATCGCCACGGGCGAGATACTATTTTCAATTCCTCAATGTGCTTGCTTGGGCGCACATACGGGCCAACCAGACGGCGATTGTCAAGGGCGCATTGCCAGACAGGTATTACGCCGTGATCCTGAGTGGTTGCCTCTCTTGAACGCACTGACACCAGCTTCATGTCCCTGGCTGTGGCCTCAGGACGCCAGAAAATATCTACAAGGTACTGAGCTCGAAGATGTGGTAAAGATGAAGCTCCAGCGACTCAGCAGCGAATGTGACCATCCCGATTATGCCCGTGCCTGTGCTCTCGTGCTGTCGCACGTCAACCCATGGTTCAATACCAGCATTGTGCCATTCTCATGCCTTTTGAATTATTGTCGTAGACCGAATGTCAAATTCGCTCAACGTGGACAGAGAGTCATCGGGTGGGCTCTTCGCCGCATTTCTCCGGGAAGTGAATTGACGCAGGAATATGCCTCGTCAACTGCTGAATTCGTCTATCGATACGGCTTCACACCACCTTCCAAGGTATCACTGCCTGACGATGCGGTCTCTGTTACGCTCTCTGACTTCGGGTTTACTCACCACTGCACTGCATCTACTGTGGATGCCCTCGTTAAGGCCCTCTGCTTGGAAGACAATCCTTGGGATGGCCTCAATCATCTACTGACCGTCGAGCTCGGAGCGAACGCAACCGGGACAGCCAAACTTGTCATTGTTGCGCTCGCGCTTCCACTCTCCCTGTCCGTTGATGACCATGATTCGGATGCGGCTGCTGCCTCGCTTGCGGCAGCCATGCGCCGCTCAGCCAACAAAGTAGAACTTCTCGTGATTGCGCACGCCAATGGCGGTGAAGACCGCGATCCTTGGCCGGCGCTGCTCCATTATCTTTCGCA
>JBCCLK010000135.1:0-1774 GCA_039026935.1 Pseudomonadota bacterium
AGGGACTGGGGTTTCTCTTTGGCATCGCGCGCGGCGTTCTTTTGGTGGCTGTGGCCTATTTCGTCTATGAAACGCTCATCACCACGACCATCATCATCATCACCACCACCATCACCACCATAGTGACGGCGTTGATCAATCTCACGCTCACCATCAGCAAGTAACGCACCGCCAAGGTCACGCCGCAGAGGATAAAGCAGAGCATGACGAACACACGCATGACCCGGTCGCTTACGCGCATCTTGATGCCCATGCGCGCGCGCATGCTCGCGAGATTGAAGAGCGCTTGAGTGGGGGCAAGACTTCGACCTGGCAAACGATTCTGTTTGGGCTGTCAGGCGGTCTGATCCCTTGCCCAGCGGCAATAACCGTGTTCCTGCTTTGTCTGCATCTTGATCGGTTTGCGCTTGGCGTCACCCTGGTGACTGCTTTCTCTATTGGGCTCGCTCTGACGATGGTCGCCGTCGGTGCCGCAGCAGCGGTCGGCTTGAAGGCACTCAATCGGCGCACATCTCGGCTCGACCAGCTCTTCAAAGCGGCGCCCTATGCTTCGTCCGCTATCATCGCCGTGATTGGTTGTGTGATGCTTTATTCAGGTTGGTCGCATTTGGAACATACGCACGCGTAAACACCACTTTGATCAAATTGCTGAAGTCGAACGATATCAGGCAATACCGGAGTGGCTTCCTGCCCTTCTCAAAATCCAATCCCGGACCTTTACACCGGCGTCCGGCAGTTGTCGAAGTTGAAGCTGCAATATTGGTAATGGCTGCGAAATGCTGCTCGAAAGAGCAATGAAGCGAAATCGAGGTCGACCTACAACGGGATGGGCTCGCGACCGATTTTCTCCAGCCGAACGTTCAGCTCTTCAATATTGCTGGTGATTCGAACGTCGCCCGGCGCCTGCTGTTGTGCACGCACAAGATAGCGCTTTGCCTTTCCGAGATCACCGCGCAGCATCTGCGAGTAGCCCATATTGTTGAGTAGTGCCGGTGTCTCGCCAATCAGTGCGCGGGCGCGCTTGTAGGAACGGTCAGCCAGTTTGAAGCGAGCCAACTGATCATAGGACGCAGCAAGACCGAGCCAGGCTTCAGGATCCTTAGGATAACGCTCAACCGCAGAACGGAAATACTTTTCTGACAAGCCAAATTGGCCACGGACAAAGTGTTCCTTGCCCTGCTTGATTTCCTCTGCCGTGCGTTGCGGCTGACCAAACTTAGGCGCCTCGTCGAGCTTCGGCTGCACGCGCTCAATGCGCTGCAAGGTCAACAGCCCCGGATCGCCAGGGCCCGCACCGCAGAGCCAGACCCAACCGGGCTCTAGGATCGGCCAGTCGCCTTTGGGAAATGAAACAGCATCACTCATGACGTCCGTTATGCCGCGATCATGCGGGCAGCGAAAGGCCCAGTGCGACCATTACCGGGCCTTTGCGCGACACGAGCTGTAGTGGTACAGCAATGAAACACCACGTGTTTTCGCGATTGGCCGCACCCGATCGCGCGCCTATAACGGCACAGATGGCTCGTAAACCTGATCAGACCCTGCGCCGGGGATGGACCACTGGCGCCTGCGCCACCGCCGCGACCCGCGCCGCCTTGATGGGGCTTTGGGGGGAAGGGCGGCCAGACCGGGTGCGGATCACTCTGCCCGGTGGCGAACGGCCTGTCTTTGACGTCACGCATTGGCAAGACGGGCCGGGCTGGGCCGAAGCGGGCGTGATCAAAGACGCGGGCGACGACCCTGATGTGACCCATGGCGCGCTCATTGTCTCGCG
>JBCCLK010000136.1:0-1761 GCA_039026935.1 Pseudomonadota bacterium
CCTCGCCAGCGCTCTGGGTTCGGCTGAATGTGTAATAGCCACCAGCAACGAGCCCCGCGACGACCAGCGCGGTCACAAGAAAAGCAAGAGTAGGACGAGAGCCTCCGGTTTGTCCGGTGGCCGGTGACAGCAGACGCATGTCAGATCCTTGCAAGCCGAATTATACGCCAATGCCTAGCGCGTTGTATTCTTTGCCGCGTGCTCGACACTGGTCAAGCGTTTGGCACGCTTCGATGATGCAGAAGATGCGGCGACATTTTGACGATGGGGCGTAGTCGGCGTATCGATGATCGGTGTGAAGCAAACGCTCACTCTCTATAACTCCCCGCCGGATCTATCCATGGACGACGCATCCAATCGCGCCCAACCCTCAACCATGTCCGATCGTGGCTTAAGTCCCACAGCCGGTTCTGCGGACGGGCAGGCGCCGTTCTCCCTGCACCTGAGCAACGCAGGTCACGGCTTGATCATCTTGTGCGACCACGCCGAAAACACTTTACCGGCACCCTATGGCACGCTCGGTCTGCCGCGCGAGCAACTGGAGCGCCACATCGGTTTCGACATCGGTGCGAAAGGTCTGTGCCAAAAACTTGCAGCTGCGTTGGATGCGACGCTCGTCATGAGCAAGTTTTCGCGCCTGCTGATTGATCCCAATCGCGGCATCGATGACCCAACTCTTATCATGCGCTTGTCCGACGGGGCAGTGGTGCCGGGAAATGCGCGCCATACACCAAAGGAGCGAGCGCACCGGATCGAGCATTATTATAGGCCTTATGATGACGCGATTTCGCGCGCCATAGATCATGTGCACCATGTGACCGGCCGGCCTGCGGTCTTGCTATCTATCCACTCGTTTACACCGCACTGGCGTGGTGTTGCGCGCCCATGGCATGCGGGTGTTTTGTGGGATAAGGACGCCCGGCTGGCACGCCCGCTCATTGAGAGGCTAAGCGCCAGCGGGGATATCGTCGTGGGCGACAATGAGCCATATACCGGAGAATTACCCGGAGATACGATGAACCGGCACGGTACGGTTAAAGGCCTGCCTCATGCCCTGTTGGAGGTAAGGCAGGATCTTATAGCGGATGGGGGTGGAATTGATGCTTGGGCGCGCCGCTTAACACCGCTGGTTGAAGCAATTGTGGCGGATCGTGCCATCAGGATGCCGCTGGTTGAATGAGGAGAGTTTTGGTGACCGAACAAACGATGCGCGATCTGGAAGCGGCAGCGTTCCGACGGCTTTTGAACCATCTTCGCAAGCGTGACGATGTGCAGAATATCGATCTTATGATTCAGGCTGGCTTCTGCCGGAACTGCTTATCGAACTGGCTGGTCGATGCTGCAAACGAGGCAGACCAGACACTCGATTTGGAAACAGCGCGTGAGCATGTTTACGGCATGCCTTACGGCCAGTGGAAGGCAGCCCAACCCGAGGCAACGCCGGAACAGGTTGCTGCCTTCAAGGTAGCATCTGCCCAGCACGATTGAAGAACGCCCGGCATGCCTTTGAGTGGCGGTGCTAAGATCACGATTGTCCCCACAATCCTCGAGGCTTTCCGCATTGGGGGCTGCGGGCCAGCTTGACCTGCTTGGGTTCAGACCGCTAGCACTCACCTCGCGCTGCGCAGCTTCTGCTAGCTGCCCGACACCTTCATGCATACCGAGGAGATTTCCATGGCCGACACGGCTGTTGCAGCTGGTCAGCTTCGAGCGCTCATCGAGCGGATCGAACGGCTTGAGGAAGAAAAAAAGGCGATCGCC
>JBCCLK010000137.1:0-1744 GCA_039026935.1 Pseudomonadota bacterium
CACCTGATCGCTAAGTATCAGCAATCACAGACAGGCAGGTCTCTATGAAGGATCCCTATGAAGTTTACTTGAATACCCTCGTCCCGATGGTGGTTGAGCAAACCAGCCGTGGAGAACGGGCGTATGATATCTTTTCCAGGCTCTTAAAAGAGCGGATCATTTTCCTGAGCGGACCGGTCCATGACGGTATGTCGAGCCTGATTGTCGCGCAGCTTTTGCACCTTGAGGCGGAAAACCCCTCCAAGGAAATTTCGATGTATATCAACAGCCCAGGCGGCGTTGTGACCAGCGGGCTGTCGATCTACGATACGATGCAGTACATCAAGCCAAAGGTCTCCACCCTCGTGGTTGGCCAAGCTGCAAGCATGGGGTCGCTCTTGCTGACGGCAGGTGAGAAGGGCATGCGCTTTTCTTTGCCAAACAGCCGAATCATGGTGCATCAGCCATCCGGTGGCTACCAAGGACAGGCCACAGATATCATGATCCACGCCGAAGAGACGCTTAAGCTTAAGCGCAGGCTCAATGAGATTTACGTGAAGCACACGGGCCAGACCCTCAAAAAAGTTGAGGACGCTTTGGAACGGGATAACTTCATGGATGCAAAGGACGCCAAAGATTGGGGTCTCATTGACGAAATTGTAGAGAACCGCGCGAAGGACGACGAAGAATAACGTGTTTGGTGCGCAAATCGCGCACCAATTTCGATGCAGCGAGTTGTGGGCATTTTGGCGTTGTGATGCCTGAAGGCCTGTCCTAAGCTGAACACAAGGTGGAGCGAAACGCAGCGAAACGGTGAGAGTACGCGCATCGGCCTTGCTGCCAGAGGTTGAAACATGGCGAACAGTTCAGGCGGCGACAGCAAAAATACGCTTTATTGCAGCTTCTGCGGCAAGTCGCAGCATGAAGTCCGGAAGTTGATAGCAGGGCCGACCGTATTCATCTGCGATGAATGCGTAGAGCTTTGCATGGATATCATCCGTGAAGAGACCAAAACAGCAGGTTTGAAGTCGTCAGAAGGCGTGCCCACGCCGCGAGAGATATGCGACGTGCTCGATGACTACGTGATTGGCCAAGCGATGGCGAAGCGGGTTCTATCGGTCGCTGTACACAATCACTACAAGCGCTTGAACCACTCTGGTAAAGCGGGCGACATTGAGCTGCAGAAATCAAACATTCTTCTGATCGGGCCAACCGGCTGCGGTAAGACGTTGCTGGCACAAACCCTCGCGCGCATCCTCGACGTGCCGTTCACCATGGCCGATGCCACAACTCTGACCGAGGCGGGTTATGTCGGTGAAGATGTCGAAAACATTATTTTGAAACTCTTGCAGGCCAGCGAGTACAATGTGGAACGTGCGCAACGCGGCATCGTCTACATTGATGAGGTCGACAAGATCACTCGTAAATCCGAGAATCCGTCGATCACACGCGACGTGTCGGGCGAGGGTGTGCAGCAGGCTCTTTTGAAGCTCATGGAAGGCACAGTCGCCGCGGTTCCGCCGCAGGGCGGTCGCAAGCACCCGCAGCAAGAGTTTCTGCAGGTCGATACCACCAACATTCTGTTTATCTGTGGTGGCGCCTTTGCTGGTCTCGACAAGATTATCGCGCAGCGTGGCAAAGGCTCTGCTATGGGTTTTGGCGCCGATGTGCGGGACGTGGATGAGCGCGGTGTTGGAGAGATCTTCACCGATCTGGAGCCTGAGGATCTACTGAAATTTGGCCTGATCCCTGAATTCGTCGGTCG
>JBCCLK010000138.1:0-1727 GCA_039026935.1 Pseudomonadota bacterium
ATGAGCCTTGAGCGTGGTTAGTCCGTCTTTCGGTTCCGCCGCATAGCGACCATTTTGCGGACCAGGCACCGGCACGTTACCTTCGGCCAATTCGTCGATGATTTCCGTGAACCGCGCGGTGGTCAGGTCTTCGTAGTAGTCCTTGCCAATCTGCGCCATCGGGGCATTGGCACAGGCGCCGAGGCACTCAACATCTTCCCAGGTGAACTTGCCATCGGCGCTGAGCGTGTGTGGCTTCTTGGCGATCTTTTCCTTGCAGATGGAAACAAGGTCCTCAGCCCCGCAGATCATGCAGGACGTGGTACCGCACACCTGAATATTCGCAACGCTTCCTGTCGGTTGCAGCTGAAACATGAAGTAGAAGGTCGCCACTTCCAAGACACGGATATAGGCCATACCCAGTATCGCGGCGACTTCCTCGATCGCCGCGCGGGACAGCCAACCTTCCTGCTCCTGCGCGCGCCAAAGCAGCGGAATGACGGCGCTGGCCTGCCGCCCATCCGGGTATTTGGTGATCTGCGCCTCGGCCCACGCCTTGTTGGCGGGCGTGAAGGCAAAGCTGTCAGGTTGTTCGGGGTGAAGGCGTCGGAGCATAGTATCAAGACTCCAATTTTAGCGACGAGACATTTTCTTTGTTGCCAGTTCGCGGCGGGTTTGCACGACAAAGGCACTGATCCACGTTCAAAAAAGCAAGGCCCTGTTGTGTTGACAACATTCGCAGGTGCGATCCCATGTTTACGCCTCCCCTAGCGCAATCATGCGACACCCGGTGAAGATCGCGTATTGCGCCCCTACAAACTCACTCAGTTGCTTTAAAACAGACTGCACATCGCTTGTCTTAGCCAAGACTTGTTCGGAACGAAGATCCAGTATGCTTTTGGACAAGCCGTTAGCTTGTTGCTCCAGATAAGCGCGAAATTTGTCCAGCGGCCCTAGCACAGACGCCTTTGTGAAACCCGCCGTCAAATCGTCAATCAACGGGACAGCATTCTTTTGAATTTCAAGCAACTTCGCTTCGCTGTTTATTTCGACGCGTGGTGGCCACACTTCTTGCTCCATCATACTGGGAAGCGTGCTGCGCAGCATCGCATCCAGCCTCGCAGCATCATCGAAATTATCAAAACAGATGTCCAATTTGCGTTCGAGAAACCGGCTCTCATCAGCTTGCACATAAGAACTGCGGGCGTAGTAAGCTTGAACGGCCACGAAGATCGCCGCAATCATCGTGCCCACACCCAACATCACATTTGAGAACCTGGAACCGATCAAATCTCTAAGACCGTCATTAGTTGCTCTGACGTGAACTGCCCGACTCGTCTCACCGATCCACTTCCCCAAAAACGACATCCATCGTTCCGATGATCGCCGAAACATCCGCCAACTGGTGCCCCTTCGCGACATGGTCCATCGCCTGCAAATGCGGATAGCCCGGCGCGCGGAGCTTGGCGCGGTAAGGCTTGTTGGTGCCATCTGCCACAAGGTACACGCCAAACTCGCCCTTTGGTGCTTCGACGGCGGCATAAACCTCGCCCTCCGGCACGTGGAACCCTTCGGTGTAGAGCTTGAAGTGGTGGATCAGCGCTTCCATTGAGGTTTTCATGTCGGTGCGTGAAGGCGGAGTGATTTTGCCGCGTGCCAGAACATCGCCCTGCCCCTCCGGTGCCCGCAACTTTTCGATGGCTTGATGGATGATCTTCAGCGACTCGCGCATCTCCTGCATCCGGCAG
>JBCCLK010000139.1:0-1713 GCA_039026935.1 Pseudomonadota bacterium
AAGCTCTTCTTCGATGCGGATCAGTTGATTGTATTTCGCCAATCGATCCGAGCGCGCCAGGGACCCTGTTTTAATCTGACCGCAATTGGTCGCAACGGCCAGATCGGCAATCGTCGCGTCCTCGGTTTCACCGGAACGATGAGACATCACGGCCGTGTAAGCGTGACGGTGCGCCAGCTCGACGGCATCAAACGTTTCCGAGAGCGTGCCGATCTGATTCACTTTGACCAGGATCGAATTCGCCGCGCCGCGCTGTAACCCCATGGCCAGGCGCTCTGGATTGGTCACGAACAAATCGTCGCCAACAAGCTGGCAGCGATCGCCGACCATTTCTGTCAGGATGCCCCACCCGTCCCAATCATCCTCAGCCATGCCGTCTTCGATCGAGACGATAGGATATGTGTCGACGAGATTGGCGAGATACTTCGCCATACCCTCTCCATCGAGTGTCTTGCCCTCACCGGCGAGGACATACTGGCCGTCTTTATAAAACTCGGTCGAGGCGGCATCGAGCGCCAAAGACACGTCGTCTCCTGGCTTATATCCTGCCGTTTCGATGGACTTCATAATGAAATCAAGCGCATCCGTGGTCGAAGACAGGTTTGGTGCAAAGCCGCCCTCATCGCCGACACCGGTATTGTGTCCGGCATCATTCAGAGTTTTCTTCAGAGTGTGAAAAATTTCTGAGCCAACCCGGACGGCATCTGCGATGCTGTCCGCATTGACCGGCATGATCATGAATTCCTGAATATCGATCGGATTGTCAGCATGCTCACCGCCATTGATGATGTTCATCATGGGTGTCGGCAACACACGCGCATTGGTGCCGCCAATGTAGCGATAGAGCGGCAAGCTGCAGCTCTCGGCCGCGGCCTTTGCCACAGCCATGGATACGCCGAGGATCGCATTTGCGCCAAGGCGCTTCTTATTCGCGGTCCCATCAAGTTCCATCATCAAGCCGTCGAGCAAGCGCTGCTCTGTGGCTTCCATACCTGTGAGCTCATTTGCGATCTCACCATTGACCGCGTCGACTGCGCCCATCACGCCTTTGCCTTTATAGGCTTCACCACCATCGCGTAGCTCGTGCGCTTCGTGCACCCCAGTTGAGGCCCCGGACGGCACGGCGGCGCGCCCAAACGAGCCATCCTCAAGCGTGACGTCGACCTCGACCGTCGGATTGCCGCGACTATCTAAAATTTGGCGGGCGTGAATGTCGACGATTTCGCTCATGGCATTGTCCTTTGGCTTTGTTGCGGCTGCCTCTAGTGCGCCGCGCCCCAAAGAGCAAGAGCTTGGAAATAATGACGCGGGCGGATCTCAGCTCAGAATATTGAAACCCGGCGCTCACCACCTGCATTTGGGAGCACCGGGTTTCGCATCGAATCGCCCTTAACGCGGGACATGGCTCTCGACCACCAATCCCGTTGCGTTCCGTAACCACGCGCCTTTAAATCAATTGCTACTGGCGCGTTAAAAACCAATGCGTGACGTTAAGCATAACATCACAAAATGACAGGCAGCTTGTTACCGACCCGCACCACTCGGCGGGGCGCTTGGTTAATCCTGGAAATCAAATCGTCACCGATAAGCACAAAAAAACCCTCGCAGGTTGCGAGGGCTTTCGATTTTCGCAGACTGCTGCGGATCTAGTCTTCCGTCGGCTCCAGCACCTGGCGACCGCGATACATACCGCTTTTAAGGTCGATATGGTGC
>JBCCLK010000140.1:0-1702 GCA_039026935.1 Pseudomonadota bacterium
CTGATGACGCTGTGCTTTGCGGCGTTGATAGCGGTCAACCTGCGTGACTGCGCCCAAGGCATGGGTTTCTTCCGCGAAGGTGAATCCGAAACTGCTCTGATGGCCAGCGGCGCCTTGGCGCTGAGCTTTGCCGTGGCGACGGGTGTTTTGGTGGCGTGACACCGGAGGCGCCGGTGACATGCAGAGAAAATTTAACATAATACGGATTATAGGTTATAATTGCTGACCTAAAATCTTGCCCCCTTTTAGGGATTACCCCGGTTGTTGAGCATGCTGTTGCATGTGAAGGTCAGGACATGGCGTTCGCTCGACATCTAACAGCTTTGCTGCTGGCTCTGACGTCAATGCCCGTATTGGCAGACGAGATGCACCCATCAGCGCGCCTGATGCAGCTTCTTGAAGAACAAGAAGGCGGGCGCGCGGTGCAATCAGTTGCCGTGGTCGATACCGCAGGTTCCTGCACTCTCGTTTGGAGGGTAGATTATGAAGGCTCCTGCTCAAGCGACACACCTCAAGCACTTATCCGATTTTACTCGGTCGATTTGGGCGCATCAGAGTTTGTGCTGCCGGACGACCCTAACGAGTTTTCCTTTTTTCGTGACGTTGAGAGCGGTCACTTCTATTCACCGCGCCTGTTCGTTGATCGTGGAATTCCAAATTCAACGCCATCTCCTGGTTTCATCGAGCGAGCGGAAGCTGTAGCAGGGCAGCGAAATTACGAAGCGACCTTGAGCTGCGAAGGAGAGCTCCGCGTTGTGTCTCATGGAAACAACTGGACCTTCTTTCTGAGAGGTGAAGAAGCGGAGCAATTCGGCGAGATCGTTAGCACGATGCGGGCTGATTGCATCGCCAACGAGTGATGTCTTCGCGGTGTGTTTCGATGGCTTCTGGGCTCACAAGCGGAATGCTAAGTTGGTCGGCCTTAACATAACGCCTGTTCCGGGCCCAAAGGCCCGTCAGTGATGCACGCGATCTGACGCTAGGATTAAAGCCAGCTAAACGGGCGCAGAAGCGCCCATTCTGACGTTTGCTTTGGGCGTTCGGTCAGATGATCTCGATCTCGGGGAACGGGAAGATCATGTTGCCGCCTTTGGCCAGCCAATCAGCCTCCCGGCGCAGGATGCCATCTTTGAAGTGCCAAGGCAGGACCAGGAAGTAATCTGGATTGCGGCTTTTGGCTTCTTCTTCCGAGATGATGGGAATGTGCGTGCCGGGCGTGTATTTCCCAAATTTCTCTGGGTTCACCTCGGCCATGGCCTCAATATCATCGGGGCCAAAGCCACAGAATTGCAACGTAACGTTGCCCTTCGTGGAGGCACCGTAGCCCATGATGGTCTTCCCGTCGGCCCGGAGGCTGCGCACAAGGCGCACCAGATCCTCGCGGTGGCGATAGACGCGCTCTTCAAAATCGCGGAAGGGTTTCGGCGTGGACATGCCCATCCGGTCTTCCTGCTCCAACATCCATTTCACGACAGAATTGGCGCCTTGAAAATGCGTGCTGTTTTCTTTCACGGCGGTGACGGCAAAGCTTCCGCCATTCACCGCATTCATCCCCACATCCAAGATCCGAAGACCGGCCGCGGCCAAGATCTTTTGCACAACGGCAAGGGAATAATATTCCAGATGCTCGTGGCAGATCGTGTCATAGGAGTTCGTCCTTAGCATCGACGGCATGTAGCTTTGCTCAAAATGCCAGACGCCA
>JBCCLK010000141.1:0-1701 GCA_039026935.1 Pseudomonadota bacterium
AAAGCAGTGGCGGAACCCGCAAGGTGGGCAGATGTGGGGGCTAGAAGAAGTTGTCATTCATCTTCAAAATCAGGCAAATGAATTGATGTCGCAAAACCCAGATTTGCACCTTTCGATTAAAGGCATCGATTACTCCTGACTATCCTCAAGAAAATGACCTTCTCGAAGGTCCGCTTTGCATGCGGGTTCCTTACAGCGCTGCATCGAAGCGAACTTCCGCTTCCCGCCCATTTTACTGTGGAAAGTCAAACTGTTGCGAGTTCAGATGGGGCTGTGCTGAACCACCCCCTGCTCAGATCAATTCCCTGAATTGCTCCAACTCGGCGGCCGTTGCGACCAACCCCTGCTGGGTGAGGATGGCGAGGTAGTCTTCGGCTGTGTAGGGCGGGTTCTTGAGGCGGGCGCGGACTTTTCTGAGTGCTGAGCAGAACAAACCTGGTGCGAGCGCAAGGTGGTTGCTGAGAAAGTCGTCCGGGTGCTGTGTTTCGATGCCGTAAGGAGCGAGGGCATCTTCGGGGAAATCCTTCAGGTTCTGCGTCACAATCACGTCGCACCTGCCGACAATGGCCGCAGCCAGCACATGCCGATCATCGGTGTCAGGGAGCTTGAGTGACGGGATTAGGGCTTCGTAGCCGGTTACGAGGCAATCCCGGGTCGCCTGGTTCATCAAGTCACGTGTCCGCTCGAGTGTAGCGCGGTCTCGGTGCGGTTCGTTGCGCATCAGAGCGTCGATCCACTCCCGGTGAATGTCTTCCGACCATTTGGCCTTGAAGATATCGGTCACGGCGAGCTGCATGAGGACGTCGCGCATCGGCGCCGGATAGAGAACGTTGGCGTCCAGAAGCGCCGTGTAGTGGCTCATGGTTTGCCGTAACCCATATCCTGCTCTTGCGCTTCAGCCGCCAGCTGGTCGAGGACGCCTTCCCGTTCTGCATCAATGGAGGCCTTGTAGGCCATCACATCTTCCATGCGGATACGGCGGTGTTTGCCGACCTTACGGTGCGGGATCTTCTGCTCGTCCAGAAGCTTGATCAGGAAGGGGCGGGAGACGTTCAACACCTCTGCGGCCTGAACGGTGGTCAATTCTGCATTCTCGGGGATGATCGTGACCCCCTGCCCTGCGGCCATGGCTTCCAGGATATCCATCAACAGTGTGACGGCACCTGCCGGCAGTTCAATCGGTTCAGCCTGATCCCCATCGGTGACACGCAGCTTGAGAGGCGCTTTGCTTTGTGCATAGCGCGACAAGAGCTGCCCTGATGCGCGTGCAATCGCTGCCTCCTGGGCGCTCGGGGGCAATTGCCTATGAGCCATCATGTTCATCTGCCGTCTCCTTTGCTGTGAACCTCAACATAGGCATAAACGCAATAAATGCAACAAATGAATTAAGTGTAGTTGATTCAGTCTCTCATTGAGCTGGTTGATAGTGGTCGTTTGTTTGGCAAGTCAGCGCACGGGCGCTGACCAGGCTCTTGGCTGCGCCCGGAGCCGCGTCTCTCGCGTCTCCGCCATTCGGTCGCGATCCTTCGTGCATGGTTCAGGTGAGATCGCTGGCGAGCTCGCGATCGCTTGAACCGACGGTCAGCCGGGTCTTTACCAAGGCAACATCCGTCGATCCGGCGAAGGCCGAACGCGTCCGCGCTGTGGCAAAGGAACTTGGCTACATTCCCAACCTTGTGGCGCGGTCACTGAACTCCGGCC
>JBCCLK010000142.1:0-1678 GCA_039026935.1 Pseudomonadota bacterium
CCTGCGGTTCGCTCAACTTGCCAGGTGTGTCGAGCACGGTGGAAATATAGTCATCGGGCGCAAACAAATCTGCCGCCATGGCAGTGGTGTATCCGTGGACCTGCCCAGCGAAAACCGTATGGGCAACGAGAAGCGCCAGCAGCCCGCCGACAGCGCTGTAAGACATCAGGCTGGGCGCAGGCAGCGATGTCGGCGCCTCATCCGGTTCCACGCTGTGCGACTTCCAAAACAGGATACTTCCGGCCCGGGCAAAACCCAGAATGCTGATCAGGCTCGATGTCAGGACAACGGCCCAAACCCAGACAACGAGCTCACTGTCAAAAGACGCCTCGAGCACCATTAGCTTGCCGAGGAAGCCCGAGAGCGGCGGCAGACCCGCCATAGCAATCGCGCCGGTGAAGAAGACAGCCGCGGTCAAAGCAGTGCCGGCGAGAGGTGGTTGCGACGTCAGGCCAAGGTCGCCGCGACCCGTACGCACAAGGTCAGAGACAAGGAACAAGACGGCACCAGCCAGTGTCGAATGGATAATGTAATACACTGCTGCCGCAATGCTCTCAGGCGAGAACTGCGCAATGGCGACCATCACCATGCCCATCGAACCAATGATTGAATAGGCCACCAAACGGTCAAGTTTGCGTGCTGCGAGAACACCGACCATACCGATCGCGAGGGACACAATCGCCGCCGGCAAGAGCCAAACGTCATGAAGACCGTTTGTCACTTCGAGGTCCGGTGGAAAGACCATCGTGTACACTCGGATGATCGCATAGGCGCCCACTTTGGTCATAATGGCAAAAAGCGCGCCGACCGGTGCGGGCGCTTCGGCATAGCTTGACGGTAACCAGAAGTGCAACGGCACGAGAGCGGCCTTAATGGCAAACACCAGAAGCAACAGGACTGCAGCCACACGAATGCCAACGGTTTCCTCGGGCGTGATGAGCCGGACGCGTTCTGCCAGATCGGCCATATTGAGCGTACCCGTTTCGGCATAGATTGCACCGAGCGCGAACAGAAACAAAGTTGACCCTATCAGGTTGAAAAGCACGTATTGCGTGCCCGCCTTGAGGCGCGCGTTGCCACCCGCGTGGATCATAAGCCCGTAGGACGCAATCAGCAGCACTTCGAAAAACACGAATAAGTTGAAAAGGTCGCCCGTGAGGAAGGCGCCGAGTATGCCCATCAACTGGAATTGGAAAAGCGCATGGAAGTGTCGCCCTCGCTCATCCCATTTCGAACCAATGGCGTAGAGCAGGACGAACAGTGCGAGGAGTGATGTCAGCAACACCATCAAGGTCGACAGACGGTCGCCAACAATCACGATTCCAAATGGGGCCGCCCAGTCGCCGAGACGATAATAGATGACCGAGCCATCCGACACTTGCCACGCGAGCCCTGCGGCGATCGCAATCAGCCCCAAAACACCGGTGATCGAGAAGATACGCTGTATTCTCATGTGATAGCGCGCGGCCAGCACGATGAACGGAGCCACAAGCGCTGGCAGGATAATCGGGGCGATAATCCAATGTGTCATGACTGCCCCTCTGAAACGGGCTCGGCATCGTCCATGTCGTCATCTATGTGATCGTCATCCGCACCAAGAAATGCGCCAAGCGCGATCATCACGGCGACGGCTGTCATCCCGAACGAGATCACGATGGCTGTCAGAACCAAAGCTTGC
>JBCCLK010000143.1:0-1662 GCA_039026935.1 Pseudomonadota bacterium
CAATTGCCATGTCGCTGTCTTCAATCGTTGTTGTGTCCAACAGTATGCGACTGGCCGCGTTTGGTGAGCTGCAAAGCGGCACTTTAGAAAAGACCGCCATCGCCCCATCTGCCTTGGATGTTGCCGCGTGAGCCATCTCATCGTCCTCATCCCTATTGCTCTTGGTCTTGGTCTCCTCGGTCTTTGCGCTTTCGTCTGGAGCCTAAAAGCCGGTCAGTTTGGTGATCTGGACGGCGCTGCCTATCGCATTCTCGATGACGAAAGCGATGCGCCATGACGGCTGAGCAATCCCAAAAACCGCAAACACTGACGATCAAGGCTGCCGGCCTGGAAGACCTTAGTTATGCGCTCAAGGCAGGCTGGCGCGATTTTCTAAAGGCACCTCAATACGGGCTGTTCTTCGGTATCATCTATGCCGCTGGCGGACTGCTAATGATTTGGCTCACCGCTTATCTTGGCATTCTGTGGGCTGCATATCCGCTGATGATCGGCTTTGCGCTTATCGGCCCCTTCATCGCCACCGGTCTCTATGAGGTTAGTCGCCGCCTTGAGGCTCATCAGTCGCTCAACTGGTCAACTGTGCTCTTTGTGATGGTGGACCAACACCGCCGCGAGCTCGGTTGGATGGCCTTCGTTACGCTGTTCGTATTCTGGGTGTGGATGTATCAGGCCCGCACGATCTTCGTGATCTTCTTTGGGTCGAAGGGTTTCGCAAGCATGGATAGTTTCGTGACGGCCGTCTTCAGCACCGAGGCTGGCTGGTGGTTCCTGCTTGTCGGTCACGCTGTGGGTACCGCCATTTCAATCGTGCTGTACGCCCTGACGGTCATATCCTGCCCGTTGCTGCTGGACCGTGACATCGATTTCGTCACCGCCATGCTCACCAGCATCAGAACCGTTATCGCATCCCCCGTCGTTATGATCGGCTGGGGGCTCTTCGTTATCGTCAGCGTGATGCTCTCGATGTTGCCCGCGTTTTTGGGCCTGATCGTCGTTCTACCGGTCCTCGGCCACGCGACATGGCATCTGTATGGCCGGTTGATTTCGGCGGTAGACTGACGGAGTTAGTGAGCTGATAGTGGTATGCAGACCCTCGGATGGTTCAATTCCTGTGCGGCGTATCCAACTGTTTGATGAGTTCAGCGACGACCACGTAGAAGCTCTCCGGTATGAGAGCGCCAACCGGGACAGATTTGTGCAGGCCGCGGGCGACGGGAATGTTCTCCACCACCGGCACGCCAGCCTCTTCCGCAATTTCGCGAATGCGCCAGCACAAACGCTCCTGACCCTTGGCCACCAAGACAGGCGCGACATCACGCAGTGGGTCGTAGCGTAGAGCGACCGCGACATGGATGGGGTTGGCGACCACTAGAGTAGCCTCTGGAACCGCCTCCATCATGCGGTTGCGTGCACGATCGCGGGCAACGGATTGCTGGCGGGCTTTCACGATGGGATCGCCATCGGATTGCTTCACCTCGTCCTTGACTTCCTTCAACGACATACGCATGCCCTTACGCCAGGAAAAGCGGGTCCACACAACATCGACGACCGCCACGAAAACCATCGCGAGCAGGATGGCGGCCAACATGCCGCCAAGCAGGTCACGGGTCGTCTCGCCGATGGAAAGCGCACCGAGCGGCATCGCTTGCATCATCTTCTCCG
>JBCCLK010000144.1:0-1653 GCA_039026935.1 Pseudomonadota bacterium
ATGCAACGTGTATTGGCACATGAGCTGCAAAACAGTGTTCTGGGAGGGCATTCGGCGCGCATCAAGCGCGCCGCTCAAAGCGGCTTTGCGAGATGATTATAAGCACCATGTTTTGTCTGCAGGAACCGAAGGCAAGGTATTGGTGCAAGGGTGGAACGGTCGCACTTATCGGGTTGAGGTGATGCCCGACGGCTATTTACTAAATGGAAAGAGTTATAAGTCTCTCGCGGCGGTTGCCCACCATATCACGGGCGCTAAGTGAAGCGGGCAGGGCTTCTTTGGTTTGACGCCTCCTCGCCACGGCTGAGCGGACGCACATACGCTGCGCGATCTATGCGCGTAAATCCAGCGAGGAGGGGTTAGAGCAAGAGGTCAACTCGCTTGATGCGCAACGTGAGGCGTGTGAGGCCTATGTTGCCAGTCAGCGTCACGAGGGGTGGGAGCTTATTGCTACGCGCTATGACGATGGTATCTAAGGCAGGCACTCAAGGTGGACGAGGCTGAAGCTGAAAAGATCCAAAACATCTACGCCCTCTATCAGGCGCATGGTGCTCTAAACGTGGTTGTCACAGAAGCAGCGAAGATCGGCCTCCGCTCCCGAAAAAGGCAGGCAAAGAACGGTGGCTGGTGTGCCGGCAAGATCATGGCGCGCGGCCATATCCATCACATCCTGACCAATCCGATCTATGCCGGACGCATACCGCACAAGGGCAAAACCTATGCGAGTCAGCACCCTGCGATCATCGTTCCAGAACGCTGGGACGCAATACAGGAGCAACTGAAACACCGCTCCGCTATCCCGGGTGGTCCAGTGACGCGCTAGACAAAAGTCTCTCCACTTGCCGGTAAGCTCTTTGATGAGCATGGCGAGCGCCTTTCCCCGAGCCACGCCACCAAGAATGGCAAGCTATATCGCTACGATGTCTCTCGCAACCTTCTGATTGGCCGCAAGGCGGGCGCAATGGGCAGCGGATGGCGATTGCCAGCAGGGGAGGTCGAGGCACTCGTCGCGCGAGCGATTCAACAGCATTTAAAGCGTCACATTGGAGGGTGGCTTAGCGCCTTTGGCGATCCAGAGATACAGCGCTCGGCGCATGAGAAGCTGAACGACACCTTTCGGATGCTGCCGACAGTGAGTTGTGTCAGACTGGGTGATGGAGTTCTGTCCATTGATTTGGATGCGGACAAGATTGGTGACGCGCTTGATGTAGAAAACGCAAATATCGGCGAACAGATGTTGTCGTTCTCAACGCCATTCTTCAAACGCCGTCGCGGAGTTGAAACCAAGTTCGTCATGGTCGATCAAGGCGCCCAACCGGATCAGACGTTGGTCATCAATGTCGCCAAAGCCCTTGCTTGGCTGGATCAGATCAAGAAAGGTGCAAGCTTCGATGAGATTGCAAACTCTGAGAAAACCACGAAAAAGCGCGTGCAACAGATGATGAACTTCGCCTTTCTGGCCCCTGATTTTGCCCGCGACATCCTCGCTGGAAAACAACCAGTTGGCCTCACGTCAACCTGGTGCATGACCCACGATCTGCCGTTGTGCTGGAAAGAACAACGCGCTCTGATCGCATCTCTCTGAACCTGTCCCAAACTGGCAAGACGAATTTGGCCAACAGAGACACTCGGTCATTATAAGCGTAAGTCGTC
>JBCCLK010000145.1:0-1639 GCA_039026935.1 Pseudomonadota bacterium
ATCGATTGAGAGACCGAAGACATTGAAATCATCGCTGGCTTCACCGCCCGTTGCCGCGGCAATTTCAGCTGAACTCCAGAGTGGCTCAGACATGGACACCTCCGCTCAATGCGGACATGGCTGTTTCCTGATCTGAGAATGGGATGACCTTGTCGCCGATGATCTGCCCGGTTTCGTGGCCTTTGCCCGCAATCAGCAGCGTATCGCCTTTTTTAAGCTCAGAGATGGCCGTTCGAATGGCTTGGCCGCGATCTCCGATTTCGCGGCCCTGTGGCGCAGCGCTTAGCACGTCTGCGCGGATCCTTGCCGGATCCTCGCTACGGGGATTGTCATCGGTCACGATGACATGGTCAGCGTGTTTGGCCGCGATTTCACCCATCTGAGCGCGCTTGCCTCTGTCACGGTCACCGCCGCACCCGAAGACAATGATCAGGCGTCCTGCTGTGTGTGGACGTGCAGCGCGGATGAGAACGTCGAGGCCTGCAGGGGTATGGGCATAATCTACAAAGACCCCCGCGCCGCTGTCGCTCTCGCCGACATATTCAAGCCGACCCTTTACGGGATTGAGCTTGCAGAGCCCGTCGCAGACCGTCTGCAAATTCATACCTTCGCCCAGCGCCAATCCAGCCGCTGTTAGCGCATTCAGCGCTTGGAACTCGCCGATCAGAGGCAGGTCAACAGCAGCGCGCTCGCCGCGCCAATTCACGAAGAGACGCTGGCCTGTTGCGCGAGGCATCAACTCTTCGATTTTTAGATCGCTTCCGCGCCAACCAACCGAAATGACGTTGAGGCCGTGTGCCTTCGCTTCAGCTTCAAACGCGGCGCGCTCGTTGCTATCGGCATTGACAACGGCCGGGCAGCCTTTGGGCGCGAGATCGCCGAACAGTCTTAACTTCGCGGCTCGGTAATCCTCCATCGTCTTATGGTAGTCGAGATGGTCCTGGGTCAGATTGGTAAAGGCGACAGACGTCAGCTGCACGCCGTCCAGCCGAAACTGAGAGAGGCCATGCGATGAGGCTTCCATCGCGACGTGGCTGACGCCGTCATGAGCGAGCGTGCTGAGCGTTTCGTGGATGGCAACGGGGTCGGGCGTGGTATGGCCGAGGTCAATGCTGCCTTTGGGACCAATCGCGCCGAGGGTCCCCATAGAGGCCGCCTGCAGCCCAGCATGGGTCCAGATTTGGCGCAGGAAGTCGACAGTAGAGCTCTTTCCATTGGTGCCTGTGATGCCGATAATTGTTTCTGGTTGTGTTGGGTAGAAATGGGCGGAGGCTTCTGCGAGTGCTAAGCGCGCATTGCCAACTTCGATTGCTATAGCGCCTTCAATTTCGGGCAGGTCTTCGCCGAGAATTGCGCTCGCGCCCGCTTTGATGGCCTGAGGGATATAGTCGCGTCCGTCAGCTGCGACGCCTTTTAAGGCGGCAAAAATAAATCCCGGTTCAACTTTGCGGCTGTCGGCCGTTAGCCCGGTCACGTCTGTTTTTGGGATATCTACAAGGTCCGGAAACAGATCATCTAAGGTCAAAGGTCGCTCCTTCTTTTCTCAGAGACAGAGCGCACGACTGGACCCGTTTGGTGCAAGGTGTCGAAGCGGGGCTTAACCCCAAGGATGGGGGCAATCCTCTCAATAACCCGCCCG
>JBCCLK010000146.1:0-1630 GCA_039026935.1 Pseudomonadota bacterium
AGCGAAACCGTCCGTCTATTTGACGCTCAGCCTTGGGGTGACTTTCCCGTTCAACGTCATTCTCGGCATTCCGGTTTATATCTATCTTGCCGGACTGGTTACTGGGTAAGCTATTTAATGTCAGGGTCCTCCCTCTCCCCCTGCCCAACCGCCCGCACAGGGTACCATTGGGGTGGTTGGGCAGGGGGAGAGGGAGGGTAGAGCTAATCCGGCAAAAGTGCCTCTAAATTTTCAAGTCGATCCGCTTCGCTGGTCGGCTTGTCCCATCTTATCCGGTTGATGCGCGGAAAGCGCATGGCGATGCCAGACTTGTGACGTGGCGAGCGCTGCAAGCCTTCAAACGCGACCTCGAAAACGAGCCCGTTTTCTTTTGTTGCCGTGACGGACCTCACAGGACCGAAGCGCTCTATGGTGTTGTTTCGGATGAATTTATCGAGCTGTTTAAGCTCCTCATCGGTGAAACCGAAATAGGCCTTACCGACAGGGGTAAGTTGATCCTGTCCATCAATTTCGCGCCAGACACCGAAGGTGAAATCGGAGTAGAAGCTGGAGCGTTTGCCGTGGCCGCGTTGGGCATAGAGCAGCACAGCATCGATTAGAAACGGATCGCGCTTCCACTTAAACCAAGGTCCTTTGGGGCGACCCGCTTCATACGTGCTGTCCCAGCGCTTCAGCATCAGGCCTTCAATTTCCGGCGCTGGCGGATCGTTGCGGGCGGCCTCCAGCGCGGCGATATCGGTGACGGGCACGAGAGGAGACAGGTCTATGCGCTCACGGTCGAGCGCTTTGATGAACGCTTCGAGGTGCCCACGGCGCTGTTTAAAGGTCAGACGACGGAGATCATCATCGCCATCGACGAGGATGTCATAGGCGCGGATGAAAGCCGGCCTCGCATCCATCTGGCGCTTGCTCACTGTTTTTCGGTTGAGCCGTTGTTGCAGCTCATTGAAGGGCGCAACACTGCCATCCGGGGCACGGATCAGCAGTTCGCCATCTAAAGCCGCGTCAAAGTCCATCGCCGCGAGAACATCCGGAAACGTGTGGCTGATATCGTCACCTGTGCGCGTATAGATGCGGCGTACGCCGTTCTCTGCGACGGCTTGTACGCGAATGCCATCATACTTCCACTCAGCCGCAAACGTCTCTGGTTTGATCAAGTCCGGATCGACGGCGTCAGGGTTGTCGCGGTCTTTTTTAGGCACGAGGGGATGGGCGAGCATGACCGGGCGAAACGGGGCAGTGATATCGGGTTCGGGCTTGTCTGCCTTGCCATCGAGCCACGTGAACAAGCTTTCATAGGGGGCTTCAAGGCCGTGCCAGATCTCTTCCACTTCGGCCGGTTCGATATTGCCGTAAGCGGCGGCTGCAACCTTTGCGAGACGGGCTGAGACACCGATGCGCAGACCGCCCGTTACCAGTTTGAGCAAAGCCCACCGGCCGCGGGCATCAAGGGCGTTCAGCCAGCCCTCAATCAGACGTTCGCCTTGCGCTTTTGTCGCCTCTGAGAGTTCCCCAATAATTTCCGATAGGGGAGGCGTATATTTATTATGGCCCAAAGCCGCCCACTCCCCCTGCCCAACCACCCCAATGGTACCCTCTGTGGGTGGTTGGGCAGGGGGAGCGGGCGGAC
>JBCCLK010000147.1:0-1621 GCA_039026935.1 Pseudomonadota bacterium
CATAGTCGTTGAACATCGGGATGACCGAGCCGCCTTCGTTGGCGCACATGGCCTGCATCTCCCAGTAAAGCTCGCGACGACGATCTGTGTCGAGCTCAGCACGGGCTTCCAGCATCAGTGCATCGAACTTGTCATTGCACCAGTAGCTTTCGTTCCAGGATGCGCCGCACTTGTAGGCGGTGGCGAACATCTGGTCTTCTACCGGGCGGCCCGCCCAGTATGAGAACACCATGCCCTTCTTCATCCATACGTCAGACCAGTAGCCATCATTTGGCTCCCGGATCACGTTCAGCTCAATGCCTCCGTCCTTAGCAGATGCCTGATAGAGGACCGCCGCGTCAACCGCGCCACCAAAGGCCGCATCAGATGAGCTGAGATCAATCGCAAGGCTGTCGAGGCCCGCTTCCTTGAGGTAGAACTTCGCCTTGTCAGGATCGTAGGTCTTCTGCTCAAGCTCTGAGTTGAAGTAAAGCTGACCGCGACCAATGGGATGGTCGTTGCCGGCAGAGCCGTAGCCAAACAGGATCTTCTCAACCAGCTCTTCACGGTTGATGCCGTATTTCAGCGCCTGGCGCACATTGTTGTCGTCAAACGGAGCTTTGCGCGTATCCATAGGAATGGTGTAATGCGCGTTGCCCGAAACGGACTTAATGCTGATACCTTTGTTGCGCGCCAAAAGCCCGACAGTCTTGAGGTCGAGACGGTCAATCACGTCAACATCGCCGGACACCAAGGCGGTCGTCCGGGCATTGAGGTCAACGAGCGAGAGGATCTCAATCGAGTCAAAATACGCCGCATCTTCGCGGAAGAAGTTCTCATTGCGCTCAAGGGCCACTTGCACGCCAAAGTTATAACTCTTGACTTTGTAAGCGCCACACCCGTCGGCAGACTCCCAGTCAATGCTGTCGCCAGACGCCTTCAGCATCGGAATGTGGTAGTCAGACAGGATCGCCGGGAAGTCGGCATTGCCGCCATCCAGTTTGAAGACGATCGTGTCGTCGCCATCCGCGACAATATCGACGATCGGGGCGACAATCGGGCCGGCAGCGGATGTGGATCCCTCACCGCGGTGGAAGTTGACCGACGCGATGCAGTCTTCAACCGTCAGTTCTTTGCCGGAATGGAACATCACACCCTTTTTGATCTTGAAACGCCATTCGGACGCATCTGCAGAGGCTTCCCAGCTTTCTGTGACATGTGGCACCAGAGAGCCGTCAGCAGCGACCTCGACAAGGTAGCCATGCACGGAATGTGCCATGTTGATGGTAAAGCCGTTTTCCCAGGTGCCTGGGTTCATCGTGTCTGTTGTTTGGCCATGTCCGAGGCCGACACGGATATGGCCACCACGCTTCGGCGCGGCAACGGCTGCACTGCCCATGGGCAATGTTGCGGCAACGGCGGTGGCCGCAGCGGATTTAAGAAGTCCACGGCGGTTAAGCATACCGCCTTTGATAAGTGCCATGTTGGTATTCTCCCTGTTATCATGGGTGTTGTTGACGCATTTTGTCACCCGCATGCAGGTTAATCGTCTGTGCGTGTGTCAATCAAATGAATTTTTCGCCTCATTAAACCAATGCGTCACTCACCAAGTCTGAGCCTATTATGATGGGGTTTGGGAGCG
>JBCCLK010000148.1:0-1620 GCA_039026935.1 Pseudomonadota bacterium
CGCGTTTTTTGATTGATTGGGGGGGAGCGCCGTCATGGCACTGGAATTAGACCTAAGCGGACACGTTGCGGTGGTGACAGGATCGACTTCGGGTATCGGCCTTGGGGTCGCTGAAGCCATGGCGAAAGCGGGCGCAAAGGTTGCTCTCAACTCCCATCTGGATCGTGACGAAGACTACGCAATTGCCAAGGATTTGGCCGACAAGACAGGCGTGGAGGTCGAGTACATTCAGGCTGACATGTCCAAGGGCGACGACTGCGTCGCGCTGGTTGAGAAGGCGACGGAGAAGCTGGGGACCGTCGATATTCTCGTCAACAATGCCGGAATTCAATACGTCGCGCCGGTCGAGGACTTCCCACCGGCCAAATGGGACGCGATCATCGCGATCAACCTGACGTCTGCGTTCCACACCATCCGTGCTGCCGTGCCAGGGATGAAGGAAAAAAAGTGGGGCCGGATCATCAACATCGCCTCCGCCCACGGCCTGACCGCATCGCCCTACAAAAGCGCTTATGTTTCAGCCAAGCACGGCATTGTTGGCCTAACGAAAACGATCGCGCTGGAACTTGCCGAATGCGGCGGTACCTGCAACGCTATCTGCCCCGGCTACGTGCTGACGCCGCTGATCGAGGGGCAGATCCCCGATCAGATGAAAGCGCACAACATGTCGCGTGAGGATGTCATCAAGAACGTGATGCTTGACCGTCAGCCGACCAAGGAGTTCGTGACCATCGAGCAGATGGGCACATTCGCGGTCTTCCTCGCCTCCGATATGGGCGCCCAGATCACGGGCTCTGCGCTGCCTGCCGATGGCGGTTGGACAGCGATGTAGGGGGAGATTATGGCGGAAGAGGAAGCCGGCTCGGACAAGCTCGACATCGATAACATGTATCTGTGCGGGTCGTCCTTCAACCGGGTGAATCTGTCGGGTACCACCTTTACCGATACCGTCATTACCGGCGCGACCTTCAATGATGTGAACGCTTCTGGCTTCACATTTGAGAATGTGAACTTCTCTGAATCAAAACTGCACAATGTGAACCTGACCAATGTGGCAGTCAGCTATGTGACGATGAATGGGTTTTCGGTAACAGGCGGGCAGATGGTCGATTCGCGCTTTGATGATGTGAATCTCACTGGCGCATCGATTTCGAACTCGAACCTGTCGGGCATGACGATCGATGGCATTCTCGTCAGCGATCTTTTGAAGAAGTGGAACGACGGTTGAGCCGCGCACCAAAACGCAAGAAAACCGCCCAGACCAAGACCAAGATGGTCAATCTCGCCCTTCAAGGTGGCGGCGCACATGGGGCGTTCACCTGGGGGGTTCTTGATCGTATCCTTGAAGATGGACGTCTACGCTTCGAAGGTATTTCCGGCACCAGCGCCGGCGCGATGAACGCTGTTTCTCTGGCTGATGGCTGGTATCAGGAAGGCGCAGAGGGTGCGCGTGAGAAACTTGAGCATTTCTGGCGCGGTATTTCGCGCAATGGCTCGTTTTCGATCACCGATCAGCAAAGCGAGTTGCTTGACCGGCTGATGAGTTTCTGGATGTGGCCGGTGTTGCCCGGCGGGGGTAAGGCAGACTTCACGAAGTTCTTCCCCAGTGCGCCTTGGGCC
>JBCCLK010000149.1:0-1603 GCA_039026935.1 Pseudomonadota bacterium
CAGTCCGGCGGGGTCTTTCTGGCCTCGTCTGACCGCCCTATCTTTTTGTGGGCGTATTTAACACCCTATTCTAAGATAGGATCAACCTTTCAAAACCTCTACCATAGTCGTGCCCAAACGGGCAGGGCTTGGTGAGACTTTAATTCCGGCTTCTTCCATCGCTGCAATCTTGCTCTCTGCATCGCCTTGACCGCCAGAGACGATCGCACCGGCATGACCCATTGTGCGGCCCTTGGGTGCTGTCCGGCCTGCGATAAAGCCAACCATCGGTTTCTTACGGCCCTTCTTGGCTTCGTCGATCAGGAACTGAGCCGCTTCTTCTTCCGCAGAACCGCCAATCTCACCGATCATAATGATATGCTCGGTCTCATCATCGGCCAGGAACATTTCCAAGACGTCGATAAATTCGGTGCCTTTCACCGGATCGCCACCGATGCCGACAGCAGACGTTTGGCCAAGACCCGCGACAGAGGTCTGATAAACCGCCTCATAGGTCAGCGTTCCAGAACGCGACACAACGCCGACAGAGCCTTTTTGGAAGATTTTACCCGGCATAATGCCAATCTTGCACTCTTCCGGTGTCAGCAGGCCCGGGCAGTTTGGCCCAATCAGACGCGAGTTTGATTTGTCGAGCTTGGCTTTGACGCGCACCATATCGAGGACAGGAACGCCTTCAGTGATGCAGACGATGAGTGGAATTTCCGCGTCAATCGCTTCTTCGATGGCAGCGGCCGCACCAGCTGGTGGAACATAGATCACACTCGCATCCGCGCCGGTTGCGTTACGAGCATCCGCCGCTGTTGCGTAGATCGGCAGCTCTTTGCCATTGTCAGCGGTCCAGTTTGTGCCCGCCTTTTTCGGGTGCGTGCCCGCAACCATCTGCGTCCCGAAATACTCCAGCGCCTGATTGGTGTGAAATGAGCCGGTCTTCCCGGTCAGGCCCTGAACGATGACCTTAGTGTCTTTATTGATGAGAATGGACATGAAGTGTCTTCCTAAAATCTTGTTCTGATTAGCCTTTGACCGCGCCGACAATTTTCTGGGCGGCATCGTCGAGATCATCAGCGGGAATGATGTTCATGCCGGAATTGGCGAGGATGTCCTTACCCTTGTCGACATTCGTACCCTCGAGGCGCACAACCAGCGGGACTGCGAGGGAGGTTTCTTTCACCGCCTGAATGACGCCTTCCGCGATCACGTCACATTTCATAATGCCGCCGAAAATATTGACCAGAATACCCTTCACGTTCGGGTCTTTCATGATGATTTTGAAGGCCGCGGCGACTTTCTCAGCATTCGCGCCGCCGCCAACGTCACAGAAGTTCGCTGGCTCTTCGCCATATAGCTTGATGATGTCCATCGTTGCCATGGCGAGGCCGGCACCGTTGACCATGCAGCCAATTGTGCCGTCGAGCGCAATGTAAGCGAGATCCCATTCAGAGGCCTCAATCTCTTTCTCGTCTTCCTCAGTCGTGTCGCGCAGCTCCATAATGTCTGGGTGACGGAACAAGGCGTTGCCATCGAAGCTGACTTTGGCATCAAGAACACGAAGATGGCCATCATCCATAACGATCAGTGGGTTGATCTCCAGCATCGCCATGTC
>JBCCLK010000150.1:0-1601 GCA_039026935.1 Pseudomonadota bacterium
CGACATGCACGCCCATCTCGCTTTCAACGAAAGATGACACTGATCTGACCACGAAGCCCTCTTGGCTCTTGAGATCCAAACCGTCGAGCACCGACTTTGCAGTGACCTTATTGAACTGACCTCGGAAAAGAACTGGTACTGGCTGTATGCCCAGTTCTTTGAACCGCGCTGTCGTTTCATCCCAGCTTTTGACTTGCTCGCCAACTATCCAGGCGAAGCCCAAGAAATAGGATGGTAGATCGTCATACGGAACCGAGTGCCTCGCAAACAGGTACTCCCCAACGATCCGTTCATCGTCAGTAAGGCTTGCCGATATGCCCGCCGCAAAAGCCTTCATCCAATCGCGAGACGCATGGTACCCGCTGTCTGGGCTTCGGGCGTGGCAGCCGCCAGCAAAAATTGTCGTGTTCTCACCATCCATCTTTTCGGTAAACACGACATCAGGAGCACTCTGCAGGCAAGTGAGGTCTTGGATTATTTTGTCGTCATTCCCCACACCCGGGGAGCACGGCAAGTGGAAGGTCCGTCCATATTTCTTCATATCAGCCTATTGTCAGAACGATCGAGTAAGTAGAAGCCCGCTTCTAAAGGGACCGCCTAGTGCAGACCTCAGCGCACAATGAGGCCGAACGTCTAGCGATCCTAGCCTTGGAGTTGCCCGACTGCTGCGGGCAGTTCTTCGAAATCGTCAATGATGGTGTCCGCGCCCAAGTCGGCAATTGGTCGATCGCTGTAGCCGAATGTGACAGCGATGGATGGGATGGACGCGGCGTGGGCTGCGGCGATGTCGTTGATACTGTCGCCGACCATGATGCATTGCGCAGCTCTGTAGCCCAGTGACTCCGCCAATTGCGTCAGATGCCCGGGATCGGGCTTCTTCACGGCGTAGGTGTCGCCACCGACAATGGCGGCGAAACGGCCCGCTTCGCCAAGTTGATCGAGCAGATGGCGAGCAAGTCCTTCCAGCTTGTTGGTGCAGACGGCCAGATCGAAGCGTTCACCTTCCAGCGTATCGAGCGCTTTCAGGCAGTTTGGGAAGAACTCGGTCTCATCAGCAATGTGGTCACCGTAATAGGCCAGAAAGCGGTCAAAGAGCACGTCTGCCATTTCCTCCGGAATGGTGCGGTCGTGATACTCGAACGCTTTGGCCAGCATCGCCTTCGCGCCCTGGCCGACAATATGGCCCACCGCTTCCATCGGAACGGGCGGCAAGTCGACGGTTGCCGTTGCAGCATTCAGCGCCGGTATCAGGTCGAGATGGCTCGCCACCAGCGTGCCGTCGAGATCGAAGATGATGAGAGGGCGGTTGGGCATGGGGCGACACTCGGTTTGTTTTGTCGGTGCTGATTGTTGAAGACCGTCACGTCAAGCGCTGCTACGGTGGCAAACCGAGCCATTGTCGTGCTACGCGCCGCGAAACGGGTGGTTTGGTTCGGAAAATTTGTATGAGCAACGTCAAACAAATGGCGGGCGAAGCTGCGCTCGACTACGTGTCGGATGGCATGAAGCTGGGCATCGGAACAGGCTCCACGGCCGAGGCCTTTGTTCGGGCACTCGCGCCGAAGGTTGCTGATGGTTTGTCGATCATCGGTGTGCCGACG
>JBCCLK010000151.1:0-1598 GCA_039026935.1 Pseudomonadota bacterium
CGTCCAATCGCGCAACGTCACGCAGGGCATACCATGCGGTGGTGAAGGCGACCGGCACTGTCGCGGCAGCCTCGAAGGTCAAGCCGGACGGCATCGGATAAAACTGTGAGCGCGGCGCGCACAGGTGGGATGAAAAGGCGTCACTGGCAAAGCCCATGACCGCATCACCGACCTTGAGATCCGTTACGTTTTCACCGACCTGCGTAACACGGCCAGTACATTCAAAACCCAATGCTGAACTCGAAAGACCGTGTCCAAGAAGGTCTTCGTCAAGAATGCCCAAGCCAAGCATGACATCACGGAAATTGAGACCGACCGCCTGAACTTCGATCTCGATCTCTTCGCTGTCTGGTGCGTGTCGGGCAGTACGTTTCCAAGCAGCTTCTTCAAAACCTTGACCGGGCAAAAGGGAAAGCTGGGCGCGTGATTGCTGATCACAGGGACGTTGGACTGTGACATCGCCCCTGCGCGCACGCGGCACTCGGATGCACGCGCCGTTGATCACGAATTCGCGCTCAACACCCGGATTAGCCATCAAATCACACAGCAGCGCAGCCGCGCGTTTGTTTGAAAGATCATTGGCCAGATCAACGAGACGAATATCAATGTTCGGATACTCATTCATCGCCACCCGCCCAAAGCGCCAGATGGCGTCTGCATCTGCGTCACCGGTCAGACCATTAGCAAACGCTCCACGCGTAACGATCCATAGCGGCACGGCCTCGTCTCGCCGAGACTGTAGTTTCAGCTGACCCGCAAGCCTCAGCGCTCGACGCTCCGCGCGCACGGCTGCTGACAACAGGCTGTTTGGACCATCAGGAAGGTCTAGAAAGATCGGTTCCCCTTCCCCGGACCGCGCGGCTAAAGCTCCTGCCAGCCCATCGTCGATCGGGCAGGACGAAGTTCCCGGAATCAATTGAAGCTTGACCGGCAAGTAGGAGGCTGTTCCACCCTCACGGCGCGCAATAAGGACACCACCGGTAGCGTCGCTCAGGTCATCATCAAAGTGGAAGCCGTCGGCGCCCAAAATGTCACGCGCGCCGTTAGCGGCGTCGGTCATCGCATGAGAAAGCACATCTTGAGCGGGGGATTGTGAATCCAAGCCGGCAAACATCATCTGCAGAGCCGGATCGGCAGGGCCGGTCCAAAGCAAAGCATTGCAGCGCGATGAACACAGGTGCAGTACTTTCGCCAGCTCGTCCATTGCGGCCTTATAATCATACCAGACCGCTCCAAGAACGATCGCGTCAGCCGCTTCTGTTTCGGGTTTTGCCAACTCATCATCTGCACTTTCAGACAACGCAATAAGACGAGTCGAAGGACCAAGTTTGAGCAGCGACTTTGCCTGCTCAGATACGGCCCCATCCGCCGCAGCGATTACCAGCTCAATCGCCCCTTCTCGCACGAACGCCTCGAGCGGTGCCTGTAAGCCCGCCAGCCATCGATCCAACACCAAAACGCGAGGGAGACGCCGGGAGCGCGTTGCGCACAAGCGTTCAAGAGCTGCCACCGTGTCACGACGAGCGGCATCAAACAAAGCGCCCGAAGCACATAACATATCAAATGTCGCCAGGTGACCTCGCGGCTGCGTGCCACCC
>JBCCLK010000152.1:0-1595 GCA_039026935.1 Pseudomonadota bacterium
CAGGAAACGAGGGAGCCAAAGACATGTTCAATAAAATGAGACTTGGATTAGCAACTGTAGCGGCCTTTTTGACGCTCAGCGCCTCAACCGCAATCGCGCAAGATGAACCGGCACAGGTGCTGTTTACCAATGTCGATATCTTCAATGGCATTGATGAAACGTTGATCCAGGATGGGTCCGTTCTGGTCGAAGGCAACCTGATCAAGACCGTTTCCAATGGCGCAATCGATGCGCCGGGCGCGACCGTGATTGACGGGACGGGCAAAACGCTGACCCCGGGCTTTATCGAGCTTCATGCTCATCTCATGCTGATGGGCCCGACCCTTCCCGCGATGGAAGCCAATACGACGTGGGAAGACTTTGCGATCCACGGGACCCGCATGGCTGAGATGTATCTCATGCAGGGTTTCACGACGGTACGGGATGCCGGTGGAGCAAATGGTGGCCTGCGTCGGGCCATTGAAGGCGGTCAGATCATCGGCCCACGCTACTACCCGTCTGGCGCGTTCCTAGGGACACGCGGCGGGCATGCTGATTTTGCAAACTTCACGGCTCCGCCCGGTGCCCAAACAAACATGGGCCGCCTGAACATGGCGCAGGAAGTGAGCGGGGTGGATGACGTTTACAGATACGCGCGCAACAACTTCCGGATGGGTGCGACGCAGTTGAAATTTATGCAGTCCGGCGGCGTCGTGTCTGCCTTTGATCCTTGGCAGTTGCTCGCTGGCTCGAAAGAAGAGATCGAAGCCGCGGTACAGGTCGCGGGAGAGTACGGCAGCTATGTCATGGCGCATTCCTATCGAAAGGAAGCCATCCTCAGTGCTTTGGAAGCTGGCGTTATGTCCATTGAACATGGCTTTTCGTTCGATTGCGAAATCGCGGAGATCATGAACGAGAAGGGCGCTTTCATCACGACGAACCTGACAGCATTTGACCCCGGATTGCTGGACATTCCAGCGGTGGCCAGTGTGCCGGCAAGTCTTGCCAAGGCCAAATCGGCATCTGCAACCTTTGCCAACTACATCCCCAACATGCAGGAATGCCCCGTGAAGCGCGGCTTCCAAACCGATTGCGTCGGTAGCGTAGAGGCCTGCAACATCCAGATCGCCTACGAGAAGCATCTCAACAACGAGTTCTTCGGCCCCTACACATCCATGGTCACGCTCACCTCCGTAGGTGGCGAGGCCGTGGCGCTGTCGGGCGACTTCACAAACCCGCACACTGAGGGCAAACTGGGCGTGATCGAAGAAGGTGCCTATGCCGACATCCTCCTGATTGACGGCAATCCGCTGGAAGATTTCTCCGTTGTTGGAACCGGCGATCAATGGTTCGGCGCGGATCCACGCCCGGAGAGCCCTGAAACCATTCAGCTCATCATGAAAGACGGCGTGGTCTACAAAAACACCTTGGAGTGACGCGTTTGATCCATAGACCGCTCATACTGCTCTGCGCGCTGATCGGCTTTGCCAGCAGCGTCGCGGCGGATTTTTCCCGGATCGATTGGGATGATCTCGTCGATCAAAGCAAGCAGGTCTTTGAGGACCCGTATGCAGAACTTGAATATGACGTGCTTTACAACGTCGTCACGTTCGCAA
>JBCCLK010000153.1:0-1585 GCA_039026935.1 Pseudomonadota bacterium
CGTGCAGACCCAACAGATCATCCTTGGAGGGCGCAATCCGTCCTTGCGGGTGCCTGGCACGCTTGAAGGGTTAGAGGCTCTGGTTGAGCTCGATATTGTTACGCGTGAAACAGCAAATGACCTTTCGGATTCGTATGAGATGCTCCGGCGCGTCGAGCACCGCATCCAAATGCTGAATGATGAGCAAACCCACACGCTGCCGAGCTTTGAAGCCCAGCGCGCCCGCGTCGCGGCGCTCTCCGGCTTAAGCGATCTTGATGCATTCGATACGGTCATCCTCGAAACCCGCCGCCTTGTGCATCACCATTACAATGCTCTGTTCGCGAACGAAGCCCGCAAACGTGATGTCGCTTATGAAGGCAACCTGGTTTTCACCGGTGTCGATGATGATCCTGGCACAGTCGAAACGCTGTCGCGAATGGGCTTTTCAGACCCTGCGCGTGTGATCGAATCCATACGCCGATGGCACCGAGGTCGCACGCCAGCCACCCGGACTGCCAGAGGGCGTGAGTTACTGACCGCGCTCTTGCCGGATCTTCTTATCTCTATGGGGAAGACGGGAAATCCCGACGAAGCATTCCAAAGGTTTTCCCGTTTTTTTGAAGAGCTTCGGTCAGGTGTCCAGACTTTGTCTATGCTGCTTGTTGAACCAGTTTTATTGGAAGATTTGACCACCACGCTTGCTTTGGCCCCGCGCATTGGCGGAGAATTGTCACGTCGCCCAGGATTATTGGAAGTCCTGTTGTCAGTGACAGACAGCAAAAGTGCTCCAGACCTCGATGCTGAGACAGACTTTGAAACAGCGATGGACCTTGTCCGCAAATGGCATGGTGAGCGAGCTTTCCTGATTGGCCATCGCTTACTGCACGGCAAAATTGCGGCGCGTGATGCTGCGGCCGACTGGAGCGATCTCGCCGATATAACCGTCAGACTGATGTCTAAGGCGGCGGAGTATGAAACCGTGCGTCGCTATGGGAAGCCTCCGGGGCAGTGGTGCGTTGCTGGCCTTGGTAAATTCGGCGGGCAGGAGATGACGGCGGGGTCTGATCTTGATTTGCTCGTGATCTACGACGCCGTTGACCCTTCAGAAGCACAAACATGGTTCACAAGGTTCACGCAGCGTCTGATTACAGCGCTGTCGGCTGAGACGGGTGAGGGCGCACTTTATGAAGTCGACATGCGTCTGCGTCCGTCCGGGCGGGCAGGCCCCGTAGCGACCTCGCTGGCCTCATTCAATCGCTATCATACCGAGAGTGCATGGACATGGGAACATATGGCGTTGACGCGTTTACGCGCGGTTGCGGGTGACAGCACGCTCGGAAGGCAAGTTGAGTTGGATGCTGCTCACCATGTCGTGGCTACTGATAATGCACACACACGCACGACTGACGTCCTGAGCATGCGGGTGCGATTGCGCCGCGATAAGCCCTCAAAAGGCGATTGGGATCTCAAAATGCGAAATGGTGGCCTGGTCGATCTCGAATTCATCGTTCAGCATGGGCTGCTCACAAACGTGCCGACACTTGAACTCCCCCTGTCTTTGAGGGCGGCTATCAAGGAACTGGGGGTATCGGGTCACTTGGAC
>JBCCLK010000154.1:0-1582 GCA_039026935.1 Pseudomonadota bacterium
ACCCATCCGTGCCAAATCTTCAGACTCTTGTAGGGAACTTCTGCTGCCTCGCCCAAAACGGCCGCTGTAACCATTTTGACCAGAGGTTCTGCGAGGAAAGGCGCACAACCGATAACCACAACGAGGACAACAAGGATGGCTGGCGGCATCCACATGCCCGCATTCGGGTCGTGGGGTTTCGCAGGGTAATCATCCCGTACAGGGCCGAGAAACGTGTGGCCAATGAAGCGGAAGCAATAAGCTGCCGAGAACAACGAACCGACGGTCGCCAGCACCGGCACCAACAGCGGCGAATTGAACAGCACAGTCACGGTCGCTTCTTCCAGCATCATCTCTTTTGAGAGGAAACCGTTTAGGAAAGGGATGCCCGCCATCGAAAGTGCGGCGAGTGTCGCAATTGTGAAGGTGATAGGCATCAATTTACGAAGCCCGCCCAGCCGCCGGATGTCGCGGGTATGCGCCTCGTGATCGACAATGCCCGCAGACATGAAGAGCGCGGCTTTGAACGTGGCATGGTTCAGGATGTGAAAGACCGCTGCCATGGCACCAAAGGCCGTACCGGTGCCAAGAAGCATGGTGATCAGGCCCAGATGACTGACCGTTGAGAACGCCAAGAGAGCCTTTAGGTCATGCTTGAAGAGCGCAATCACCGCACCGAGGACCATCGTAATCAACCCGGCCGTGGTGACGATGACAAACCATTCGGTCGAGCCCGAAAGAACCGGCCACATACGCGCCATCAGGAAGATACCGGCTTTGACCATGGTGGCGGAGTGCAAGTAGGCCGACACCGGCGTCGGTGCGGCCATGGCGTGCGGAAGCCAGAAATGGAACGGGAACTGCGCCGATTTGGTGAAGCAGCCCAGCAGGATAAGGATCAACGCCGGCAAGTACAGCGGATGCGCCTGAATCAGGTCGCGGTTCTGCAGGATCACGCTCAGGTCATAACTGCCTACGATCTGGCCCAAAATCAGCATGCCACCAATCATCGCGAGGCCGCCCATACCAGTCACGGTGAGCGCCATGCGCGCGCCCTGGCGGCCTTCAGGCAGGTGTTTCCAATAGCCAATCAGCAGGAAAGACGAGAGCGACGTCAGCTCCCAGAAAACCAGCAAAAGCAGGACATTATCGCTGAGGACGATACCAACCATCGCGCCCTGGAAGAGAAGGAGATAGGTGAAAAACTCTCCCATGTTATCCTTGCGGCTGAGGTAGTAACGCCCATAGGCAATGATCAGAAGACCGATCCCGAGGATGAGGAGCGCAAAGAAAAAGCCCAGCGCATCAAGCATCAGCGTGAAATTCAGCCCAAGCGTCGGAATCCAGTCGACCCGCGCCGTGACCACCTCACCGGCGAGCACCGCTGGCAAATTCGTCAAAAGCCCCACGAAAGCGGTCAAAGTGACTGTGAATGTAACGCCTGCACAGGCCGCACGGCCGGCCGCGTTCATTACACCTGGCAGCAAAGCCCCAAAAAAAGGCAGTGCGACAATAAAGAAGAGTGACACTGTAGAAACCCGTTCTGGTTCGCCTGCTTATCCACTGCGACAAAATGGTACGCAACCGCATTCCGACAAGAGGC
>JBCCLK010000155.1:0-1563 GCA_039026935.1 Pseudomonadota bacterium
ATGAGAGGATTCCAGAGCTTTCAATCCAAAGCTATGGTTACATGTACTTGGCCGATACATCCGCTTTTGCGGATCATTTGCGCGCAACACAGGTCCAGCAAGCAGCCTTGGGCGCCGCAACAGAAATTCTTGAAACAGATGAGATTTCAAAGCGTTATCCGTTCTACAATCTGGATGACATCCTGCTTGGGTCAATCAATACCGTGAACGAAGGATATTGGGACGGCGGGACCGTATTTGAATGGTGGCGCCGCGCGGCACGAGAAAATGGCGTTGAATATCTGGCTGGCGAAGTCGTCTCGTTGACGGTCGGTGCCCAGGGCGTCACCCATGTTACGCTAAAGACAGGAGAGGTGATTGCTTGCGGTGCTGTCGTAAATGCGTCGGGAACCCGAGGCGCCATTACGGCCCGCATGGCGGGGATCGAAATCCCAGTTGAGCCACGAAAGCGCTTCACTTGGATTTTTAGCGCCGAACAACCGCTTGATCGTGACCTTCCTTTGACGATTGATCCGTCCGGTGTGCATATGCGGCAAGACGGGCCTACGACTTATCTGGCCGGTTCACCACCCGACCTTGATCCGGCCGTTGATCCAGATGATTTTGCCATGGATCACAGCATTTGGCAGGATAAAGTTTGGCCGATCCTCGCAACGCGTATCCCCCAATTTGAAGCAATCAAGGTCGTGACAGATTGGGTCGGGCATTACGATACAAACACGCTTGATCACAACGCGATCATAGGATCCCACCCTGAAATCAGAAATTTCTATTTTGCCAATGGGTTTTCTGGCCACGGGCTCCAGCAATCCCCGGCAATCGGGCGCGGCCTGGCAGAACTAATTGCTTACAATGAATACCGCTCACTTGATTTATCGCCCTTTGGGTTTGAACGGATTTTGGCAGGCCGTCCCTTCGAGGAGGCTGCAATCATCTAGAACTGGGCAACCAAGTTTATGAATGTGCCGCGTTCCTCATAATCGATGTCCGTTAGGTCACTCGACACGGTTCCAAAATTGTAACCCACGCCAAGGCTCACGTTTGCACCCAGTTGCCGATAGACGGCGCCCAGCGCGCCAATTTCTGTGGTTTCGGTCTGATCCAGTCGCATGGCGCGCACCTCGACCAGCGCATCCCATTTGTGCAAGAAATGATAGCGGGCATTCGCGACGACCAAAGACGCATCATTTTCCACCCATGGCGCGGCCGCATTGGTCGCTGTCTCTGAGCGCCGGACACCCAGCTTTCCGCCTAGTGTCCAGTCTTGATTCAAGTCATAGGATGCTTCCGCGCTCAAGACCTGGCTCCGCTGCAGGGACCCCGGCATGTCGCTGTTATCCAATTGTTGACCGTACGTGTCATCGAGGTAGCGAAAACGGAACAGCATATTTAGCCGTTCATTATCGATCGGACGGTAGGCGTATCCCAGTTGAAGATCCATCAGGTCACCACTTTGGACCAGCGCGTCATCGCCCTTTGTCGTGGAGGCGTCCAGGCTAAAGATCAAACGCTGCTCTTCATCAAGATCGTATCGCAGATCCGTCACCAAAAGCAGGGTATCAC
>JBCCLK010000156.1:0-1552 GCA_039026935.1 Pseudomonadota bacterium
AGCTGCGATTTCTGGACCGGCATGGATGCGGTCCCGGTCCACGTCCCAGTCGAAAACAGCATCGCCAGACCCGGTCAACGCGAGCGCTTGACGCTCAACATCGCTGACCAGGTTTTGTGCGATGGCGCCACCGGCGAAAGCGTGCTGCATCACAGTGAAAGCCAGTAGCAGAACGAGCAAGACAAGTCCGCCGCCCAGCGCGGGCTGAATGATGTCGTTGTCCAACTGGCCCGAGATCGTCCACCAACCGCCGACCGTCCACGCGATTGTCAGAAGCCAAGTCGGCACGATCAGGATTGCGCGATCATAGCGCTGGAAGCACAGGATGATGATGAGCAGCAGCGTCACGCCCACCGCGCCGGCAAAAGCCATCCGAGCGATACCGGACGCGCGCTCCGGCATGAAGATGGCCGCTGCAAACAGTGCGCCCATGGCCGCAATCCAAGCCAACATCAGCCAGTTCCAACGCGAATTCCAGCGGCCAAGATGAAGATAGGCGTAGGGAAAGATCAGCAGCGTTGCCGCAAGCGCCACTTCAGTACCCGCTCGCCAGCGGTTCAAATCACCCGGTGCGAGGTCAACCAGTTTGGAAATGAAGCCAAAATCAACGCAAATGTAGGCAAGCACTGCCCATGCGAGCGCCGCCGTTGCTGGGAACATCGCCGAACCTTTGACCACGAAGAGAATGGTCAGAAAGACGGCGAGCAAGCCCGCGATCCCGAGAACGATGCCCTCGTAAAGTGTGAAAGAGTTCACCGCGTCTTTGTAGGCGTCAGGCTCCCACAGTGTCAGGCTTGGCACGTCTGGCGAGCCGAGCTCAGCCACGAATGTCACCACGGCTCCTGGGTCGAGGGTAACGCGAAAAATATCAGCTTCGCGGTCGCGCTGACGGTCGAGCGCAAAGCCCTGGCTTGGGGTGATTGAGACGATGCGTTGCCGCCCGAGGTCTGGCCACATAAAGCCGGAGCCGGGCAGGCGGTAGTGTGGCGCGACGATCAAACGGTCGATCTGCTGATCAGACTTGTTAGCCAAGGCAAATGACAGCCAGTCCCCACTGCCTTCGTTGCTGGTGGAGCGCACTTCGATACGGTTCACGACACCGGCGGCGTCGGGTGCTGTTTGGACAGCCAGCCGCACGCCTGCGCCGGGATGCGTGTCGATCACCCCAGTAAGGTCGATGGCAGTTGCCTGAGAGGTCACATCTACCGGATCCAGTGCGCGTGCAGGTGCCAGCGCCACGCTGGCCAGCACGATCACAAAGATCAAGCGGATCAATGATTTCGTCTGAAATGACATCAACGCAGCACTGCCTCTCCGCGCACGAGCGGTGGCCCGTCTGGCGTTGATTGGTGATAGAGATTTTGCCGCCGTGGGTAAACGGTTACCGGTCGGATCAAAGCGACATTTGCCCATCATAAAGCGCGCTGCGAATCTTCTGGATCATCGGCAAGCCGCGCGAAGAGGTCGTGGTCACGCCATTGTCCGTTGATCCGTAAATAGCCCCGCGCCAATCCCTCCCGCTTGAACCCGCATCGTAGCAGGAGACGCTGCG
>JBCCLK010000157.1:0-1541 GCA_039026935.1 Pseudomonadota bacterium
GCAGTTTGTGCGACTCTGGGCTGGTTCTGGAAAACGGCAAAGTCACCTATTTCGACGACCTCGAAGAGGCCATTGAGTATCATCAGAATTCCATGGCATAGAAACCATCTCTGCCGGTGTTGGCCGAGGTAAAAAGGACATTCCCCATGGCCAACCACGTCTATCAAAATGATCTGCCCGATGGTTTGGATCTGGGCCCGGTGGTGGCGATCGACTGCGAAACCATGGGGCTCATTCCATATCGTGACCGCCTTTGCGTTGTGCAGCTCTCTGGCGGAGACGGGCACGCCCATTTGGTACAGGTTGAACAAGGCCAGTCCGATGCACCCAATCTAACCGCTCTTTTGGAAAACCCCGACGTGCTCAAGCTGTTCCACTTCGGGCGCTTTGATATTGCAGTCATGTACCACGCCTTTGGCGCGCTCACCGCTCCGGTCTATTGCACCAAGATCGCCAGCAAACTGGTGCGCACCTATACCGATCGTCACGGTCTGAAGAACCTGCTGCAAGAGCTATTGGGCGTCGACATCTCGAAGCAGCAACAATCCTCTGATTGGGGCGCGACACAGCTCTCCGACGCGCAGGTGGATTACGCGGCCTCGGACGTGCTCTATCTTCATCGGATGCGCGACATACTTGACGAAATGTTGGAACGTGAAGGGCGCACGAGCCTGGCACAAGCCGCGTTCGAGTTTCTGCCAACGCGCGCGCTTTTGGATCTCAAAGGTTGGCCTGACACAGATATCTTTTCGCATTGATCATGAGCTGGCGGGATCAATTCCACTCCAGCTTCGTGGCCTTCATGAAGATCCTGCTTCCCCTGATCGCGCTGGGCATTCTCTCTACACTGTTTCTCTTCTCAGAAAACTTCAACCCTGGGGAAGCGGTGCCCCTGACCTCGCTCGACTTGCAGCAACGCGCAGAGGATCAAGGCGCCACCAACGCGACCTTCGCGGGCGTGACAGCGTCCGGCGACCGCGTACTTATGATGACCGAAAAATCACGGCCTTCAGCAGACAATCCAAATGTGTTCCTGGCAGAGGACGTAATGGCGGAATATCTCCTGTCCTCTGGGACTGCTATTGATATCCGGTCGCTCCATGGCGAAATGGACCAAAGAAACAACAGCGCCTCTCTGACTGGCGACGTTTTGGTGAAGACAACGACGGGGTACACGATTTCCACGGATGGGCTCAGCACGCGGTTCGACACGCTTTTTGCAGAAAGCTTGGGGCCGATCACAGGGCAAGCCCCCGCAGGGGATCTGACCGCGGGGCGCATGGTGTTGGAACATAACGATGAGACCGGCGCGTCGCATTTGCGTTTTACCGATGGGGTCAAGCTGGTATACGAGCGCCACATCCAAGAGGAATGAAGTCTTGGCACGATGGATCACGAGAGGCTTTGCAATAGCTGCCATCGCTTTGAGCGGCGTGGCATCAGGCTCTGTCTTTGCGCAATCCAATCAGGTGGCTTTCGGTAATTTTGAGGAAAACTCGGACTTGCCGATTGAAGTGACAGCCGACAATTTGGATGTAAAC
>JBCCLK010000158.1:0-1541 GCA_039026935.1 Pseudomonadota bacterium
CAGCGTACCCCGGCACGCCAAGATCATTCATGTAAGCAATTTCTATGTCTACGCCGCGCGTCTGCAACATGACACCTTGGTTGGTAGCCCAGCCGTAATATCCATCGACTTGGCCAGCAGCGAGCATGCCTGGATCGGTTCCGACGGGTACATAATTCACGTCTCCTGGATCAAAGCCGCCGGAAGTCAAAAGGGCGTTGAGCTGCGGCCGGAGGCCATCGGGCAAAGCGATGGTCTTGCCCGGCATGTCACCTAACCCCGAGATCGGGCTTTCGGATAAGCTCATAATCGCGCCCGGTGCTTTCTGCATGATCGCACCGAAGGCTTTCACGGGCATGTCGTTCAGGCGCGCACGGATCGTTCCATCCACATCCGTGTCCGACGTCGTCGCTTGTCCGGTTGCGACCGCGACGTCTGTGCCAATGCCCGTCGGTCCGCCGGCAACGAATTCTGCCTCGATACCTTCTTCTTCGAAATAGCCTTGTTCAATTGCCGCGAAGTGCCCCCCAAATTGGATCGACTTCACCCAGCCCAGTTGGTGGGTTACTTGATCCATGGCGAAGGCGGGGCCCGTTCCTAACCCAACAAGGCCGCCCGGTACGATTGCGGCGCTAACCGCAGCGCTGGTGCCTTTGAGGAAACTACGACGGTTGAGATGGGGTGCCGCTAGCTCCTCGTCAGAACTGTTTTTATGTCCATTGTTAGTCGGATTTTTCGCCATCTTCATCGCTCTCTTCGTATTGTCGTTGGGGGTATGCGGGGTGGCAGCTCGCCAACCGTTTAGTCAGCCTTGTTGCGCAAATTAGCAGCGCATGGGGATCGTGGCATGCAAAAATTGTATACAGTTAGCGCACACTTTGCCTAGAAATTAGCACGCACTAACGCATCGGCGCGTGTATAGATTTGTTGCTCGGAACACCCACCACTTGGAATCGACCGGGCTTCCATGGTTGCTCGATCACACCTCATGACGCCGCCCCAAAGCCTCCCGCGCACTCACCTGCTTGCTAATGGGATCACTCAAAGCGTGGTTCATAATGACGAACCTGACGGTGTGCCCGTCGTTCTTATTCACGGTTTGGGGTGGGATGCCGAGCGCTTATGGCTGCCAACAATCGAAGAGTTTGGGCCTGGGTCATGGCGCTTCTTGGCGCCTGACATGCGCGGCGTCGGCCAGAGCAGCAAACTCGATCGGCCATACACCATCTCCGCGTATGCCGATGACATTGAAACGGTGATCGAAGCGCTCAAAGTGGACAAGTGTGTGCTCGTTGGTTTCTCCATGGGTGGGATGGTCGCCACCCAGCTTGCAGGCCGGTTGGGGGAGCGTGCGCTGGGCATGGCTCTTTGCTGCGCGGGTCTGGCCTCCACGCCGGAGTCGGAAGCAGAGGTCGATGCCATGCTCGCGCGCGCTAGTCAGTTGGGCGCTCAGGCGTTTGCCTCGGAGCAGGCAGCGGCTATCTGGCATCCAGAATGGGCGGCGGCTAATCCCGGTGCTGTCAGTGACTTCAAGGATTGGCGTGCGGCGATGGATCAACAAG
>JBCCLK010000159.1:0-1511 GCA_039026935.1 Pseudomonadota bacterium
GATTCACCCAATTGGTCTTGAGTGAGCCCCATAAGGATCCGCCGACGGCGAATTCGGTCCCCGACCAAGCGATCGACGTCCCCAGCGCTTAGGGTGGATGTTTCTGTCTCTGTCATCGTGTCCTCACGAGGCGTGGCGGGATAGCCCATACCATATCAAATAGAGAACTAGAGCTGCGCGGAGGTATGACAAGTCTGTGACCCCTGCACGGAGTGCGACATTTGAGACAGTGATTGTCTTTACAAATCAGCCGCGCTGAGGAAACTGCCAATCGGGCAACCACTGGAATGATGATGCTTAAGCTCAAATTTGTTCTCTGCATCGCGACCGCTGCGGCGTTCGTTCTGACGGCGTGTCAGAATTCAAATCGTCGCCAGGAGCTGGCCTATGTCGAGCGGCCGGTCGAGCAACTTTATGCACGCGCCACGGATGAGTTGGACCAGCGCGATTATGACCAAGCGATCTTGCTGTTTAATGAAGTCGAACGCCAGCACCCTTATTCAGAATGGGCACGGCGGTCCTCCTTAATGTCAGCCTTCGCATCTTATGAATCCCGGCAATATGATGAAGCGATTTCGACGTCCCAGCGCTACATTTCGCTCAATCCGGCCGGACAAGGCGCGTCTTACGCGTACTATTTGATTGCGGTCAGCTATTTCGACCAAATCATGGATGTCGGACGTGACCAGAAAACCACCGAGCTGGCGCGCGATGCGCTGCTTGATGTTGTCCGCCGCTATCCGGAGACCGATTATGCCCGTGATGCATCGGTCAAACTGGACATGGTGCGCGACCAGTTGGCCGGTAAAGAGATGGAAATCGGCCGATGGTATTTGCGTCGCAATCAGCATTTGTCGGCGGTCAATCGATTTAAAACTGTGGTCAGTGAGTATGATACGACGAGCCATGCCCCCGAGGCTTTGCACCGCTTGGTCGAGGTCTACCTGTCGATGGGCTTGAAGCAAGAAGCTTTAGCGTCCGGCGCTGTGCTCGGATACAACTACCCGGAGAGCGTCTGGTATCGATATTCATATCGTTTGCTGAGCGGTGAAGGCCTGGATCCTGAGGCCCCAACCGAAGCGCAACGGCGGACCTGGTTGCAGCGTCTGATCCCGGGTGGCAGTTAGGACTTGTTCTTATTTTGTTCCAAGTGTATGAGGGGGTATGTTGTATGCACTCTCAATCCGTTCCTTTGTCCTGATTGATCGCCTCGATGTGGAGGCATCTGATGGTTTCACGGCGCTCACTGGAGAAACCGGGGCGGGAAAGTCCATCATTTTAGACGCGTTGAGCATTGTGCTCGGGGGCAGTGTCAGCCGCGACCAAATCCGGGCAGGTGCCGACCAAGCGACCCTCGCAGCAGAGTTTGCGCTCGACCCTGACCACGCAGCGTGGAAGAGCCTTGAATGCCAGGGCGTCGCATTTTCAAAGCAGGAAACACTCCTTCTAAAGCGAACGATTCCGCGCAAGGGACCCTCTCGCGCCTTTATCAATGGCCAACCCGTCGCCGC
>JBCCLK010000160.1:0-1508 GCA_039026935.1 Pseudomonadota bacterium
CCTTCTCTGGTTAAAAAAATGCGTGGGGCGGCCGATGGCTGGTGGTTTAGCCCCTGAACCGAACACCAGTGGGTGGACGGTTCACACCTCAAGGTACGGCACGCAAAGAAAAAGCCCCGCCAAAAGGCAGGGCTCAATCCATCATCAAGGGCAGTACGCTTACTTTTTGTAACGTGCCTTCACCGGTGCCCAAATGCGCTTGTTTGTGAGGTACAGCAGCACAGAGAGCACGGTCAAAAAGACAACGCCGACAAAACCAGCCTGCTTGCGTGCAATCAGCTTGGGTTCCGCCGTCCACATCAGGAACGCCGACACGTCCTCGGACAGATGCTGCAAGTCCGTTGTGTGGCCGTCCGCAAACTCGACGTCATCTCCCCAAAGCGGCGGAGCCATCGCAATCCAGCCGCCCGGGTAGACCGAGTTCTCATAAAGAACCGCGCCCGCCTCTTCCTTTTCCTCACCGGTGTAAGAGGTAAGAAGCGCTGTGATGTATTCGGGACCACCAATACCGTTCATCAACTGGTTGATGCCCAAACCATAGGGTCCGTGAAACCCGGCACGGGCCTTTGCCATCAGGCTCAGGTCCGGTGCGTTTTCCAGGTTCGATTCCGGAAAATGGTCGCTGGGCGTTGCGGTGCGGAAATCGTCAATTGCAGGGTCAAAGACCTCATAGAACTCCGCATAGGCCCGCATCTGGTCTTCCGGCAGTTCAGGACCGCCTTCATCACTCAGCGTGCGCAGTGGCACAAACTTCAGGCCGTGGCAGGCGGAGCAAATCTCTGTGTAGATTTGCAAACCGCGCTGCAGTTGGTTGGTGTCATAGGAACCGAACGGGCCGTCAAAGGAAAAGTCGACGTTCGGCACCTTGCCCGCAGGCTTACCGGCGGCCGAAGCACCGGTCGCCAGCATCACGGCAACAGCCGCTGTCGCTGCAAGTCTCATGAACATTTTGCAGTCTCTCCTTATTCCGCAGGCTGCGCCGAAGGGGCACGGCCCGCATCGCTACCACGCACATGTGCGGCAAAGTCTTCTTCGATTGTCTCTGGCGGTGATGTCGGTTTCTCGATCACGCCCATCAACGGCAGGATGACGAGGAAGTAGACAAACCAGTAGGTCGCCGCAATCAAGGCAATCGTGTTGTACGGTTCCTCAGCAGGCATCGCGCCCACCCACATCAGCACAAAGAAGTCGACGACCAACAACCAGAACCACCACTTCAGCATCGGGCGATAGCGCGCCGAACGGACCGACGACGTGTCAAGCCATGGGGCCAGCGCCAGCGCGATGATCGCACCAAACATGGCAACCACCCCGAAGAAAGCCGCGTCGACGATCCCGCCTGTGATCCAGCCTGCGAACATCACGATCCAAACGTCGGGCGTAAAGGCGCGCAGGATCGCGTAGAACGGCAGGAAGTACCATTCCGGCACAATATGTGCAGGTGTGGCGAGCGCATTTGCTTCGATGTAGTTGTCCGGGTGGCCGAGATAGTTCGGCATGAAGCCGAC
>JBCCLK010000161.1:0-1501 GCA_039026935.1 Pseudomonadota bacterium
GGTGACTTGATGCTTAAAGCCCCATTTGCCCGTGCGACGCTTCCCAACCAGCCTGTGGCCGGCGCCTTTTTGACGATCGCCAATATGGGCACTGAAGACGATGTACTCATCGCAGTCTCAACCACCATCGCTGAGCGCGGTGAGGTCCATGAAATGGCCATGGATGGCGACACAATGCGGATGCGCGAGCTTTCTGACGGACTTGTGATCCCTGCCGGTAGCTCGGTGGAGTTGAAACCTGGCGGTTATCATCTGATGTTTATGCAATTGAACGAGCCTTTGGTTGAAGGCGAGATGGTTGAAGCAACGCTCGAATTTCAGAACGCGGGCACAGTGACCATTCCCTTCAGCATCTTAGGCAAAGGTGCTCGTAGCATGGATCACTCGGGTCACGGCTCCTAGGGCCAAACCCACAGCGGATTGAGGGAACAAAAATGTCGCCAAAAAAGCTGCGCCTCCTTCTCTGGGGCCTGGTCGCTATAAATCTGTCAGCTCTGGCATGGGTAGGCATAATATCCCCGCGAATGAATGCCAGCGTGCTCGACACACTTGGTCGAGGCGATTACGCGCTGGAAATGACGGGCGGTGGGTCTTTCACCGAAGATACGCTCAAGGAAGGTCCAACGGCTGTTTTCTTCGGCTTCACACACTGCCCGGATGTCTGCCCGACGACTGTTGGTGATATTCTGACTTGGCAAGAAGAATACCCTGCATCAAAGGACATGGCGTTCTACTTTGTGACCGTCGACCCTGACCGTGACACAGTAGATATGCTGACCGAGTATGTAGGATGGTTGGATGGCACACGCGGTGTGACGGGAAGCCAAGAGGACATCGATAAAGCGCTGGAAGCCTTTAGAATTTATGCGGCGAGAGTACCACTCGACGACGGTGATTATACGATGGATCACTCAGCTTCGGTTTTGCTCTTCGACGGGAATGGGCGATATACTGACCGGATCATGTATCAAGAGGCACTGCCGTCGGCGATTGCCAAACTTCGGACCGCAATCGAATCTTGAATTAGGCAGGCAGAAGCTTCAGCCGTCGGTGACGCAGAACGGTTACCGGCGATACGCCAGGCACGGACGCAAACCCATCTTGCCACGTTTTTAGTGACGCCCGTGCCGCCGCAACGTCTTCGGATGATGCACCAATGTCGAGCGCGATATCCTCAATCAATTCCGTGGTTTGAACGGTCGCTGGCCGCGCAACGCACCCCATGATGAGAGCGGCGGCCAAAGTGCGCCGCCGGCCGATGCTGGTAGAGACGACAGCCATGCGATGCTGCGCCGCGCCACTCTCCACCATCTCGCGATATCGATCATAGACAACACTGATCAGGTCATCAGCAACGTCATGTTGAGTTACGATCCGGAAAATATCCGCGATCTCTTCCCTTGTCGTGCGGCCCTGAGACACTGCAACCAGCAACATTGCTGAAAGAATGGCCGCCTGTTCTTCCTCATCCGGCGCAGCGCGCCCATTTGCAGCTCTCTGA